>NZ_PTIV01000007.1 GCF_002934325.1 Marinobacter persicus
ACCGCCTGATGCGATTCCTGTTCGTCGGGCCAGTGCTTTGCCTGCGGCTTCCTTCAGATTCCACCTCGCGGTGGACACCCTTGCCGTCCGGCTAGCGGTTCCCCTTGCCGGGCCCACAGGGGACTTGCACCCCCAAGTCATCCGGCCAGCACCACCTGTACCGGAACAGCGCCCGTCAAGGCGCTACGCGCCATGCCTGGCGCACCACAAAAAAGCCGCCGAACAGTGCGGCGGCTTTTTTGAAGAACAGACCCCTTAGCGAAGCAGGTCCGTCTCAACGATCTTCGGGGTAATGAAGATCAGCAGCTCCGACCGCTCATCAATCTTCTCGGTGCGTTTGAACAAGCGACCGAGGTACGGGATGTCACCGAGGAAGGGTGTTTTCGTAGTTTGGGTGGCCACTTCTGACTGGAAGATACCACCCAGGACTACGGTTTCGCCATTGGCCACCAGCACCTGGGTTGCCACTTCGTTGGTGTTGATGGAGGGGATGCCCGCAGTAACCTCGCCACGGGAATCCTGGCTGACCACCAGATCCATGATGATCTTGTCATCCGGCGTAATCTGGGGCGTTACTTCGAGAGACAACAAGGCCTCTTTGAACGACACAGAGGTTGCGCCGCTTGAGGAGGCCTCCTGATAAGGAATCTCTTCACCAGACTTGATCGTGGCGGTCTGGCGGTCGGCCGTGACAACACGGGGCTGGGAAACCACTTCAGCCTTGCCATCCGTTTCCAGAGCCGAAAGTTCAAGATCCACAAGGAAGTCACTGCCCCCCCAACCAATGGCGAAGGACGAGGTACCGGCAGCGGTTACACCTAGGTCGACCGCCATGGCACCGGGGAAAGTTATGCCTTCTCGGAAATTCGCTGTATTATCCTGATCACTGCCAGAATCTGCAACGGCTTCCCCAACAGTACCTTGTGAGCCGCCGATGGCAAAAACATTATTATCCTCATTGTCATATGCAGCTCCACCCCAGCGAACGCCCAAATCTTCAGAAACGTTGTTTTGCGCCCGGACGATGCGTGCCTCAATGGATACCTGACGAACCGGAACATCCCAGGTTTCCACCAACCGCCGAATTTCATCCAGCTTCTCGGAGGTCTCACGCACACTGATCGTGTTGGTCCGGGCGTCTGAAGAAACAAAGCCCCGGTCAGAAATCAGATCTTTATCAGCCTGAATCAGCGACACAATATCAGCGGCCTTGGCGTAATTCACCTGGATAATATCGAGGCGAATCGGGGCCAACTCGGCGATTTGCTTCTCGGTCTCCAGCTCCAGTTTTTCGCGGGCGGCGATTTCATCCGCTGGCGCGACCAGCAGGACATTACCAATCTGCCGCTTGTCCAGACCCTTGGTTTTCAGAATCAGGTCAAGGGCCTGGTCCCAGGGCACGTTCTGCAACCGCAGGGTAATACTGCCGCTCACGGTGTCACTGGCCACCAGGTTCAAACCCGTAAAGTCAGCGATCAGCTGCAGTACTGAACGGACCTCGATATCCTGGAAGTTAAGAGAAAGGCGCTCACCGGTGTAGGGGAACTTCTCTTCCCGGCGGGCTTCGGCCTCTTCTTCAGTCAGTTGCTCAACACTGACGGTGAACTCAGACCCAGATTGATAGGCAATGTAATCGTAAGCGCCATCGGGACGAATCTCTACCGTTGCCTGACCGTTTTCCATGAAGGTGTCTATACGCGTAACCGGGGTTGCAAAGTCAGTCACGTCCAGCCGACGACGCAGTTTTTCAGGCACCACCAGATCTGGCATGGTCAAGCGAATACGACCTCCCTGTTCAACCAGGTTTACGGCAGCGGTGCTGCGACCCAGGTCAACAATGACCCGACCCTCGCCGTCTTTACCGCGACGGAAGTCCACACCGGCAATGGCGTTGCCCGCACCAGAAGAGGAAGCCGCTGATTCCCCGCCGGTGTCGGCCACAACCATCTCCCCGGTTGTTTCGGCCGTTTCCTCGGAGTAGGCAGCCACTTCCTGAGGATTCTCACCAATGGTCATAACCAGGGAGTTGTCTTCCTGGCGTGTCTCGTAAGGAACCAGCTCAACAAGGTTGAAAATCAGGCGGGTTCGGCTGCCTGCTTCCACCACCGTCACACTCTGGGCGTTACTGGCTCCCAGGGACATGCTGCGCTTATCCAGACCGCTGCTGGTGTCACGCAGATCCAGGGCAATACGAGCCGGTCGCTCTATGGTGTAACCCGACGTTTCAGGCGGCGTCCCATCAAACTTCAGGACCACCTCCAACGCTTCCCCCGGCAGCGATGTGAAAGATATGTCTTCCAGTGTGACCGCGCTGGCCAGGCTGCTCCATAACCCCACGGCAATTACGCCGGCACAGACCTTGAGTTTTTTGAACATCGCTAGCCTCGACCCCAATACTTTTTCTGCAAACATGGTTCTTGTGTTCATCCTTTGACCGCTCCTCAGCCTTCATCCAGAGACAGGGAGCGCGGGCGTTCAACCCATCCGCCCCGACCATTGGGAACGATTTCAATCAATTCGATACGAGTTTCGCTGATACCGGCAATGCGACCGTAGTTCTGCCCCATGTAGTTACCGGTACGAACCCTATGAACTACCCCGGTGTCATCCTGAATCAACGCATACATAACGCCGTCCTTACTCTCCAGGGTGCCAACCATCTCCAGCTGGTTTATCGAGAAGCTCTCAAGTACTTCCCTGGGACGATCCAGGTCCGGCTCCACTTCACTGACTGGCTGCTCGCTCACCATGGTCAGCTGAACATCCATCGGCGGCTCAAACGGCGCTCGCCGGTCCGCCGCCGAGTAACTGAATGCCTCATAGGCCTTGAATTCAGGAAGAGGCTCAACGTGCCCGCGGGGCTTGGCCCGGGTATCGGCCATAAACTTATCAAGATCCGAGAAGCCGTCATCTGGAGTACACGCCGCCAGCAAAGAGGCAAGACACACACTCAGCCAGGCTTTTCCTGCATGCTTTCCTGTCATGCTCACTCTCCAGCCCGGTAGCGGTAGGTACGGGCAACAACCTGCATATCAAGCTGCTCTCCATCCCCGCCAGTTGGTTTTATGGTTAAGTCATGGAGCGTCACAATCCGGGGCAACCCGGCAACGCTACTCACAAAAGAGGCCAACTCGTGGTAGGAACCCGACACCCGGATATTGATGGGCAATTCGGCATAGAAATCACGCTGAACTTCCGGCTGTAACGCGACCTCCTGCAAGGAAAGGCCGCTGCCAAGCGCCGTATTGGTGATGTCTTCCAAAAGGCCCGGCACTTCCGTTTCGCTGGGCAACTGCCGCACCAGCGCGCCGAAGGTTTCCTGCATCTCTTCCATTTGCTGCTTGAAGGTCTCCAGGTTGGCTACCTGGTAGGCCTTGCGCTCGTAGGTCTGCTTGAGCTCCTGCTCTTTCTGTGCCACACGCTCCAATTGGGCGTACTGGTCCTTGATGAAAAACCAGTAGCCGCCACCCATGATCAACCCAAACACGATCAGCGCAACAATGGCTTTAACCGGTGCTGGCCAAATCCCTGCATTGTTGAGATCAAGATCGTTGATATCGAAATCATTCAGTTTTTTCAGCGAGTCCGCGAGGCTCATTCCTTATCCTCCCCTTCGGGCTCTGGCGTTTTTTGCTGCACAGAGAGGTTGAACTGGCTATAACCGGCCCGACGACTGTCTGCCGCAGATACATTGGACAAGTTAGGGTTGGCGAACCAATCAGATTCCTCGAACTGACGCATCAGATTGGAGATACGGCTGTTGGATTCGGCCATGCCCACGATGGCGATATTGTCACCAGTTTTCTTCAGATCCGTATAGAAAAGCCCATCAGGGAGGGTTCGAACCAGCTCATCAAACACACGGACGATGACCGGACGCTTACCCTGCAGATCCTGAATGACCTGCATGCGCGCCAGAAGCTCATCGCGCTTACGCTTCAGATTCTCAATTTCCTTGATCTGCTTGTTGAGTTCCTGCGTGGCCCGCTCAATGTAGGCATTACGGGATTCCTGGTAGGCAATGCGGCTGTCCATATCGGACTTCCACAGATAAACCAGACCGCCTGCAATAATGACGGCCCCAAGAATCATAACGATAAACTGCTTCTGCTTTTCCGCCCGCAGTTCTTCTCGCCAGGGCCTGAGGTTAATCTTCGCCATCAGTCGAAACTCCTCATTGCCAGGCCACAGGCAATCATCAGCGAGGGGGCATCGTTACCCAGTGCCGATGCGTTGACTCTCGCCCCCACTGACATGTTGGCAAACGGATTTGCCACCAGTGTAGGGGTGCCGGTTTTCTCTTCCACCATTTCGGTCAATCCCTGAATCGAGGAGGTACCGCCGGCAAGCACCACATAATCCACCACGTTGTACTGGCTGGCCCCGAAGAAGAATTGAAGCGCCCGGGCTACCTGCTGAACCACGGCTTCGCGGAACGGCATGAGCACTTCCTCTTCGTAGTCATCCGGCAGGCCGCCCTGCTTCTTGGCGAGCCCCGCTTCTTCCACCGACAGGCCGTAACGACGCTGGATCTCCTCGGTTAGCTGCTTGCCACCAAAAATCTGCTCGCGGGTATAAACCGTTTGCCCCTCGGCCAGCACGCTCAGGGTGGTCATGGTTGCACCGATATCGACCACCGCGACCACCAGCTCCTCGCCTTGTGAATCCAACTGGGGCTCAATCAACGCGTAGGCACGCTCGAGGGCGTAGGCTTCAACATCAACCACTTTGGTGTTGAGGTCGGCAATTTCCATGACGTCTTCCCGGATGTCCACGTTTTCCTTCCGGCATGCCGCCAGAAGAACGTCAACTCGTTCGGGGTTGTCTTCGGAGGGCCCTTGCACTTCGAAATCAATGGCAACTTCGTCAAGGGGGTAGGGAATGTACTGGTCGGCTTCCAGGGCAATCTGGTCTTCCATTTCAAACTCGTTCATGCCCGAGTCCATCTGGATGACCTTGGTAATGACCGCTGAACCCGACACCGCGACCGCTACATTCTTGACGCCGGTGCGGGACTTCGACACCACGCGCTTGAGAACTTCACCCACCGCTTCCACATTGGTGATGTTTTTTTCCACAACCGCATCGGCGGGTAATGGCTCTACGGCATAACTTTCGACCCTGTAACGGTCTCCATGTTTGGAGAGTTCCAGAAGCTTCACAGAACTGGAGCTTATATCCACTCCCAGCACCGCACTGGATTTTTTTCCTGGTAATCCGAACACGCGCTCACCTGTACTGGTTAACTACACCTTGCCCTGGAACCCCGAACCACTCCCTGTTACGGCGATTATCTCAGCGGAGCCCCATCTGTTTTTTATGTAAGAGAATTTTCTGGCTATTCAGTCTACAATGCAATTTTTCAAATTGCAGAGAGATTTTTTCTAAAAGGGAACGAGTTCCCATCTAAAGTAATTTCTCAGATCATAGACCTATATCCAACATTTGTCAGGAAAAAATGCCCTATTTGCTGCGCACGTCTCGTATTTTCGCATGGTTCATGCTGACCGGCCTTAGCATCGGCATCATCGTCGCCTCCAGCCTGTACCTGTACCTACGGCCAAACCTGCCACCGGTACACCAGCTTATGGACGTCAAGCTACAAACCCCTTTAAGGGTGTATAGCAATGACAACAAATTAATAGCAGAATTTGGCGAAAAGAGAAGGGAGCCTGTCACAATCGAAGAGGTTCCCCAGTTGCAGCTGCAAGCTTTCCTGGCTGCCGAAGACTCCCGCTTCTTTGATCACTTTGGCGTTGATATCATGGGCCTGGCCCGGGCAGCCTTCGAACTGGTTTCCACCGGCTCGATTCAATCGGGTGGCAGCACCATCACCATGCAGGTGGCCAAAAACTATTTCCTGACCCGCGACCAGACGTTTATTCGGAAGTTCAGCGAGATACTGCTGGCTCTGCAGATCGAAAGGCAGCTTGATAAAAACACGATCTTCGAGTTGTACCTGAACAAGATCTACCTGGGCAACCGCGCGTATGGGCTGGCCGCTGCAGCCCGGGTTTACTACGACAAACCTGTTAACGAACTTTCTCTGGCCCAAATGGCCATGATTGCCGGCCTGCCCAAAGCTCCGTCAGCCTACAACCCCCTGGCCAATTCGGATCGGGCACTCAAACGCAGGGACTGGATCCTGGGCCGCATGAAGGAGCTGGGTTACATCTCTGAGGACGCCTGGTTGCTCGCTATCCAGGCACCCATCACCGCCAGTTACAACACCCGGGAAATGGAGGTGGATGCGGACTACGTGGCGGAGATGGCCCGGTCCGAGATGGTTCGGCGCTTCGGCGAAGATGCCTACACGGATGGTTACACCGTTACCCTGACCGTCGACAGCAAAAAACAGCAAACTGCCACAACCGCATTGCGCAACGGCCTGGAGGCTTACGACCGCCGACACGGCTTCCGGGGTGCCATAGGCAGCTTTGATGTCGGTGGAATGACGGAGGAACAACTCTCCGGCCAGATGCGCAACTATGTCCCCGTGGAATCGCTGATTCCCGCCGTTGTGACTGGCATTGACGATGAGGCAGGCACGACACGGGTACACCTTCGCGACCTGGGCCCGGCGGCCATGCCATTCAGCACCATGAAGTGGGCGAAGCGCCATCGCACGGAAAACCTGACCGGTCCGGCGCCGGAAAAGCCGTCGGATGTTGTCTCAAAAGGCGACGTTGTTTATGTGAAGGTCATGGATACGCCGGTTGCAGGCAACGATGAAGGCGGCAAGCCCAGCAATCAGGAGCGGCTGCAGGTCGCACTGGCGCAGGTACCCCGGGTCGAAGGCGCGCTGATCTCGCTGGATGCCCAGACCGGCGCCATCGAGGCGCTCAGTGGCGGTTACAGCTTCAACCAAAGCAAATACAATCGTGCCAGCCAGGCGGAACGCCAGCCCGGTTCCAACTTCAAACCTTTCCTGTATCTTTCCGCCCTGGCCAATGGCAAAACGCCTGCAACTGTCTACAACGATGCCCCCATCGTGTTTGACGACTCGGAGCTGGAGACCGCCTGGCGTCCACAGAACGCTTCCGGGCAGTTCTATGGCCCCACCACCCTGCGTGAAGGCCTGTATCGCTCACGCAACCTGATTTCGATTCGACTGTTGCGGGATCTGGGTCCGGAAACCACGCTGGACTACCTGAAGCAGCTGAAAATCCCCACGGACAAAATGCCGAAAGACCTGTCCCTGGCCCTGGGTAGCGGTCAACTGACACCCATGGAGCTGGCGCGCGGCATCGCCGTCATTGCCAACGGCGGTTACGACGTGCAGCCTTACCTGATCAACACCATCAAGGAGTCCGACGGCACCGTGGTGTACGAAGCACCCGAGACCATTCTCTGCGATGATAATTGTGAGGATCTGGCCGAAAACCGAAATAAAGCGCAAATTGACTCGGAGGCACTACCGGAAACCAAAGGCATGGCCCTGCCCGCCTCTGCCGATGATAGTGACACCCCCCGCATCATGCGCCGCCTGGCCGACGAGCGAGCCGTCTACATCCTGCACTCCATGATGCGCGACGTGATTGAACGGGGCACCGGCCGACGCGCCCTGGCGCTGAATCGCAGCGATATTGCCGGCAAGACCGGCACCACCAACCAGCAGAAGGACACCTGGTTCAGCGGCTTCAACCATGACCTCGCGACAACCGTCTGGGTAGGCTTCGATCAGCCCGCCCCTCTTGGTCGTGGCGAATACGGCGCATCCACCGCCCTCCCCATCTGGATCGACTATATGAAAGTGGCCCTGGAGGGCACGGAGCCGAAAACCATGCCGCGCCCCAACGGGATTGTCAGCATCCGGATTGACCCGGAAACCGGAGAACGGGCTCGACCAGGCAGCGACAACGGCGTGTTCGAATTATTCCGTACAGAGCAGGCCCCCGCTCCACTGCCGCCAGAGAACCATAATGACAATGGCGCCAGCGAGGAGCCGGACGACCTCTCCCGCCAGATTTTCTAAGGCCCCGGCTGACCGGAAGCCAGACACAAAAAAACCGGCGGGATCTCCGCCGGTTTTTTTATGAAGCCAGAACAATCGATCAGATAATGTCGTCCATGGACTTCAGTGGATAATGCGCCGGGTACGGATTACGGGCAACACCGGAATCCACTGCTGCGCGCGCCACGGCAGCAGGCACCATTTCCAGCAAACGCACATCCATCGGCTTGGGAATGATGTATTCCTTGCCGAACTCAAGACTATCCACACCATACGCCTCACAGATTTCCTGAGGCACAGGCTCCTTGGCCAGTTCACGGATCGCGTGAACCGCAGCCACTTTCATCTCTTCATTGATGGTCGTCGCGCGAACGTCCAGGGCACCACGGAAAATGAATGGGAAGCCCAACACGTTATTCACCTGGTTCGGGTAATCCGAACGACCGGTTGCCATGATCAGATCATCGCGGGCAGCCAGGGCCACTTCGGGGCTGATCTCCGGGTCCGGATTGGAGCAGGCAAACACAATCGGGTTTGGCGCCATTTTCTTCAATTGATCGGCGGTCAGAAGATCCGGGCCCGACAGGCCGAGGAACACATCCGCGCCTTCAATAGCATCATCCAGTGTGCGCTTGTCCGTCTCGTTGGCGAACATGGCCTTGTACTGGTTAAGATCCTCACGACCAGAGTGGATCACACCCTTACGGTCAAGCATGAAGATGTTTTCAGGGCGGATCCCGCAACTGATCAACAACTTCGTGCAGGCAATGGCGGCGGCACCAGCGCCCAGACAAACCACCTTTGCCTCTTCGATTTTTTTACCCTGCAGCTCAAGGGCATTGATCATGCCGGCTGCAGTCACGATTGCTGTACCGTGCTGGTCATCGTGGAAGACTGGCACGCTACATTTTTCGATCAGCGCACGCTCTACCTCAAAACACTCCGGTGCCTTGATGTCTTCGAGGTTGATACCACCAAAGGTATCGGCAATACGCTCAACGGTTTCGATAAACGCTTGCGGGCTTTCGGAATCGACTTCGATATCGAAGACATCGATTCCGGCAAAGCGTTTGAACAGTACGCCTTTGCCTTCCATTACCGGCTTGCTCGCCAGAGGGCCGAGATTGCCAAGACCCAGGATGGCGGAGCCGTCAGAGATCACGGCCACCAGGTTGCCCTTGGCGGTGTACTTGTAAGCATTCTCGGGGTCCTTCGCGATCTCTCGGACCGGTTCGGCAACCCCGGGGCTGTACGCCAGGGAAAGGTCGCGGGAGGTGCGGGTGGGCTTGGTGATTTCAACACTCAGCTTACCCGGCCGCGGTTTGGCGTGATATTCAAGGGCTGCATCTTTCAGATCTTGAGACATTGCCACTGTTCCGTTTGTCACGTTTTAGAGTTAGATCCGGCCCGATCTATGTCAGGCTGGAAAGCCATTATGGCCCGGACATTTGGAAACAACAACCCACACGAAAGGCCTAAATGCATCCGTCAATAGTGCATTTGGCCAACATCGAAAAAAATTGTGTCCCAAAAACGAAAAAAGCGCCCGTAGGCGCTTTTTTCTGATATTTCGGTACGGCTTATTACTTCTTGCCGCCGGCGATGCGACCACCGAAACGCTTGTTGAAGCGCTCGATACGACCGCCGGTGTCCATTACCTTCTGCTTACCGGTATAGAACGGGTGGCACTGGGAACAGACGTCCAGCTGCAGATCCTGGGTAAAGGTGGAGCGAGTCTTGAAGCTGTTACCACAAGAGCAGTTAACAGAAATCTCTTCGTACTTCGGGTGAATACCTTCTTTCATGGCGAACCTCTTTCGGTCATGCCGCTACCCGATCACCCACTGAAAAACCAGCGTCAGCGCCAGGCACCGCATGTTTGAATCCATTGAAAAGACCGTGCACAATCAAGCCCGGCCATAAACAGACCGCGAATCTTACTGACAAACCCGGCTCCAGGCAAGTATCTTCAGCACCGTCAGCCGACAGCAAGCGCCCATGCCCGGCGCCACCCCCTGTTTTCAGCCTTTTTTCAGGATAGGCATATACCGTGACACCGCCCGCAACCGCTCGCATTGCACTCAACCGCCCGTTGCGGCGTCTGTTCGACTACACCATTCCGGACCGCCTGAACCTCCAGCCCGGCCAGCGGGTGAAAGTGCCGTTTGGCCGCCAGACCCTCACCGGCTTGGTGGTGGAAACCGGAGTGGAGCCACCCACGGGCATCACGCTGAAGCCGGTCAGCGGCGTCCAGGAAGAGTGGCCAGCGCTGCCGGAAAACACCCTGCGATTACTCAGTTGGGCCAGCGACTATTACCAGCACCCGCTGGGCGAGTGCCTGTTCACCGCCCTGCCGCCAGCGCTGCGCCGCGGCCGCCCAGCCCACGAAAAAGCCGATGAACACTGGCACCGGCAAAAAACTGACATCACGCTGGCCGCCAACGCCCATAAACTGAAGGCCCTATTGGAAGCCATCACCGAAAAACCGGGCATTTCCTCCAGCGACCTTGTGCAACAGGGCTTCACCCGCGCTCAACTCCGCAACCTCGAGGGCAAGGGGCTGATTGCCGCCGGGGAAGCACCCAAGACCTCAACAACGGTGTCACCTCAGGGGCTTCCCGCACCACGGCTGTCTGACGCTCAGCGAGAAGCCGCCAGCAAACTACCGGAGCAGACGGGCCAGTTCTCCGCCAGCCTGCTCTACGGCATCACCGGCAGCGGCAAAACCGAGCTTTACCTGCACTACCTGAAAGAACACCTGCAATCGGATGAGCAGGCCCTGGTTCTGGTGCCGGAAATCAACCTCACCCCACAAACCCTCGCCCGTTTTCGGCGTTATTTTGGGGACCGGATCGTGGTCTGGCACTCGGCCCTGAACGACGGGCAACGGCTGCGCACCTGGCTGAAAATCCGCAACGGCGAGCCGGTCATTCTCATCGGTACCCGATCCGCCGTACTACTGCCATTCACCAACCTGCGCTGCATCGTGGTGGACGAGGAACACGACAGCTCCTACAAACAGGGTGAGGGTTTTCGTTACTCCGGACGGGACGTCGCCGTCTACCGTGCGCACTTGAACCAGTGCCCGGTGATCCTGGGCTCCGCCACTCCTTCCCTTGAATCCTGGCACAACGCGAGGCAGGGCAAGTACCAGCTGATCGCACTGGAAGAGCGGGCAAACAACGCCCAGCCGCCGGAACTGACCCTGCTGGATATCCGCAGCCGCCCACTGGAAGCAGGCCTGGCCCGGCCAGCGCTCAACGCCATCAGCGATACCCTGGCCCGGGGCGAGCAGGCGCTGGTGTTCGTCAACCGCCGGGGTTACTCGCCGGTGATGATGTGCTTCGACTGCGGCCATCTGGAAGAATGCCCCCACTGCGACACCCGCCTGACCTATCACCGCCGCGACCGCGCCATGCGCTGTCACCACTGCGATCACCAGCAGGCCGCCACCTCCGCCTGCCCGAAATGTCAGAGCGAAAACTACAAACCGGTCGGCCAGGGTACCGAGCGCACCGAAGACACCCTGGCAGAGACTTTCCCCGAAACCCCAGTAGTGCGGGTGGACAGGGACAGCACCCAACGCAAGGGCAGCATTCAAGGCATCCTGGACAAGGTTAACAGCGGCAAACCCTGCATTCTCGTAGGTACGCAAATGCTGGCCAAGGGTCATGACTTCCCGAAAGTCACCCTGGTAGTGGTGGTCAACGCCGACGGCGGGCTGTTCAGCGTGGATTTCCGCGCCCCCGAACAGATGATCCAGACCCTGTTGCAAGTGAGCGGACGTGCCGGGCGAGGGGATAAGCCCGGCAAGGTCCTGATCCAGACCTGCCACAGTGATCACCCGTTGCTGAACGCCCTTTGCCGGGGCGATTACCCCACCATTGCCGACCAACTGATGGCCGAGCGCGAGAGCGGGCAACTCCCCCCCTTCCGGGCCATGGCCGTGCTGCGCGCCGAAGCCGACACCATGCAAGCCAGCTTGCAGCTGCTGGACACCATCAAACCGATGGCGCAAACGCCCGGCGTTGAGGTCTGGGGCCCCCTGCCCGCCGTCATTGCCCGCAAAGCCAACCGGCACCGGGCGCAACTGATTCTGTGCAGCAATCACCGAAAGCAACTGAACCGACAACTCACCTATCTTTGTCACCACCTGGATCAGAGCAAGCTTCCAGGCGGCACCCGCTGGATGGTGGATGTGGACCCACAGGAAACCGGCTGAAAATACGCGGCCACATTCCTTCCGTGCCTTTTGCTTACACCCCAACTTTCCGCGATAATACCCGCCTTCTATTTTCAACGGGCGCCCTGCCCGACACCCATTCTTCTGTGAACCGAGTCGTCTGACAGCATGAAAGAGACCGTATCCGAGCTTCTCCAGTCTGCGCTGGCCGCCCTGCAATCCGAAGGTACCCTGCCGGCGGACCAGACCTTCACCCCCCAGGTTGGCAACACCAAGGACAAGGCCCACGGCGATTACGCCTGCAACATTGCCCTGGCCGCCGCCAAGGCCGCGGGTTGCCCGCCCCGGCAACTGGCCGAGGCCCTGGTGGCCAACCTGCCAGAAAGCAAGGCCGTCGATAAGGTCGAAATTGCCGGACCCGGCTTTATCAACTTCTTCATGAGCACCGCCAGCGCATTCGGCATTGTCGAAGACATCCTGGCGGGCGGCGAGCAGTTCGGTCGCAACCAGAATGGCAAGGGCGAAAAGGTCCAGGTGGAATTCGTTTCCGCCAACCCCACCGGCCCGCTGCACGTCGGTCACGGACGGGGCGCGGCCATCGGCGACAGCCTGTGCCGCCTGCTGGAGGCCAACGGCTACAACGTTACCCGGGAGTTCTACTACAACGACGCCGGCGCCCAGATCAACAACCTGGCCCTGTCCGTTCAGGCTCGTGTAAAAGGCCTGACCCCGGAACACGAAAGCTGGCCCGCCGATGGTTACCGTGGCGACTACATTGTCGACGTGGCCAACGCCTACCTGGCTGGGGAAACCGTGACCGCCGACGACCGGGAAGTCACCGCCAAAGGTGATCCAGACGACCAGGATGCCATCCGGGAATTCGCCGTCGCCTACCTGCGCCGGGAACAGGACTTGGACCTGAAGGCCTTCGGCGTTCAGTTCGACGTCTACTTCCTGGAATCCTCGCTGTACGAAAATGGCAAGGTGGAAGCAACCGTCAAGCGCCTGCAGGAAAACGGCTACACCTACGAGCAGGACGGCGCCATGTGGCTGAAAACCACCGAATTCGGTGACGACAAAGACCGCGTGATGCGCAAAAAAGATGGCGGCTACACCTACTTCCTGCCGGATGTCGCCTACCACCTGGACAAGTGGCAGCGCGGCTTCAGCATCGTCATCAACGAACAGGGCGCCGACCACCACTCCACCGTGACCCGCGTGCGCGCTGGCCTACAGGCCCTGAAAGCCGACATCCCCCAGGGCTGGCCCGACTACGTACTGCACCAGATGGTGATGGTGACCCGCTCCGGCGAGGAAGTAAAAATCTCCAAGCGTGCCGGCAGCTACGTCACCGTACGCGACCTGATCGACGAAGTGGGCCGCGACGCCACCCGCTACTTCCTGGCCGCTCGCCGTGTCGACAGCCAGCTCACCTTCGACATTGATCTGGCCCGCTCACAAACCAACGAGAACCCGGTGTACTACATCCAGTACGCCCACGCCCGCATCTGCAGTGTGCTGCGTAAACTGGCCGAAGCCGGAGTGCAGCGCGGCCGGAACGAGTGCGTAGGTGATCTTTCTATCCTTGCCCTGGATGAAGAGAAAGAAATCGCCAACCAGCTGGCCAAATACCCGGAACTGGTGGCCAACGCCGCACTCCAGCGTGAACCCCACCACATCGCCCATTACCTGCGCGACCTGGCGGGACTGTTCCACACCCATTACAACGCCCATAAGGTGCTGATTGAAGACACCGCCCTGCGCGATGCCCGGGTGAGCCTGTACCTGGCCGTGCGCCAGGTCATTGAAAACGGCCTGGGCCTGCTGGGCGTAAGCGCACCGGAGGAGATGTAAGCCCGCCATGGCCAGGGATTACGCCAAAAAGAACCGGCCAACCGGGAAAGGGGCCGCGGCACCGAAAAAGAAGCCGGCCCCCACCCCCAAGAAAGCCGCCAAACCCAAGGCGAGTGCCCCTGCACCCGCCCAGCACGGGAGCCTGTCTTTGAAGTGGATTCTGTCTCTGGCCGTTGTCGGCTGTTTCATCGGCTTTATCGTCTACCTGAACACCCTGCCCGGCGGCAAAGGGCCCACTACGCCTACTTCAAGCCCCGCCAGCTCCCAGGTAAGTGAGCCCAAACAAACAGCCAAGTCTGAACCGGCACCGAAAACCGCCGCCCCGGACAAGCAGGAGCAAAAATTCCGCTTCTACGACATGCTGCCGGAATCCGAGGTAGAGCCCCCCGACGTCAACGACTACGCCCCGGGCCCGGACATCCAGGATTTCGACTACGTGGTCCAGGCTGGCTCCTTCCGCAACCAGCAGGACGCCGAACGCCTGCGCGCGGAAATCGCCTTCCAGGGCCTGCGGGCCCACGTCCAGACCGTAGAGCAGGACAATGGCAGCATCTGGTACCGCGTCAACGCCGGCCCATTCAAATCCCGCAGCAAGATGAACTCGGCGGTGGACAAACTCGTCTCCATCGACATCCAGCCGCTGGTGCGGAAGATTCCGAAGGAAGGCTAAAAGAAAGGCGACTAGCACTCTGTTTAGCTGGCCAGGTTGGGGAAGGCTTTCCAAAAATTTGTGGAGCCAGGGATGGCGGAACATAAGCGCCACATGGATGTGCCGCCAGGAGCGCTTTTTGGAAAGCCTTCCTCAACCTGGCCATGCACCAAATCCTCAGGCCCAGTAGGCCACCTCACTCTTGAATTCCTGCCCGCTGCCTCCATAACATCGGAATAACCATTCCAAACAGGCAACTGGAGCCCGAATGACTACCATAGTTTCCGTCCGCCGAGGCGACGAAGTCGCCCTCGCCGGCGATGGCCAGGCCACGCTCGGCAACACCGTAATGAAAGGCAACGTGCGCAAGGTTCGGCGCCTGTACAACGACAAAGTAATCGCAGGCTTTGCCGGCGGCACCGCCGATGCCTTCACCCTGTTCGAGCGCTTCGAAGCCCAGCTGGAGAAGCACCAGGGCCACCTGACCCGCGCTGCCGTGGAACTGGCCAAAGACTGGCGTACCGACCGGGCCCTACGCAAACTTGAAGCCTTGCTGGCGGTGGCCGACAAGACCACGTCCCTGATCATTACCGGTAACGGCGATGTGATCGAACCCGAGCAAGGGCTGATCGCCATTGGCTCCGGCGGCCCCTATGCCCAGGCCGCAGCTCGTGCCCTGCTGGAAAACACTGAGCTCAGCGCGCACGACATTACCGAGAAGGCCCTGGATATTGCCGCCGACATCTGCATTTACACCAACCACAACCGCACTATGGAAGTGCTGTCCACCAAAGAGTGACCGGAGCGACCATGTCTGCAATGACTCCCCGTGAGATCGTCCACGAACTGAACAAACACATCGTGGGCCAGGAAGAAGCCAAACGCGCCGTCGCCATCGCCCTGCGTAACCGCTGGCGCCGCATGCAGCTGGACAGCAGCCTGCGCGATGAGATCACCCCCAAGAACATCCTGATGATCGGTCCCACCGGTGTGGGCAAAACCGAAATCGCCCGGCGCCTGGCCAAACTGGCCGATGCCCCGTTTTTGAAGGTGGAAGCCACCAAGTTCACCGAAGTAGGCTATGTCGGACGCGATGTGGAATCCATCATCCGCGACCTGGCGGATATGGCGGTTAAAATGCTTCGCGAAAAGGAAATGAAGCGCCACGAGCATAGAGCTATGGACGCCGCCGAGGAGCGTATTCTGGATGCCCTGATTCCGCCCCCCCGGGACCTCAGCGAGGACAGCCAGCGCACCAGCAACGATTCTTCCACCCGCCAGCTTTTCCGCAAGAAACTGCGCGAAGGTGAGCTGGACGACAAGGAAATCGAGATTGAGCTGCGTAGCGGCGGCGCCGGCGTGGAGATCATGGCCCCTCCGGGCATGGAGGAAATGACCAATCAGCTGCAGAGCATGTTCTCCAACATGTCGTCTGACAAGCGTAAGACCCGAAAGATGAAAGTGGCCGATGCCATGAGGCAGGCCCGGGACGAGGAAGCGGCCAAGCTGGTCAACGAGGAAGAGATCAAGCAGAAAGCCATCCAGGCCGTGGAGCAGAACGGCATTGTGTTCCTCGATGAAATCGACAAGGTCGCGAAACGTTCAGAAAACACCTCGTCCGACGTTTCCCGCGAAGGCGTTCAGCGCGACCTGCTGCCGCTTATTGAGGGTAGCACCGTGAGTACAAAATACGGTTCCGTTCGCACGGACCACATCCTGTTCATCGCCTCTGGTGCGTTCCACCTGTCCAAACCCTCGGACCTGATTCCGGAGCTGCAGGGCCGCCTGCCGACTCGTGTCGAGCTCCAGGCCCTGACGCCGGAAGACTTCAAGCGCATCCTGACCGAGCCGGACGCCTCGCTGGTGCAGCAATATGAAGCCCTGATGGCCACAGAAGGCGTAAAGCTGACGTTCGCCGAAGACGCGATCACCCGCCTGGCGGAAGTGGCTCACAAGGTGAACGAAACCACGGAGAATATCGGTGCCCGCCGTCTGCACACGGTGCTCGAAAGGTTGCTGGAAAGCCTCTCGTACGATGCTGGTGACCAGGTTAGAGACAGCTTTGAAGTGACGGCGGCCTATGTTGACGAAAAACTTGGCGAACTGGCCGAAGATGAAGACCTGAGCCGCTATATTCTCTGAGCATCCAGGCACCATAAAAAAGGCCGGGAGGGTAACCTTCCGGCCTTTTTTGTTCGTGTGCACCCGACCATCAGGAATTGCCACTCTGTTCCGCCAACGCGGCGGTCGAGGAACGGGCCGGGCGCAGGTAGCGGCCGAAGCCAGCATTTCTCAACGCCAGATCCACACAGCTTTTGATGACATGGGGTGAATCCAGAAGCAGCACATCGTCCAGCAATTGCATAGCCCACTCTCGGCTGACATTACGAATCACCGATTTCACTTTCGGCAGGCTTGCGGCGTTCATGGATAGCGAATCATAGCCCATCGCCATCAGCAATACCGCACCACCCGGATCGCCGGCAAGCTCACCACAGATGCCAACCGGCTTACCCACCGAATGGGCATCCTGAGCCACCCTCACCAGCGCCTGAAGTACCGCCGGGTGGTAGGAATGATACAACTGGGCCACCCTCGGGTTGTTGCGATCGACCGCCAGCAGGTACTGGGTCAGGTCGTTGGAGCCCACCGACAGGAAGTCCACGCGCTCCGCCAACTCACGAATCTGGTAAACCACACCAGGCACCTCCACCATCACACCCACCTTGGGCATGTGGATCTGGTAGCCTTCTTCGCGCACCTCGTGATACACCCGGTAGATCAGGTGCAATGACTCTTCCACTTCGGAAATGTTGCTGATCATCGGCAACATGATCTGCAGGTTATTCAGCCCCTCGCTGGCCTTGAGCATGGCCCGCACCTGCACCAGGAAGATTTCCGGATGATCCAGGGTCACTCGAATGCCGCGCCAACCCAGGAAGGGGTTTTCCTCCTGGATGGGGAAATAGGTCAAGGCCTTGTCGCCCCCGATATCGAGCGTGCGCATGGTCACCGGATTGGGGGCGAAAGCTTCCAACTGCTCCCGGTAATATTCCCGCTGCTCCTGCTCGGAGGGGAAGCGGTCCTTGATCATGAACGGCACTTCCGTCCGGTACAGCCCGATCCCCTCGGCACCATGGGACAGCGACCGCGCAACATCGGTCATCAGCCCGGTGTTCACCAGCAACGCCACCCGGTGGCCATCGGTGGTTTCACAGGGCTTGTCACGTAGCGCTTCCAGGCCACGGAAGAGCTCGTCCTCCTCATCGCAGATTTCCTGATAGAACGCTCTGAGATCTGGCGAAGGCGAAGCAAAAAGCTGGCCTTCAAAGCCGTCCACAATCAGCTCCTTACCATCCAGCTGATTCACAGGAATGTCGACCAGCCCCATCACCGTAGGCACGCCCATGGCCCGGGCCAGAATGGCAACGTGGGAGTTACTGGAACCCTTTACCGACACCAGGCCAACCAGATGCCCCTTCGGAACCTCACCAAGCATGGCCGGCGTAATTTCCTCGCTGACCAGCACCGTGCGCTCCGGGTATTCCAGGGTTTTTTCTTCGCCTTCCTGCAAGCGGGACAGCAGGCGCCGGCCAAGATCCCGGATATCCACCGCACGCTCGCGCAGGTAATGGTCATCCATCACCTCAAAGTGGCGAATGTACTGCTGCACCACTTGCTTGAGTGCGCCCTGCGCCCAGATACCTTCATGAATGCGAGTGGCCACTTCGCCCGGCAAGGCCTGATCGCCGAGCATGCTCAGGTACACATCGAACAAAGCCAGCTCTTCCGGGCGTAGCTGGGACGACAGGCGCTTGGCCACCCGCTGAATGTCTTCACGGACAGTTTGCACCGCCGCACGGAATAGCGCGAGTTCCTGTTCAATATCGTCGGTGGGCTTTTCCGGCACAACATCCAGATCCGCCGTGGAATAAACCACCACACCGGTACCAATGGCGACACCCTGGGCACCGGGGACACCACTGAAACAGATATCTTTGGTTGCTTCACCGGTCAGCGACAGACCACTGATGGCGCCGGTCGCTTCGCTGTGCGCAATAACACTCGCCAGCTGGGCCGATACGGTGACCAGAAAGGCTTCTTCGCCCTCGTCAAAGCACCGTGAGCTTTCCCGCTGCTGAACCACCAACACGCCCAGCATGCGCCGGCGATGGATGATGGGAACACCGAGGAACGAGCGGAAACGCTCCTCGCCAGTTTCAGGAAAGTAGCGATAGCGGGGGTGCGAAGGGGCGTCTTCAAGATTAATCGGTTCTTCACGGGCACCGACCAGGCCAACCAGGCCTTCCGAATAACCCAGACTGACATTGCCCACCGACTCCTGATACAGACCTTCCGTAGCCATCAGGATGTAGCGGTTTGAAGACGGATCAAGCAGATAAACGGAACAGACTTCTGTGGCCATGGCCGCCTGCACCCGCGATACAATAATACCCAGCGCCTCGTGCAGATCGCGGGCGGCATTTACCTCTTGTACTATGTTTCGCAAGGTGCTCAGCATCAGGTCAGTCCGTCATTGATGGTATTCCTTCCGGCGCCGGTTTTGCTCACGGCTCCGAAGCCACTGCTCCATATTGTGAAACAGCCGGGGTGCGAGCTCACGCAACGCGCGTCTGTACACTTCTCTTTTGAATGAGACCACCTGTCCCAACGGATACCAGTAGCTTACCCACTGCCACCCGTCGAATTCCGGTGAATCGGTGCCATCTACGCGTACATGCGCATCTGGCGACAACATCCTCAGCAGGAACCATTTCTGTTTTTGCCCCACGCATACGGGGTGCGAGTTATGGCGAACCATCCTCCTGGGAAGCCGGTATCGCAGCCAGCCCCGGGTGCAGCTGATGATTTCCACATCACTGGCACTGAGGCCGATTTCCTCTGCAAGCTCCCGGTACAGTGCATCTTCGGGCGATTCGTCATCTTTGATACCGCCTTGTGGAAACTGCCAGGAGTCCTGCCCTATTCGCCTTGCCCAGAGAACTTCGCCCCTGTGGTTGGCCAGAATGATTCCGACGTTGGGTCTGAAACCGTCCGAGTCGATCACGGCACAGTCCTCTTGATAGTCGGCAGCCGGTCATTTTTTAACCGGCGATAATTGTCCAAGTTGCTCTCATTCTTGCAGAATCCCAAGGCATGGGCAAACACAGCCTGAACACAGCGCTCATGGTAGACTGTGCACTTTGCTACAGAGCCTTTAACAACAGGAGGACGCGGCTTGACGCTCGCAATTTTTGATCTGGACAACACCCTGCTGGCCGGCGACAGCGACCATGCCTGGGGAGAGTTTCTGGTAGAAGAAGGTATGGTGGATGCCGAGGACTACAAGCAGGCCAATGATCGCTTTTATCAGGAGTATCTGAATGGCGAGCTGGACATCTTCCATTATCAGCGTTTCATCCTGCAGCCGCTGAGCCGCCACAACATGGAAGAACTGGAGGCCTGGCGCGAGGACTTTATGCGCAAAAAGGTCGCCCCGATGATGCTGGACAAGGCCGCGAAGCTGCTGGCAGAGCATCGTGAGCAAGGCCACACTCTGATGATCATTACCGCCACCAACCGGTTTATTACCGAACCGATTGCCCACAAGCTTGGCGTGGAACACCTGATTGCCACCGAACCGGAACTGGTAAATGGCCGATTTACCGGTGAAGTGGCGGGCACACCCAGTTTTCAGGAAGGCAAGGTGGAGCGCCTGAACGACTGGCTGGCCGGCAATGGCGAAAGCCTGGCTGGCGCCTGGTTCTACAGTGATTCGCGCAACGACGTACCGCTGCTTGAGAAAGTGGAAAACCCGGTGGCAGTCGATCCAGACCCCACCCTTGAGGAGATCGCCCGGGAACGCGGCTGGCCAGTCATGTCTTTGCGGGATTAACCCTCCGGGGCTTTGCTGATCCGGCAAAGCCCTTTTAACAAAGAAGGTACGTTTAACCTTCCGAAGCGGCGTGTGCAGCGTAAGCGGTGGCGTCCATCAAACCATCCAGCTCGCCGGCATCCTCCAGCTGTACCCGGAAAAGCCAGCCATCACCGTACGGATCTTCGTTGACCAGTTCCGGCTCGTCTTCCAGCTTTTCGTTGACCTCAATAACCTCACCGGTCACAGGGCTGAAAATGTCCGAGGCAGACTTTACCGATTCCGCCACACCGGCTTCCTCTCCTCCGG
The DNA here is from genome assembly GCF_002934325.1 of Marinobacter persicus. GTDB lineage: Bacteria > Pseudomonadota > Gammaproteobacteria > Pseudomonadales > Oleiphilaceae > Marinobacter > Marinobacter persicus_A. Next base: position 20,825 of record NZ_PTIV01000007.1, read on the forward strand.
TCACGGTAACGCCCAATTCCGGAACGCCGACAAAAATAACATCGCCCAGCTGTTCCTGGGCAAAATCGGTAATACCGACCGTGGCAGTGCCGTCGTCAGCAACCCGAACCCATTGGTGAGTTTCGATGTACTTGAGAGTGGCAGGTGTCTCGCTCATGTTCATAGGTCCTGTTCAAACTTTTGCGCAGTTTAACCGAAGAGTTCAATTCCAGCGAATGCTTCGGGCCAGCTCCATAAATGCGTTGAGATAATCCACCTCGGCATCCAGTTCCCGGAACCCCAGAAAGATCTGCTTGGGCATTCCCTCGCGCCCTAACCGCAGAGCTTTTATGGGCATCTGCCGGGCGTATTCATCCACCAGCCAACGGGGCAAAGCCGTCACTCCACGCCCCGCCGCCACCATCTGCAGCATGATATCGGTGGTCTCGATGGTTTTATGGCGCCCCGGCGAGGCATGAGCCGGCAGGAAAAAACGGGTGAAAATATCCAGGCGCTCTGCGGCCACCGGGTAGGTAATGAGTGTGTCCTTTGCCAGTTGCGTCGGTTCTGCCCATTCCTGCCTGGCCAACGGATGCCCGGAGCTGACCACCAACACCTGCTCATAATCGAATACCGGTTCAAACTGCACGCCCGGGCGGTGCAGTGGGTCTGGCGTGACCAGCAAATCAATGTCATGACCAAACAGCGCGCCCATGCCGCCGAACTGGAATTCCTGTTTTACATCCACGTCTACATCCGGCCATTGCTGCAAATACGGCCCGACAATTTTCAACAACCACTGATAACAGGGATGACATTCCATGCCGACTCGAAGGCTGCCCCGCTGGCCCCTGGCAATCTGCTGCACCAGCATTTCAGCATGCTCGAATTGCGGTAGCAGGCGGTTTGCAAGGGTCAGAAGCTGCTCGCCCGCCTGGGTGAACCGTAACTGCCGCCCCTCGCGCACCCACACCGGCGTGCCGAGTTGCTGCTCCAGTTTGCGAACGGCGTGGCTAAGCGCTGACTGGGTCAGATTCAGCTGCTCTGCCGCAGCGGTCAAAGAGCCCTGACGCTCGATAGCCCTGAAGATTTCCAGATGGTTTCGTTCAATCATGCGCGCCCTATCCGTGAATTTTTTTCATTGGTCAGTGAAATAATACCATTTTTATTCATTGGAAGACCTGAATAACCTTGGCAGTCGATTCACACAGACAACGTTCAAGGAAAACTCATGGTAACCACACACAATCTGGGTTTCCCTCGCATTGGCGCGAAACGGGAACTGAAGTTTGCACTGGAAGACTACTGGGCCGGCCGGCAAACCGGGCAGGAACTGACGGCGACTGCCGAAGACTTACGCCGCCAGAACTGGCACCAACAGACCGGCATTGACCTGAGCCCGGTGGGTGATTTCTCGCTGTATGATCAGGTACTGGATATGTCTGTCACCCTGGGCAATCTGCCGGAGCGCGTGGCCAGCCAGGCCGGCTCACAGACAGACGCCTACTTTCGTGCCGCCCGGGGCCGTGGCGCCGATGACAATGCCTGCTGCGCCACCGCCGCCGGTGAGATGACCAAATGGTTCGACACCAACTATCACTACATCGTGCCGGAGTTCAGTGCTGACACGGAATTTGAGCTGAACCCCGAGCGCCTGCTGACCCAGCTTGCAGAAGCCCGGGCACAAGGCGTTAACGCCAAACCGGTAATTATCGGGCCGGTGACCTACCTCTGGCTTGGCAAAACCTCTGACAACAGCAACCGGCTGGACCTTCTGGAGCGGCTTTTGCCGGCCTACGCCCGGTTGCTGGAAACGCTGGCAGATGCAGGCGCTGAATGGGTCCAGATTGACGAACCCGCCCTGGTGACAGACCTGGACGCCAACTGGAGATATGCCTTCAATCTGGCCTATCACCAACTCAAGAGCAACCGTCCCAAACTGCTTCTGGCCACCTATTTCGGCGAGCTCCGGAGCAATTTGCAACTGGCCTGTGAACTGCCGGTGGCAGGCATTCACCTGGATGCTGTTAGCGCGCCACAAGAAGTGAGCCGGGTCGCAGACTGGCTTCCGACCCACAAAGTGCTGTCTCTGGGCGTGATCAATGGCCGGAATGTGTGGAAGGCCGACCTCAACACACTGCTGGACTGGCTGGAACCATTGCACGCAAAACTGGGCGAACGCCTGTGGCTGGCACCCTCGTGTTCCCTGTTGCATGTACCGGTCGATCTGACCCGGGAAGACGAGCTGGACGAGGAAATCCACGCCTGGCTGGCATTTGCCGTGCAGAAACTGGATGAACTGCAGGTACTGGCCCGTGCCCTGAATGAAGGGTGTAATTCTGTTACACAGGCCCTGGCAGACAACCAGCAGGCCATCGACAGTCGTCGGACCTCCTACCGGGTAATCAACCCTCAGGTTCGGGCAGCCGTTGCCGGGTTGCAGGCTTCTCTGGGCAATCGCCAAAGCCCCTACCCGCATCGTATTGCCCTGCAACAACAGGCATTAAAACTGCCCACCTTCCCGACCACCACCATAGGCTCCTTCCCGCAAACCCGGGAAATCCGCCAGGCCCGGTTGCAGTTCCGTAAAGGTGAGCTGACCGACCAGGCCTACCAGGAACAGATGCAGTCCGAGATTGCCCGGTGCATTCGCGTTCAGGAAGACCTGGGGCTGGATGTCCTGGTGCACGGTGAGCCCGAACGCAACGACATGGTGGAATACTTCGGCGAACAACTCGATGGCTTCGCCTTCACCCGTTTCGGATGGGTGCAGTCCTACGGCTCACGCTGCGTCAAACCACCCATCCTGTTCGGCGACATCCAGCGCCCCGATGCCATGACAGTGGACTGGATTCGCTATGCGCAATCGCTGACTGACAAGCCGGTCAAGGGAATGCTGACGGGCCCGGTGACCATTCTGAACTGGTCCTTCGTGCGCGATGACCAGCCCCGGAAAGACTCCTGCCTGCAGCTGGCACTGGCCATTCGCGAGGAAGTTCAGGATCTGGAAAAAGCCGGGGTGAACATCATCCAGATCGATGAAGCCGCCCTGCGCGAAGGCCTGCCCCTGCGCCGGGCTGACTGGGAGCAGTACCTGGAGTGGGCCATCAACAGCTTTCGCATAGCCGCTAACGGCGTGCAGGATGCAACCCAGATCCACACGCATATGTGTTATTCGGAATTCAATGACATCATCGAGGCTATCGCCCGCATGGATGCGGATGTGATTACCATCGAAACCTCGCGCTCTGACATGGAGCTGCTGGATGCCTTCAAGGATTTCGAGTACCCGAACGACATCGGCCCGGGCGTGTACGACATTCACTCACCGAATGTGCCGGCGCAGAAGCAAATCACCACGCTGATGAAACTGGCTGCCGAGCGCATCCCCGCCGAACGATTGTGGGTAAACCCCGATTGCGGCCTGAAAACCCGGAACTGGGAAGAAGTAACGCCAGCTCTCGAGGCCATGGTGGCAGCGGCCCGGGAGCTGAGAGCCTGACCGCAGGAAATTCAGTAGCCGCCACTCTTTTCGTCCAGCTCAAACCGGAATTGAGTGGCCCGGCCAACTTCTGTGCTGAAGTTGCCGGAAGGCTGCAGTTCAAACCAGCGATAGCCGGGCGCCAGGGATTCAACGGCAAAGTCCGTGGCACCGGCCGCAAACTGGATGCAGGTGGATGGCGTGGCAATTAACCGAACGCCATTCCTCTGTTGTTTCAGGTCCTGGTGAATATGGCCCCAGAGAACAATTTCTACTTGCGGATGTTTGTCCAGGACCTGCCAGAAAGCCTCCCGGTTTTTCAGGCCGATCTCTTCCATCCAGTCCGCACCAACCGATACCGGATGATGGTGCAGGCAGATCATGGTGGGCAGTTCGGGGTGTGCGCAGAGGGCTTTATCGAGAAAGGCCAGCTCCGATTCGGGCAGTTCCCCATAAACCTTCCCCGGCACGGAAGAGTCCAGCATGATGAAATGCCAGCCTCCCTGCACTCTCTGGCGCTGATTGGCCTGATACTCTGCCGCAATCTGGTTGAGCACACCGGCATGGTCATGGTTACCGGCAATCCACAGCGAGGGGCAATGGAATGCCTGCAGCTTCTCGCCAAAAACACGATAGGCCTCGGCAGAGGCGTCCTGAGTAATATCTCCGGTGGCCAACAGCAGGTCCGGCTGGCCATGGACCGCCAGCACTTCGTCAATCACAGCAGACAGGCTGTCCCTGGTGTTCACGCCCAGCAGACTGCCATCTGCTGACGCCATCAGGTGAGGGTCTGTCAGTTGCAGAACCCGAAGGGGGTGGTGAGACTGAGTCTGGGTCATACCTGGCCTGTGTGCTTTCTTTGCAGTCGATTACGAATTGTTATCAGTGTACGACAGCCAGACGCAGGTTGATCTCCCCGGAATGGAGAATGGTTCACATTCTGTACAGCTCAGTGGGAAGTTTTACAAACTTTCACATCTTCGGCTCACGCCAGTGCCGGGCTCAAAGATTAAGGGGGGGATCATCAGTCCAGGCCTTCACCTGCGGTCCAGGCGGCATGTTCCATAGGAAGGTGACCAAAGCGCAGGCAGTAGTCCAGCCAGTCGGCCAGAAAGCTGTTTACCTGAACTTTTTCGTCCGGGTGGTGCATGAATCGGTTGGGATAATCATTAACCGGCGCAATTTGCCGTTGCCGATAACAGCTGATCACTTCGGCCATGGCGGCATCGTGGTAGACACGCACGGTCATCCGCGGATTATTGAGCCAGCGACCGTTGTTGTGCACCTGTTCAAGCAGCAAGGTCTCGGTGAACTTTGCGGTTTGCAGCACTTCAATGCGTACCCGGCCCAGGTACTGGTTTTCCCGGTGCAGCTCAAACTCACAAACCGGTTTGCCGCCCGCCTCCAGCTGCCGCAATTTGCGCAGGCGCTGATAATTGCCATCACACAGGGCACCAAACTGGCGCAGATCCGGCACATACTGCTTTGGCCGCTTCACCCATTCGGTCATGCTGACCATTCCCGGCGCAAGCGATCATGATTCAGCTGCAACCACTGGATGGCAATAATCGCCGCAGCGTTGTTGATGCGACCATCCTGAATCATGGCAATTGCCTCGTCTGTAGACACCACATGGGCGCGGATGTCTTCGTGTTCGTGTTCAATACCAAACAACCCACCGGCCCCGGCGGTGCTGACCTGGCCGCAGTACAGGTGAACCATCTCCGTGGTGCCACCCGGAGAAACCAGGTAATCACAGACTTTTTCGAGCCGGCTGAACGTCAGCCCGGCCTCTTCCTGACCTTCACGCCGGGCGACCTCTTCAGGGCTTTCGCCGTCTTCGTTCATGCCGGCGACCAGTTCAAGCAACCAGGGTGACTGATCGCGCCCAAGTGCCCCGAGGCGGAATTGCTCCAGAAGTACGACTTCGTCCCGCGCGGGGTCGTAGGGAATAACACAGGTGGCGTCACCGCGAATGAAGAGTTCGCGGGTGAAAATGGGCATTTCACGGCCATCAAAGCGCGGGTGGGTCAGCCAGAGCTTGTCCAGTCGGAAAAAGCCCTGGAAGACGGTTTCACGCTTTTCGATTTTGATGTCGTTTGCGTTGAATTGGAATGGTTTGGGCATTCGGCTGTCCGGTTCAGAATTCGATTTTGAACGATAGCCGGAACTACCGTGCTACTGCAAGTTACGGCTTTGGCCTTCAGGGGCTGGCCCTGGCCGGCGATTTGGATGCCAGACAGTTATTGGGTACCCCTTTCCAAAAAACAATGTTATTATCTGCTCATAACACAGGAGGTTTAATCCATTGGACGGACTGGAACAACTTCTGGCTATGCACGGCAGCCAGGTGCACAGGGATGATGGGTACTGGTGGAAAGTGGAGGCTTGGTGTGTCCCACCAACACGCGAGAGGCCGCACGGGATCCGGTATAACCTGACCTTGCATGACAAACATAACCGGCGGATTTTCGGGATGGACAATGCCCATGCGGTCAAGCCGGCAAAAAGGGGTCTGAACAGTGGGAAAGTGCACGAATACGACCACGTTCACAAAACCATGTCGGATACCGGCACACCTTACAATTTCGATGACTGTTTTGCCTTATTGAGCGATTTCTTCACAGGCATTGATAAGACGATCTCGGACATACGCGGAGGCCATTTATGAAAGCGAAAATCGGCATCATGTCCGAAGAGCTCATTCGAAAGAGAATGCTGGCGATGGCTCAGGACTTGTATACACCGGAAGCTGATGAACCCAGCGTTTGGTACACCTCGTTAAACGCGGTGTCACAGGTTTTGCGTCCGGAGAACATTAAACTGCTGCGCTTGATTGACTCGGAAAAGCCACAAACGGTGACGGAACTGGCTCGCCTCACGGGGCGAGCGAAAGGCAACTTATCTCACACGTTAAAATCGCTGAGTGACAAGGGATTTATCAGGCTCGAAAAACAAAGTGGCAACGCTTTGAAGCCAGTGGCTCTATTCACGGATTTTGAGATTATCTCCAGTGTCGACATCGAGCAGCGAATTGCTCAGGCAACCGCGAAGAAACAAGTTGCCTGAATGATAACTGCCAAGGCTGAGTGGAACCGTGGCGGGCCCGCCATGGCTTCCGCACAAACTTGCAGGCTACATGATCAAGACACCGAGGCTCAGACCTTGTCGTATATCTTGCCGCCCGATTCCACAAACTCCCGCGATTTCTCTTCCATGCCCGCATCAATGGCGAGTGTTTCGTCCAGGCCATTCTCCTTGGCGTAGTCTCGCACTTCCTGCGAGATTTTCATGGAGCAGAATTTCGGGCCGCACATGGAGCAGAAGTGGGCGACTTTGGCGGAGTCCTTCGGCAGGGTTTCGTCGTGATAGGCGCGTGCCGTGTCCGGGTCGAGGCCCAGGTTGAACTGGTCTTCCCAGCGGAACTCGAAACGGGCCTTGGACAGCGCGTTGTCACGGATCTGGGCGCCCGGGTGGCCTTTGGCAAGGTCCGCAGCATGCGCGGCGATCTTGTAGGTGATGATGCCGGTTTTCACGTCGTCCTTGTTGGGCAGGCCCAGGTGTTCTTTCGGGGTGACGTAGCAGAGCATGGCACAACCGTACCAGCCGATCATGGCCGCGCCGATGCCGGAGGTGATGTGGTCGTAGCCCGGCGCGATGTCGGTGATCAACGGGCCGAGGGTGTAGAACGGTGCTTCGTCACAGCACTCCAGCTGCTTGTCCATGTTTTCCTTGATCAGGTGCATGGGCACGTGGCCGGGGCCTTCGATCATGCACTGTACGTCGTGCTTCCAGGCAATCTTGGTGAGTTCGCCCAGGGTTTCCAGTTCGCCGAACTGGGCGGCGTCGTTGGCGTCTGCGATTGAGCCCGGGCGCAGGCCGTCGCCGAGGCTGAAGGCCACATCGTAGGCTTTCATGATCTCGCAGATGTCTTCGAAGTGCTCGTACAGGAAGCTTTCCTTGTGATGAGCCAGACACCACTTGGCCATGATGGAACCGCCACGAGAAACGATACCGGTGGTGCGCTTGGCGGTCATGGGCACATGGTGCAGGCGAACACCGGCATGGATGGTGAAGTAGTCCACACCCTGCTCGGCCTGTTCAATCAGGGTGTCGCGGAAGATTTCCCAGGTCAGGTCTTCGGCTACGCCGCCAACTTTCTCAAGCGCCTGGTAAATGGGCACGGTGCCAATAGGCACAGGAGAGTTGCGGATAATCCATTCGCGGGTTTCATGAATGTTCTTGCCGGTGGACAGGTCCATGACTGTGTCTGAGCCCCAGCGGATACCCCAGGTCAGTTTTTCCACTTCTTCTTCAACAGAAGAACTGACGGCCGAGTTACCAATGTTGCCGTTAATCTTTACCAGAAAGTTGCGACCGATGATCATCGGCTCTGTTTCAGGGTGGTTGATGTTGGCGGGGATGATGGCGCGGCCACGGGCCACTTCGTCGCGCACAAATTCCGGAGTGATTTCTTTCGGCAGGCTGGCACCGAACGACTGCCCCGGGTGCTGATCTTCCAGCAGGCCCTGTTCACGGGCTTCATGCAGCTTCATGTTTTCCCGGATGGCGATGTATTCCATTTCCGGAGTGATGATGCCTTTGCGGGCATAGTGCATCTGGCTGACATTCCGGCCGGCCTTGGCCCGCAGGGGTTTGCGCTCGTCCATAAAGCGCAGTGGGTCCAGCTGCGGATCTTTCATGCGCCGGCGTGTGAACTCGGAGGTGTAATCTTCCAGCTTTTCGACATCGCCGCGCTCGGCAATCCAGGCGGCACGAACGGGCTCAAGTCCCTTGCGAAGGTCAATGGTCGCGTCAGGGTCTGTATAGGGGCCTGAGGTGTCATACACCCGTACTGGTGGATTCTTTTCGCCGCCCATTTCGGTGGGCGTATCCTCCACAGTAATTTCCCGCATTGGCACCCGAAGATCGGGTCGGCTACCCTGCACGTATATTTTTCGTGAGCTTGGTAATGGTTTGATTGCTGCGGAATCCACTTTTGCGGAGTCGCTGAGGTAGGCTGGCAGTTCCGTCATGGTTTGCTCCCGGTTCGGTTGGTGGTCGGGTCGCGTATGACGGAGCAAAGCCAGCAAATGCCCAGAAGGCATTGCGGGCCTGGTCAGGTAGTCTTAATTCCTACGCCGGTATTATCCGGATCAGGTCGCGGGTTCTGCGATGCAATCTCAGCCGATCGCCGGTTTTGGCGAACAGCACCCCGTCAAGACGCGAACATATTGTGAGGCGAAACCTCACAAAAATGAGTGATAATAGCGAGTGTAGAGACGGAGACCATTATTGTCCATAATGGTCTTCTTTAGCCCTGTATCCAGCTCACGGATGCCCCGGAGACAGCTTGTCAGGAGAAATAATGAAGAAACGTTTACTTCCAGGACTGATCACCCTGCTTGCAGCTCAGCCTGCATTTTCTCTGGATCTGATGGAAACCTATGAACAGGCGCTGTCTTACGACTCAGGCATTGCCTCGGCCAAGGCGCAACTGGAAGCCCAACGAGCGGCCACGGATGTCACCAAGAGCACGCTTTTACCGCTGCTATCTGCATTCGCGGAAGGCAACCATACCGATTTTGAATCCAGGAACGGCATCGGGGACGATAGCTACCGCTCTTTGAGCTATGGGGTCCAGTTGACGCAGCCAGTGTTTCGCGCAGAGAACTGGTTCCGGTTTGACGCCAGCCAGTTCCAGACAGACGCCGCAGAAGCCCAATACAACCTGGCGCAGCAACAACTGATGCTGGACGTGTCCACAGCATACTTCAACGTGCTTCGTGCGCAGGACACAGTGGCAACGGCCCAGGCTACCGAAGCGGCCATTCAGCGCCAGTACGAACAGGCGCAGGAGCGTTTTGATGTTGGCCTGATTGCCATCACCGAAGTGTATGAAGCCCGGGCCAGCTATGATGACGCCAAAAGTCAGCGCATTGCGGCTGAGAACCAGTTGAATGTCGCCAAGGAACAACTGGCACGCTTGACTGGAGACTACCCGGAAGACTTGGACAACCTTCGCCAGAATTTCCCACTGGCCCGCCCGGAACCAATGAACCCGAACGCCTGGGAAGCAACTGCCCTCAAGCAGAACTGGTCCATTCAGGCAGCACTGTATGAACTCAATGCCAGCGAGGCCAACCTGAAAGTGGCCAAGTCCGGACACCTGCCTACACTGGACCTCGAAGCATCTTACGGGGAAACCGATTACAGCGGGCGTTCCTTTGCCAGTCAGGGCGGCGAAGGCACTCAGGCCGTGATCGGGCTCAGCCTTAATGTACCCCTGTACTCCGGTGGAGGGACACAGGCCGGCGTGCGGCAGCAGCGGTCGCTCGTAATAGCGGCCGAGCAGGATCTGAAAACAGTCAAACGAGACGTTCAGGTCAACACCCGAAGCCTGTTCCTGACCGTCAACAACAACATCGAAACCGCCAACGCACTCAAGCAGACCATTGTGTCCCGCCGAAGCGCCCTGGACGCCACACTGGCCGGGTACGATGTGGGCACGCGCAATATTGTGGAGGTTCTGGATGCTCAGCGGGCTTACTACGTTGCGCTGCGGGATTACGCCAACGCCCGCTATGACTATGTCGTCAACACCCTGCAGTTGAAGCAGGCAGCAGGCACCCTGAGTCCGGAGGATCTGCTGGAGCTGAACAACTGGTTGAGCGAGGGAGCCCGCGGCATAGAGGTCCTGGCAAACGACAAACAGACCCTGGACAGCCCGATGCAATAACGGATGGGCCCGGGGCCTGCCTGTCAAGGTAGCGCCCCGGCCTTACAGCCGCTCGACGATGCCCTCAACCACCTTATCCAGCGCTCCGCGATTGCTGTTCACAACCTCTAGCGCCCGCTGACCGACCGTCCGGCACTCATCCGGCGCAGCCACCAGCCCGGCGATGGCCCGCCCCAGTTCCGGCGCCCCCTGCACAACCTGAACACCGCCATTGGCCTGTAACCGCTCAAAGATGGTTTCAAAATTGAACACATGGGGACCGGTCAACACGGGCATGGACCAGGCCGCAGGTTCCAGCGGGTTATGACCACCACGTTCAACCAGTGAGCCACCCACAAACGCAATATCCCCTGCGCCGTAGAGCATCATCAGCTCACCCATGGTATCGCCCAGATACACCTGGGCTCCCTCTGCGCTCTGCTCAAGTGACCGGCGCGCCAGCTTAAAGCCGCTATCGGTTACCAGTTGAGCAACGGAATCAAAGCGCTCGGGATGCCGGGGCACGATAATCAGCAAGGCTTCGGGATGCTGTTCAAGAACGATTCGGTGGGCTTCCAGTAACCGGGCGTCCTCCCCGGAATGAGTGCTGCCCGCCACCCAAATCGGGCGCTTACCCAGCGACTGTCGGCAACGTAGGGCCGCCGCGCGGGTTTCTTCGGAAATATCAACGTCGAACTTCACACTGCCGGTGACTTCCACGCACTCTGGCGCAACACCAATGCGCCGAAACCGCTGCGCGTCTTTCTCGGCCTGGGCGGCAATCCAGGTAATTTTTTTCATGATTGGCGCCGCCAACCCGCGCACACGCTCGTAGCCCTGGGCAGAGCGCTCCGACAAGCGGGCATTGATCAGGAACACAGGCACCTCGAAGCGATGGCACTGATCAATCATATTGGGCCAGATTTCGGTTTCCAGTATGACCAGGATGCGCGGATCAACCCTGCGCAGGAAGCGGCGAATGGCACCCGGGGTGTCGTAAGGCGCGTAAGCGTATGCCACCCTCTCGCCGAACATTTTTTTGGCTTGGGCGAGGCCGGTATCGGTGGTCGCTGTCATCAGGATGGTCGCATCGGGATTACTCCGCAGAAGGCGATTTACCATCGGTCCCGCCGCAATGGTTTCCCCGACAGACACCGCATGTACCCAGATAACGGTTCCCTGAAGCCTGGGCACGCATCCCAAGCGATGCGACCAGTCCTTGCGTCGAGCTGGCGCCTTCCGGCCACGCCACCAGAGCCGGAATAATATAAACGGCAGGGCCAACCTGATTAATTGGGAATAAATGAAGAGCAACACGCGGGACTCCCGGCGAAACGATGCGTTATCATAGTGCGGTTATTCTGTCGCAGGGCATCTTGCCCTCCGACAAACCGTTTGTCGATCCAGGGTTAACTATTTTGAGCAAGAAACATCGCAAACTCCCGAGAAACACGGACTATACAGCCTACCTCCACCCAAGATGGTGGCCAACCTGGTTGGGCATTGGGACTATGTGGTTTGTCGCGCAGCTACCACTGCGGCTGCAATGGTGGCTGGGCCGGATGGCTGGCCTTCTGACTCTGAAATTTGGCAAATCCCGTCGCCACATTACCGAAACCAACATCCGGCTGTGCTTCCCGGAGCTTAACGAGCAACAGCGCAACGCCCTCGTTCGCAACTCGTTCATGGCCAACGGGATTGGTCTGATGGAAGTGGGTATTGGCTGGTTCAGAGACACAGCGAAGCTCAAGAAGATCACCAACATCCACGGCCTTGATCACTTCAATGAAGCCCTGGAACGGGGCAAAGGCATTTTGCTGGTGGGCGCGCACTTCAGCACCCTGGAAATGGGTGGCTCGCTGTCCACCGAGTATATAAAGTCGGACGTCATGCAGCGTGATCACAACAACCCGCTGATGAACGCCGTGATGACCCGCCGCCGGGAACGCCGCTACGGCAAGGTACTGGGTGCCCGTGACTTGCGCGGGCTTTTGCGCTGCCTGAAACAGAACCGCGCCGTCTGGTATGCCACCGACCAGGACTACGGCCGCAAGGACATTGTTTTCGCGCCCTTCTTTGGCATTCCGGCGGGCACCATTACCGCCACCTCCCGAATTGCCGAACGCAGTGGCTGCGTGGTGATGCCCTTCAGCCACTTCCGCCACGATGACAAGCCCGGCTATGACATCTATTTTCACCCACCACTGGAGAACTTCCCCAGTGGTGACGACCTGGAAGATGCCACACGCATCAATGCGTTCATCGAGCAGGAAATTCGCAAAGCGCCCGACCAGTATCTGTGGATGCATCGGCGATTCAAGACCCGACCGGATCCGGATGATCCTGGGTTTTATAAAAAACGTCAGAAGAAAGGCTAACGTCAAGCTTCCATGACAAGCTAAAAAAATATGCGGGAAAAGCACAACGCCCGCCGCAAACAACGACTTAAGACCAGAGCAGAGAATGCGAATACTAAATATAGTACTTGGTGACGCTGTCGGCGGACGCTGGAAAGTAGTGCTGGACTACGCTCGGGTTCTTACAGAGCGCGGCCACACCACCACAACAGTCATCCACAAACGGGAACGAAGACGGGCAGAAAGCGGGCCGGCAATAGCCGGAGATCTGACCTATATCAATAATCATGGGCATTTCGATCCTATCGCAACAATCAAGGCAATGAGCCTGCTCCAACGAACAAAGGCCGACGTGGTTATCGCTCATTGTTCACGCTCGATAGCACTGATGAAACGAGCCGCTCGCGGTCGTGTGCCCGTCGTCTGCGTCATGCACAGCCTCAATCCCAAGCGCTGCGTAGACGCTGACGCTTTCATCAACATCACTCGCTGCATCGAAGAACGACTAAAGGCCGAGGGCGCTGAAGGCAAGCCGCATTTTCTGGTGCCCAATATGCTCCCCGACAGCCAGGAAGTCCTGCCACCCGAAAGGCCTTACCAGCAGCCGGTCCATCTGGGTGCCATCGGTCGCTTCGTGCAATACAAGGGCTTCGATCTATTCCTCGCCGCCCTTGGACTGCTTAAGGACAAACGGGTTCCGTTTACTGCTACCTTAGCGGGTGACGGAGCCGAGCGGGAGCTACTGGAGAACCAAATCAAGCAACTGGGGCTCCGCGACCGAGTATCGATGCCCGGCTGGCTGCCCAACAGCGCGACTCTTTTTGAACGAATTGACATTCTCTGTGTACCATCCCGCCATGAACCGTTCGGCCTGATAATTCTGGAAGCGTTCAACTACGGCATTCCGTTGGTAGTAACGTCAGCCGAGGGGCCTTCGGAAATATGTCGTGATGGGGAGGAGGCTCTAGTCTGCCCCGTAGACGACCCGAAGGCTCTGGCGGTCGCCATGGAGCGCCTCATCGCGGATAGCGCCCAGGCATCACATTTGCGCCGCCAAGGCTTTCAGACACTTAAGCAGCGCTATGTGCCCGAAGTGGTCGGAGAACGGCTAGAACTGGCGCTAGAGACCGTCGTGGCAAATCAACCCCAAAGGCCGGGAATGTAATCCGGGCAGCGGTTTTGATTTTACCTTGCACGGCGGGAAACCTAGTCACCCTTTGTCAAGCAGAGAACCAAGCAGGTCATTAGGCTTGAAAGCAATGGCGTCATAGTCTTCCGGCAGCACCTGATAGCCTTGGGAGTTGAGAAAACCAACCAGTGAGACAAAATCCTTCTCGCTCATCAAACCGTCACGCAGGCCATGCTCAAAGTGAATCAGGCGAGGACGAAGCCTGTCGAAGTCCAGTCCACGGATGATCGTGGCATCATAGCCTTCGGTATCAATCTGCAACAGGTCTAGACGGGAAAGCTGCTGCTCCTCGTAGATCTCGACCACAGTTTTGCACGGCACTTCCGTACTTCTAATCTTGTCCTCGGGCACTCCATTCCTGACCAAGTGCGAACGATCAAATGAAGCTATGCCAAGAACCCATTTGGGTAGCTCCTTCACCGAGCGCTCGTCCACGTAATACAGATTCGCTGTGCGCTGCACATTGTGAATGGCGACATTCAGTGGCTCAATAGATGGGTATTTTGCATAGTTCTGTTGCAGCAACTCGAAAAAACGAGGCACTGGTTCGATCACCGCGCCTTGCGCTTTAACTCGTTTATTGGTCACCACTGATCGCAACGGGTCATAATTCACCCCATCGTTGGCACCGATTTGGATAAACTGAAGCTCTCTGTCGTTAATTTCGATGAATCGCCATAACAGTATCTCAAACAGATCCGGCTTGAGGGTTCGCTCCACTCGATACCCCCAATGCAACAACTGCCTGTTCAACCAGTCTCTCGCTAAACTCATAATAGTAGTCGTCTCTAGTTTTGGTTTATAGCCGGAAGTAAGAGCTGAGCCAAAGATAGTCCTCGCTGAAGGTACCCTCCACTCCCTCGAGCATATATCGACAAATGCGGTCCACGTTAAAGGTGTTGTGTGCTTTCTGCCACCCCCGTCGACCGATAACGGCCGCTTCAGCAGGATGTTCTGCCAGGTAATGAATCTTGTCGACCAGCTCAGCCTCGCTGTCGAAATAAACGACTTCGTCCTCGCCGTAGAGTTCTTCAAACCCCGGGATACGCTGGGAAAGGGTGCAGAGGCCGTTGCCAGTGAGCTGGGCAATGCGATCCGAACTGTACCAGTAGAGATCATGATGCTTGGACAAATTCAGCCCACACAAGGAGCGCTGTAGAAGATCAAGATACTCCTGGCCATAAACCGGTGGCTGGTCGAGAGAGCCACGAATCGCCATCCGCACCTTAGGCAATTTGTCGACCAACTGCTCCAGCAACTGACGCCGGGCTGGCGCTTTTCGGTCCGCACCGCAATAGACCAAATCGTAATCCCAGCTTTCGCGCTCCCAGACACAACCGCTTTCTAGGGCGGGATGTACCGGATTGGGCAGATAACCGATCACCGGCACTCCGAGCTCACGCCCCAGCGTTCGGAGAGGTTCCCCTCCGGTGGTGACATAAAGTGCATCAATTGCGGAAGCCATAGAACGGAGATGCCCGATACGACGATCTTCTACATAATCTACGAACCAGCCAATCACCTGCATGGAGGGTCGAACAGCTCGCAGGTCATCCAGCAACTCCCGTGGCAGGTTGACGTGGCCGAGCAACAAAACGTCCGGTTGAAATGCCTGGACGATGCTGCGCAGTTGCTCAGCGACTTTTCGATGACCGAGCTTGCTGGACCGAAAAACATTAGAGGCCCTCAGCATGTCCTTGTAACTGTAGTCGTAAACACAGTGACCGAGCCGATCAAAGCCGCTGGAAAACTTGCGATCGCACATATAAAAGTGCCCGGCATCGCTAAAAATATGATGATTGGCCAGATGAAGGATACGCATGGGGTCAGCCTTGTTCTCGTTCTGCGGCACCGGAATCCCGATCTAATTCTGGCCGAGCAGGTAAAGCCACACTCCAGCCCAAAAGAAAGCCAA
The DNA here is from genome assembly GCF_002934325.1 of Marinobacter persicus. Taxonomy (GTDB): domain Bacteria; phylum Pseudomonadota; class Gammaproteobacteria; order Pseudomonadales; family Oleiphilaceae; genus Marinobacter; species Marinobacter persicus_A. The sequence continues at coordinate 36,464 of NZ_PTIV01000007.1, forward strand.
AAGGCAGCCAGAAAATAACCCACATTGGCCTAGGACTTGAGATTAGACGGTATGTATCGGTAAAGCATAACGCCAGCGTCACAAGTAGAATTGCTACTCCCAGACCCCTCCATGGCGACACGAGGCCGTACCAAACTCTCTTAAGAACGTGCAGAACAAAGCCGGAAAACAGCAGCACCCCTGGAATACCCACAAATAACCACATTGAAATCAGAATATTATGAGGGTGAGCTATAGTTATTCCTGTTACGCCACGTGCGGCCTGACCGGCTTCGGAGGCGGGGAACGGAGTGGCGATTCCAACTCCCGTCAACCAGAAGCCACGCCATTGCCCAATAATTGCGGTCCAGATTTCCAGGCGGTAGCTGTCACCGCGGTCAATCATTGATGCCAGGAGTTGCGTCTCGGTCACCGCTGCGGCCCCGGCCGCCAACAGGGCCAGCAGGGCGATGCCCCAGTATCGCGTGACTCGCCTTTTCAGCAGGAGCAATACGATCAAACATGAAATGAAACCGAAAAGTGCGAGCAATGGCCCCCGACTCTGGCTGAGGAAGACAAATGCCATAACGGCGATGCCAGCGCTCATAAGCAGCCAAAGCCAACGGTTCGCGTGCATCTTCGTGTCGAGGGTGCCGAGGGCCCATAGCGAAACCAGGACACTGGAGCCCATGACAGGATGGCCCAGCAACCCGATACCCTCCAGGCGCCGAGGATAATTCCCTTGGTAAATATAGAGGCCAAGGCTGGCAATGGCCGCCGCTAACACAATTAAGTGAAGATACCTGCCAAAAGCCAGGTTTTCCCTGCGAACCTGGTATCCGCACCAGGCCACCGCTGCAAAGAAAATCACGGTCTCCAGAAACCAGCGGAAATAGCGGCCAGCCGACTCACTCACATGCGAACTCCAGGTCACGCTCATAAAAAGAAACAGTAACAGTGCAACACCCGGAATCAGACTACGGAGCAAAGGCTGCGCGTGCCCACGGTTATACCAATACAAATAAAGCGTTAGAGGCAGAATGCCGGCAAAGTAAACAAAGCGAAACAGATCATCGCTAGGCTGGAGAACAGCCATTCCCAGAAAAAACCATAAAATCCAAGGCAGCCCGCCCTCCAGTCGCTTAACGGTTACTGCCGCCATTGATCAGGTCCCCCATTGCGTAACCTCGGATTTCTGTAGCAGAAAGCTTTAATAGTTCCTGATAACCGGACGTGCCAGTACTGGCAAACAACTGGTGACATATGACCGGCCCATCACCTTCGTAGCGCACTCCGGAGTAGTGTTTGGGCATAAAGAACTGACTTGGCAGTACCGTAAGGGCGGTATAGTTCATGCTGCGGTACGCCTCACTCAGGGCAAGAGGCCCCGTAGTGCGCCAGGACGCCAAACGTTTATGCTTCAATTTGTACCAAACATATCGTGTTGCCAGATTTTCAGCCTTAACGAAGGTATCCACAAGCCTTGCAACAAGCCGGTCGCCAGGATGTGCAGCGAAAAAACCATTTGCAATCAGCCCGGGCTTAACATGCTCATTCTCCCAACTGGCAAAGGCTGTGCAGTCGAACATCCAGTCCGGGATTCGTGACAGGCAAACGCTATCTGCGTCCAACACCATGCCGCCTTCATCCATCAGTATTTCCCAACGCATGAGATCCGCCACGCCACACAACTGCCCGGTAGCGGCAATTGCATCCATATGATGACGAGTACGCCAAGGACGCTCCTTCCAGTCGGCATTACCCCACAAGCGGATTTCGAAATCGGGATGCAGTTCCCGCCAACTGTCAATGCAATTATGCGGGCATAAAGCGTCGTCACCCACCCATACAAAGTGTAACTTTTGGGGAATTCGGCGATTAACCAAAACTAAGAGTCTCCTTGGACCATACTGATAAACGAGTGAAGTGGCCCCATTCCGATGGAAAACCTGATGGCACCCTGAGCCATGCCCCGACCCTTGCTATATAAACCCGAAGGCCCAACCGCGGCTAGGTAGAGAGCCTGAACGCGGGAGTCTAGCAAGAAAGCCTAGGGCGATGAAGTGAATCATTGCAGCTAGGTGACGGAGGAAATATCAGTTCCATACCGTATGGCGTAGGAGGCACTCAGAATCCCAACCTCCTGGCAAGCTGGTCAACTACAGCCTCACGCGCCTGTGTAACCGATGAAGAACCGGCAGGGGACGGAACCGATGGCTTGCCAAGCTTTATCACGTGACACAGCCCATTATGATCATAGCGCTGCAAGGCTTGATGGTAGCGCTGCTCTGGTTGTGCGGTCTCCGGCTGCACCACCATGGTAGGCTTGGCACTGGCGATCGCCTCAGAAATCATCGACATGCTATCTGCCGTAACAAACAGCACGTCAGAAGCGCCTATATACGCAGCCATGACCTTGCGAGGGGATGCCGACCACCATACGCTGTCCGCCAGGATCTCGGCAGGAATGGACTGGCGAAGCTCATGCTCCAATTCTGAACCAGTCCGCCGCGAAGTCGTCAGAAGCCAACGTTTACCGGTGCGCTGATGCTCTTGCATCATTAACTCCGCTATCTGTTGCACCGATTGGCCATCATACCGATAACCCGCACCATCACCCCCAATGGCCAGCATATTCAGCTTTTCATCAGGCGCGAGACCCAGTGACCGCCGAAGCTCTTCTCCTTTATGCTCCAAATCTTGAGGTTCGATCATGGTCGGCGGCACCATCATGACGATATTGCGCGGTTCGCCCGTCGGCTCCAGAGTCAGGTGGGCAGTAAAATCGTTCGAACGCAGTCGCCGTTTGGACCCCAGAAAGATATTTGGAATCTCCCAGTGTTGAGCCAAAGCGACATTTAAAAACGAGGTAGAGCCACCAGCAGAAACAATCAGATCGGTGGCATGGAGATTATCCGGGACTCCACGATAAAACTTCATCACGAGGGGTGCCAAACGCCGGAACCGTGCCATGTAAGGCAGAATAAGCCTTGCGAGTGGTTTATATCTCAATCCAATTTTGACTTCGCTAGCTTCAACCGAGTACCGATCCTCCAACCATTTAACGAGCCCACGGGACTGGCTAAGATGACCGGGCAGGCCATCGCTCAGCAACAATATCCTCATCTTTTTCGGGGAATGGCTCATTGCCCCACCTGCTGGTATCGCTCCTGATATATGGAAGCCGTTTGGGCAGCCATATGGTCTATAGTGAACGTGCTACGCGCCCAATCAAACAATGATTGTTGATCAATCAGAGCCGTCTCAACGTTACCCAAAACTCGACTTAATGCCTCATTGAGAGCCTGCGGGTTATCGACGGGAACCAAATAAGACTCCGGTAAAATCTCCTGCGCCACCGGAACTCGTGTCGATAATACCGGTAAACCGCAAGACAATGCCTCAGCCACCGTATAGTTAAAGCCTTCACGACGAGAAGATACCAAAAGGAGGTCTGCGCCCGTCATCAGCCCCCTTGCGTCGGGCCGATAGCCAGACAGAACCACTTTCTGCTCAAGGTCTAGATCAGCTATTAAAGCGGCCAGCGGTTCTCGTTCCGGCCCATCTCCTACTATAAGCAACTGGCCTTTGTCGGCTGGCCAGGCACGAATAAGCTCCTGGAACCCCTTCGCGGGCACCAACCGAGCCACGGCTATCGCTATAGGCCACGCTGGATCAAATTGAAATTCAGCTGCCAATCCAGCTCTACTATATCTGGTACCTTTATAGGGCGGGATGCCGTTGTAAACCAGACAAATATCCGGATGTACAAGCCCTTCACTCACGCCTTGACTGACGCCAATCACGGTCTGCATCCGAGAATACATTCCAAGACTTTTTTTCCGATTATGTAGGGTCCCTATCCGGTAACCAGGAACAAACGCACGAATCCGACCCAACATGTCAACTGCCTTGTTCGCTTGGGCATGCACGATATCAGGCGCTTCCCTGCGGATCAGCATTGCCAAGCGCATTAGCAGCCAGGGATTACGGCGACCGCCACTCAAGTCCAGCGCCAAAAATCGGACCTCCGGTCGGAAGCGTTCCCGATATTTTTCATGGGCAATGACCACTACTTCATCAACGTGGTCAACCAAGCCATTGCTAAGCTCAACGACATGATTTTCCAGACCGCCTTCTTCATCTCCGGCCATGATCTGACAAACCTTCATTCTTTATCCTCTTCTGCCTGTTCGCATTCGAAGTCGGAATGCCAGCCGGTTATCCTTGCCCGAAATTTTGATACGACTCAGTTCATGAAGACATGCTTTAAGATCCGTGTCTATGCCTTCAACCGTGGTTACTGCGCTTGCATACCCTGACTTTTTGGCCAATCGAACGTCCTGTTCATCGTAAATACCAAACGGGTAGGCGAAGCTGGATACCAGACAATCAAACTGCCTCGCCAACTCATCATGACACCCTTTGATTTCTGCAAACTTTTCTGGCTCATCCAGCCGCGCCAGGTTGGCGTGGGTCAAAGTATGACCGCCGAGCTCCCAACAACCACTGGCGAGCATCTCAGAAACCTGCTCATCGCTCAGCTTAGGCTCACGCATAAGCTCTCCGGTATTATGGTGAGCTTTTTTGGCGGTGGACCAGTCACGATCAAACCGATCCACCACCAGATAAAGAGTGGCCTTCGCCCCGTACTTTTTAAGTACCGGGTGAGCCATGTGATAGTTATCGGCGAAGCCGTCATCAAAGGTCAGGAAAACGGTTTTAGGCGGCAATCTATCAGGGTGCTCAAGCTCAGACATAACGGCAAAGTGCCAGCCATTTTCTTTAAGCCAGCGTACCTGCCAATCAAACGCTGCTGGCTTTACGCGAAGCTTATTGAACTTGGCTTTTGAGCGATGCTCACTCACCATGTGATACATCAATATACGTGGATGCTCCAATCCGACGGCGGGCCGCCACCAGCCGTATCGATTGCTGAAAAGCAGTAGCGAGATTGCCACCAGCAGAGCCATGCCCCATATCATTGAAGCAACTCCTGATAGCAATCCAGGGTTTGCGTGACCATTTCACGTAATAGAAAACGATCATTTGTCAGGGGGGATTGAGCAGAACCCAAGCTTTCAATTACCGCACGATACAGCGATTCGGGATCTCCCAAAGGCACTCTCCCCTGGGGATAAAGCTGGGCCAAAACCTCGCCCACACCGCCATGGTCATAGCCAATAACAGGCACGCCCATACTTAACGCTTCAACGACCGTCCGTCCAAAAGATTCTGGTTTGTTTGATAAGGACAGAACCAAATCGGAAACTGCGAATATTTCACGTATATCAGGCCGTGCTCCGGTTAGGTGCAGACTATCGCCAAGGCCCTCTTGGGCAATCCTTTCACGTATTTCCTGGGCATAAGCCTTTCGCTTCGGGTCCTCCCCTCCCACAATCAAACCTTGAACTTCCTGCCCGGCATCCCGCAATTTCTTGATCAAATCGATAAAGTCATGGTGCCCTTTGAGCCTGGTAAGACGACCCGGGAGAGTCAGCACGCGTTTACCTTTAAGCTGGGGGTATGTCTGATACCAGCGACTGATCCAGTCTTCTGTTGGACTGTAATCCAGAGGGAAGTCGTCCGGGTCGATACCTCGGTATACAAGCCGGACACGCCCCTTGTCGGTTTGGGGATAGTTCTCATGGATATAGTTGCGGACGGTATTAGAGACAGCAATAACCCGCTCACCACGACACATAATTTCACTGTATCGACTGACCGAGTACAGGCCGTGAACTGTCGTCACCAAACGCGGGCGCGCGCTTTCAGGCAGCCCTCTCCATGCAAACCAACATACCCAAGCCGGCATTCGTGAACGCAAATGCAGAATATCGGGTTTCTCGCGCTTCAACCAACGCCGCAAGGCCCAAACATGTCGAAAGGTTAGTGGAGACTTTTTACCAAGATCCCAGGTAATGTGTTGACTACCTTCAGCTTCGAGCTGGGCGGTCATCCTTCCACCGGCTGAAAGCACTATGGATTGATGACCACTTTCGACCAATCCTTTGGCAATTTCCAGCGTGCCTTTTTCCACACCGCCACCATCCAGTGCGGGCAATACCTGAACAACCTTCATAAATACTTGGCAACCAGTGATTACAGCCGCAGATCAACCTGATCTGCAGGCAAAACATATTTCAAGTCATAAAGAACGTGCTCAGACTTGCCCCATTGATGTATCGCCTCAGCGCCCAGTTCATGGAACTCGCGATGGGCCACCGTCAGCATAATTGCGTCATACTGACCAGCAACAGGATGAGCAATCGGCCGGAGGCCATATTCCGCTTCTGCCTCGTCAGCATCGGCCCAAGGATCATAGACGTCCACTTGGGCTCCGAAACTCTCCAGCACCCGAATAATATCTATAACGCGGGTGTTGCGCAGGTCCGGACAATTCTCCTTGAAGGTTAACCCCAGTATCAGAATGCGGCTATCAACCACGTGAATACGTTTGCGCAACATGCCCTTGACCATTTCGTCAGCGACATAGGCTCCCATATTGCTGTTGATGCGCCTTCCAGCAAGAATCACATCCGGAATATAGCCAGCTGACTGGGCTTTATAGGTCAGATAATAAGGATCAATGCCTATGCAATGACCACCAACCAAACCGGGCCTGAATGGCAGAAAGTTCCACTTCGTACCCGCAGCTTCAAGAACCTCTTCAGTGTCAACGCCCAAGCGATTGAAAATGATGGCTAACTCATTCACCAAGGCGATGTTGAGATCTCGCTGGGTGTTCTCAATCACTTTCGCCGCTTCAGCAACCTGAATGCTGCTGGTTTTGTGAGTACCTGCTGTGATGATGGTTCGATAAAGCGCATCGACAATATCGGCCACTTCCGGTGTTGAGCCAGAAGTCACTTTCTTTATCGTGGTTACGCGATGAACCTTATCGCCTGGATTAATACGTTCAGGGCTGTAACCTGCATAGAAGTCTTCATTGAAGCGCAGGCCTGAAATGCCTTCAATCACAGGAATACAATCTTCCTCAGTCGCGCCTGGGTATACCGTCGATTCGTAGACCACAATGTCTCCGGGCCCCACCAGTCGGCCAAGCGTTTCCGACGCCTTAATAAGGGGAGTGAGATCAGGCTGCTTCTGGCCATTAATGGGGGTGGGAACCGTCACAATATAAACATTACAACTGCGCAGACTTTCCGGATCAGCGCTGAAGCTCAGGCGCTTGGCATCAGACAGAGCTTCATCCTCGACCTCCAGGGTGCTGTCATGGCCAGCTTCCAACTCAAGAATTCGATCCTGGTCAATATCAAAGCCAACCACGGGATAATGCTTGCCAAACTCAACCGCGAGAGGTAAGCCAACGTAACCCAAGCCAATAATCCCAATCTTAGCCGTTTCTAGTGTCGGCAGCTTCATATCAACCCTCTCTCCGTAATTATTTGCGCACACCGCTGAGCCTCATTGAATTCATGCTGCGGCGGAGGCAGCGGCTTTCCGGACCAGTGATCAAAAGAGGTCAGAACGCCTCTTTCCTTCAACTTCTTGATCCCCCTAACTAATCGCCCTTCGGTTCGCCAAGGCACTTCAAAAACACCAACCGAGCAGCCCGCACTCAAGGCCTCATAGATCATCGAGACGCTGTCCTCCGTAACCCAACACTGCTCAGCTGAGGCGAGCTTCTCAGGCAACCATCCCTCTGGCGTCAAGTCCGAAGGTACCACTTCAACACCTGTGATTTTTCTCAACGCTTCGGTTGTAGAGGAAGGCGTGCGTCGTGACGTGGTTAAAAGCCAATCACCAGGATCCCTCTGCACCAGCGTCTCTACCTGCCTTAATAGGCGCTCTTCATCCCAATCACTGTTTTTTGATGGACCACCAATAAGAACCATCCCTTTCCCGGGCCGCTTTCTGGCAGGACGAACCCGGTTCAAAGCACCGCTTGTGGTGATGACGTTTGAACGCTCTGGAGGATGATCATGTTCGGGAATCAGGGAGAGATCAAAAAGTCGTAACGGAGCTGAAGGCTTCATCATGACGACAACCGGCGTACGCCAATAACGTTTCAGTGCCAAAAGCGTGAGATGCGTTCCATGCCCCGTCCCGATGATCAGTTCCGGCCGACGCCCGGCATAGGGGCGCACCCCAAAAGCAAAGACCAACATCGCCCGAAAGCGCGACAGAGGCTTTATTTTTTCAATGCCCAGCCCGGACCGCAGTTCCACCAGAGCCTCTGCGAGCCCGAGTGACTGATTGAGGTGGCCGGCCTTACCGTCATTGACAATTAAAATATGTTTCAAGCTGGCATTCACCCCTGCCCGACAGTACGCAGAATCAAAAGTCCTTTATGATAACATCAAACCACGACCATGATACCCGCGCTTGGAGCAGCAAGATAATGATTCACCCAGTCATTTTGGCCGGAGGCACCGGCTCTCGGCTTTGGCCCTTATCCCGGCAACTAAACCCGAAGCAGTTTCTCAAACTGACAGACCATCGTCTCTCCATGCTGCAACTTACCGTCGGCCGACTGGACAACGTAAATACCACCACCCCCCTCCTGATCTGCAATGAGGAACACCGCTTTCTGGCGGCGGAGCAGATGCGCCAGGCAGGCTTTGATAACGCGCCGATTCTTCTTGAACCTTGCGGCAGAAACACAGCACCCGCTATCGCTCTCGCGGCATTGGAGTTAATCAAGGGGGCGCATCAGGATGCCGAAGACCCGCTTATGCTGGTACTGGCGGCAGACCACCTGATTCAGGATGTCTCCGAATTCGAAAATAGCATTGGCCGCGCAGCAGCACTTGCCAAGAGTGGCAAACTTGTCACATTTGGCATCGTTCCCAGCCATGCCGAAACAGGCTACGGCTACATCCAACGTGGTTCGGAATTAGGTTCGGAGGGGTTCACAGTCAACCGGTTTGTGGAGAAACCAGACCAAAGTACTGCCCAGAATTATTTATCTTCCGGCGATTACTTCTGGAACAGCGGAATGTTCATGTTCGGCGCCCGCCGATATCTGGCCGAACTTGAGCTGCACAGACCAGATATCCTCGCGATCTGCCAAGCTGCCTTGGACCAGGCACAGGCTGATCTTCATTTCACCCGCATCAGTGAGAGCATTTTTTCGGAATGCCCGGAGGATTCCATAGACTATGCCGTAATGGAGAAAACCGATAACGCGGCGGTAGTGGCGTTAGATGCCGGCTGGAGCGACATTGGATCCTGGGCAGCATTGTGGGATGCGCTACCCAAAGATGATAACGGTAACAGCTTGACCGGAGATGTTATTGCTCAGGACACAGAAAACACTCTCGTGCGGGCAGACAACCGCCTGGTGGCAACCCTGGGCGTGAAGGACCTGGTTGTCATAGAAACCAAAGACGCTCTACTCGTTGCACATAAAAACAATGTTCAAAACGTCAAAAAGGTGGTTGAACAAATAAAAAACGATGGCCGCCACGAACACATGAATCACCGCGAGGTGTATCGGCCTTGGGGAGTTTACGATTCGATCGACAACGGGAACCGTTACCAAGTTAAAAGGATTACCGTAAAACCCGGCGCAAAACTGTCTGTGCAAATGCATCACCACAGAGCGGAGCACTGGATCGTAGTAAGCGGTACAGCGAAGGTAACAAACGGAGAGAAAAGTTACTTGGTTACCGAGAATCAATCGACCTATATCCCAATCGGCCAGAAGCACTGCCTGGAAAACCCCGGCGTAATCGATCTCGAACTCATCGAGGTGCAGTCAGGTTCCTATCTTGGCGAGGACGACATTGTCCGCTTCGAAGATAGCTATGGCCGCGTTTAGTGCGAACCAAACGCTTCTTGTCTGTCACTTTCCACGGTGGTAGTTTTCGCGCTTTGTTAATTTCTGAATAGGTGACCAGTGTCAAGCAAGCTTATAAAAGTTATTTTCCAGCTTCTCTCCTTTTTGAGCCTGAAAAATGCCCAACGTCTCGGTCGCTTTCTGGGCAGCATGGCCTGGAAGCTTAACGGTCGCTCTGTCGATACCACCAAAAAAAACCTTCGGGCATGCTATCCCGACCTTACCGACGAACAGATAGAAGAGTTCGGTCGCCAAAGCCTGCGTGAGACTGGCGCCACCGCCATGGAAGTGCCGCTGATGTGGGAATGGCCGGTAGAAAAATGCCTGGACCAAATAAAAGAAGTTGAAGGTGAAGAGTTACTTCGTAGCTATGAGGCAGGTAAAAGGGGGTTGCTATTTCTAGCACCGCATTTGGGCAACTGGGAATTGGCAGGATTATTTTTTGCTGAGAAATACAAAATGGCAGTGCTGTATAGCCCCCCAAACCAAGAGGGGCTGGAAGCCTACATAAAACAAGTTCGCAGCCGGAGCGGCTCAGAGCTGGTTGCCACCAATCGGAGAGGAATCGCGCGGCTTTTCACTATTCTTAAAAAAGGAGGGGTTGTTGGCATTCTGCCAGACCAGGCCCCGCCCAAAGAAAGCGGCGCAGTCGCGCCATTCTTTGGCATACCGACCATGACAATGACGCTGGCAACCAAGCTAATACACAAGACGGGGGCCTTACCCTTAATCAGCTATGCCCAACGACTGCCGGACGGAAAGGGATTCAAGATTGTTATTCGCAAAGCCGAAAGTGGCATTGAATCCCAGGATCTGACCGAATCACTGACCGCACTGAACAGGTCGGTCGAAAAGTGTATCGAGGAAGCTCCCGAGCAATACCAGTGGGAATACAAACGCTTTCGCAGGGATGTGCCTGGGGCAACCAAGCTGTACTAAGTTAAAACCCCAAGCTCTTCTCCAAGCGATTAGCGCACCAAAGTCAACCAATCCGAATGCTCCGGCAACTCACCCTTAACCGCAGCAAAGTACTTCGCCTGCAGTTTCTCGGTGATGGGTCCGCGCTTGCCTTCACCAATCTGGCGGCCGTCCAGTTCACGGATGGGCAGTACTTCGGCGGCGGTGCCGGTGAAGAAGGCTTCTTCGGCGATGTAGACCTCGTCACGGGTGATGCGGCGCTCGCGCACTTCCAGGCCCATGTCGCGGGCGAAGTCGAGGATGGTGGCGCGCGTGATGCCTTCCAGGCAGGAGGTCAACTCAGGGGTGTGCAGCACACCGTCGCGTACGATGAAGATGTTCTCGCCGGAACCTTCGGCCACGTAGCCTTCGTTATCCAGCAGCAGGGCTTCTTCCGCGCCGCCGGAGATAGCTTCGTTCAGCGCCAGCATGGAGTTGATGTAGTTGCCGTTGGCCTTCGCCTTGCACATGGTGATGTTCACGTGGTGGCGGGTGTAGGAAGAGGTGCGAACCTTGATACCCAGTTCCTTGGCTTCCGGCGACATGTAGGACGGCCAGCTCCAGGCGGCGACCATGGCGTGCACTTTCAGGTTGTCGGCGCGCAGGCCCATGCCTTCAGAGCCAAGGAACACCATGGGGCGCAGGTAGGCTTCGTCCAGGTTGTTCTGGCGAACCGCCGCGCACTGAGCCTCGTTCAGCTCTTCCTTGGTGAACGGCATTTTCATATTCAGGATGTGCGCTGAGCGGAACAGACGGTCTGTGTGTTCTTTCAGGCGGAAGATGGCCGGGCCGTTCTCGGTGTGATAGGCGCGCACGCCTTCAAAACAACCGAGACCATAATGCAGGGTGTGAGTCAGCACATGGGTTTTGGCGTCGCGCCAGGGGACCATTTCACCATCCAGCCAGATAACGCCATCGCGGTCAGCCATCGACATTCTATTTGCTCCTGAATATGCGGTTTTCGGGGGTCGAACATTCTAGCAGGAAATGCCCGGGGAAATACATTTCGCTCATTAATCAAGCATTACTTTTTGCCACATGCTGCGGATGTAGGCCCGCTCCTCCGGGAAGGCATCGCCTTCCACCTGGCTGTTCAGGTTCTGCAAGGCTCGACGGTGGATGGTAGAGCGCAGGGTGATGAAGGTTTCCCTTAACTTCTCCGTGTCTTCAACCGCCATGACTCCCGCACGCCCCAGTTCCTCCAACTGGCGAATGTTGTCACTCCATTGCGTCAGCTCCGGGTGTTCTGCGCTCGAGGCAAGCATCAGGTACTGCACCAGGAACTCAATATCGATGATGCCGCCATTGTCGTGCTTGATATGAAAGGTTTCACCCTGCTTGGATTCGGGCGTACCAAGGGCCTTGCGCATTTTCTCGCGCATGTTGACCACTTCCTCACGCAGGGCCTCTTTATCACGGGATTGGCAAAGAATCTCGTGCCGAATTTTCTCGAACCCAGCCAGGGTATCCTTGCAACCAGCAACACCCCGTGCGCGGGCCAGTGCCTGATGCTCCCAGGTCCAGGCATCGTTCTGTTGATATTTTTCGAAGGCCTGCAGGGTGCTGACCAACAGCCCCGAGTTACCGGAGGGGCGCAAACGCATGTCCACTTCGTACAGCTGCCCGGACGGCGTCTGGGTATTGAGGATGTGCACAATCCGCTGCCCCAGCCGGGTATAGAACACGGCATTGTCGAGGGGTTTGTCACCGTCAGTTGACTGTTGCGGATCGGCTTTATGCACGAACACCAGGTCCAGGTCTGAGGTGTACCCCAGCTCAATGCCGCCAAGCTTGCCGTAGCCGATGATGGCGAAATCGGTGTTGCAGGTTGAACCGTCCGCCCTGCGGGGATAACCGTGGCGGCTGACCAGATTGGAGAAGGCCACGTCCACTACGTGATCAAGCACTACCTCGGCAATCCAGGTTAAGTAATCACTAACTTTCATCAGAGGCAGGGTGCCCTTCAGCTCCGAGGCAGCCACCCGCAGGATGTGCGCCTTCTTGAAATGGCGCAAAGACTCCATCTGCTCTTCCAGGTCTTCGTAGGGAATACGCAGCATCTGCTGGCGCAACTCGTCCTGGAGCTCGTCCTTGGTCGGCGGGTTATAAAGGCTCTCGGCGTTCAGCAGCTCGTCCAGCAGCAACGGCGTCTCCGCCAGCAGGCTGGCAATCCAGGGGCTTTCGCTACAGAGACGCACCAACTGCGTCAGGGCGCCCGGATTTTCCAGCAGCAGGACCATGTAAGCGGTGCGACGCAGAATGGCTTCCACCAGTTGAAGCACCCGCTCGAGGGTCTGGGAGCTGCCCTCCACTTCAGTCAAGGCACTTAACAACAAAGGCATGAACTGGTTCAGACGACGGCGCCCCTGGGTTTGCAGGGACTGGACGGTACGGCTCTCACGCAGCTCTTTCAGGCGCTTGTAGCTGGCCTCCGGGGCATCGAACCCCTGCTCTTCAAGCCATTGCAAAGCTGCTGACTCGTCCATTTCCGCCAGCCACAACTCAAACCAGCCATCATCCACCGGCGACTCAGGGGCTTCATCGTCCTCCTCGGTGGCGATGATGTCGGAGAAATGCTTCGCGACTTTCTGGCGGTGTTCCTCCAGCGCTTCCTGGCAGGCGGACCAATCGTCATAACCCATGATTCGTGCAACCCGCGCCTGCGACAGTTCGTCGTCGGGCAGTATCTGGGTTTGTTTGTCCTCCATACCCTGGAGGGCATGTTCCAGGTCGCGCAGGAAGATGTAGGCGTTGCGCAGTTCCTTGACCACGGGCGAAGGCAACAGCTCCAGCTCTTCAAGCTCCTTCAGGATATTGAGCAATTCCCGCTGCTGGAGCTCCCGGTCGCGCCCTCCACGGATCAGTTGGAAGGCCTGCACCACGAATTCAATTTCCCGGATACCGCCGCTACCGAGCTTGATGTTGTTCTCCAGGCCCTTGCGGCGAACCTCCCGGCTGATCATCGCCTTCATGGCCCGCAGGGATTCAAACGCACTGAAATCGATGTACTTGCGATAGACAAACGGGCGCAGCATCTCCATCAGCACCTTACCGGCCCGCTGGTCGCCGGCAACCACCCGCGCCTTGACCATGGCATAGCGCTCCCAATCGCGACCCTGGTCCTGATAGTAAGTCTCCAATGCCGCAAAGCTGAGTGCCAGGGCGCCGCTCTGGCCGTAGGGGCGCAGGCGCATGTCGGTCCGGAACACGAAGCCATCAGCGGTGATCTGGTCCAGCGCCTGGATCAGGCGCTGCCCAAGGCGGATGAAGAACTGCTGGTTATCCAGGGCCCGGCGACCGCCCCGGGTTTCCCCCTTGGACGGGAAGCCAAAGATCAGGTCAATATCCGAGGATACGTTCAACTCCCGGCCGCCGAGCTTGCCCATACCCAACACCACCATTTTTTGTGGTGCGTCTTCGCCGGTGACAGGGTCGGCGCCCCAGGGTGTGCCCAGCTCCTCACAAAGCGTGTCGTAAAGCCAGTTGAGGGCGCCATCGATACAGGTGTCGGCCAGCATGCTGGCGGCGGCCATGGTTTCATGGAGGTCGGCCCAGCGCATCAAATCCCGCCAGATGATGCGGAATTGCGATTCCCGCCGGAACTGACGCAGAGCCGTGTGCAAAGCCGGCTCACTGTCGACGTCCTGCAGAAATTCGCCCCACCGCTCCTGCAACCAATCTTCCGTGGTCGGCTCGGCTAATGGTCTCGATTCAACGGCTGCGCGGATCTGTTCAGGATGGCGCTCCAACGCTTCCCGAAGAAACAGGCTGCGGGCCAGAGCCTCGGCAATGTCATTCTCCGACAAACCACTGGCCAACAACCATTCGGGCACCCGGTCGGGAAAAATCGCCGACCAGCAAGCCGATACGTTTTCAGCCAGTATTGCCGGCATTCCATTCCAAGGCTCAGACATAATGCACTCCCCTGTCTCTCTGTTATATTTCCGGTACTGTATAACGAACTTACCCACGACTGAACAGGCCAATCGCTAAATGCTGCCACTCCGCCGCTCACTGAACCCGGAGCACAACGAAACCCACATGCCCATGGGGCAAGTCATTCTGACTCGGGTAAAGCGGCTGCTCCTCATGCTGGTGCGTTCCAGCGAAACCCCCAAGGTTGCGGTGGTGGAAGAGGCATTGGAGCGGTATCGGGAATTCCTGGCGCAATGGCGACTCATGCGGGACCAGAACGAAGCGTCGAAACAGGCGCCGATGGATGGGGTTAAGCCTTAATGCGGAAAAGTTAGGCGCTGTAAGAGCTACAATTGAAACTTCGACCCATTCTCATGAGAAGGCCCGTTCTTGACCCGAGTCAGCGCCTGGCTGACCTTCTCTGTAACCGCATTGACCAGATAAGGCCAGAAACCTTCTTGTTTGACAGTCCGACTCAAACGTTCCGGCGGGATAAACCGGGACATTTCAAACGAAAACTGATCCTGATGCCGCCCATCACTTTTCAGCGCGTTCATACGCTCACCGGCGCGCGCCACAAACTCTTCCAGCTCTTCTCCGTGATCGACTAATTTTCGCGCGATTAATTCATAGGCTGGCTCAATATTATGCTGTGACAGCCAGGTGATATCCCAAAGGTCCCGATATTTCAGGCGCCCAGGCCTCATTGCAAAAGCCACCAACTTGTCAGCGAAAATTTCTTCGCGGCTCTGGGCATTTATAATCAAGGCTTCCGTGCCAAGATTGACGCCATAGTGATTCTGGAGTGTTCGCGGATTGACCTGATAACTGGGCACGGCACAAATATCCATGTGAATTTTCTGAGCTGGCATATCAGGACGCTCGGGTTGTGTAATGACCCGAAGTTTCCAGGTATCCACGTTGCCCTGTTTCTCAGCCTTCGGCTCACTCACCGTGATCGGGATTTCATATTTTTTTGTGAGGCGAGTTTCGAGCGTCTCTTTGAGACGAGTCAGTTGATCCCTGGAAAAATCGGCACCACCCGTGAAATCGAGGTCTTCGCTCAGACGATTTGAACCGTAGCAATCGCGAAGGCAGGTACCACCGATAAAGGTCAAATCCTGGAGCAAATCGGCGTGACTCAGCTCCCTCAATATATCGTGATGGAGGATTTCTTTTTCCACAACAGGCCGCAACGCTGCCAGTTCATCCTGATTTCGAATGGCGGCGCTTACCAATGTATCAAACAAAGTCATCGTCAAAACCCTGCACCAAATCGATTGTCGAGCGATTGAAGCGTTTCATATCGGACAACGCCAGCCGAGGCGAGGCCCGAAAGAGGTACCTGTCCGGGTCGTACGCTAGATCGCTGGCAATTTCTCCAATAGACCGCTCGGTATGAACAAACTCTATGGTACCGAACCGGCCACAGTTCACTTCGGCGGATCTGCCAGTGCTCACTAGCGTAATCCAGGAAATGGGCACCTGGGAGATCAGGCCAGCATCACTGAGAGCCGTTTCAAGGCTAATATAGTTAAAGTGCGATGCGCGCAACAATGCTGCGGCATGAAAGAGTATCAGGCCAGTTTTGTCAGGATCGCCGGGAAACTGGTACACACCATGACACACCCGTTCCAGAAGCCCTCTTTTCTCGGCCCTGTGGAGCAGGGCGCGATAGGCACCCCGACTTAACTGCGGGAACAAGGGCCGAAACGCTTTAGCACTATAAAGCCGACCACTTGGGGTAGCCTGGGAGGTAATCAGCCAACGCTCTAGCTGTTGGATGGGTTGCATACTTTTAGGTCCGCGCATTGTTATGGATAGTGTAACAAAGCGCAGACCGCGTGCAACTCACTTTAAGACCGGCTTGCGAGCGCCAGTTGCAGGCAACCAAACTCGGGTATTTGCTCGATGAGTTGGGCCGTGGTTGTGCCCGTTTTCAGGTAGCGGCTGGCCTGGTGCCAGAGCGCGCTTATGGATGCATCCTCCGCCGCGTTTGCGACATTGGCCAACACGGTTTCAGGCAGTTGAACAGGCTTATCCGTTAGCCAGCTGACGCTGAGAATGTGTAGAAATTCAGTGACTGACACTGGCTGCTCCGGGCTTTTTATATCCGGTTTATAAACGCCCGCCAGATAGTAGCCCTGCTCCGCCTTACTCACCAGATTAAGGAACACCGGCACCTGCTCTGCCAGTTTTGAGGCTTGCTGCATCAGGCATAGTGCATCGCCGGCCTTCAGCTCAAACTCCACTTCATGCAGCGGCCTGGCCTTCCCGCCACCAAGGATCTGCCCTGTATCAACGGCCACTTCAATTTCGTTATCGCCGTCCTTGAGCATGACTTCCTGGCGCTGGAAGTTGGTTTCGAATGCCAGCTGCAGATTGGCAAGATCGACCTGGTTGTGCAGTGGGGTCTGTTCCAGCAGTGACAGATCCAGCTCCGGGCCGCTTAACTCCCACTCCCATTCCTGACGGTTATGGGCACCGTTTACGAACTCGCCACGGGTTTTCAGGGTCTGGATATAACGGTCACCGGCCTGACGAACACGCAGTGCGGCGCGGGCCTGGTTCAAGGCTGCATCGGGGGTGTCGAAATAGCGGTTGATGAGGGTTTTGCGGGGCCCCTTCTCCGCTTGCGGTAAAGCCAGCAACCAGTTCAGAGCCTGTTGCTGGGCGGATTCGGAGAGAGTGAGTTTGATCTCAAGCTCTGTGGCCATGAAAGCTCCGGCGGAAAAATTTACTGCTCGCCCAGCAATGCAGTGAGGCTGTCTGCGGACAGAATTTGCATGACCCACTCGTCAAGTTGCTCATCCGTGGCGTTCTTCAGACGCTGATCGGCCCATTCGGGCAGTTCGCCGAATTTCAGGTTGATTTGCTTGCGAAGCATGGCCTCAACGCCTTCATGGCGACCTCGTTGTTGCTCCTGCTTCGCCCAACTTTCCAGGTTTTCTGCCAACATGTCCTTTTCCTCCAACAAACTATTCAATCGGTCCAGATCAACGTCAGCGCCAAGGCGCTGCAAATGCCGCTTAAGCCAACGGGTGACGATTTTGTCTATCCGATGCTTATGGGGGTCAGCCTGGATAATGGCAACAATTCGATCGACCGCTTTCTGAAAGCCCTCATGCTTTTTTGAAGCCTTTTCAATGCCAAACACCCCGCTCAATGGGCTCTCGACCAACCCCAGTTGCTCGTCAGTATAGCGCGCCTCATCCACCAGATAATAACGGATATGGGGCTGATACGCCCGCAAGAATTCCGGTGGCTCCGGCGCTATCATGTCGTAGATATCCTGTTTGGCACGCCACGGCTTTGCGCCATTGTACAGCACGACCGGAAAGATCGGTGGCAGACCCTGCCCGGGATGGGCCTGTTTGGTTTTCAGCAGGTGGTCGTAAAAGCAAGCCACGTAATGCATCAGCCGGATGGGCATGGCGTGATCCACGGTGGACTGAAACTCCAGCAGGAGATACAGGAAGACGCGCTGGGTGGCACCATCCCAGGTCACTTCCACTGACCAGACGACGTCCTCGAATTTTTCTTCAAACAACGGCGTGATGTAGTTGCCGCTGTGATTCTTGAGGGTGCGGAAGTCCATCAACCCGGAAATTTCCGGCGGGGTAAAGCCCTCAAGCAGTTGCTGAACAAACTCCGGGTGGCTAAAAAGCTCTTTGTAGCCGGTGTCGTGGTGGTTGATGCGGGTGGTGCTTGGCATGGCTGCGTTCCTTGCTTGATGGCGGCACGCCCTGTGACCGTTTTGCTTACTTTTCTAAGTTTTTGCGCGTCTACGCTCACCTGAGCAAAGAAAGAGAGGTCCTTGAGCGGCTCGAACATCGGACCGAACAGTCTGTCAGCGATGCTGATCTCTCCGTGTATGCCATCATCAAAGGTTATGGCAAGGGTGTAACCGGCTTTTGCCTGTACGCTGGTGACTTTCTGCATAACGTTACTCCAAAGGATCGATCCTGAAAATACCGAAAACTCGCTAATGGTTGGCATGCGATTTCCTTCCGCTTTTGGCCCGTAGCACTGTCTTTCCTGACAGATTCATTCTCCTAAAATACAAAAGCCGGTGACCTGAGTCACCGGCTTTTGGTACTTCTAAGCTACTTGATTAGCCGATTGGCTTATCAGAAGTAGTATACGGCGCCAACGGCAGCAACAGTGCTTTCGTTGGAGTAAGCGTTGTTGCCGGAGGCATCTTCATACTTATAAACGTCGTCACCACCACCGAAGTAGCCTTCAGCGTAGACGTACATGTTGTCGGACAGGTTATGCAGAGCCTGCAGAGTAACAGTTTCCCGGTCCAGGCTGCCCTCGCCAGTACGAGTGAACTCTTCATCGTACTGAGCCATCTCGTAAGATACCGCGAAGCGATTAGCACCAATGGTGTAGCCAGCAAACACACCGAACTGATCTACGACATCTTTTCGGGTCTGGTACTGACCAGTCAGGCGCAGGTCGCCCATGTTGTAGCTCGCACGCAGACCATAGGTGTTTTCGTTATTAAAGCTGTCTTCGCTGTCAACTTCATTCGGCACGACCTCACCGTTGTCGACCTCAAGACCATCGATGCCATCCTTCGAGTAACCCAAAGAACCATCGTTGGAGTCCATGGCGACAGCCAGCTCTAGTGCATCTACGTTGTAAGTCGCAGCCAGCTGGTATGGGTACGACTTCTTACCGTTGTCGCCGTCACCGTTTACCTGAACGGCAGCGTGCAGCTGGAAACCACCGAAGCTCGGGGTAGCGTACTGAATCAGGTCGCCTTCACCAGTATCATAAGAACCAGCAATGCTCAGGTCAGCTGCTTCGTAGTAGTTGGCAATTTCGTCGATTGCGCGCTCGTAAGTGGAGTCGTCAGAGCCGATCCAAATTTTACCGAAGCTATCGCTATCTACACCGATGTATGCCTCGTCAAAAGCGTCCAGGCCGTTGTTGCCATCTTTCTGATCCGCGTCAAATTCCAGTTCGGCTTTGAAGAAGCCGCTCACACCCGGCATGATTTCGTGGTCATGCTTAATGCCGATGGTGGAACCGTTGTCACGGTGCTCAATCGATGAAGGGCCACCTTGAATGTCGCTGTGAGTTACAGCGTACTGGATGTTGCCGTACACAGTCGGCATGTTGCTTTCCTGGGCAAAAGCAGCGCCAGAGAAGGTTGCGGCTGCGATAGCAGAAGCAAGAACTGTCTTTTTCATGTTGCGTCTTCCTATTTGTGTTAACTCAGGTTTTCGACGGGCTCAGATCCCGATTTTCATGGCAGTACCAGCACAGCTCGCACCACCGGATTCGTGATCGGCATGGCTTGCCAAAACAAGGCCGACATTTTTTATTCTTGTCCGACTGGGCATTGCCGAGTCTTATCTCTCAATCACTTACAAAGCTTTCTTAAAGCTCTGCATGATTGTTCCGTTTTAATACATTACCTGTGCATTTGCAAATTTTTAATGGCTGTTTTTTAGCCTTCCCGATGCAAAGACACAAGCTTGTTATGCCACCCAAACCTTGCACTTTTATGACACTGGCGGCGCCCTTGAACTCCTTGAACAACAAATTCAGGGCCAACAACCAGAAAACCGTTAAACTTCATGGGATTATAAAAAATCCGGGTAACCAGAATATCTCGCCAACTTATCTAAACCGAAATATACGCACCTTGATGAAGCAGAGATATAACCTGTGTCATCTTTTGGCACATTCATTCTTTCACCCACGAGCTTCCAGCATAAAGGTCACCGGCCCATCATTAAGCAGCGATACCTTCATATCAGCGCCGAACTCACCCTCACCCACTCTGGCCTCACCCAACCCGGTCTTGGCCTGTGACACAAATTCCTGATAAAGCGTGTTCGCGGTATCCGGCGCAGCAGCCAGGGAAAAACCCGGGCGCGTACCAGATGAGGTATCAGCGGCAAGAGTAAACTGGGGAACCACCAGGAGTGAGCCACCGGAATCCTGAACGTTAACGTTCATCCGGCCCTGCTCATCGGGGAAAACTCGATAGGAGAGAATTTTTCGGCACAAATCCTTTGCCTCTTTGACGGTGTCGTTCCGCTCGACACCCAATAACAACAACAAGCCCGGACCAATCGCAGAAATCTGCTGGTCGTCCACAGCCACACTGGCCTGGGTAACGCGTTGGATCAGTCCTTTCATTCAATTCCTGATCATTAATGCCGGGTTGCACAAAATTAATCGACCAAGAGTCTATAACCCGCAAAACCTGAGTGCAACTGATTTTTATTTGGCCACGGAGCCCACGGAAACCACGGGAAAAGACAAAAACAAAAATAGTTTTAGCCACGAAACCCACTAAAGAACACGAAAGGGCTTTAATGCATTATTTCGTGGGTTTAGTGGATTTCGTGGCCAGTCTTCAATCTTTTTTCCGTGGTTTCCGTGGGTTCCGTGGCCAAAAACGCCTTTAGCTCTTTTTGGCGCGCTTACGTTCGTTCTCGGTCAGCAGCTTCTTGCGCAGACGAATGGACTTGGGCGTCACTTCCACCAGCTCGTCGTCGTCAATGAACTCAAGCGCCTGCTCCAGGGTGTGCTTGATGGGCGGCACCAGACCAATGACTTCGTCCTTGCCAGACGCACGCATGTTGTCCAGCTTCTTGGCCTTGGTGGGGTTGATCACGATGTCGTTGTCACGGCTGTGAATGCCGCACAGCTGTCCTTCGTAGATTTCATCGCCCGGGGCCAGGAACAGCTTGCCACGGCTCTGCAGAGTTTCCAGCGAGTACGTCATCGCGGTGCCCTTGGCCATCGAAATCAGCACGCCGTTCTGGCGCCCGGCCATCGCGCCTTCTTTCACGGGGCCGTAGTGGCTGAAGGTGGACGTCAGGATACCGGTACCGGAGGTCATGGTCAGGAAGGCGTTGCGGAAACCGATCAGGCCACGGGCCGGAATCACATACTCCACGCGCATCCGGCCTTTGCCGTCGGGAATCATGTTGGTCATGTCACCCTTGCGCAGACCCAACTGTTCCATCACCGGGCCCTGGTGCTGCTCTTCGATGTCCACAATCACGTTTTCATACGGCTCTTGCTTCACACCATCGATTTCGCGAATGACCACTTCCGGACGGCCCACGGCCAGCTCGAAATTTTCACGGCGCATGTTTTCGATCAGTACCGACAGATGCAACTCACCACGACCGGAGACCTTGAACTTGTCGGCAGACTCGCCCTCTTCCACACGCAAAGCCACGTTGTGCAGCAGCTCTTTCTCCAGGCGTTCCTTGATGTTACGACTGGTCACGTACTTGCCTTCCTTGCCGGCAAACGGCGAATCGTTTACCTGGAAGGTCATGGAAACGGTGGGCTCATCAACCGTCAGGGCCGGAAGCGCCTCAACGTTGTTGGGATCGCACAGGGTGTCGGAAATGAACAGCTCGTCCAGACCACTGATACACACAATGTCGCCAGCTTGCGCTTCATCCACTTCCACGCGCTGAAGACCGGAATGCCCCATGATCTTCAGGATACGACCATTGCGCTTTTTGCCATTGGAGTCGATGGCGGTAATCGGAGTGTTGGTCTTCACCTTGCCGCGCATGATCCGGCCGATACCGATAACACCCAGGAAGCTGTTGTAGTCCAGCTGGGAAATCTGCATCTGGAAGGGGCCGTCCGGGTCTACGTCCGGCGCAGGGACGTGATCGACAATCGCCTGGAATACGGCGTCCATGTTGTCGTCCATTTCCTCATGCTCCATCCCGGCGATACCGTTCAGGGCACTGGCGTAAACAATCGGGAAGTCCAGCTGTTCGTCGGTAGCGCCGAGGTTGTCGAACAGGTCAAATACCTGGTCCACCACCCAGTCCGGACGGGCACCCGGGCGGTCAATCTTGTTCACAACCACGATCGGGCGCAGGCCCGCATCGAACGCTTTCTGGGTAACAAAACGGGTTTGCGGCATGGGACCGTCGATGGAGTCCACCACCAGCAAAACACTGTCCACCATGCTCATAACCCGCTCAACTTCGCCGCCAAAGTCGGCGTGGCCCGGGGTGTCGACGATGTTGATGTCGTAGTCATTCCACTTCAGGGCCGTGTTCTTGGCCAGGATGGTGATGCCACGCTCTTTTTCCTGATCGTTGGAGTCCATCACCCGCTCATTTTCGAGCTCCTTACGCTCAAGGGTGCCGGACTGGCGCAACAACTGGTCAACCAGGGTTGTTTTACCATGGTCTACGTGGGCAATAATGGCTACGTTTCTAAGCTTACTGATATCATTCGACATATTAAGAGATTTCACTTCATTGAATAGCGAGTTCGCACCTGACTGGCGCCCAACTCAAAATGTGCTCTCGGCCTCAGGGCCTCGGCTTGAAAATAAGGGGTGCGCGATTGTACACGGTTTGACCTTTCAGTTATATGAATTTCTTGTCGGCCTGGCGCTTCGGATCCTCGCCACCACGCCGCACCGTTATCGCGCACAATCACTCTATTCGCACCATTATGGTGCGCACATAAGGTGCATTATTCCTTAATAAGGAAGGTCGCTTAAGGCCAGAATCGCACCAAAGCCTTGCAACTGCGCCCTTGTGGCGCAACCAGGGAAAACTGGCAAGCAGCTTGCTATATCTTTTTCAGCCGTTTTTGGCGGGTAAGAGATGACAGCTTCTGTTAAGCTGCCCGAACCAGCAAAAGCGATCGAGCTCAGCATTACTGAACGATCCGGCACACGAACAAGCAATCACATACGGAGCATGCACAATGTCCAAGACACTTGACCTGATCAACGAACACGAAGTGAAGTGGGTTGACCTGCGTTTTACCGACAGCCGTGGTAAAGAGCAGCACGTAACTCTGCCGGCCACCGAGGTGGACGATGACTTTTTTGCCGACGGCAAAATGTTCGACGGCTCCTCCATCGCTGGCTGGAAGGGCATCAACGAATCCGACATGATCCTGATGCCGGTTGACGAAACCGCTGTGCTGGACCCGTTCACCGAAGAAACCACCGTTAACATCACCTGCGACATCGTGGAACCGACCACCATGCAGGGTTACGAGCGTGACCCGCGCTCTGTTGCCGCTCGCGCCGAGGAATACCTGAAGTCCACCGGCATCGCCAACGGCGCACTGTTTGGCCCGGAGCCGGAATTCTTCGTATTCGATTCCGTGAAGTGGAACGTGGACATGCAGGGCGCGTCCTACCACATTCACTCCGAGGAAGCCGCCTGGGTTTCCGGTGAAGACTTCGACCGTAACAACATCGGCCACCGTCCGGGCGTTAAAGGCGGCTACTTCCCGGTTCCGCCGGTAGACAGCCTGCACGACCTGCGTGGCGCCATGTGTGCCGCCATGGAGTCCATGGGCCTGGAAATCGAAGTACACCACCACGAAGTGGGCACCGCTGGCCAGTGTGAAATCGGCGTTGGCGCCAACACCCTGACCCGCAAGGCTGACGAAGTTCAGATCCTGAAGTACTGCGTGCACAACGTGGCTCACGCCTACGGCAAGACCGCCACTTTCATGCCCAAGCCGGTAGTGGGTGACAACGGTTCTGGCATGCACGTACACATGTCCCTGAACAAAGACGGCAACAACCTGTTCGCTGGCGACGGCTATGCTGGCCTGAGCGAAATGGCCCTGCACTACATCGGCGGCATCATCAAGCACGCCAAGGCCATCAACGCCTTCACCAACCCGGCCACCAACAGCTACAAGCGTCTGGTTCCAGGCTTTGAAGCCCCGGTTATGCTGGCCTACTCCGCCCGCAACCGTTCCGCTTCCATCCGTATCCCGTACGTGAACAGCCCGAAAGCGCGTCGCGTGGAAGTTCGCTTCCCTGACCCGGCGGCCAACCCGTACCTGGCCTTCGCAGCCCTGATGATGGCCGGCCTGGACGGCATCCAGAACAAGATCCACCCGGGCGATGCCATGGACAAGGATCTGTACGACCTGCCGAAGGAAGAAGCGCTGAACATCCCGCAGGTAGCTACTACCCTGCAGGAAGCCCTGGAAGCACTGAAAGAAGACCACGAGTTCCTGACTCGCGGCGGCGTGTTCACCGAAGACATGATCGCCGGTTACATCGACCTCAAGCAGGGCGAAGTAGAGCAGCTGAACATGACTACCCACCCGGTAGAGTTCGACCTGTACTACTCCTGCTAAATGCATTGCACCACTTCGGTGCATCGCATTTATCCCCGAAAGCCCCGCCCCGTGCGGGGCTTTTTTATGCCTTAACGAGATGTAACCACACCACTTGCCTCACCCGTTGCAATGCAATCCCGCCACACTGATAATCGGGCAAAAGGACTGCAATACAGGTTACCGGAATGAAAAAACGTCTCGCACTCGCAATCGCTTTTCTGGCTATCACCACCTCAGCGGCTCATGCCGAGGTGTATCGCCACGTGGACGAATACGGCAACGTCACTTACTCCGACGAGCCCATTGATGGCGGCGAGACCGTTGAGATCAAACCGGTCACCACCATCACCCTGCCTAAGCCGGAAACCGTCAAAAAGTCCGACGAGCTGCGGGAAATTGTCAAAGAGGAAGGCGCTGCCTACGAGAGCGTGTCCTTCTCCTACCCGGAGAATAATCAGGCGTTCTACAGCGGCGGCGGCAATGTCACTTTCCGCTTAAACAGCACGCCCGGCCTGCAAGCCGGCCACAAGTACGAAGTGACCCTGGATGGCCAGCCGATTGGCCAGACCAGCACCAGTGAGCTTACCATCGAGAACGTTTACCGGGGCACCCACAACGCCAACGTCCATATCGTCGATGAACAAGGCGTTCAGGTAAAAAGCGGTAACCCCATCACCTTCACCGTGCACCGCCCATCTGTCATTAATAATTAAGCCAAAGCTTGCACTCCCAACAACACTTCCGCACCATTTCGGTGCGCTTGCACTATAATAAGACCATGCCCTGAGCAACCAAAGGGCGAGTTCAGGTTGCGCGTCTCGCTCATTTCACAGGTTGCACCAACCTACAGCACCGGCATGCCTTGTCAGACGGCGCCTGCCTGCTCTTGAGCCACGCCACTGCTCACGATTGAGAAAAGCTGGTTTGGTTTTTGCAAAACAGAAACCAAAGAAGGACGACACACGCACCCAAAACGGAATCCGTTATGTCACCGCACTCCCCAGTCCTGACCCATCATGGATACAAAGGCATTCTGGATGGCCTGACAACGGCAGTACTTGTGCTGGGCGAGGATCTCAGCATCCGGTACCTGAACCCAGCCGCTGAAAGTCTGTTCAAGATCAGCTCTGCACGAAGTCAGGGGCTTTTGCTGAACGACGTGTTGATCGACTCCGAAGGTGCACTGAAAACACTCCATGAGGCCGCCCGGGATGGCCGGACCTACACCCGGCGTGAGGCGGAATTCTTTGTCCTCTTTGGCTCACGACTGGTCGTGGACTATTCCGTCACCCCACTGTCGACCAACCCCACCGAGCTCCTGATGGAGATCCAGCCTCGCGAGCGCCTGATGCGCATCACCCGCGAGGAAGACATTATCTCCCAGCAGGAAGCCAGCCGGATCCTGGTGCGGGGCATGGCCCATGAGATCAAGAACCCGTTGGGCGGCATTCGTGGCGCGGCTCAACTGCTGGACCGGGAGCTGGCAGACGAAGGCCAGCGCGAATATACCAAAGTGATCATCAACGAGGCCGACCGGCTGCGCAGCCTGGTGGACCGGATGCTGGGCCCGAACAAGGCACTGTCGAAGGCTCCCACCAACATCCACGAAGTCCTGGAACGCGTGCGTACCCTCATTGACGCCGAGAGCAAAGGCCGTATCCAGCTCAAGCGCGATTACGACCCAAGCCTGCCGGAATTCTCCGGCGACAAGGAACAACTGATCCAGGCCTTCCTGAACATTGCCCGGAATGCCATGGAGGCGGCCTTCGAGAATGAGACCACCGGGCCGGCGACCATCTGCTTCCGCACCCGGGCCTTACGGCAATTCACCATCGGCCACCGCCGGCACCGCCTCGTGTGCCGGGTGGACATCATCGACAACGGCCCCGGCATTCCCGCCGACCTGCTGCAGAATATCTTCTATCCCATGATCAGTGGGCGGGCATCGGGTACCGGACTGGGGCTTTCCATTACTCAAAGCATCATCGGCCAGCATCACGGCCTGGTGGAATGCGAAAGTGAGCCTGGAAGAACCGATTTCATCATCTTCCTGCCTCTGGAGGACTACCAATGAGCGAACCGGCAAACGTCTGGATTATCGACGACGATCAAAGCATTCGCTGGGTGCTGGAACGTGCCTTGAGCCAGGCCGGTATGCAAACCAGAGTGTTCGAAAATGGCGAGAACATCATGGCCCGGCTGGAACACGAACGGCCGGACGCCATCATCAGCGACATTCGCATGCCGGGCGTTGATGGCATCACGCTGCTCTCGCAGGTAGTGGAAAAGCACCAGGATGTCCCTGTCATCATCATGACCGCCCACTCTGATCTGGACAGTGCGGTGACCAGTTACCAGACCGGCGCGTTCGAATACCTGCCCAAACCGTTCGACGTTGACGAAGCCGTGGCCCTGGCCAAGCGGGCGGTGGCGCATGCGCGGGAAAAACGCGCCACTACGGAGCCTACCCCAGAGAATGCCCAGCGCAATGCCGAGATCATTGGCGAAGCACCTGCCATGCAGGAGGTATTCCGGGCCATTGGCCGGCTCTCCCATTCCAATATCACCGTATTGATCAACGGGGAAAGCGGCACGGGTAAAGAGCTGGTGGCCCAGGCGCTGCACAACCACAGCCCCCGGGCACGCAACCCGTTCATCGCCCTGAACATGGCGGCGATCCCGAAAGACCTGATTGAATCCGAGTTGTTCGGCCACGAAAAAGGCGCCTTCACCGGTGCCGCAGCCGCCCGCCAGGGCCGCTTTGAGCAGGCCAATGGCGGCACCCTTTTCCTGGACGAAATCGGCGATATGCCTGGCGACACCCAGACCCGCCTTCTGCGGGTGCTGGCCGATGGCGAGTTTTACCGCGTGGGTGGCACTACACCCATTAAAGTAGACGTACGCATCATTGCCGCCACGCACCAGAACCTGGAAAAACTGGTGGACGATGGCAAGTTCCGCGAAGACCTGTTTCACCGCTTGAACGTTATCCGGGTACACCTGCCCAAACTGGCCGAACGCCGGGAAGATATCCCGAGGCTGATGAAACACTTCCTCAAGCGCGCGGCTGAAGAGCTGGCCGTTGAGCCGAAGGTTCTGCGCCCGGAAGCGGAAGAATACCTCACCACCCTGCCCTGGCCCGGTAACGTCCGCCAGCTGGAAAACACCTGTCGCTGGCTGACGGTAATGGCCAGCGGCCGGGAAATATTGGTGGACGATTTACCCCCGGAACTGATGCACCAGGCCGCGACCGAAACCACCACCTTCGGCCGCACCTGGCAAGAAGGCCTGAAAAGCTGGGCGGAGCAGGAACTGAAGCGGGGCAAGAAAGGCATTCTGGACACCGCCGTGCCCGAGTTCGAGCGCATCATGATCGAAACCGCCCTGAAGCACACCGGGGGGCGCCGACGGGATGCTTCCATCCTGTTGGGCTGGGGTCGGAATACGTTGACCCGGAAGATCAACGAATTGGGGCTGGATCATCCGGAGGGGGATGAGGAGTAAGGGCTTTTGCTCTTCTCTTCAGCTTCCTTGCTCAGCTGATATGTCATCCTGCCCATCCTTGGCTAGTTTCCTGGCGTGCATACGGAGCTCTTCCATCGAGCGGTTTCCAGGACCACTTTTAATTCCCGCGTCTACCAACGCCTGCATCTCGGCAATCTTGCGTTGACGATCCTGATCCCTGCGAATCAAATCCCGTATGTAATCGCTGGCATTTGCGTACCGCCCTGATGCGGCCTGCTTCTCAGCCCAATGTTTCATTGGCTCAGGTAGTGAGATATTCATAGTTGCCATTATGTGTCCTCCATCCTCGGCAACATTATGGCAAAGATTGCCATTTTTGGCACATGCTTTATATCTCACCCGCCTTATAACCGCTCAAACTTCACCGGCATCTCTAGTTCAATACTTCCTGCCAGTAGATGATGCGGTCGTTGCCTCGGTAGACGCCGAACGTAGCCCGGGCGGAGGGATCCTCCAGCGAACCATCGTCATTAAAGTCGCCCTGAAGCCACAAAGGCACTGCGAAGGTAGCGATCACATCGCCTCGATTTTCCGCGCCAGGAGCCTCCAGCAACACCCCCCTTCCGGGCGGGGACACGCCTCCATTGAGCGTATCCGAAAGGGAAGTGACTGACGTGCTTCCCCCACTCAGGCCAGATTGGTCCAGAGAAACATCCGCCGTATTGTAGGCCCAGCATCCGTCCGCCGCGTTGAGCACAAAACCACCGGAAGTGTAATACTCAGCCTGGAACGGAATCTCAAGACCGGAGGTTTCCGGCCCGTAGGCATTTTCCATCTGTAAACGCCCATACCTCATATCCAACCCGAATACTGGATCAATGGCTACCGGTACCTGGGGCGATGAGACCCCATCCGCGTCTGAAAAATTAGTTAATTCAATGCGATAATCCGGCGTGAATGAAGGCACGCGGCTTTTTGGCGTCTTGCTATAGGTAACCTCATCATCCGGGGCAAACCGGTATTCCAACCGACCCGGATCCAGCACCGACAGGCTTCCACCATTTAGGCTGGTGGACACCGGGAAAGGATTACCATCCACGTCAACGGCGGTAACGTCCGAACTACCCGGCGAGCGGTTCGGATCAAGGTTTGCTGCTGACAGACGTTGAAAATCGCCCAATGTGTAATTACGGGTGCGGGTACGGGTAGGGATGCCGCCGGCGTTCGGGGCGTACGGGGCGCTCAGGGCCTCGAGGGTCAAAGCCGGCTGCAAACCGTTTTTCCAACTCAAGCCCTGCCCCATGTAGGCAAACGCTGTGGTCACGCTACAGTATGGCGCCACTTGGCCAGGCTCGGACACTACGACTTTGAACCGGTCCGGAATAAAACGACCGACGTACGGTTCTTCATTACCCAGCACATTCTCCGTAGCCAGGTAACTGCCGCTGGCAAGTGACGGCATAAGGCTGATAATGCCAACCTCTGGCCACCGGAAAAGACCACACGCAGTTCCAGCGGTGGAGGCATTACCGTTACAGTCTTCGCCGAAATTACCGAACGCACCGGTAAGTGGCGGCAAATCGCCTCCCGACGGGGCTACCAGAGCTTCAGTCAGGTCCACTGTTTCCGGCGTGACCTCCTTCCCGAAGTTGGGAGTAACATTTCCACTGGCGTTGATCGAGGACACATGGATTTCAAAGTCTGCACCGGCAGCCACGAAATCATTATTATCCAGCACATTAGTGGCGGCCGGATTACCGGGGATCTGCAATTCAAAATGATCCGGACGAGCCACGAACGTGCTATCACCCAGCATTACCAAACCGGCATCATCCCCTGACCCCTCGTATCGGGCATTCAACCGCACTTGACCTACGTCTGGATAACGGAGATCAGCGGTTGCCACACCATTGCCGTCAAAGGCCAAGGAAGTTGTTCCACCCTGGGATGCAGGAATCGCGGTGCTATCTGCATACACGTCCAGACTCCCCGAGGAAGGATTTACATAGTCGGACCAGAGAAAAACAGGCTTAGTGACATTGGAAAAACCTGGTATGCATTGCTCAGTTACTGGATCCTTGCGCACCGCTGCGATGGTTGCCTGGACCAATGTATCCGACACATGATCCGGCACAGAGATGTCAAACCCGGAATCGAAAAAAGTCATATCGCAATTATTGGCTGAAAGGAGTCCAGAGCCATTATCGCAGAGCGTATCAGAGAACGCCTTTGTTCCAGGATCAGACGTCGGTATCGCCAAAGTTACCGTACCGGGGCTGGTAACTCGCAATTCGGCCGTCGTAGTTCCTGTAAACGTGAAGGTATCTCCAGCCACCCAGCCAGATGGCGACATGGTTACCTCAACAGGATCCGGGAACTGTTGGCTGCAGTCAGCATTATCGCAGGCTCGGATCGTGACTGCCTCGGGACTGCAGGTAAGGCCAGTACCGCTGTGTACTATCTCGAAGTGATCCACCAGATTTTCCACTGGACCAATCTTGTCGGCACAGATCTGAAGGTTGTCTAGCTCATGGATATTGTCCGAGGCACCGGTCGAACCTGTGAGTGACAACAACATATTTTCCGGAATCGGCGGTTGGCCCGACAAAGTTTCCTGGATTAACTGTTCAAATTGATTACCGGTCCCAAGCCCCCGCCTCTCAACGGTTAACTCAGGCGTTCGATTGTTCCTGGAATCAATGGTAATCCTGTATCGATAAGGATTGTTGGCATTGTTGGAATCAATGCCGTTCTGCAACTCTCCCGAGTCCGCGATATAGGCATAATCCGGCGCAGCTCCCCGGATGGTTACGGCATCGGGCGTAAAGCCATCCCCCCCTTGCCGGCCCTCGTTATCATTCGCGAAGTTGCCATATTCATCAAGGCCAACCCCCAGCCAGCCTCCGGCAAAGCCACCGCTGCCATCCGGTTCCTGCGCATACCCGAGGGAACCGCCGTATCCGCCGGCTTGCGGCGTAACTGAGGCATCCGAAAACACTACGGCAAGGCCATCGGCACCGGAACCGCCGTATGCGTAGTAGTCGAACTCCACCTGGATTAAATTGTCAGCCCCGGGGAATGTTCGCTGATAAGTTGCCGCTGTCGCCTGATTGCCCACATCTTCAGTCATTCGAAGGCGGTTATTGATGATCTGCGGGGTGAAACTGCCGCTGGAGCGGTCTGTTACCCAATCGGCGCCCAAATCTGTCCGGTTAAAGTTCTCGGGCTGACAGGTAAACGAGCGACTCTGTAAAATCACGTCGTCAATGTGCCAGTAATCGTAATTGCTACCGCTGCCTCTCCACTGCAGGAAACGAAACCTGAAGCCGGAATGGAGGGCACCTGAGGGTAACTCAAAGCTACTCTGACCTGCTTCACCCTCTTGGCCACGCCCCTCGAGAGTTTCCAGATCCCTCCAGTTATTCGACCGATCCAAATATTGAATGTATAAGTCTTCGTTATTGTCCGGTGATTCACTGAAGCTATCTCCACCTCTCCGCCACCAATAATCAAGACTTACCGTTGTCGCTCCCGACAAATCAAAAGCTGGAGAGGTAATAACTACTTCACCACCATTGATTGAGAGTGAAGCTGGAGGGCTGCTGTTTGTATCACCAGTAATATCAATCTGCCCGTCCCCATATTCATTAACCGTCCACCCGTCGCCCAGGAGAGTACCAGTATCAAAGTCATCGCAAAATATTGCGTTGACCCCACTGCAAAAGGTATCTGGCCTGGTTAAAATTCCAGAGCTTCCAGACTCAAATGCGAACCATCCAATGGCCTCTTCCAGTCCCGTCCGCTCCGAGTCGTTCACCTGATCTTCGTCTATATGAGCGGAAAAATCCGATGCCGACAGCTCACCACCACAAAACCGGAGCCAGCCACCATTAGTACCTGCCATGGTGTTATGGCTGGCAACCAAATCAGGCATTGCCCCAAACCCGGTCAGTGAGTAGGTATCACAGGAATCATCGTGTCTATCAACATCCCGGCTGGAAAGTCGCCCAGCAACATACGAATGACCATTATTTGTGCCACTGGCTGGTTCTATTGCCACCCAGCCAATCACCTCTGAACCATGATTCCAGAATGCCTCAGCTCCTTCCAACGCAAGCGTCATTCCACTGGTATCAGGGGGATTTCCTGTATCGTTGCCACTCTCCCAGGCCGACGAAGTAATCCAGTCCGAATCGTTAAAACTGTTTACCGAATGTAGAACGGCAGGGCGCTGACTGAAAGACTGCTGAAAAGTGACGGTATCGAAGCCCCAGTTATTGCTCCACCAAGAGCGCACACCCGAGGTTGCAAGCTTCCCCGCTTCCAGCCTGGTCCCATCCGGAAATTCCCATACGCCTTCTTCGACAACCCAATAACGTATTGCCTCGGCCGCCCAGCCCCCTGCAGGTTTACAGTCATACCCTTCACTTTCACAAGGACTCTGGAAACCAACCTGGAAACTGGACGCCGTTACATCCCGGACACGGGCACTAAGAGACCGATCATTGTTATGGGTGACTGGCCCCACAATAACGACAGGGTTGGTGTAGGTCTCGCGCAAGGTAACTGTTTCCCAGTTACCAGAGTCAATCGAGTCGGAGACCGTAACCGAACCCGTTTCAAAAAACGCTGTCTCGGCGACGGCCAAAGAAGGGAGTGTGAGGAAGATCAGAAACGGGATAACGAAAAAAATCATCTTAAACGAACCTCCACTGTCCTGGATGCCTCTTCCTGACCAGTACCGCAACGACCTTCGCTGATCACTTCAAAAAGTCCATTCCCAGTAATATCCGTACAACGGATCACAGCTCGACAGCCTGACAGACCTGCATCCGGGAAACTAAGGGTACCGTTGGCAAAACACTGAGGATTAGTGGGGTCCGCCAGCACCCTCTTCACACCGACCTGCCCGCCACTTTCGGCGGCAAAAAACGCGCGCTGGGACTGTATCTGCAGGCTGATGGAGCGGCCAGAGCTTTCCTGCAGTTGAGCCATCCCGACTACCAGCAATGCGAGTACGGTAATGATGAACAGCGCAACGGGCAAGCCAGCGCCCGTCTGCTTTCTGAAGCTTGGATCAAGGCACATTTCGAATCTGCACCTCCTGGCCTACTTCGGTTGTTTCGTCGCCGTCCGGGTCCCTCAGTTCAAAGGCGAAATGGACCAGCGCGCCGCGATTCAAGGAAGGCGGCTGGACCCGCAAATCCAGGCTGCCCGAGACCAGGTTGGCACTCATCACTTCGCGGGTTCGGCTGCTCTTACCGGCCAGATCGCTGGCCGTGGGTTGGTCTGTGCCATGGCTGTAATCAGAGTACCGGTAGAGCCATTCGTCATTGGCTCCCTGGCCCTGGCAGATACTGACACGATTGCCCACCGCATAGATTCGCTTTTCCGGGGAGCGCTCCCGAAAACGATGCGACTCTGTGCTATCAAAAAAAGTAACGGTGGTATCCAACGGGTCAACTTCGTTGATGGGAGGAGAAACCGGGCCCGGGTCATCACTGCCATATAGATCATCACGGGGCGAGCCGTAACCATAAACAATTAACTGAGCGCCTTCTGGTATAAGGTCACCAAAGGGCCGCACTTCGACTCGATCAAAATCCGGTCCCGTGGGCAGTTTTTCATAGCCGGTCGCGCCCAGGACCGGACGCCACTCCAGGCACTCACCATTTTCACGTACCGTCAGGGGGAAAGCCTCCCGAATCTCGCGGGTGATCTGCTCACTGATCACCACACCCTGCAAGGCTCGCTGTTGGCGGTCACCAACATCAATAGCACCGCGAGTGGAGAGGGCGACAAACTGTACGGATATGGTGGCCACAATGCCGAGCAGGATGATCACCATTACCAGCTCTATCAAGGTGAATCCGCGCTGCCCAGCCATCAGAAATTCCCCCGATAGCCACTGAACAGGTAATTATTGCCGGAGGGATCGGTGATGGTTATATCAATGCGCTTGGCTTCGTAGTCATTTGCAAAGCCAACGTCGGTACCGGCACAAACCACGGACACCGAGACCGAAAAACCACTGTATCCTGTCAATGGGGCTTCTTCATTGTTCTCCGGTGCGGCACTGCTGAGTTCGTCGTAGTCATCAACATCGTCGTAGGTGGCGCGGGTTTCGGTGTCATCCGATCCGATATTTCCGCAGTCTGCCTCCGAACTGCTGCCAGCCTCACCTCCGCCCAGTGGTGAACCGTCAGCGTACTTCTGGGCCAGGATTTCATCCATGTAAAGCTGCGACAGGGCCACCGCCCGACTCTGGTTCAACGGATCCGCACTGCGGCCCGCAATCAGGGCAAAGGCGCCAACAACGCCGGCAATGGCGATACTGATGATCACAATGGTCATGACCAGCTCAACCAGAGTTGCGCCGGCCTGTCGAGCACACCCACGCGCCAGGCTAACCACTGCAGACCCCGCCATAGACTGCTCCGAGGGAACTGACGCAGACCTGGAAATTGCTATCACCGGAAATGCTGATGTCCCGGTTAGTACGATCAGCTGGTCGACCTAACTTGTCAAAGTCGATGGATTGGGGAGTGGCATTGCCGTTGACGGTTATGGAAACGCCACCTGTCGGCAAAGTGAATTCTTGGAGAATGAAGGGAGGAGTCGAACCCGGACCATCTGGGTCAAACTGGGCCCTGAAGACGGGCTCGCTACCTGCGGGGTGTTCAATACGAACCGATGCATTTGGTTGCCCCGCCAACGCTGCCTGCTGGGCAAGCAGCGTGGCGGAGGCAAGTTGCTGGGTGACCAGCATGGGAGAGAAGGCGGAGCTTCTAGCAAAAAGCCCGATACCGAGTGCGGAGAGCACGCCGATCAGAATGATGACCGTGATTAGCTCTATCAGGGTGAAGCCGTAACAGTCTCGGACCACTATCCCACCTTTAAAGCCCAACTGCTCTCCAAAACAGAACCATTCATCCCCTTCTTAAGGACAATTAACGGCTGCAGTGGAGGCAGGTGTAACCGGCGTTGTTGTTGTATCGGCCTCGGTGTAAACAAAAGAACAACCATCATTCGAGACCGTAAGAGTAGGCGGTGTAGCAGCGCTGTCGTACGCAAGAGTAAAGTCAGCCGCAGACAATTGTGCAGCAGCAGCGATACCGTTATTATTCGCCACAGCCGGAGTCGTTAAAGTACCCCCTGCCTGAGGATAGCCACCCACCATGTTGATCGTTTGGCCTTCAAGGGTCACGTTGCCTGTGCTGCCACCAGCCAACCAGGCGGCATGCGCAATTCCTGTAGCAGATTTAACCGCTCCCTGAGCTCCGGAAATTGCAGCCTGCTCAGCATCGCCCCCCAAGTCCGCAAAACGCGGCAAGGCAAACGCCGCCAGGATACCGAGGATCACAATCACCATGACCAGTTCGATCAGGGTGAAGCCTTTTTCTTTTCTTGCTGTCATCGCTTTCATGTTATTGCTCCATTTTACCGTTATGGCTTGCGCTTTTAGTTAATTGTGGTCTCGATTTCGCCGGTGTCGGCGTCGTAAACAATGGTACTGCCCTGTCCGTCCGACTGGTACGTAAAGACACAGTCACTGCCCGGATCCCCGTCTGCATCCGCCTGGGTCGTCACAGCGTAATCCGGGTTTGTTCCATTGATTGTCGGTGCATTCGATTGCAGAACGCCTAACCAAACCTGTTGGCAAGGGGCTGCTGTCATATCTGCATCGTTACTGCCACCGGTTGCCGTGGGCCACCCATCTCCACTCACGTCAACATTGTCATTACCAAAACCTTGAACGTCGTCTGTGGCTGCAGTCTGGCCATTGGACACCCACTGAGTTTTAGTCAGAGCCACACCCGCCGCCAGCGCTCCCGCAGTTGCCCGGATACTGGACTGATGCGCCTCCTCCGACAACTGCGCAAACCGCGGCAAGGCAAACGCCGCCAGAATCGCCAGGATGGCAATCACCACCACCAGTTCGATCAGGGTAAAACCCCGGTTCTTTTTACCTGTATGCATGACAGCTCCTTAGCCTCATATCTTTGAGAATTGTGTCACAAACCTCAAGTTAATCCCTATAGTTCTCAAGGTTAATTTGACCAGATTTTACACGGGTCAATTTCAGGCCAACCGCCCGGGGCGGTTTGTTGCCGGCCGGGGTGGTGTAGTCTACTTCCACCCGCCAGGCCAGGGGCTCGGTGCCGGCACCCTCTTGGCCGGTGATCGTGGCCCTGGCGTCGGGTGAGCGAGGAAAGTAAACCACCACTTGTTTCTCTTCGTGGAAACACCAGCCCCCCGGTTCCGCATTCGTTCGCTGGCAATCACCTCCCCAGTTCATTGGAGGCCGCTCCAATAACTGCACCGGGTTGAGGCCCGCCAGCGGTTCCAGTTTTTCATCGGCCAGCATGGCTTCGGCGCCTTTGACCACCAGGGCGCTGCGAAACTGGTTAAGCATCAGCCGCACGCCCTGCTGTTCGGCCTGGGCCGTCACCCGCTCCAGTGAACTGAACAGGTAGGTAACGGCGAACCCCAGCAGGCACACCGCCAGCGCCAACTGGAACCGGCTACGATAGTCCGCCCCGATATGGCCGATTCGGTTGGCCATACCGGGTTATTGCCGCCCCATGGCGGCGGCGCCCAGATCCCAGATGGGCAGGAATACGCCCAGCGCCAGGATCAGCACCAGTACACCCATGGCCACAATCAGGATTGGCTCTATGGATTCGGCCAGGCGCTTGAGGCCGTAATCCACGTCTTCGTCGTAAAAGTCCGACACGTTGTTAAGCATATCGTCCACCGAGCCGGTCTCTTCGCCCACGGCAATCATCTGCAAAATCAGTGGGGTGAACATGCCGCTGTTGCGGGCGGTGCGCAGCAGGCTTTCCCCGCGCTCAATGCCCTGGCGCATTTCTTTGATGTGGTCGCTGATCCAGGCATTGTCGGTGGCATCGGCCACCACGCTGAGGGCACTCGTCACTGGCATGCCGGCACTCAGCATGGTGGCAAAGTTACGGGCGAAGCGGCTGAGCATGATCAACTCCAGCAGCGGGCCGATGATGGGGATTTTCAGTTTGTAGCGGTCCCACACCCGACGGCCCTTGTCGGTTTCTTTCCACTGACGAATCAGGATGCCGGCGGCGGCCAGGGCAAACAACATTACGTGCCAGTAGCCAAGCAGAAAATTGGAGGTCCCGACCAATACCTGCGTGAGGAATGGCAGGTCGGCGCCCAGTTTGTCGAATACGGAAGCAAACTTGGGGATTACCAGAAAGTTCACCACCATCAGGGCGGCGAAGAGCGCGATAATGACAAAGGTGGGATAGCGCAGGGCCTGTTTTACCCGTCGTTTGGTATCCCGTTCCAGTTCCAGAATCTCCGAAAGCCGTTTGAAAGCGTCGTCAAGCATGCCGGTGTTCTCGCCCACATGGATCATGGCAATGAACAGATCGGAAAACACTTTCGGGTGCATCTGCATGGCGGTCGCCATTGTGGTGCCGCCTTCCAGGCGGGTGGTGATGTCGTCCAGCACCTCTGCCAGCACCGGGGAGCGGGTGGTTTCCGCCAGCCCGCGCATGGTGCGGATCAGCGGTATACCGGCTTTGGCCAGCGCGTGCATTTGCCGGCAGAATACAATCAGCTCATCCAGCGTGACATTCTTCTGGAAAAGCGGAATGTTGTTGAGCTTTTCGGTAACAGACTGCTGTTGCTGGCTTTCCTTGATGGTCAGCGGTGTTATGCCCCGGCGCATCAGTTCACTGGCCGCCGCTTCCTGGCTAGCAGCCTTGAGTGAACCTTGCTGGACAGCGCCCTGGCTGTCCTTGCCCCGGTAACTGAATTGCATCAGGAATCCACCCCTATGGCATCCCGGCTCAATTCATCCTCTTCCAGGGAAACACCCATTTCGGCGGTGGCCGCTACGCGACTGACTTCCTGCAAGGAGGTCACCCCCTGCAAGGCATAGTCCATGGCGCACTGACCCAGCGGCCGGAAAAATTCGCTCTTGCGGGCAGCCCGGGTGAAATCGGAGACATCCTTTCGGCGCAGGGCATCGAGCATGTCCTCATTCATTTCCAGCATCTCGTACACGCCCACCCGGCCCCGGTAACCTGTGTTGCTGCACTGATAGCAACCACGGCCGTGCACGAATCCGGCTTCGATATCGAGCGGGTCCAGGTCGAAGGAACGCAGCCAGATCAGCTCCTGTTCCGTGGGTTCGTAGGTTTCCGTGCAGTTGTCGCAAACACGGCGTACCAGTCGCTGGGCCACCACACCCAGCAGGGAGCTGGCCACCAGGAAGGGCTCGGCACCCATGTCGATCAGGCGCATGGCACTGCTGATGGAATCGTTGGTGTGCAGGGTGGAGAGCACCAGGTGGCCGGTCATGGCGGCACGCAGGCCGATTTCCACGGTCTCATGATCCCGCATCTCACCCACCAGAATGATATCCGGGTCCTGGCGCAGAGCCGAACGCAGCACGCTGGCGAATTCCAGGCCGATTTTCGGGTTTACCTGTACCTGGGTAATACGCGGCAGGCGGTATTCCACCGGGTCTTCGGCGGTGATGATTTTCACTTCCGGCTTGTTCAGCTCGGTCAACGCACCATAAAGCGTGGTGGTTTTACCACTACCGGTGGGGCCGGTCACCAGGATCATGCCGTGAGGCCGTTTGATCAGCTTGCGAAAACGCTCCAGCAGGTGCGAGGGCATCCCGGTGCTTTCCAGATTCAGCGTACCCTGGCTCTGATCCAGCAGACGCATAACCACCGACTCGCCATGCTGGACCGGCATGGTGGATACCCGCACATCGATGCTGCGCCCTTTCACCCGGATGTTGAAGCGACCGTCCTGAGGCAGGCGTTTCTCGGAAATGTTCAAGCCGGCCATCAGTTTCAGGCGCAGGACCAGCGCGGAATTCACGCGCTTTTCCTTCATCACCTGCTCCTGCAACACACCATCGATGCGCTGGCGAATACGCACCACCGTCTCATCCGGTTCTATATGGATATCCGAACTGCGGGCCTGGACCGCATCTTCAAACAGCGTCTGCAGTAGCTTGACGACCGGGGCATCCGCGCTTTCCGTTTCGGCCGAAAGGTTCGCCAGGTCAAAGGCGTCGTCGTCCAGTTCGTCTTCCAGCTCTTCGGCCAGGGAGGCGATTTCATCGGTCCGGCGGTAAACCAAATCCAGGGTGTTGAGCAGTTCGCTTTCTCGGACCACCGCCTGTTTGACCGGCTGCTTGAGCACCCGGACCAATTCGTCGTAACCCACCAGATCCAACGGGTCAGCCATGCCCACCAGCAGTTCACCGTTCTGCTCGGCCAGTACAATGGCGCGGAAACGCCGGGCCATGGCTTCCGGCAGCTTTTTTACCAGCTCGTTGTTGAACTGATAGTGGCGCAATTGAACAAAGGGAACGTTGAGCTGGCGAGACAGGATGTTAAGCAGAGTGTCTTCTTCAACGTAACCCAGCTCGACAAGTGTCCGGCCCAGCTTTCGGCCGGTATTCTTCTGCTCCCGAAGGGCCGTTTTCAGCTGGTCTTCGGTAATGACGTCGTTCTGGACCAGCAGGTCACCGATCCGGATTTTTTTCTTCGGTTCCGCGCTCATGATCCTGCCTGTAATGCCTGAATACGTTGTTTGGCGTAGCTGGCCAGCCGTTCCGACAGCCCGGGCATGGCCGCGGCCTGAACATAGGCCCGGGCGGCACTGTTAGCCTGGCCGGCAGCGTCCAGTGCCATGGCCAGCCCAAACCACCAGCTCGGCTGGTTATTCTGGTATTCGATCAATTCCGACCAATGGGCCGCCGCCGCTTCCGGCTCTCCCGCCTGTTGCAATAACGTCGCCAGGGTCACCCGGTAGTCCGGGAAGGCGTCTACCGCTGGAACCTGGCTGCGCAACGTGGCCACGGCTTGCTTAAGGCTGCCCAGCTCCAACTGGGCACGGGCCCTCAGAAGACGAAGATTGGCGTGGTCGGACGCCAGGCTTTGCGGTAGCCAGCCCAGGGCTCTGGCCGGCATCTGCTGGACCAGCATTTGTCTTGCGAAGACTTCCCGGCTTTGTGGTGCTGGTTGCCGGGCAGTCAGTTCAGTCAGCCGCTGCTCCGCTTCGGTCGTCCGGCCACGGGCCAGCAACTGCTCAAGGTCGCGGCTGGCCCGACGGTCAATCGCCTGGGGCGTCTCACGGGGCTGTTTCACCGGGTTGTGGGCTCTGTCCTGGAGCTTGGTTTCCGCATCACTGGTCACCGATATCGACTTCGTGTCAGCAACCTGCTCTGCCGGCTGGTCGGAGTTCAGTCTCGGTGACTCTGGTTCTGGCTCTGGAGCAACCGCTTCTTGGGTTTCCTGCTTCACTCCCACTGGCTCCGGAGTTTTTGCCTCAGGTTCCGGCGCAGGCTTGGTCAGTTGCGCGACCGGCTGAATGGGTTCCGGCTCAGGCTGCGGGGCGGCAGCCTTCGGCTTTTCTTTCGGGACTTCGACCACCGGCTCTGGCCGTACGGTTGGCACCGGAGCTTCGGCAGCGGCTTGCCGGGGTGGCTCCGCCAACGGTTGGCCCATCACCCACCAGCCGACACCGACACCGGCCAGGACCACCGCCAGCAAGACCGCCAGCAGGGGCGCTTTCGAACGTTGGGGCGGCTGCCCCTGCGCCTGGCCGGTGTAGGCGCGGCTCACCTGAGGGCGATTCTGGCGTTGCTCGGCGGCTTTCAGGGCATCGTTCAGCAGGCTCATATCCGGCCTCCCATAACCCCAACCGGGCGCGCACTTTCGGTATCGCGAACGGCCTGCATGGCGTGCTTGCGGCTTACCTGGGCATTCCCGCCACCCCAGGCAGCGAGCAGGGATTTGTGGGCCAATACATTCACCAGCCGCGGGATACCGCCCGAAGCTTTCCAGATCACTTTCACCGCCGAAGGCGCAAACAATTCGCCGCCGTTATACCCGGCCTGGGTCAGGCGATGGCGAATGTACTGGCCGACGGAATCTTTGGTCAGCGGTGAGAGCCGGGTCTGGAAAGTAATCCTCTGGCGGAGCTGACGCAGGCTGTCCTTGCCCAACGCGACATCCAGTTCGGGTTGGCCGAACAGGACCACTTGCAGCAAGCGGGTGCTTTCGGTTTCCAGGTTGGTCAGAAGGCGAAGCGCTTCAATGGTCTGCTCCGGCATGGCCTGGGCTTCATCAATCACCAGCACCACCGGCTTCTGCTCCATGGCCAGATCAATCAGCCGCTGGTTCAGTGCCTTCAGTGTCTGGTGGGTATTGGCGCAACGGGCCACATCCACGCCCAGTTCTTCGGCTACGGCTTCGTAGAGCGTTTCCGGCGGCAGATGCGGGTTCGGTATATAAGCGGTACAGGCTTCTTTATCCAGTTCGTTTAACAGGAGCCGGCATAGCAGGGTCTTGCCGGTACCCACCTCGCCGGTGACCTTGATAAAGCCCTCACGCTGGCGCAACGCCACCAACAGCAATTCCAGGGACTCGGAATGGCTGGGCGCCCGCAGGAAATAACGGGTGTTGGGTGTAAGCGCAAAAGGCGCTTCCTGTAATCCGAAATGGCTCTCGTACATCAGCGTGGCGCAGTTTCAGGTTGAGGCTTGACGGATTCGGTCGAGTTCAGCAACTCGCGCAGCACACTCATGCGCTCGCGGGTGGCACGAACGTCCGCTTGCATCTGCCCCGGCGTTGAAACAATCGGGCGCAGCAGGATCACCAGTTCACTCTTGCGACTTTCGTAATTACGCTGTTTGAACAGCTCTCCCATCAGCGGAATGTCACTGAAAAACGGCACTGCGGCGTTGTTGTCTTCGCTACGATTCTGGATTAACCCCCCGATCACCACAATCTGGCCGCTCTGGGCCCGGATGACACTGTCTGTCTCCCTGACCGTGCTTTGCGCCAGGGGCAGGGTTACGTCCCGCTCACCCACAGTGATCAGTTTTTGCTGATCCTCCACTTCACTGACGGCGGGATGAACATGCAGAGTGATGGTTCCTTCTTTTGAAATCTGCGGGGTAACATCCAGGGAAATTCCCGAGAAAAAGGGTGTCAGCTCGACGGACGTTGACGTGTTCTCGGTACCCGTGCCCGCCGTGGTGTCGTCGTTAAAGTCGATATCGGTCACAAAGAACTCGTCCGTGCCGACCTTGATCACGGCTTTCTGGTTATTGGTGGTGGAAATACGGGGGCTGGAAAGGATCTGGACATTCCCTTGCTGCCCCAGCAACTCAATGACTGTACTGAAATTGCCCTCTGTGATCGTTGCCGAAAACAGGCCACCAATGTCACCTGTACGAATAGCCTGCCCCACCAGTTCCCCGGCGACGCTGGTAGGAGTGGAGCCCGACGACACTGACCTCAGATCTGACCAGTCAATACCCTGCCGGTAACTCTCATTCAGTTCCACCTCCAGAATCTTGGCTTCCAGAACCACCTGCCTCTGCATGATCAGCTCGGTGCGCCGCAGGTAATCCTCCACCATGTCCAGCTGGTCCGTACTGGCCCTCACCATCACCAGGCCAGCTCCGGCGTTTACCACGACCTGCCCGTCCTCGGCCGATACGATCATCTGCAGCGCGCGGGTGATGTCCTGCCAGAAATCGGATTCTGTCTCGGTTGAAATCGCGGTCCCCACCAGATTGCGGGTATCGCCAGACTGGTTATTACCGCCAGTTCCCGAGTTTCCGCCTCCTCCAGAGTTACCGTTACCGCGAGCGCTGCTGACCTGCCCGGAACTGACCCGGGTATCGGAGCTACCGCTGCGCTTGAAATGCAGGTAGTCGATGGGAAAAAGGCGGGTCTGGACGTCGTTGGCCGCCACCCGGTAGAGGCGCCCGGTCTTGCGGATGTTCAGCCCATAGAGATCCGCCGCAATGTCCATCACCTCAGGCACCGTGACGTCCGTCAGCCGCAGGTCAACAGCCGTGCTCACATTCGGGCGCACCACGACGTTATAGGGCGTGCCTTCTACCAGGGCCTCGAAAAAACTGGCGGCGGGAACGCCAGAGGCATTCACATCAAAGCGTTCGTCCTGGAGTTGCGGACTCTGCAGAGGCGGTAACAACTGGCTGCTGATCTCCGCTGGCGTCGGTGCGTTGCTTGCGGTCTCCGCCGGACCGCTTACCGCCTGCCGTTCCGCCTCTGCCATGGACTGGTCAATCTGATCCGCCACATCCGTGGAGGTGGCATTGGTGGTGCGCATCATCGGATTGTTGCTGCAGGCGGTCAGGGTAAGCCCAAGCACTACAGCTACCAGGGGTCTGATTGTAATCATCGTGATCCGTTTGTCCGTCATTGGCTTCTCCGCACCTGCGGCAGGGTTTTCGGGTAGAGCACCCTGAACTGGCCCTGATCAAGAATTTCCACCTTGTGCCGGTAAATACGCTTAACCCGGATGCCATTGTGGATTTCCCCCTCGCGCATCGGCACGCCTTCGATAACCGCCACCCGCCGTGCACTGCCCAGCAGTATGGAACCGAGCTCCAGATCCCGGACTGGTGCTTTCTGCACGCTTGGCAGCCGGGCCTCTGGCGGCCGGGTCGGGTCCTGCAGGGCGTTGGCCTGACTACTGGCCATCAAGGCAACGACCAACAGCCATTGAAAACAGGTTCTTATCAACACATCACACTCCCAGCCAGGCGGCTTCAAGGCTCAGGGTTCTGACCCGGATCCGGGCCTGGCCTCCCGGCCACTCACCGGCTTCGTAATTGAGCCGCAGCCATCCCAGACGATCATCCATGGCTTCAAGCTTTTCCAGGTATTGAAGGACGGCAAGGTAACCACCGGAAACCGTCAACTCGACATCGTGGGCGTAAAGCAGGGGCTCCGGGGCCTCACTGTCGTCGGTGTTTTCGGATTCCGTGGGCGGCTCACCCTGATAGACGGGCTCGGGTGTGCGCAGCACCAGCGATTCCAGGGTCAGCTCTTCCTGCGCTGCCAGCATGTTCCGGAGCAGTGCCACCATATCCCGTGGCGCGATCAATTGGTTTGTCGTTTCACTGATCTGCTGGTCCAGGCGATCAAGTCGGGTCTGACGGGTCTGCAGGCGTTTGCGTAATTCAGCCGATGGATCACTGGCCAGCTGGGCACTCAGGGTTTCCTGCTCGCCCAGAAGGTTATCTCGTGTGGTGGCGAGTGTCTGCAGGCGATTGTTCAGTTGTTGTTTCTCGGCCAACACCGGTGTCACCAGCAATTCCCAGCCAATCACGAACAACAGCACACAGGCCGTCACCATAATCAAGGCGCGTTCCCGCACCGGCCGCTCGTTAAACCAGACCGCACCGGCCTCGAACCTCTGCTGGAATTTAGTCATTACCCGCCTCCTTACTCGGATGAGTGGCGACGCGAAATGCGACCCATTCTCCCGAGGCATCCTCATCGTCTGGACGAGTTAACAGGAAATCCCGGAACGTCTGGCCGGCAAACACAGCTTCGGAGCCCAGCTGTTCCAGGTAAAGCGGGACACGCTCAGGCACTCGGGTTCGCCCTTCCAGACCGAGGCGGGGCGGAGAGGATTCCAAGCGAATCGCGGTCAACCAAAGCTGGGAGGGAACCTGCCGGGCTAGCGCAGCCATGCGGCTGGCAAATCCAGAATCGTTGTTGCTGGCCAAGCTATCTACTCGTTCCAGCAACCGCTGCCGTCGGGATATGGTATCGGTAATTCTTGCCAGGGCCTTTTCCAGTTCCGGGTCCGGCTTACGGGCCTCCACCTCTTTCGCCATGCGATCAATGGCCTGCTGCA
Organism: Marinobacter persicus; assembly: GCF_002934325.1. Taxonomy (GTDB): domain Bacteria; phylum Pseudomonadota; class Gammaproteobacteria; order Pseudomonadales; family Oleiphilaceae; genus Marinobacter; species Marinobacter persicus_A. The sequence goes on from NZ_PTIV01000007.1 coordinate 81,390, forward strand.
GCTGACTGTTTTGCCGCTCAATCCTTTCAGCCCGCTGCTGCAGCTGTTGGTTCTGCCATTGCCCAAAGGCCATGGCACCCACCAGTGCGACAACCACAACGGCCACCAACACCAGGGCAGAGCGGGCATTCAAATGCTGTTTGCGGGGACGCAGCTCGGCGGTGTAGAGGTTGACCGTTTGCCTCATGCGTTGCGTCTCCCGGGAGAGAGGTTCAGGCCTGCGCTCCAGGCCAATAGGCAGCGAGAATCAAGTTCTTCATTCAGGGCAAAAGCCGACCAGTCCGGCGCATCAATACCGGCCGCCATATACGACCCCAGCATGGACGTCAGCGGCAGCATGGAATCCCTCGCCACCAGCCGGATAATGGCGGGGGGAGCCTGGCCCAGTTGGCTTTCGAAGTAATCCATGGAGCGCTGCATCTCCAGCGCCAGCGCCTGAACGGCCTCCTCCTGCTTGGAGGCGTCCAGAAGATCGTCGTACGACAGCTCCAGACGGCGGGAAAGGTAAAGTGTCTCGCCGCGACACACCACCATCTGACCATAACGGTCCCGCAGATGGACAACGGCCACGCCCACATTACCAGCATCCAGACCGGCGGCAAAGTTACGCAATGCCAGCTCGGCGATATCAATTTGCTGGAGCTTCAGGTCTGCGTTGTTTACCAGTGCAACCAGCTCCTGAACCAGGGATTTACGGGCCGCCACCAGGTTCACCAGTGGCCCACGGCCCCGGGTGGCATCCTCGGGGAAAGCAAACACATCGGAGACAGCCTCGGTGGGGCTGAAATCAAGAAAGTCTTTCAGCTTCCACTTCAGGGCGTCTGCCAGCTCCGAGTCCTCGACCCCTTCTGGCCGCTCCACCTGGAAGACCTGGTATTGCTCAATGGGCAGAATCAGGGTGGTGGGGGCGCTTGCCCAGCCATGACTGGCGACGAGTTCGTCGAGGGTTTGCTGGCGCTTGGCTGGCAGGCACTCAGCAAATCCCGCTGCCTGCTCTGGCGTCCCCGGCGACACCGCCCAGGCGATGCCATCGGGCCGAACCTCCAGACAAAGGCGGGAGACTGACGAACCACGCCGGAATAATCGCTGTAGGGGCTTGATGCCAGGGATCAGGGCCATGTCTTCCTTGGTGTTGTTTGGAATGCCATTGCCGGACCAACGTCAGGGAATAATGCTTGGAAATCCGCCAATTTTTACATGAGGTTACATCATAAGTGAAAAACTCTGTCCAACTCCACGTTTTATGACGGATTTCACAGAATTTTGCACACCCTTTACAAAAAAGCCCGCGCAGAGCACGGGCTTTCTACAAGGCGGAAGACAGACTTAGAACGGGATATCGTCGTCGAAGTCATCAACCGGCTCCGGCATCCCGCCGGAAGGCTGCTGGCCCTGCGGGTTGCCGCCATAACCGCCAGACTGGGACTGGGGCTGCTGCGGTGGCTGCTGGTTGTACTGCTGATTCTGTGGCCGCCCCTGGGGAGCCCCCTGATTCATCGCGCCTTCGCTACCGCCACGACTGTCCAGCATCTGCATCTGGCCGTTGATATCCACTACGATTTCAGTGGTGTAACGGTCCTGGCCGTCCTGCCCCTGCCACTTCCGGGTTTGCAGTTTACCTTCGATGTAAACCTTGGAGCCCTTGCGCAGGTACTGCCCCGCCACTTCGGCGATCTTGCCGAACATGACTACGCGGTGCCATTCGGTCTTTGGCACCAGTTGCCCACTTTGTCGGTCCTTATAGCTCTCATCGGTGGCAAGGTTCAGATTCACAACCGCATTGCCATTGGGGGTGTACCGTGTTTCCGGGTCCTGTCCCAGGTTACCGATGAGAATGACCTTGTTTACGCCTCGTGCCATGGTTTGCTCCTGATCTATGTTTGCCGAATGCCTGCTTTCCGTGCACGCATCCCGTGTTTAAGAGTTATTACCCTGCCGCACAAAGTCCAGGTGCGCAAGCTGATCTTGGTTAAAATCCTGCCGGTCGACTTTCAGGTACGCCACCGCTCCATCTTCCACGATGACCACATCTTTAACGCCCACCAGATTTCGAAGATTCTCGTCGATTTCGTCAAAGCGGGCAGCGGCCACCTCATGCAGCGGGACAGTCAGGCTTGTGGTGTACTGTGGCACCGGCATGGTCAGCGCCACCAGCAACCAGAGCACCAGGCTGATCACCATCAGCCCGATCACACCTTCCAGGCCAGCCATCTGAAGCAGCAAGCCACCCAGCGTGCCCCCAAGGAAAGCGCCGGTAAACTGCGATGTGGAATACACGCCCATGGCGGTGCCCTTGCAGGCAGCGGGCGCTTCCTTACTGATCAGCGAGGGCAAGCTGGCTTCAAGCAGGTTGAAGGCCATAAAGAATAGGAACAGCACGCCCCAGGCTGCCCACAGACTTTGCCCCACCACCGCCAGGCACGCGGTGGAAATCGACAATAAGGCAATGGCGCCACATAGCACCGGCTTCATTTTACGCTTTTTCTCACCAATGATGATAAAGGGCACCATGGCGAAGAAAGAGGTGACCATCACAGTCAGGTAAAACCACCAGTGCGAGGTCGCTGCCAGACCGAGCTTGTCCTGCAACATGGTTGGAAACACCAGGAACAGTGACGTCAACACAAAGTGCAAAGCAAAAATACCGAAATCCAGGCGCAGAAGACGCCCATCTTTCAGCACCCGCCCCAGCATTTCCCGCGCCGGGTGCGTGTCGGCACTGATCTTGTGATCATGCGGCCTGGGTACCAGCCGGGCAACGATCACCAGCGCAACCAACGCCAACACCGCAGTCAGGTAGAAAATGCCGGACAAGCCCCAGACCGATCCCAGCATGGGTCCAAGCACCAGGGACACCGAGAATGACAAGCCAATGGAGATTCCCACGGTGGCCATGGCCTTGGTCCGGTGCTCTTCCCGGGTCAGGTCACTGAGCAAGGCCATCAGCACACTGGCTATCGCGCCCGCCCCTTGAAGAATCCGTCCGGCGATAACACCGTATATGGAATCCGAGGCTCCGGCGAGCAGACTACCGGCCGCAAACAGAATCAGGCCGATGTAGATCATGCGCTTTCGCCCCACTCGATCTGACAACAGACCGAAAGGCACCTGTAACACAGCCTGGCTGAAACCATAGGCGCCTATCGCAAGGCCTATCAGCAACGGCGTTGCACCCGTCAGGTCGCTGCCCAACAGTACAAATACCGGCATCACCATAAACAGGCCGAGCATACGCATGGCGTACACCGAAGCCAGAGCCATTACTGAGCGTTTTTCAAGCGCGTTCATCTTGTCCCGTGCGGCATGGATGAATGGAACGACCATCGGTCGCAGGTCGCGCATTGTAACAGAAGCACCCCGCATTCGGGACTTGACGGTCTAAATGCCGGGTCCGCGTTTTTACCGCCTTCGCTGGGGCGGGGGGAACACGATATAATGATTGTTTTTTCTTCAAGAGAGGTTGTATGGACCATATCCAGATCAAGGGCGCACGCACCCATAACCTGAAAAATTTCGACCTGGATATGCCAAGGGACAAGCTCATTGTGATTACCGGCCTGTCCGGCTCCGGCAAGTCCTCCCTGGCGTTCGACACGCTCTACGCCGAGGGCCAGCGACGCTACGTGGAATCCCTGTCCACCTACGCCCGTCAGTTCCTTTCGATGATGGAAAAGCCGGATGTGGATCATATCGAGGGGCTGTCGCCCGCGATTTCGATCGAGCAGAAGTCCACTTCCCACAACCCCCGCTCCACCGTCGGTACCATTACGGAAATTTATGATTACCTGCGTCTGCTGTTTGCCCGCGCAGGCGAGCCCCGCTGCCCGGACCACGGGCAACCCCTGGAAGCGCAGACTGTCAGCCAGATGGTGGACCAGGTACTGGCCATGCCCGAGGGCAGCAAGCTGATGATCCTGGCGCCGGTTATCCGGGACCGCAAGGGTGAGCACCACCAGGTGATCGACACCATGCGCAGCCAGGGCTTTATCCGGCTCCGGGTTGACGGCACCGTCTACGACATTGACGACATCCCCGCCCTGGATAAAAAGAAGAAGCATCACATTGATGTGGTGGTGGACCGTTTCAAGGTAAAGGAAGGCCTTGAACAGCGGCTGGCAGAGAGCTTTGAGACCGCGCTGGAAATGACCGATGGCATTGCACTGGTCGCTCCCATGACCGGTGAAGGTGAAGAACATACGTTCTCCGCCCGCTACGCCTGTACCCAGTGCGGTTATTCCCTCAGCGAACTGGAGCCCCGGCTGTTCTCGTTCAACAACCCGGCCGGGGCGTGCCCCACCTGCGATGGCCTGGGCGTACGACAATTTTTCGACCCGGAGAAGATCATCCAGAACCCGGAAGCCACGCTGGCAGCCGGCGCCATCAAGGGATGGGATCGCCGGGCGGTGTATTATTTCCAGCTACTGAACAGTGTCGCGGAATATTACGGCCAGGACCTGGAAACACCCTGGGAAGAATTACCCGAAGACTTTCAAAACACCCTGCTTCACGGCTCCGGCGACGAAGAAATTCCATTCCGGTACGTGAATTCCCGTGGCCATATCATGGAGAAGTCGCACCCGTTTGAAGGCATCCTCCCGAATCTGGAACGCCGTTACCGGGAAACCGAATCCCAAAGCCTGCGCGAGGACCTGGCGCGCAACCTGAGTACCCAGCCGTGCCAGTCCTGCGGCGGCTCACGGCTTCGGACCGCCGCCCGGCACGTGTTTATCGAAGACCGAAACCTGCCGGACATTTCGCACCTGCCAGTCGGCGACGCCCATGACTATTTCAGCCAGCTGAGCCTGCCAGGGCGCAAGGGTGAAATTGCCGAGAAAATTCTCAAAGAGGTGCGCCAACGGCTGCAGTTCCTGGTGAATGTTGGCCTTCAGTACCTCACCCTGGAACGTAGCGCCGACACCCTTTCCGGGGGTGAGGCCCAGCGCATTCGACTGGCCAGCCAGATTGGCGCGGGCCTCGTTGGCGTGATGTACATTCTCGACGAACCATCGATCGGGCTGCATCAGCGCGACAACGACCGCCTGCTTGCCACGCTGACCCACTTGCGGGACCTGGGCAATACCGTGATCGTCGTGGAGCACGACGAAGACGCCATTCGCGCCGCCGATTATGTCATCGACATCGGCCCCGGAGCCGGGGTTCATGGCGGAGAAATTGTCGCCAAGGGGACGCCAGACGACATCATTGCCAACCCCCAGTCATTGACCGGGCAATACCTGAGCGGGGAAAAATCGATCGCCATACCGCCGACCCGACAGAAGGGGAACGGCAAATCCCTCGTGCTGTCCGGCGCCACCGGCAACAACCTGCAGGATGTCACCCTGACTCTGCCGCTGGGCATCATGACCTGCATCACCGGGGTCTCCGGGTCTGGCAAGTCAACGCTGATCAACAGCACGCTTTACCCGGTCGCGGCCACGAGGCTCAACAAGGCTACAACCCTAAATCACTCGCCTTACGGGCATCTCAAGGGCCTTGATCATCTGGACAAGGTCATTGATATCGACCAGAGCCCCATTGGGCGAACACCTCGCTCCAACCCGGCGACCTACACCGGCTTGTTCACTCCCATCCGGGAGCTCTTCGCCGGTACGCAGGAGGCCCGCTCCCGTGGCTACAAACCGGGGCGCTTCTCCTTCAACGTGAAAGGAGGCCGCTGCGAGGCCTGCCAGGGCGACGGCGTCATAAAAGTGGAAATGCACTTCCTGCCCGACATCTACGTGCCCTGCGATGTCTGCAAGGGCAAACGCTATAACCGGGAAACACTGGAAGTGCGTTACAAGGGCAAGAACATCCACGAAGTCCTGGACATGACCGTGGAAGAAGGCCGGGAGTTCTTTGACGCCGTGCCTTTCCTGGCCAGGAAGCTCCAGACACTAATGGACGTGGGGCTGTCCTACATTCGACTGGGACAGAGCGCCGTCACACTCTCCGGCGGGGAAGCTCAGCGAGTGAAACTGGCGAAGGAGTTGTCCAAGCGCGATACCGGCAAGACACTGTATATCCTGGACGAGCCAACCACCGGCTTGCACTTCTACGACATCCAGCAATTGCTCAACGTACTGCAACGGTTGCGGGACCATGGCAATACCGTGGTCGTGATCGAACACAACCTGGACGTGATCAAGACCGCCGACTGGATTGTCGACCTGGGCCCTGAAGGCGGTTCGGGGGGCGGGCAGATTATTGCTGAGGGCACGCCGGAAGACGTTGCCAAGAACCCCGCGTCCCACACAGGCCGATACTTGCAGCCCATGCTAGAAAAGTTATAGACGGGAAATGAAGAGCTTGTCGGCGAAGGATTTCCCAGAACCCAGACACAAAAAAACCGGGAACCTGACGGAACCCGGTTTTTTTGTGGTTGGCCAAAGCCGCGGAAATTAATCCTCGTCTTCGTCCACCTCTTCCGCTTCGATGTCCAGCGGGCGACCGACCAGCTCAACGAATGCCATCGGGGCATTGTCGCCGGCACGGAAACCGCACTTCAGGACACGGAGATAACCACCCGGACGCTCGCTGTAACGCGGACCCAGCTCTTCAAAGAGCTTGGCCACGGCAGCATCGTTACGCAGGCGAGAGAACGCCAGACGACGATTCGCAACCGAATCTTGCTTTGCGAGCGTGATCAGCGGCTCTGCTACCCGACGCAGCTCTTTGGCTTTCGGGAGAGTCGTTTTGATCAGCTCGTGCTCAACCAGTGACGCAGTCATGTTACGGAACATGGCCTTGCGATGCGCACTGGTCCTGTTGAACTTACGACCACTCTTACGATGACGCATTGCTCTGATTCCTTACCTTAAACTAATCGGCGATTAACCGCCCAAAACCCGGTCGTCACCACGAAGGCTTGCCGGCGGCCAGTTATCAAGACGCATACCCAGGGACAGACCACGGGACGCCAGAACGTCCTTGATCTCGGTCAGCGACTTTTTGCCAAGGTTGGGCGTCTTCAGCAGCTCCACTTCAGTGCGCTGGATCAGATCGCCGATGTAGTAAATGTTTTCAGCCTTCAAGCAGTTAGCTGAACGCACAGTCAATTCCAGATCGTCAACCGGACGCAGCAGGATCGGATCAACTTCTTCCTCTTCCTCTACGCGTTCCGGCTCTTTCTCATGATCCAGATCCACGAACACTGCCAGCTGCTGCTGGAGAATGGTCGCCGCCCGACGAATTGCTTCTTCCGGGTCAATCGTCCCATTGGACTCCAGGTCAATCACCAGCTTGTCCAGGTCTGTGCGCTGCTCAACCCGGGCGCTTTCCACCGCATAAGCAACACGGCGAACCGGGCTGAATGTGGCATCAAGCTGCAAGCGTCCGATGGCACGAGTCTCGTCTTCTTCCAGACCGCGCTGATCAGCCGGCTCATAACCACGGCCGCGAGCCACACGCAAGCGCATGTTCACTTCGCCGTTTTCACTGAGATGACAGATCACGTGATCCGGGTTGGCGATTTCAACATCGTGGTCCAGCTCGATATCGCCGGCGGTCACAACGCCCGGGCCCTTTTTGCTGAGCGTAAGCTCGGCATCGTCCCGGCCGTTCATTTTCACGGCGACGCCCTTGAGATTCAGAAGAATCTCAATAACGTCTTCCTGGACACCTTCAATGGCGCTGTACTCGTGCAGGACACCGTCGATCTGCGCTTCAGTAATGGCGCAGCCCGGCATCGAGGACAAGAGAATCCGGCGCAGCGCGCTGCCCAGGGTGTGACCGAAACCGCGCTCGAGCGGTTCCAGGACAACCTTGGCGCGATTCGCGCTGGATTCTTTCACGTCAATGGTACGAGGTGTCAATAACTCATGTACTGAACGCTGCATAGACGCCCCTATCTGCTATCGTTGCTAACTGGGCTTTACTTGGAGTAAAGCTCGACGATGAGGTTCTCGTTGATGTCGGCAGGCAGTTCAGTACGCTCAGGAACTGACTTGTAAACGCCGGACATCTTGTTGGCGTCAACCTCTACCCAGCTTACCGGTGCGCGGCTTGCAGCCAGGTCCAGAGCGCCTTTAACGCGCAGCTGGTTCTTGGCCTTTTCACGCACGCTCACAACGTCACCCGGCTTAACCTGATAAGAGGCGATGTTTACCGACTTATCGTTAACCAGGATCGCCTTGTGAGAGACGAGCTGACGAGCTTCCGCACGGGTAGAACCAAAGCCCATGCGATATACAACGTTATCCAGACGACCTTCCAACAGCTGCAGCAGGTTTTCGCCTGTTGCACCCTTCAGACGGGCCGCTTCTTTGTAGTAGTTACGGAATTGCTTTTCGAGCACACCGTAAATACGACGAACTTTCTGTTTTTCACGAAGCTGTACGCCGTACTCGGACAGACGACCGCGACGCGCGCCGTGCATACCCGGCGGAGTCTCGATTTTGCACTTGGAGTCGAGCGCGCGTACGCCGCTCTTCAGAAAAAGATCTGTCCCTTCACGACGAGACAGCTTGCACTTCGGGCCTATATAACGAGCCATATTTCACTGTCTCCTGTGTTAGACGCGGCGCTTCTTGGGCGGACGACAGCCGTTATGGGGAATCGGCGTCACATCTGTGATGTTGGTGATCTTGTAGCCACACGCGTTCAGCGCGCGAACTGCAGATTCACGTCCGGGCCCAGGACCCTTAACCTCTACGTCCAGGTTTTTAAGGCCGTATTCAGCAGCCGCATTACCGGCTCTTTCAGCTGCTACCTGCGCAGCAAAAGGTGTACTCTTACGTGAGCCGCGGAAACCGGAACCACCAGAAGTGGCCCAGGACAGGACGTTGCCCTGACGGTCCGAAATGGTCACGATAGTGTTGTTGAAGGACGCGTGTACGTGCGCGACGCCATCAACAACCGTCTTTTTCACCTTTTTACGGGTACGTGTACCTGGCTTTGCCATGTTTGCCTACCTGTTACTTGCGAATCGGTTTGCGAGGACCTTTCCGGGTGCGGGCGTTGGTCTTGGTGCGCTGGCCACGGACCGGAAGGCCATGACGATGACGCAGACCACGGTGGCATCCGAGATCCTTCAAACGCTTGATGTTCATCTGTACTTCACGACGCAGATCGCCTTCAACGATAAACTTGCCCACTTCGGTACGAAGGGATTCAAGCTGCTCGTCGCTAAGGTCTTTGACCTTGACGTCCGGCTTGACGCCGGTTGCATCGCAAAGCTTCTGGGCTGTTGTCTTGCCAACACCAAAGATGTAGGTCAGCGAGATAACAGCATGTTTGTTGTCGGGTATATTGACACCGGCTATACGTGCCATCCAAATTACTCCGCGTTCAAAGCTTTGCTGTGTGAATTTTCCGCCACAAAAAGGGCGCGAAATAATAGCGCTTGACCCGGCTCCGAGTCAAGCGCCACTATTCCGAACCCCTGTAACAATGTCAGGTTTGATCCGCTGAATCAGCCCTGGCGCTGCTTGTGACGAGGCTCCGTGCAAATGACTCGAACTGAGCCATTGCGACGAATTACTTTGCAGTTACGGCAAATTTTCTTTACCGAAGCGCGTACTTTCATTGTCGACTCCAGTTTCTCAGGGAACGACTACCGCCGTTCCGACCTAGCCCTTGAGATTGGACTTCTTCATCAGTGACTCGTACTGATGTGACATCAGGTGTGATTGAACCTGAGCCATGAAATCCATCACGACGACTACAACAATCAGCAGTGAGGTACCACCCAGATAGAAGGGTACGTTACCTGCAACCATCAGGAACTGTGGGAACAGAGACACTGCTGCAATATACATTGCCCCGAACAACGTCAGACGGGTCAGTACACCATCGATGTACTTTGCGGTCTGTTCACCCGGGCGAATGCCGGGAATGAACGCACCGGAGCGCTTGAGGTTATCCGCAACTTCCTTGGGATTATACATCAGCGCTGTATAGAAGTAGCAAAAGAAGATAACTGCTGCTGCAAACAGAATGATGTACAACGGCTGGCTCGGAGCCAGGGCCTGGGAAACGCTGCTCAGCCACTCCATGCCTTCACCCTGACCGAACCATTGCCCCAGCGACGCCGGGAACAACAGAAGGGACGAGGCGAAGATCGGCGGAATAACGCCGGCCATATTGACCTTCAAGGGCAAATGACTGGACTGCTGGGCAAACACCCGGCGACCTTGCTGACGCTTGGCATAGTTAATGGTCAGACGCCGCTGTCCCCGCTCCATGAAAACCACGAAGCCAATGACGGCAACTGCAAGGATACCAATACCGAGCACGACCAACAGGCTCATCTCACCGCTACGAGCCTGCTCCAGGGTTTGGCCAATGGCGCCGGGCAAGCCGGCGACAATGCCGGTGAAGATCAACAGCGAAATACCGTTGCCGATACCGCGCTCGGTGATCTGCTCACCCAGCCACATCATGAACACAGCGCCAGAAACAAACGACACCACCGCCACAAAGTGGAAGCTGAAGCTGTCGTTGAAGGTGACGCCCTGTGAGGCCAACCCCATGGAAATACCAAAGCCCTGAACCAGGGCCAGGACAACCGTACCATAGCGCGTATATTGGCTGATCTTACGACGACCAGACTCGCCTTCCTTTTTCAGTTGCTCAAGGTGCGGGCTGACCGCCGTCATGAGCTGCATGATAATGGAAGCCGAAATATACGGCATGATACCGAGTGCGAAGATACTCATGCGCTCAAGCGCACCACCGGAAAACATGTTGAACATGCTCAGGATCGTGCCCTGATTCTGCTCGAACAATGCCGCCAAACGGTCCGGGTTAATGCCAGGCACGGGAATGTGGGCACCGATCCGGTACACCAACAATGCCAGGAAGACAAACCAGAGCCGCGAACGCAGCTCTGCAAATCCTTTTCCGGCGCCCGCAGGCATGGATGCTGTCTTGGCCATTTAGTCCTCGACTCGCCTTAGTCTTCGACTTTACCACCCGCGGCAGTAATTGCCTCGCGTGCGCCCTTGGTGACACGAAGGCCCTGTACGGTTACTGCACGGTCAATTTCGCCGGACAGGATAACCTTGGCTTCGCGGATTTCATCGCGGACGATGTCGGCGCGCTTCAACGCATCCAGATCCACAACGTCGCCTTCAACCTTCGCCAGTTCGTTCAGGCGAATCTCAGCGACGTAGCGCTGCTGGCGAGACGTGAAGCCGTACTTCGGCAGACGGCGTGCCAGTGGCATCTGACCGCCTTCAAAACCCCGAGCAACGGTACCGCCGGAACGGGATTTCAGACCTTTGTGACCACGGCCACCGGTTTTACCCAGGCCGCTACCGATACCACGACCGACGCGCTTGGCGGACGGACGTGAACCGGGTTCCGGAGCAAGTTCGTTCAGACGCATCTCAGTTCTCCTCAACCCGAACCAGGTAATTTACCCGGTTGATCATACCGCGGATGGAAGGTGTGTCTTCCAGCTCAACGGTGTGACCGATTTTACGAAGACCCAGGCCCTTCACACACAGCTTGTGCTTGGGCTGACAGCCGATCGGGCTGCGGGTCAGAGTTACTTTGATCGTATTGTTCGCCATGACTTCAACCCAGAATATCGTCGACGGATTTACCGCGCTTGGCCGCAACATCTTCAGGCGCTTTCATGGCCTGCAGACCCTTGATGGTGGAACGCACTACGTTCACCGGGTTGGTAGACCCGTAACACTTGGACAGTACGTTCTCCACACCGGTTACTTCCAATACCGCACGCATCGCACCACCGGCGATGATACCGGTACCTTCGGAAGCCGGCTGCATGTAGACCTTGGAGCCGCCATGCTGTGCCTTGACCGGGTACTGGAGAGTGTTGCCGTCAAGCGCCACATCTACCATGTTTTTGCGCGCAGCTTCCATGGCCTTCTGGATGGCAACCGGAACTTCCCGGGCCTTACCACGACCGAAACCAACACGACCTTTACCATCACCCACTACAGTCAGTGCGGTGAAGGCGAAAATACGGCCACCTTTAACAACCTTGGCGACGCGATTGACCTGAACCAGCTTTTCCTGGAGCTCAGGCGCCTTCTGTTCGTTAACGCTCATCTTCTCCACCTCTTAGAATTGCAAGCCAGCTTCACGGGCAGCGTCGGCCAGAGCCTGGACACGACCGTGATAACGGTAACCCGAGCGGTCAAAAGCGACCTTCTCGATGCCTGCTGCCTTGGCACGCTCAGCGATCAGCTGACCGACCTTCTGGGCAGCTTCCACGTTACCGGTTGCACCCTGGCGCAGATCCTTATCCAACGTGGAGGCAGAGGCCAGCACTTTGCTGCCATCTGCAGTCGTAACCTGGGCATACATGTGACGCGGCGTGCGGTGAACGCACAGACGGTCGGTACCCAGCTCACGGATCTTCATGCGCACTTTGCGTGCGCGACGCAGTCTTTCGTTATTTGCGCTCATAGTCCCGCCTTATTTCTTCTTGGCTTCTTTGCGTCTGACCTGCTCATCCGCATAACGCACACCTTTGCCTTTGTAAGGCTCTGGCGGACGGAACGCGCGGATTTCAGCAGCGACCTGGCCAACCTGTTGCTTGTCGATACCGCGAACTACCACTTCGGTGTTCGAAGGAGTTTCAGCGGTAACACCCTCGGGCAGCTCATATTCAACCGGGTGGGAAAAACCCAGTGTCAGATTGAGCTTCTTACCTTGCGCCTGCGCACGGTAACCTACGCCCGTCAGCTGGAGTTTACGCTCCCAGCCAGTGGACACGCCGGTAACCATGTTGTTAACCAGCGCGCGGGTAGTACCTGCAAGAGCGCGGGACTTTTTGGCGCCATCACGAGCAGCAAAGCGCAGAACATTCTCTTCCTGCGTTACTTCAACCGCCTGATGGATGGTGAATTGAAGCGCTCCCTTGGAACCCTTCACATCGATTTCCTGTCCGTTCAGCTTAACCTCAACACCGGAAGGCAGCACGACAGGATTATTGGCAACCCTGGACATGTGTATCTCCTAGAATACGGTGCAGATGACTTCGCCACCCACGCCTGCAGCACGTGCAGCGCGGTCTGTCATAACGCCCTTGGACGTTGAGACAATCGCGACCCCAAGACCACCAGCTACCTTCGGCAGCTCACCTGAACCTTTGTACTGACGCAGGCTCGGGCGGCTTACCCGCTGGATCTCTTCAATTACCGGCTTACCGCCGAAGTACTTCAGAGTGATGGTCAGCTCGGGCTTAGCGTCGGCTGAAACGGAAAAATCCTCTACGTAACCTTCGTCCTTCAGGACTTGGGCTACGGAGGCCTTCATCTTGGACGACGGCATCGTTACGTCGGCTTTCGATGCCATCTGGGCATTACGGATACGGGTAAACATATCCGCAAGCGTGTCTTGCATACTCATTAGTATGAGGCTCCTGATCTTTTTAGTTGTGCAGCGGCTTGCCGCACCGCTTACCAACAGGCACCTGACCGAAGTCAGGCGGCCTATCTTACCAGCTTGACTTGGTCAGGCCAGGCACGTCACCGCGCATGCCGTATTCGCGGAGTTTAATCCGCGAAAGCTCGAACTTGCGCAAAACACCGTGCGGGCGACCAGTAACCTGGCAACGATTCCGAAGACGAGACGGGCTCGCATTACGAGGAAGCTGCTGGAGCTTCATCTGTGCGTCCCAACGTTCTTCATCGCTGGTATTCGGGTTCTTGATAATAGCTTTGAGCTCCGCGCGCTTGGCTGCGTATTTCGCAACCATTTTTTCGCGCTTCAGCTCACGCTGCTTCATTGAAACCTTCGCCATGTCACTCGTTCCTTATTTCTTGAACGGAAAGCCAAAGGCTTTCAAGAGTTCGCGACCTTCGTCGTCGGAATCAGCAGTGGTGGTGATGGTCACATCCAGGCCACGGACCTTGTCTACCTTGTCGTAGTCAATTTCCGGGAAGATGATCTGCTCACGCACACCCATGCTGTAGTTTCCACGACCGTCAAAGGATTTCGGGTTCAGACCGCGGAAGTCACGAATGCGGGGAACCGCAATGTGCACCAGACGATCAAAGAAATCCCACATGCGTTCGCCACGCAGGGTCACTTTACAGCCAATCGGCCAACCTTCACGGATTTTGAAACCCGCGACGGATTTGCGAGCTTTGGTGATCACCGGTTTCTGGCCCGCTAGGCGCTCCAGATCGGCAACTGCGTTTTCGATCAGTTTTTTATCACCAACAGCTTCACCAACACCCATGTTCAGGGTGATTTTCTCAATCCGCGGCACCTGCATGATGTTCTTGTAAGAGAACTCCTTCTGCAGGGCAGGTACCACTTCTTTAGTGTACTGCTCTTTACTGTTAAGCATCGTAACCACCACCGCTTACTGGTTATCGACGGCTTCAGACGTGGACTTGAAGATCCGCACTTTGGTGCCGTCTTCCTTAACCTGGAAGCCTACACGATCGGCTTTGCCGGTCTGCGGATTAAAAATAGCCACGTTGGAAACCTGGATAGGTGCTTCTTTCTCGACGATACCACCCTGGGTGCCGAGCATCGGGTTTGGCTTGGTGTGCTTCTTGATCATGTTGATCCCAGAAACAAGCACTCGGCCGTCGTCCTGAACCTTCAGGACTTTACCACGTTTGCCCTTATCTTTCCCGGTGGTGACGATTACTTCGTCATCGCGTTTGATCTTTTTCATAACCGGCCTCTGGTCCTTTAAAGTACTTCGGGTGCCAGTGAAATAATTTTCATGAACTTCTCATTACGCAGTTCACGGGTAACCGGTCCGAAGATACGGGTACCGATGGGTGCGTCCTGAGGGTTCAGAAGCACTGCGGCGTTGCCGTCGAAGCGGATCAAAGAACCGTCTGGACGACGTACGCCTTTGCGGGTACGTACCACTACAGCCTTCAGGACCTGGCCTTTCTTAACCTTGCCGCGGGGAATGGCTTCCTTGACGGTCACCTTGATGATATCCCCAACGCCTGCATAGCGCCGGTGAGATCCGCCCAGGACCTTGATGCACTGGACTTGCCGTGCACCACTGTTATCCGCGACTTCAAGCATTGTTTGAGTCTGAATCATGGTTGTTCTCCGGGCGAATTACACCTTGGATGCAGTTTCGGTGACTTCCACCAGGGCCCAGCTCTTGGTCTTGGAGACCGGACGGGTTTCCTGGATGGTGACTGTGTCGCCGACGTTGCACTGGTTGCTTTCATCGTGCGCATGAATCTTGGTGGAGCGCTTCATGTACTTACCGTACAGAGGGTGTTTCACCTGACGCTCAACCAGGACCACGATGGACTTGTCCATCTTGTTGCTCACGACCTTGCCGCTAAGAGTTCTGGCAGTTTGGGTAGCTTCGGTCATGTTACTGTCCTGCCTTTTCGTTCAATACCGTTTTAACGCGCGCAATGTCGCGCTTCACCTTGCCGAGAAGGTGAGACTGATTCAGCTGACCTGTCGCCTTACGCATGCGCAGGTTGAACTGCTCCTTCAGGAGGTCGATCAGCTCTTGGTTCAGCTCCTCGACTGACTTTTCACGCAGCTCTGTTGCTTTCATCACATCACCGTCCTCTTAACAAAGGTGGTCTGTACCGGCAGTTTGGCAGCAGCGAGTGTGAAAGCGTCACGGGCCACATCTTCGGCCACGCCTTCCATCTCGTACAGCATACGGCCAGGCTGAATTTCAGCCACCCAATACTCGACAGAACCTTTACCTTTACCCATCCGGACTTCAAGCGGCTTGCTGGTGATCGGCTTGTCCGGGAAAACCCGGATCCAGATCTTACCACCACGCTTGATCCGACGGTTCATCGTACGACGAGCAGCCTCGATCTGGCGCGCAGTTATACGCCCACGAGTTGTCGCCTTCAATCCGTATTCACCGAAGCTCACCTTGTTGGCACGGTGCGCGAGGCCGGTGTTACGGCCTTTCATTACCTTGCGGAATTTCGTGCGTTTTGGTTGCAACATAAGAGTGCCCCTTTACTTAGAACCTTTCTTCCCAGAGGCTTTCTTGTCAGCACGGACCTGTTCCATACCACCAAGAATCTCACCTTTGAAGATCCATACCTTCACGCCGATAATGCCGTAGGTGGTTTGCGCTTCGTAGGTTGCGTAATCAATATCTGCACGCAGAGTGTGCAGAGGAACGCGACCTTCGCGATACCACTCGGACCGGGCAATTTCAGCGCCCCCGAGACGACCGCCTACCTGGATCTTGATGCCCTTGGCGCCCTGACGCATGGCGTTCTGTACCGCGCGCTTCATGGCACGACGGAACATCACACGACGCTCGAGCTGACCGGCAACGTTTTGCGCTACCAGCTTGGCATCCAGATCCGGTTTGCGGACTTCTTCGATGTTGATGTGCACGGGCACGCCCATCATGGCGCTTACTTCGCGACGCAGACGATCAACATCTTCACCCTTCTTCCCGATCACAATGCCGGGACGGGCGGTATGGATCGTGATCCGGGCGTTCTGAGCAGGGCGCTCGATCACGATCTTGCTGACAGACGCCTTTTCCAGACGCTTGTCGAGGAATGCGCGAACTTCGATGTCATTCAGAAGCTTGTTCGCGTAGTCCTTTTTATCGGCGTACCACACTGAGTTGTGCTCTTTGATCACACCCAGGCGAATGCCGGTTGGATTTACTTTATGACCCATCTGAGCATCTCCTACTTGTCGGCGACCTTGACGGTGATATGACAGGTGCGCTTGAAAATACGGTCAGCGCGCCCCTTGGCTCGAGCTCGGATTCGCTTGAGCGTTGGGCCCTCATCCACCATGATGGTGGAAACCCGCAGATCATCTACGTCCAGACCTTCGTTATGCTCAGCGTTGGCAATGGCGGACTCAAGAGCTTTCTTGATGATCACCGATGCCTTCTTAGGGCTGAATGTCAGAATGTTCAGGGCGTCCTCAACAGCCTTGCCGCGTACCTGGTCAGCGACAAGACGTGCTTTTTGAGCTGAGAGGCGAGCGCCCTTGTACTTGGCTGCTACTTCCATTTCTATTACCTCGAGATCAGCGTTTAGCTTTCTTGTCGGCTGCATGACCACGATAAGTACGCGTTGCCGCGAACTCACCCAGCTTATGTCCAACCATATCTTCGGTGACATAAACCGGCACGTGTTGCTTGCCGTTGTGGACTGCAATGGTCAGGCCTACCATCTCTGGGAAAACGGTTGACCGGCGGGACCAGGTTTTAATGGGCCGCTTGTCGTTGTTTTCCAGAGCTGCCTCGACCTTCTTCAACAGATGCAGGTCTATAAAAGGACCTTTCTTCAAAGAACGTGGCACAGCAAATTACCTCTATGTAGTCGTTTACTTGGCCGAACGACGACGTACTATCATCTTGTCAGTACGCTTGTTCTTACGAGTTTTATGCCCTTTGGTCGGAACACCCCACGGAGTAACCGGGTGACGTCCGCCAGAGGTACGCCCTTCACCACCACCATGCGGGTGGTCAACTGGGTTCATAGCAACACCACGTACTGTTGGCCGTTTGCCGCGCCAACGTGATGCACCCGCTTTACCAAGCTGCTTGAGACTGTGTTCGCTGTTGGAGACTTCGCCCAACGTGGCACGACAATCAACAAGCACCTTTCGCATTTCACCTGAGCGCAGGCGGATGGTTGCATAAGAACCTTCCCGAGCAACCAGCTGTACGGATGCGCCCGCGGAACGAGCCAGCTGGGCACCTTTGCCAGGCTTGAGTTCGACGCAGTGGATCACGGAACCGACCGGAATGTTCCGGAGCGGCAGCGTGGAACCCACCTTGATCGGCGCGTCGATACCGGAGCGCACAGGATCGCCAATCTGCATACCCTTGGGAGCGATAATGTAACGACGCTCGCCATCGGCGTACTTCAGCAGTGCGATGTGCGCAGAGCGGTTAGGATCGTATTCCATGCGCTCAATAACCGCAGGGATACCATCTTTGGTCCGCTTAAAATCGATGACACGGTAGTGCTTCTTGTGACCACCACCGGTGTGACGGGTTGTGATGCGGCCTACATTGTTACGACCACCCGTCTTGTTCTTTCTTTCTACCAACGGCTCGTAGGGGCGCCCAGTGTGCAGATCCGGGTTGTAAAGCTTTACAACGTGACGGCGTCCGGCAGATGTTGGTTTGGTTTTGACGATCGGCATATTACGACCCCTTTACCTTATTCCACATCCAGAAAATCGATGTCCTGACCTTCTGCCAGCTTTACATAAGCCTTACGAATGTCATTACGCTTGCCGAATCCGCGGATAGTGCGCTTTTGCTTACCCTTGCGGTTCAGAACCTGAACACCTTCTACGGTGACGTTGAACAGCTGCTCAACGGCTTTCTTGATCTCCGGCTTGGTGGCATCAGCGGATACGCGGAACGCAACCTGACCACGCTCTGCCGCCAGAGAGGCTTTTTCCGATACGAGCGGCCCAAGCAGGACCTGATAAATACGTTCCTGATTCATCCCAGCATCTCCTCGATCTTCTTCAGAGCGGGAACAGTCACCACGACTTTCTCGAAGGCAACCAGGCTGACCGGATCCAGACCAGCAATATCACGCACATCAACGTGCGGAATGTTACGAGAGGCCAGATGCAGGTTCTGCTCTACGCTTTCAGAAAGAATCAGGGCATTGGATACGCCCAGGTCATTCAGCTTGGCAGTGAAAGCCTTAGTTTTCGGGCTGTCCACGTTGATATCGTCAACAACAACCAGGCGCTCCTGGCGAACCAGCTCGGAGAAAATGGACCGCATCGCAGCACGGTACATCTTACGGTTAACCTTCTGCTCGAAATCACGGGGCTTGGCAGCGAAAGTAACACCACCAGCGCGCCAGATCGGAGAGCGGATAGTACCCGCACGAGCACGACCAGTACCCTTCTGACGCCACGGCTTCTTGCCACCGCCGGCAACTTCGGAACGTGTCTTCTGTGCTTTGGTACCCTGACGGCTGGCTGCCATGTAGGCAGTCACCACCTGGTGAACCAGAGCTTCGTTAAAATCTTTGGCAAACGCAGCGTCGGAAACAGAGATTCCTTTGCCGCTACCAGTAATTGTCAATTCCATCGCACCGCTCCTCAGGCTTTAACTGCAGGCTTGATGACAACATCGCCGCCAGTTGCGCCAGGTACGGCACCACTCACCAGCAGCAGGTTGCGCTCGGCATCGACACGGACAATCTTCAGGTTCTGCACGGTGACCTGTGCGTTACCCATCTGACCGGCCATCTTCTTGCCCTTGAACACCTTACCCGGAGTCTGGTTCTGACCAATGGAACCCGGGGCACGATGCGACAGGGAGTTACCGTGAGTAGCGTCCTGCATGGAGAAATTCCAGCGCTTAACGCCGCCCTGGAAGCCCTTACCTTTGGACTGACCGATAGCGTCCACTACCTGGCCATCTTCAAACACGGAAACATTCAGCTCGCCACCGGCGGCCAAATCTTCGCCTTCGCCTTCGCCCAGACGGAATTCCCAGTTACCACGACCAGCCTCTACGCCAGCTTTCGCGTAGTGTCCGGCTTCAGCCTTGGTTACACGGGAGGAGCGACGAGAACCTACGGTTACCTGAACTGCACGGTAGCCGTCGTTTTCGAGAGTTTTCAACTGGGTAATGCGGTTGGGCTCAACCTCAATTACCGTTACGGGCAATGCTTGCCCTTCATCCGTAAAAATACGGGTCATACCGGCCTTACGACCGACAACACCAATTGCCATGTTTCACCTCTTAAGTGTACGGGGCTCGCACCCTCTATGGCCTGTGACAGTTACACAGACTAATACCGGGCGGTATTAGCCGAGGCTGATCTGAACGTCCACACCTGCTGCCAGGTCCAACTTCATCAGAGCATCAACTGTCTTTTCCGTCGGCTCAACGATGTCGAGCAAACGCTTATGCGTACGAATTTCATACTGATCACGCGCGTCTTTGTTGACGTGCGGAGAGATCAGAATCGTGTACTTTTCCTTCCGCGTCGGCAGAGGAATCGGGCCACGCACCTGAGCGCCGGTCCGCTTGGCGGTATCGACGATCTCCTGCGTGGACTGGTCGATCAGGCGATAATCAAACGCCTTCAACCGAATTCGAATTTTTTGGCTTTGCATGATGCACCAAACTCCACTCGTAGCAGCTACTTTATTAGCCGACCTTCAAAAAAAGGAGCCGCATTGTATGCAGAATACCCAACCGTGTCAACAGCCATGCTGAAGACCTGGTCGGGCAACTGTGCGACTCATACGGAAAAGGGGCTGAACATTCAGCCCCTTTTCCGGATCATCGAATAACTTACTCGACGATCTTGGATACCACGCCGGCACCAACGGTACGGCCACCTTCGCGAATCGCGAAGCGCAGGCCATCTTCCATGGCGATCGGAGCGATCAGGGTAACAGACATTTTCACGTTGTCACCCGGCATTACCATTTCAACACCTTCCGGCAGTTCACAAGAACCAGTCACGTCAGTTGTACGGAAGTAGAACTGCGGACGGTAGCCTTTGAAGAACGGGGTGTGACGACCACCTTCGTCTTTTGCCAGGACGTACACTTCGCACTCGAACTTGGTGTGGGGAGTGATGGACCCCGGAACCGCCAGTACCTGACCACGCTCAACGTCGTCACGCTTGGTACCACGCAGCAGGGCACCGATGTTCTCACCAGCACGACCTTCGTCGAGCAGCTTACGGAACATCTCAACACCAGTAACAACGGTCTTGACGGTGTCTTTGATACCAACGATTTCAACTTCGTCGCCAGTCTTGACGATACCGCGCTCAACACGACCGGTTACAACGGTACCACGACCGGAGATGGAGAAGACGTCCTCGATCGGCATCAGGAACGGCTGATCGATGGCACGCTCCGGCTCGGGGATGTAGTCATCCAGAGCTTCTACCAGCTTCTTAACAGCGGTAGTGCCCATTTCGTTGTCGTCTTTGCCTTCCAGCGCCATCAGAGCAGAACCGGTAACGATCGGAGTGTCGTCGCCCGGGAACTCGTACTGGCTCAGCAGATCACGAACTTCCATCTCGACCAGCTCGAGCAGCTCTTCATCGTCTACCATGTCCGCTTTGTTCAGGAACACAACGATGTACGGTACGCCAACCTGACGGGACAGCAGGATGTGCTCACGAGTCTGCGGCATGGGGCCGTCAGCAGCGGAGCAAACCAGGATCGCGCCGTCCATCTGGGCAGCACCGGTGATCATGTTCTTCACATAGTCAGCGTGGCCCGGGCAGTCAACGTGCGCGTAGTGACGAGTCGGAGAATCGTACTCAACGTGGGAAGTCGCGATGGTGATACCACGCGCCTTCTCTTCCGGTGCGTTATCGATCTGGTCGAACGCACTGGCAGAACCTGTACCCCAAACTTCGTGACATACACGAGTCAGAGCAGCGGTCAGAGTGGTTTTACCATGGTCAACGTGACCGATGGTGCCCACGTTCAAGTGCGGCTTACTACGCTCAAATTTTTCTTTAGACACGGTTACACCTCTTCCTGTTACTTAAATTCTGGGAATCAACCCTGTTTAATGATCGCATCGGCAATGTTCGATGGAGCTTCGGAATAACCGGCAAACTCCATGGAATATGACGCCCGGCCCTGAGTTGCAGAACGCAGGTCGGTGGCGTAACCAAACATCTCCGACAACGGAACTTCGGCGCGGATCTGCTTGCCAGCCGGAATGTCTTCCATACCCTGTACAAGGCCGCGACGACGGTTCAGGTCGCCTACTACGTCACCCATGTAATCTTCAGGGGTAACAACCTCCACCTTCATCATCGGCTCCAGCAGCGCCGGATTGGCTTCCAGAGCGCCCTTCTTCATTGCCATGGAACCGGCAACTTTAAAGGCCATCTCGTTGGAGTCGACGTCGTGGTAAGAACCGTCATACAGGGTTGCTTTGATGCGCAGCAGCGGATAACCGGCCAGACAGCCGTTCTGCATCTGCTCTTCAATACCCTGCTGAACCGCCGGGATGTATTCCTTCGGAACAACACCACCAACGATTTCATTCACGAAGATAAAGTTTTCGCCTTCTTCATCATCCAGCGGCAGCGGCTCAAGCTTCAGCTTGACGTGACCGTACTGACCACGACCACCCGACTGACGAACAAACTTGCCTTCGACGTCTACCGGCTTACGAATGCACTCACGGTAGG
Source organism: Marinobacter persicus (assembly GCF_002934325.1). Lineage (GTDB taxonomy): Bacteria > Pseudomonadota > Gammaproteobacteria > Pseudomonadales > Oleiphilaceae > Marinobacter > Marinobacter persicus_A. Next base: position 103,463 of record NZ_PTIV01000007.1, read on the forward strand.
CTACCTGCGGCTTACCGATGTTGGCTTCAACCTTGAACTCGCGACGCATACGGTCAACGATGATGTCCAGGTGCAGCTCGCCCATACCAGAGATGATGGTCTGGCCGGACTCTTCGTCGGTACGAACACGGAATGAGGGATCTTCCTGGGCCAGCTTGCCCAGAGCAACACCCATCTTTTCCTGGTCGGCCTTGGATTTCGGCTCAACAGCCACCGAGATAACCGGCTCCGGGAACTCCATGCGCTCAAGAACGATCTTGTGGTTCTCGTCACACAGGGTGTCACCAGTGGTCACACTCTTCAGACCGATGGCGGCAGCGATATCGCCCGCCAGTACTTCCTTGATTTCCTGACGCTCTTTGGAGTGCATCTGCACCATCCGGCCGACACGCTCTTTCTTCTGCTTAACAGAGTTGTATACAGCGTTACCGGATTCCAGCTTACCGGAGTAAACACGGAAGAAGGTCAGCGTACCCACGAACGGGTCGGTCGCGATCTTGAACGCCAGAGCGGCGAACGGCGCTTCGTCATCAACCGGACGGGTTTCTTCGGTACCCTCGTCGTCAACTTCACCGCGGATGGCCTTAACTTCGTCAGGCGCCGGCAGGAATTCGATAACGGAGTCCAGAACGGCCTGAACGCCCTTGTTTTTGAACGCGGAACCACAGGTGGCAACAACGATTTCGTTGGCCAGGGTACGCATACGAAGACCTTTCTTAATGTCCTCAATGGAAAGCTCGCCTTCCTCGAGGTACTTCTCCATCAGCTCTTCGTTGGCTTCAGCCGCGGCTTCCACCATTTCCTCACGGTACTGCTCGACTTCGTCGACCATGTCCGCGGGAACGTCCTTCTCTTCGTAGGTCGCACCGGCGTCGGCTTCGTTCCAGTAAATTGCCTTGTTGCGGATCAGGTCCACAATGCCGGCGAATTCGTCTTCAGCGCCAATCGGCAGCTGAATGGGAACGCAGTTCGCGCCCAGGCGATCCTTGATCTGCTCGACAACGCGCAGGAAGTCTGCACCGGCACGGTCCATCTTGTTGACGAACACCATGCGCGGAACTTCGTATTTGTTGGCCTGACGCCATACGGTCTCGGACTGCGGCTCAACACCTGAGGAACCACAGAACACAACCACGGCACCATCCAGAACACGCAGGGAACGCTCTACTTCGATGGTGAAGTCAACGTGCCCCGGGGTGTCGATGATATTGATCCGGTGCTCAGGGTACTGCTTATCCATACCCTGCCAGAAAGTGGTGGTAGCAGCGGAGGTAATGGTGATACCACGCTCCTGCTCCTGCTCCATCCAGTCCATGGTAGCGGCGCCATCATGAACCTCACCGATCTTGTGGGAGATACCTGTGTAGAACAGTACCCGCTCGGTGGTAGTGGTCTTGCCCGCATCCACGTGCGCACAGATACCAATGTTTCTGTAACGTTTGATCGGAGTCTTGCGTGCCACGATATAAACCTCGGCTGTTTAGAAACGGAAGTGAGAGAAAGCCTTGTTGGCTTCGGCCATGCGATGCACGTCTTCGCGCTTCTTCACAGCGGAACCTTTGCTGTCGGCGGCATCAAGAATCTCACCTGCCAGACGCTGCGCCATGCTTTTCTCGCCGCGCTTCCGTGAAAATTCTACGAGCCAGCGCATGGCCAGCGCGTTTTGACGGGAAGGCCGTACTTCTACGGGCACCTGGTAGGTGGCACCACCAACACGGCGGGATTTAACTTCCACCATCGGCTGGATGTTTTCCAGGGCCTTTTCGAACATGTCGATCGGCTCTTCCTTTGATTTCTCGGCAACAATGTCGAGCGCGCCGTAAACAATGCGCTCTGCAACGGATTTCTTACCGCTTTCCATCACGTGGTTGATGAACTTGGCAAGACGTGCACTGCCGAATTTCGGATCCGGGATAATTTCCCGTTTTGCTGCAACTCTTCTTCTAGGCATCGATAAGCCCTTATATATCTAAAAGGTCTTCAGGAACCCCTGAGATAGCAAACTGCTACTCAGCCTTACTCTTACCGTTCTGACAAGCAACGATAAAAGACACCCGTGCGGGACATCAGGACTTGGGTCGTTTTGCACCGTACTTGGAGCGGCCCTGCTTACGATTCTGCACACCCTGGGTGTCCAAAGTACCGCGAACAGTGTGATAGCGCACACCCGGCAAGTCTTTTACTCGACCGCCGCGGATCAGCACAACACTGTGCTCCTGAAGGTTGTGACCTTCACCACCAATGTATGAGGAAACCTCGTAGCCGTTGGTCAGACGAACACGGCACACTTTACGAAGTGCTGAGTTCGGCTTCTTCGGCGTTGTGGTGTACACACGAGTGCATACACCACGGCGCTGAGGGCAGGCCTGCAGAGCAGGAACGTCGCTCTTGGCTGCCTTGCGCTTACGAGGCTTACGCACCAACTGATTAATCGTTGCCATGTAAGCAAACTCCAAAAAAAGCTATTCCAATGAAACTTACCCCCAGTGAAGGGGGTAAAATTTAAGGGACGCAAGTTTAAGCCCGCGCCCCGGGTCAGTCAAGCTGACTGATCTCTTTTTAACCACCCCACGGGTAGGTATCTACCCGCAGGTGGTTTGCGCCGGCTCAACTTTCGCGGTTGAGTTCGGCGCTCAGCGCTTCTTCCACATCCGCCGCAGTCACGCCCTGCTCTTCCAGTTCACGCTTGCGACGACGCTCGTTGTGGTAGGCCAGACCGGTACCAGCCGGGATCAGACGACCCACGACCACGTTTTCTTTCAGGCCGCGCAGGTAATCACGCTTGCCATTGACAGCGCCTTCGGTCAGAACCCGCGTGGTCTCCTGGAAGGAGGCGGCGGAAATGAACGATTCGGTTGCCAGGGAGGCCTTGGTGATACCCAACAGCAGACGCTGGTACTTCGCCGGTTCCTTGTCGAGGGTTTCGACGCGCTCGTTCTCTTCCAGCACCTGGGTGATTTCCACCTGGTCGCCAGACAGGAGCGTGGTATCGCCCGGATCGGTGATTTCCACCTTGCGCAGCATCTGACGAACGATAACCTCAATGTGTTTATCGTTGATGACAACGCCCTGCAGACGGTACACGTCCTGGATCTCGTTGGTGATGTACTTCGCCAGCTCCACGACACCCAGCAGACGCAGGATATCGTGCGGGTTGGACGGACCATCCGAGATCACTTCGCCCTTCTCAACGGTTTCACCTTCGAACACGTTCAGCTGGCGATGCTTCGGAATCAGCACCTCGTACGGATCGGCATCACGCGGCGTGATTACCAGGCGCTTCTTGCCTTTGGTCTCTTTCCCGAAGGACACCACACCACTGGTCTCCGCCAGGATGGAAGACTCTTTCGGACGACGGGCTTCGAACAGGTCGGCAACCCGTGGCAGACCACCGGTGATGTCACGAGTCTTGGAGCTTTCCTGCGGGATACGTGCAACCACGTCACCCAGCTCAACCCTGGCACCGTTGGCCATGGTCACCAGCGCATTGGCTGGCAGGAAGAAGATCGCGGCACCGCCACCCGGCAGCTCCACATCGTTACCGTTGTCATCCACCAGCTGGATGGCCGGACGGATGTCCTTACCAGCTGCCGGACGTTCCTTCGGATCAATCACTTCCATGGTCGACAGTCCGGTCAGCTCGTCGGTCTGGGTCCGGACGGTAATGCCCTGATCCATGTGCACGAACTTAACGGTACCTTCGGCTTCAGCCACGATTGGGTGGGTGTGCGGATCCCACTTGGCCACCACAACGCCGGCTTCGACTTCGTCACCGTTCTTCACGGACAGCACGGCGCCATACGGCAGCTTGTACCACTCGCGCTCACGGCCCTGATCATCAGCGATCGCCAGTGCCGAGGAGCGTGAAATAACCACCAGGCTGCCGTCGCTTTTCTCGATCGACTTCAGGTTGTGCAGGCGAACCGTACCACCGTGCTTAACCTGGATATTGTCCACCGCAGACGCCCGACTTGCCGCACCACCGATGTGGAAGGTACGCATGGTCAGCTGGGTACCCGGTTCACCGATGGACTGGGCGGCGATAACGCCAACCGCTTCACCCACGTTCACCTCATGGCCACGGGCCAGGTCACGGCCGTAACACTTCGAACAGATACCGTGGCGGGTGTCACAGGTAATCGCGGAGCGTACCCAGACTTCGTCCACACCGGCACGTTCCAGCGTTTCAACCGCCTTTTCGTCCAGCAGCGTGCCGGCCGGAATGACGGCGTTTTCCTTATCGATCGGCGTGAAGGCGTCACGGGCGGTTACACGGCCCAGTACACGATCACCCAGTGGCACAACGACGTCGCCGCCTTCGATGTGCGGCGTCATCAACAGGCCTTCGTCAGTGCCACAGTCTTCCTCGGTCACCACCAGATCCTGGGATACATCAACCAGACGACGGGTCAGGTAACCGGAGTTCGCGGTCTTCAGTGCGGTATCCGCCAGACCCTTACGGGCACCGTGGGTGGAGATGAAGTACTGGAGTACGTTCAGACCTTCACGGAAGTTCGCGGTGATCGGCGTTTCGATGATCGAGCCATCCGGCTTGGCCATCAGGCCACGCATACCGGCCAGCTGACGGATCTGGGCGGGGGAGCCCCGGGCACCAGAGTCGGCCATCATGTAAACGGAGTTGAACGACTCCTGCATCAGGTCTTCGCCGTCTTCGCCCTTCACCGGATTACCATCAGGCCCAATCACCTGCTCCTGGGACAGACGCTCCATCATGGCCTTGGAGACCTTGTCGTTGACCCGGGACCAGATATCGATCACCTTGTTGTACTTCTCGCCCTGGGTCAGGAGACCCGACGCGTACTGGGTCTCGATGTCCTTAACCTCGGCAGAGGCGGCATCCACCATCTCGTATTTTTCCGGCGGGATCTCGAAATCGTTAAAGCCGATGGAGATACCGGACACGGTGGCGTAGTGATAACCCATGTACATCAGCTGGTCAGCAAAGATAACGGTATCCTTGAGACCGGCTTCGCGATAACAGGTATTGATCAGGTTCGAAATGGCCTTCTTGACCATCGGCTTGTTCACGATGTCGTAAGACAGGCCGTCCGGCAGGATATCGAACAACAGGGCACGACCAACGGTGGTGTCCACAATCTTGTGCTGTTCGATCTTCTCGCCGTCGTCGCCGTAGGTGACTTCTTTAACTCGAACCTTAACGATGGCCTGCAGATCCACCTTGCCTGCGCCATAGGCACGGTGCGCCTCTTTTACGTCGGCAAACACCATGTCTTCGCCCAGCGCGCTCTTACGCTCACGAGTCATGTAGTACAGACCCAATACAACGTCCTGGGAAGGCACGATGATCGGCTCGCCATTGGCCGGTGACAGTACGTTGTTGGTAGACATCATCAACGCACGCGCTTCGAGCTGGGCCTCCAGGGTCAGCGGCAGGTGCACCGCCATCTGGTCACCGTCGAAGTCGGCGTTATAGGCCGCACACACCAGCGGGTGCAGCTGGATAGCTTTACCTTCAATCAGAACCGGCTCGAAAGCCTGGATACCCAGACGGTGCAGTGTCGGCGCACGGTTGAGCATGATCGGGTGCTCGCGGATGACTTCGTCCAGGATATCCCAGACCACGCCTTCCTCGCGCTCGACCATCTTCTTGGCGGCCTTGATGGTGGTCGCCAGGCCACGGTGCTCAAGCTTGGAGAAAATAAACGGCTTGAACAGCTCCAGTGCCATTTTCTTGGGCAGGCCACACTGGTGCAGACGCAGGTAGGGACCAACCACGATCACGGAACGACCGGAGTAGTCCACACGCTTACCCAGCAGGTTCTGACGGAAACGACCCTGCTTACCCTTGATCATGTCGGCCAGGGACTTCAGCGGACGCTTGTTGGTGCCGGTGATGGCACGACCACGACGGCCGTTGTCCAGCAGCGCATCCACGGACTCCTGCAGCATGCGCTTTTCGTTGCGCACGATGATGTCCGGGGCGTTCAGCTCCAGCAGGCGCTTGAGACGGTTGTTCCGGTTGATCACGCGACGGTACAGGTCGTTCAGGTCGGAGGTGGCAAAGCGGCCACCGTCCAGCGGTACCAGCGGACGCAGGTCGGGCGGCAGAACCGGCAGTACGGTCATGATCATGTCGCCCGGCTTGTTGCCGGAATACAGGAACGCCTCAAGAATCTTCAGACGCTTGCTGAATTTCTTGATCTTGGTTTCGGAATTGGTCTGCGGGATTTCTTCACGCAGGGCATCCACTTCCGCCTGGATATCGATGTCTTCAAGCAGTTCCTTGACGGCTTCGGCACCCATGCGGGCATCGAATTCGTCGCCAAACTCTTCCAGGGCTTCGTAATACTGCTCGTCGTTTAGCAGCTGGCCCTTTTCAAGTGTGGTCATGCCTGGGTCGATAACGATGAAGGATTCAAAGTACAGAACCCGTTCAATGTCACGCAGAGTCATGTCCAGCATCAGACCAATGCGGGACGGCAATGATTTCAGGAACCAGATGTGAGCGACCGGGCTGGCCAGGTCGATATGGCCCATGCGATCACGACGGACGCTGGCCAGTGCAACTTCAACACCACACTTCTCGCAGATCACACCGCGATGCTTGAGGCGCTTGTACTTGCCGCACAGGCACTCGTAATCCTTGATCGGGCCGAAGATCTTGGCACAGAAAAGACCGTCACGCTCCGGCTTGAAGGTGCGGTAGTTAATGGTCTCGGGTTTCTTAACCTCACCGAAAGACCAGGAGCGAATCATGTCAGGCGACGCAAGACCGATACGGATCGCGTCGAATTCCTTGCTCTGATTCTGGCTCTTGAGAAGATTCAGCAAATCTTTCATCAGTAAAAGCTCCGGATGGCGTTAATCTCGGGCGGGCACACGAGGTGCCCGCTCACGCTGCCAAAAAAATTCGGCTCACTCGGATTCCAGCTCGATGTCGATACCCAACGAGCGGATTTCCTTGACAAGAACGTTGAAGGATTCAGGCATTCCCGGCTCCATCCGGTGATCGCCATCAACAATGTTCTTGTACATCTTGGTGCGGCCGTTTACGTCGTCCGACTTCACGGTGAGCATTTCCTGCAGGGTGTAGGCGGCGCCGTACGCCTCCAACGCCCAGACTTCCATCTCACCGAAGCGCTGACCACCGAACTGGGCCTTACCACCCAGCGGCTGCTGGGTAACCAGGCTGTAGGAGCCGGTGGAACGAGCGTGCATCTTGTCATCGATCAAGTGGTTCAGCTTGAGGATGTACATGTAGCCCACGGTCACCGGACGGTCAAATGCGTCACCGGTGCGGCCATCGTACAACGTCACCTGACCACTGGTATCCATGTCGGCCAGCTCCAGCATGCGCTTCACTTCGCGCTCCTGGGCACCGTCGAATACCGGCGTTGCCATCGGCACGCCATCACGCAGGTTGCTGCACAGCTCCAGGATCTCCTTGTCGCTCAGGGAGTCCAGGTCCACCTTGAACACTTCGTCCGAGTGGTTGTAAATCTGGTCCAGCAACTCACGCAGCTCTGCCACCTTACGCTGCTCTTCCATCATCCGGGTAATCTTGTCGCCCAGACCTTTTGCAGCCATGCCCAGGTGTGTTTCCAGTACCTGACCAACGTTCATCCGCGACGGTACACCCAGCGGGTTCAGTACCACGTCCACCGTGGTGCCGTACTCATCGTGCGGCATATCCTCGATCGGCATAACCGCTGAGATAACACCCTTGTTACCGTGACGGCCGGCCATCTTGTCACCCGGCTGGATGCGACGCTTGATCGCCAGGTATACCTTGACGATTTTCAGTACGCCCGGCGCCAGATCGTCGCCCTGCTGGAGCTTGCCTTTCTTGTCTTCAAAGCGCGCTTCGTGCTCTTTCTTGCGCTCTTCCAGACCCTGCTCGGATTTTTCCAGCAGCTCGTTCAGGGCTTCATCCTTCATGCGAAGCTTGAACCAGTCGGCACGCGGCAGTTCGGCCAGATAGCTTTCATCCAGCTTGCTGCCTTTCTTGACGCCGCCCGGACCACTTATGACTTCCTGGCCTTTCAGGGCCGCCATCAGACGCTCAAAGGTGGCACCCTCAACAATCCGGTACTCGTCTTTCAGGTCCTTGCGGTACTTATCGAGCTGTTCTTTCTCGATGGACAACGCACGGGCATCCTTCTCAATGCCATCGCGAGTAAATACCTGCACATCGATAACGGTGCCTCGGGTACCGGTCGGCACACGCTGGGAGGTGTCCTTAACGTCGGACGCCTTCTCACCGAAGATGGCACGCAGGAGCTTTTCCTCCGGTGTCAGCTGGGTTTCGCCTTTCGGCGTCACCTTGCCCACCAGAATGTCACCGGGGCCGACTTCCGCGCCGATGTAAACCACACCGGACTCATCCAGCTTGGACAGCGCGCTTTCACCAACGTTCGGGATATCGGAGGTAATTTCCTCGCTACCCAGTTTGGTATCACGGGCCACGCAGGTCAGTTCCTGAATGTGGATCGTAGTCAGACGGTCTTCCTGAACCACCTTCTCGGAGATCAGGATCGAGTCCTCGAAGTTGTAACCGTTCCAGGGCATGAATGCGATGCGCATGTTCTGCCCCAGGGCCAGTTCACCCAGGTCGACGGACGGACCGTCAGCCAGCACGTCGCCACGAGCAATCTCGTCGCCTTCGCGGACGATGGAGCGCTGGTTGATGCAGGTGTTCTGGTTCGAGCGGGTGTACTTGGTGAGGTTGTAGATATCCACACCAGCATCACCGGCTTCGGTTTCTTGGTTGTTAACGCGAACCACGATACGGGCTGCGTCAACGCTTTCGATCACACCACCACGGCGAGCGGTTACACATACGCCGGAATCCTGGGCCACGGTGCGTTCAACACCAGTACCTACCAGCGGCACCTGAGCCTTCAGGGTCGGAACGGCCTGACGCTGCATGTTTGCACCCATCAGGGCGCGGTTGGCGTCATCGTGCTCCAGGAACGGAATCAGTGACGCTGCCACCGATACTACCTGGCGCGGCGACACGTCCATGAAGTTCACCGACTCCGGCGGAGCCACGGTAAATTCGTTCCGGTGACGTACGGTTACCAGTTCATCCGTCAGGCGCTTGTTCTCATCAGTTTCAGCACTGGCCTGGGCGATGATGTAGTTGCTCTCTTCAATCGCAGAGAGGTACACCACCTCGTCAGTCACCACGCCATCAACCACTTTCCGATACGGACTTTCGAGGAAGCCGTAGGAGTTGGAACGGGCGTAAGTGGCCAGCGAGTTGATCAGACCAATGTTCGGGCCTTCCGGCGTCTCGATCGGGCACACACGGCCATAGTGAGTCGGGTGTACGTCCCGAACCTCAAAGCCGGCACGCTCACGGGTCAGACCGCCTGGGCCAAGCGCGGAAATGCGGCGCTTGTGAGTGACCTCGGACAGCGGGTTGTTCTGGTCCATGAACTGGGACAGCTGGCTGGAACCGAAGAATTCCTTAACAGCCGCCGCAACCGGCTTGGCGTTGATCAGATCCTGCGGCATCAGGCCTTCGCTCTCGGCCAGGCTCAGACGCTCACGCACGGCACGCTCAACACGAACCAGACCAACACGGAACTGGTTTTCGGCCATTTCACCGACGCAACGGATACGACGGTTGCCCAGGTTATCAATGTCGTCCACCTGGCCCTGGCCGTTACGAATACCAATCAGGGTCTTCAGGACATCAATGATGTCTTCGTGGGTCAGCGTACCTTCGCCGGTGCTTTCCTCACGGCCCAGACGACGGTTCAGTTTCATACGGCCAACCGACGACAGGTCATAGCGCTCATCGGAGAAGAACAGGTTGTTAAACAGGTTCTCAGCCGATTCCTTGGTGGGCGGCTCGCCCGGACGCATCATGCGGTAGATTTCCACCAACGCTTCGAGCGGAGTGCGGGTCGGGTCGATACGCAGCGTATCGGACATGAACGGACCACAATCCAGATCGTTGGTGTACAGGGTCTCAATTTCGGTAACACCGGCATCCAGGATGTTCTGGACAATTTCCTCGGTCAGCTCGGTGTTACATTCCACCAGCACCTCACCAGTGGACTGATCGATCATATCCTTGGCAAGTACGCGGCCGTAGAGGTATTCGGTCGGTACTTCCAGCTCACTGATACCCGCCTTTTCCAGCTGTTTGATGTGACGAGCAGTAACCCGGCGGCCTTCCTCAACAATGACGTTGCCATCCTGATCCTTGATATCGAAAGTCGCGATATCACCACGCAGACGGCTAGGCACCAGCTCCAGCTTGCACTTCTCTTCACCCAGCGCGAACTTGGAGGTCTCAAAGAACATCTCCAGCATCTGCTCGGAGGTATACCCCAGGCCGCGCAGCAGGATGCTTGCCGGCAGCTTACGACGACGGTCGATGCGCACGAACACACTGTCCTTCGGATCAAACTCGAAGTCGAGCCAGGAACCACGGTAAGGAATCACCCGCGCCGAATACAACAGCTTACCGGATGAGTGGGTCTTGCCCTTGTCGTGATCGAAGAACACACCAGGTGAACGATGCAGCTGGGAAACGATTACGCGTTCGGTACCGTTGATAACGAAGGTACCGTTTTCAGTCATCAGGGGCATTTCGCCCATGTAGACTTCTTGTTCTTTAATGTCCTTGATCGCCTTGTTGGACGATTCCTTGTCATAAATGATAAGGCGGACTTTTACCCGCAGCGGCGCGGCGTAGGTAACGCCCCTGAGCTGACATTCCTTGACATCAAACACTGGCTCGCCAATTCGGTAGCTCACGTACTCGAGTGCGGCGTTGCCAGAGTAACTGACAATCGGGAATACGGATTTGAAGGCAGCATGAAGACCGGTTTCCCGGCGGTCTTCTGGAGCGGCTTCATCTTGCAGGAAGTCCCGGAACGAATTCAGCTGTATAGACAGCAAATAGGGGACGTCCATAACGGAAGGCAATTTACTAAAGTCTTTGCGAATCCGCTTTTTCTCAGTATAGGAGTAAGTCATCTGCATTCCCCAGCGTTAGACCTGATACCTGGTATCAAGAAGCAATAAATGTTCTGCTTCGGGGCCGAATTGCTCGGCATATCGCGCCGTCTTGAATAAGACTCTGGCTGTAGGTTATAGAACTGACAACAACCTTTATTGCTCACCAGACTCTATAGCATATACAACAGAAAAAGGCCGGTGGCACTGAGCCACCAGCCTGTCCATGCTTATCGCACGGTGTCGATCAACAGCCGACTCTTACTTAAGCTCAACAGAAGCGCCTGCTTCCTCAAGCTTGGTCTTGGCTGCTTCAGCGTCTTCCTTGGAAGCGCCTTCTTTAACGGTAGACGGAGCGCCGTCAACCATTTCTTTCGCTTCTTTCAGACCCAGGCCAGTCAGTTCACGAACGGCCTTGATTACGTTGACCTTCTTCTCACCCGGACCGGTCAGAACAACGTCAAATTCGGTCTGCTCTTCAGCAGCGGCAGCTTCGCCACCAGCAGCGGCCGGAGCGGCAGCAACAGCAGCTTCAGCAGAAACGTTAAACTTCTCTTCCATTGCTTCAACGAGCTCAACAACTTCCATTACGCTCATTTCAGCAATTGCATTCAAAATATCGTCTTTAGACAGAGCCATGATGACTTTCTCCCAAAAATATAAAAATGGTTTTCAACGGAATCAAGCAGCGTTGCGCTTCTCGTCCCGGACTGCAGCTACAACACGCGTAATCCGTCCCGGAATATCGTTCAGGCTGCGTACGAGCTTGGTAACTGGTGCCTGTGTAACAACGGCCAGCTTGGTCAACGCTTCGTGCAGCGTCGGCAGCTTGGCAAGGCGATCGATCTGATCAGCGCCCATCAGCTCACCGCCGACAGCCAGACCTTTGATTTCGAAAGCCTCTTTCTCTTTGGCAAAGTCCTTCAACAGGCGCGCGGCGGCACCCGGATCTTCCATAGAGAACGCCAGAATGGTCGGGCCAACCAGAGCTTCTTCGATGCATTCGTACTCGGTGCCTTTAATAGCAATCTTCGCCAGGTTGTTACGAACAACTTTCAGACGAACATTTTCGGCACGAGCCTTGGCACGAAGTGCGGTCATGTCACCGGAGGTGACACCGCGGTAATCAGCCAAAACCACAGACAGAGCAGTACCAGCAGTCTCGTTGACTTCAGCGACGATCGCTTTCTTGTCTTCGAGTCTAATTGCCACTGGTTTTCTCCTCGATTTCGCCGGCTTCCACCGGCAAACCCATTATTGCCCCTCGCGGGGCGCCTTACGGTGTTTGGGTTCAGAGAGAACGTCTTCACACCGTCTGCGCAGGCATTTCTTTAACCCCTTCGGCTCCCGCAAAACGAGAGCCCGGGGGCCTGCGGTCTTTGACAGCCTTGGCTTCCGCCATGACTACAAAGTAACTACCGATCAGTAAATCAGATGCTCAGGGAGCTCTGATCGATAGTCAGGCCTGGCCCCATAGTGGAAGAGATGCTGATCTTCTTCAGATAAACACCCTTCGACGATGAAGGCTTGGCCTTTTTCAGGTCTGCGATCAGAGCTTCAAGGTTTTCCTTGATGTTCTGTGCAGAAAATTCAACGTTACCCAGCGGGGCATGGATAATGCCGTTTTTGTCGGTACGGTAGCGAACCTGACCAGCCTTGGCGTTCTTGACGGCGGTCTCGACGTCCGGCGTTACAGTACCAACCTTCGGGTTCGGCATCAGGCCACGCGGGCCCAGGATCTGACCCAGCTGGCCAACAACACGCATGGCATCCGGAGTGGCGATGACCACATCGAAATCCATGTTGCCTTTTTTGACTTCGTCGGCCAGGTCATCCATGCCAACCACGTCCGCGCCAGCGGCGGTGGCTTTCTCGGCATTGGCGCCCTGGGTAAACACGGCGACGCGAACGTTTTTGCCTGTGCCGTGGGGCAGTACGGTGCTGCTACGAACCACCTGGTCAGATTTACGTGCATCTACGCCCAGGTTTACGGACACGTCGACAGACTCTTTGAACTTGACGTTCTGGCCCAGCTCGACCAGCAGGCTAACCGCTTCGTCTACGGAATAGGCGCGAGTCGGCTCAACTTTTTCACGAATCAGCTTTTGACGCTTGCTCAGCTTCGCCATGTTAGAGGCCCTCCACGTTCAGGCCCATACTGCGGGCAGTACCGGCAATAGTGCGCACCGCTGCGTCCATATCGGCTGCAGTCAGGTCCGGCTCTTTGGTGTTCACGATTTCTTCCAGCTGCGCGCGGGTAACGGTGCCGACTTTATCGGTGTTCGGGCGACCGGAACCGCTCTTGATGCCGGCTGCTTTCTTCAGCAGAACCGCCGCGGGCGGGGTCTTGGTGATAAACGTGAAGCTGCGATCGCTGTATACAGTGATAACAGTCGGAATCGGCAGACCAGGTTCCATTTCCTGGGTCTTGGCATTGAACGCCTTACAGAATTCCATGATGTTAACACCGTGCTGACCCAATGCAGGACCAACAGGGGGGCTCGGGTTGGCCTTACCGGCAGCAACCTGAAGCTTGATATACGCTTCAATCTTCTTTGCCATGATATGTCTCCTATGGGTTCAAACGCCTTTCGGCTCCCCGCTCATTAAACTGCTTGGTGCAGACACAAAAAGCCCGCGACGCCGTGGCGCGCGAGCTGAATTTTCAAGATGTCGCTTACTCTTTCTCGACCTGGCCAAACTCCAGCTCCACCGGAGTGGAACGACCAAAGATGAGAACAGCCACTTTAACGCGACTCTTGTCGTAGTCGACTTCCTCGACCACGCCATTGAAGTCCGCGAACGGCCCTTCAACAACACGAACAATTTCACCCGGCTCAAACAGGGTCTTCGGCTTCGGCTTCTCGGCACCGCTTTCCACGCGCTGCAGAATCCCTTCCGCTTCCCGCTCGGTGATGGGCGCCGGCTTATCCTTGGTACCACCGATGAAGCCAAGAACACGCGGAGTATTCTTCACCAGATGCCAGGTGGCATCGTCCATCTCCATCTGAACCAGAACATAGCCTGGATAGAACTTGCGCTCACTCTTGCGCTTTTTACCTTCGCGCATCTCCACGACTTCTTCAGTCGGGACCAGAATGTCGCCAAACTTATCTTCCATGCCCTCAAGAGCAACACGCTCTTTAAGAGTGCGCATCACATGCTTTTCAAAGCCAGAATACGCATGAACGACGTACCAGCGCTTAGCCATTGCACACTCCCGTTATCCGATGAATCCGGCGACCAGCCAGCTGACCAGCGAATCCATACCCCACAAAATAAGCGCCACCACCAGAACAAACACCACAACAATCGCCGTGGTCTGAATCAGTTCCGGCCGGGTAGGCCAAACTACTTTCCGGATCTCCACACGAGCTTCTTTTAGAAGCACGGCAAAGCGATGACCCCGACTGGTCTGCAACGCAATAAACGCTGCCACAATACCCAGAGCCACAAGCGCCACGACCCGGTACAGCAGGGATTCGGCACCAAAATACAGATTGCCAACCACGCCGGCCGCAACCAAAACGAAAACAACCAGCCACTTCAACAGATCGAAACGGCTGGTCGACTGAACGGCTTTTGACTCCATGGGAATCAGCTTATGTATCCGGAGATTAAAAAATGGCAGGCCAGGAGGGAATCGAACCCCCAACCTGCGGTTTTGGAGACCGCTGCTCTGCCAATTGAGCTACTGGCCTGCACCGAAACTCAGTGCAACAACAAAGAGTAACCCGAAGGTCACTCGATGATCTTGGATACCACGCCGGCACCAACGGTACGGCCACCTTCGCGAATCGCGAAGCGCAGGCCATCTTCCATGGCGATCGGAGCGATCAGGGTAACAGACATTTTCACGTTGTCACCCGGCATTACCATTTCAACGCCTTCCGGCAGTTCACAAGAACCAGTCACGTCAGTTGTACGGAAGTAGAACTGCGGACGGTAGCCCTTGAAGAACGGGGTGTGACGACCACCTTCGTCTTTTGCCAGGACGTACACTTCGCACTCGAACTTGGTGTGCGGAGTGATGGACCCCGGAACCGCCAGTACCTGACCACGTTCAACATCGTCACGCTTGGTACCACGCAGCAGGGCACCGATGTTCTCACCAGCACGACCTTCGTCGAGCAGCTTACGAAACATCTCAACACCAGTAACAACGGTCTTGACGGTGTCTTTGATACCAACGATTTCAACTTCGTCGCCAGTCTTGACGATACCGCGCTCAACACGACCGGTTACAACGGTACCACGACCGGAGATGGAGAAGACGTCCTCGATCGGCATCAGGAACGGCTGATCGATGGCACGCTCCGGCTCGGGGATGTAGTCATCCAGAGCTTCTACCAGCTTCTTAACAGCGGTAGTGCCCATTTCGTTGTCGTCTTTGCCTTCCAGCGCCATCAGAGCAGAACCGGTAACGATCGGAGTGTCGTCGCCCGGGAACTCGTACTGGCTCAGCAGATCACGAACTTCCATCTCGACCAGCTCGAGCAGCTCTTCATCGTCTACCATGTCCGCTTTGTTCAGGAACACAACGATGTACGGTACGCCAACCTGACGGGACAGCAGGATGTGCTCACGAGTCTGCGGCATGGGGCCGTCAGCAGCGGAGCAAACCAGGATCGCGCCGTCCATCTGGGCAGCACCGGTGATCATGTTCTTCACATAGTCAGCGTGGCCCGGGCAGTCAACGTGCGCGTAGTGACGAGTCGGAGAATCGTACTCAACGTGGGAAGTCGCGATGGTGATACCACGCGCTTTCTCTTCCGGCGCGTTATCGATCTGGTCGAACGCACTGGCAGAACCTGTACCCCATACTTCGTGACATACACGAGTCAGAGCAGCGGTCAGAGTGGTTTTACCATGGTCAACGTGACCGATGGTGCCCACGTTCAAGTGCGGCTTACTACGCTCAAATTTTTCTTTAGACATTCGACCAATCCCCCCAGGCAATCAGGATCGTAACGTTGACCGGACAATAGTGGAGCTCATGGGCGGATTTGAACCGCCGACCTCACCCTTACCAAGGGTGTGCTCTACCAACTGAGCTACATGAGCATAAAACCAAATTGGAGCGGGCAGCGGGAATCGAACCCGCGTCATCAGCTTGGAAGGCTGAGGTAATAGCCACTATACGATGCCCGCAAGCAATAATGGTGGAGGGGGCAGGATTCGAACCTGCGAAGCTTTCGCGTCAGATTTACAGTCTGATCCCTTTGGCCACTCGGGAACCCCTCCCGCGCAAACCCGACTTATCGGATCCGCTAAAACCTTAAACTGGAGCTGGCAGAGGGAGTTGAACCCCCGACCTACTGATTACAAGTCAGTTGCTCTACCAACTGAGCTATGCCAGCTCACATTCGCCTCATCAGCGAGGCCGGTATACTACGGAGTTTTTTTCGGCGTTGCAATACCTTTACAAGGCACAGATTCGAAGATTTCGAAATTTTTACCGAATTCCGCTTCAACCGCTTGAGGCTGCAAGTGTTTTGCTTCTGACTCAACCCCAAAAACGAGGGCGTATCCTATCCGATTCCGGGTGAACTTGGCCAGTACCACATCCAGATTTTCTTGCTTTTTTTCAGCGGCGACCATTTGCGCAGCTGTGTCGGACTCGAACAACCCGAGGGAGATGGCATTGCGGTATTCTCCCTGCGTTACAAGCCAGACCTCCATCCCCCTCGCCCTTAACTCGGCAAGCTGATTATAGGCAGCAGCCTCTGGCTGCGGCGGAATCAGGACCCAATTTAGGGGGGGCAGTGTTCGTTCCTGAGTAATCAGGCGGTAGCTAAGATCATGGCGATCAGCAAACGCTTCGGCGGACCGCTGATCATCGAACCAGCCTAACTTGATGCAATCTTTGGCCACCTGCCCGTCGGCAGAAGACGGCTTCAGACTGGACACCCTTGGCAAGGTTCCGTCCGCATCTCGGGATCGGCTGATATCACGATGCGCGAC
The DNA here is from genome assembly GCF_002934325.1 of Marinobacter persicus. Classification (GTDB taxonomy): domain Bacteria; phylum Pseudomonadota; class Gammaproteobacteria; order Pseudomonadales; family Oleiphilaceae; genus Marinobacter; species Marinobacter persicus_A. The sequence goes on from NZ_PTIV01000007.1 coordinate 120,383, forward strand.
AAACCACACGGCGCCATTGGCCAACACCAGAAGGAACACCAGCCATTTCATGGCGCGGCCTCCGCTTGATCAACCAGGGCCAGCCCCTCAAATACCAACCCGGGCCTATGCTCGCCCTTCAGACCAAGCGCCAATAGCCGCTCAGCATCGCCGCCGGTGATCACCACCGACTCAAGGCCAAGATCGATGACATCTCGCTCAATGTGCTCGACGATCCCAACATTCAGCCAGGAGAGGCCATGATTAACGCAATCAGAGGTACTCGTCCCCGGCACGGTACACAGGGACACGGCATCATCGAAGCCGACCCGGGCAGCGCCCCGATGGAGACTCTCCCGCATCATTTGAAGGCCAGGTAATATATAGCCACCAAGGTGCTGCCCACCGGGCGCAATGTAATCGACCGTGAGGGCGCTACCTGCATCAACAACTGCCACACCGGATCGACTGGCTTGCCAGGCCCCCAGCATGGCATGCCAACGATCAGCTCCCATCAGCGATACATCGACATACCCGTTTCGCAAACCATCACGCACTTGCTCTGACCAGTAGAACCGAATGGATGCCCTGGTGAACTTCTCCAAGGTAGCGCTGAGCGCCGCCATGGCCTGTTCAGACCCCACCATGGACACGGCCACGCGGGTAATCGCCCGCCCATAATTGCCGAGCGCGGATTGCAGCGCCTGAGCCCCCTCTGCAGTGGCGCCTTCATGTTCAACCCCCACGGAGGAAACCAGTCGCCACTTGAGCCGGGTGTTACCGTAGTCAATTAAAAGGATCACGACTGCACCCGTAAACTGATATCACCGGCCTTAACGGCGATAAACTCATCGCCTTTAATAACGAGGTAATTGCCAGCAGCATCAATACCTCCGCCCAACCCGGACAAGTCACCATCCCGGGCGGTCAGCGGCTTGTCCTGAAAAACATCGCGGGCCTGCCACTGCTCTCGGAAAGGAGCAAAGCCCTCTTCCTCAAACTTTCTTATCGAGCTGCTTATCTCCGCGAGCATGGCAGCTGCTATTTGAGATCGACGCCAGTCCTCTCGATCCCACGCCAAGGCCAGACTCGTCCAGGGCTGATCAACCGACTCAGCCCTCGTCATATGAACATTGAGACCTATCCCTGCAATGACCTGGACACGCCCCTCCTGGAGCTCTCCCTGAATTTCGACCAGGATGCCGCCCAGCTTTTTGCCAAAGGCATACAGGTCGTTTGGCCACTTCAAACCTATAGGATTAGCGCCAACTTCTTCGAGCGCACGGGCTACCGCAACGCCCAACACCAGACTGAGCCCCTCGAGAGCCTGGAAACCACCTGCGAGGGAAATGCCAAGGCTCATGTAAAGGTTTTCGCCCTTCGGGCTGGACCAGGGACGCCCACGCCTGCCCCGCCCGGCCGTCTGCGCCTCAGCCAATACAACAGGCGTATTCCCAATAGCCGTCGATAACCGCTTTGCAACCTCGCGATTGGTAGAGTCGACTTCAGGCAGAACCGTCAACTCGATTTCTGACCGAAGGGAGGGAGGCAAACCATCAAGGATATGGTCCGCATCGAGAAAGTCGAGCGCAGACATCAATTGGTAGCCCCGCCCCTTAATGGTTCGTATCTCTGCGCCGTCCGCCTGAGCCTTTTTGATCTGTTTCCAGATGGCAGTCCGGGAAACGCCCAGCGCTTTGGCGAGGGATTCTCCAGAGTGGACCTGACGGTCATCAAGCAAGGACAGAAGGGAAGAGCTTTTCATGAACAACTTTCCAATGGGAAATGGAGACAGGGATTAAACAACAGACGGGCCCAAAAAACAAAACCCGGCTTTTTCCAGGCAATAAAAAACCCCCGACGGCGAACCGGCGGGGGTTTTTGGTATTAAGAGCCTGACGATGACCTACTTTGCTCAGGCCTGTCGGCCTTCGGCCCTTCGGGCCCGCCGTCGCTGCGCTCCCGCGTCCTGCGGCGTGCTAAGCACGCCTTGTCACATGGGGGCCGTTGTAGTGCACAGCAGGGCCTCGATCCAAAATAAAAAAGCCCCGGACGCTTGCGCGACCGGGGCTTTTGTATTTAGGAGCCTGACGATGACCTACTCTCACATGGGCGAACCACACTACCATCGGCGCAGGTCTGTTTCACTTCTGAGTTCGGGATGGGATCAGGTGGTTC
>NZ_PTIV01000008.1 GCF_002934325.1 Marinobacter persicus
GAGGATGGCACCAAACAATATAAGGTCTCGCCCGGGTTGCTCAGGCCGCTACGCGATGTGAAATAAGTCCACTACGTCGTGGAATGAACGCTTACGTTGGGAACCCTGTTTTCATATTTCTCCTGGAACGTTGATTGCGCCTTACAGAGGTTCGATTTATTTGGATGTCGCACCAACTGAGGGGAGTGAGCAATACCGGCAACTGCTGGCGTTTCTTGAGGATGACTTCGGGAAATGTCGTTTTGAGGGCGTGGACTTCTGGTTGATGCCGCTGGAAAAGTCACTTAAGTGGAATGAGAAGCGGCAGGTTAACTCAGATTAGGCCCTCGGATTCCGGGACTTTCTACCACACATCAATACATGGCCCTACCCGACGCTGTCGCTTGGCATTTGTTGTTGTGGGCTGCGTCAGCAGATGTCGCGTTGGTCCCATAAACTGTTCTCCATAGAGTTGGAGGATTGTGAATGAAGTGGACCGACCTGATTGACCAGCATGTTGAGCCCCCTGCAGAGGGCAATCCGAATCCGGATGCAAAAATGCTGCTTCAACTGTATGTGTGCCGTTTAATGACGGCGCCGGATGCGAATATTTTGTTTTGTCAGAAGGATGCGATTTACCAGGCCAATTTACTTGAGTTGGAGGAGGTTCGCGGTGTTGATATTCCTGAAGGGCCGATCACTGATCAGGTTTTAAAGACTCTGAACTTCCAACCTCCTCGCCTTGGCGATAATGGGCATCACCAGGATGAAGCGGCTATTTATCCTTACCCGACCATTGAGGCTTTCAAGCGTTCATTGAAAAATCGGCAAGCCGAACTTGAGCAGCAGCTTAGAGCAGCCCCTCAGCCTCCGGTCCTGGGTTTCAATGCCCTTCTCGAAACTCTGAAAACCCGGCTTACCCTGACACAGGTAGAAACAAAGATTCTGACGTTGGCGATTCTTAGCATTCAGTTTCATTGGGTCCGGAATCTACTGATAGATATAAACACCTTAGACACCCAGCACTCACTCCGGGTGCTTGAGTATTGTCTGCGGGAGCCCGTATCAGCCATTCTCGAAGCGGTTGATAAAGATAAGCCTCTGGTCCTTTCTGGATTGCTGAAAGCTTGGAAAAGTGGCCATCGGGAGAATGTAGATGAGTTTCTTTGCCCCGGAGCTGTGTTGCGCAAGGTGACTGAATCCTTGGTACACGATTCTGGTGAGCATGAGGATGCCATCGAGCTTATTTTGCAGACCATCTGCCCGTTTGCGCCTCGCCCATCTTTTCCCTTGCCGGCATTTTCAGGCGTCGGCGATTTGCAGTTGGTGATCGACTATTTACGGCAGGCTCTAGAACAGAGTCGCCAGGGCGCGAATGTGCTGTTGTATGGTCCCCCGGGGACTGGGAAAACGGAGCTTGCCCGAGCGCTGGCTTCCCACCTGGGTTCCTCGTTGCATGAGGTGCCCACGGTCGGTGAGTGCCAAGCATCGCTGACCGGTTCAGAGCGCCTGGATTCGGCCTATGTTGCGCAATCGTTCCTGAAAGATCGTCCTGGCGTAGTGTTGTTATTTGATGAGATGGAAGATGCGTTCCGCGATCACCGTGAACTGGCCAAAGGCTGGCTCAATAAGCTACTTGAACAAAATCGCGTGCCGACGATCTGGATCAGTAATCGGGTAGACCACATTGATCCGGCGTTTTTACGCCGTTTCACTTTGGTCCTGCCCATTAGAGACAACGGTTCCACCCGTATGACCAGCATTGTAGACACACTCAAGCCGTTACCGGTGAGCAAGGACTGGTCGACAGCGTTGGCCAAGAAACCTTGGATGACGCCAGCTTTGGCCAGCAATCTGCGCGAAGTAGGGGCGCTGCTACCCCCGAACCAGCCCCAACGTAACCAGCAGCGCTTGCAGTCGGTACTGGAAGACCGTCTTACGCTTGCCAGCGGTGAATCAGTGAATGTGTCCATCGAACCCCAATCCCGGGAATCATCTGGCCTGGTATTTTCTGGTGAGTGGCTGAACACCAAACCAAGTTTGCGGAATGTAGAGCGTATGCTTCGCCGAGGCCAACCCGCCCGCTTGTGCCTCTATGGCCCACCGGGGGCTGGTAAAACGGCCTACGCCAGTGAGCTGGCCGACCGTATCGGGCGCCCGTTTAAGCTAGTCAGCGGCAGCGACCTGCAATCCTGCTTTGTTGGTGAAACGGAGAAGAACATTGTCGGTATCTTTGCCGAGGCTGAGCGCAGTGGTGCTGTGTTGCTTCTGGATGAGGCTGACACCTTTTTATTTGACCGCGAAACCGCTAACCGCTCCTGGGAAGTCAGTATGACCAATGAGTTCATGGTTCGCATGGAGCGCTTCAAGGGGGTGTTTCTGGCCACCACCAACCGTATGGATAGCCTGGATTCGGCCGTGATGCGCCGCTTTCAGTTGAAGGTTCGTTTCGGATACTTGGCGCCAGCTCAGCTAAAGGGGCTGCTTGCGACCTGTGTGGTTGATGCGGATCGTGTTTCGCAGCTGCCGGATTCGGCACTGGCCCACTTCACAGCGGTGACACCGGGCTTGATACAGGCTGCATTAAGCCAGCTTCAGTTGTTGGGATTGCGTCCTAAGCTGGATCGTTTACTAACGGCACTTGAGCAGGAGCAGGCGTTGCAGAGTGGATCATTCAGCCACCGAGCTATCGGGTTCCACGCCTAGACGGTGTGGTCGGTCAGATTAAGAGCATTGCCCCAGTTTACGGGGCGTTTTCCGTCTTTGGTCAATGCCCATAAAACCGGATAGGTTGGCGGATGCTCTGGTGCTTCTGCACAGCCATCAGTCAATACAATCAGCGCCTGGGGCGGCTGTTCATTACATGCTGCAAACACCGGTCGAAAATTGGTTCCTCCGCCACCTTTCAATTCCATCTTGTCCAGTTGATACAGATCCTGCTCTGTCAGTTGCAGGTCACTTTGTATGCATGTGTCGAAGATCATTAACCGGAGGTTAACGCGGTTGAACGCAGCCAACATGCCTTTGAGTTCGCCGAGGAAGGCCGGGATGTCGTCCAGGCAGCTGCCAGAGTTGTCCAGAGCTACTGTTAGTTCCAGAAGATTGCCCCGGCGGCTGGGGAGGTATAAGCCCCGATGGATGTGCCGGCGAGAGGGCGGAAGCCATTGGCGGTCGCCGCCCTGCTGCTTTTTCAGGAAGCGGGCAAGCAGCTGTTGCCAGGGCACTTGTGGCTCCCGAATGCCACCAATGATGCGTCGCAGGTGTCCGGGCAGGTTGCCGGGCATGCGCTCACGTTGTTGAGCAACGCCAAGCAAGCGCTGGCGCCAGGCCTCGCTGAGGGCTTGCTCTTCTTGGCTGGTAGCCGGTGTTTCGGGTGCAAAGTCGGGGTCTATCACAAGGTTTTCTGACTGTTCTTTCAGGGCTTGTTCCAGATCGTGGGTATCCAGAACCTGTTGACCTTTACGAGCTTGCTCGATGCCATGACATAACCGGGCATACACCTCTTCCGCAGACAAGCTCTGAAAACGGCGGTCCCATAGGGCATCTTTCGGACAATGGCCCAGTTCGTCACTGAGCAGGTGGTTTACTTCGTAGTCACATGCCTGGTTCCACAGGGCTGAATCCCGTCCCAGCTGGCGGCGAAAATGGCCAAGGGCGCAGTGCCATACTTCGTGCGCCAGAACAAACCGGCGGTCGGCCCGGGATCGGTCTGCCATGAATCGGGCGTTGAAGAAGACGTTTTTGCCATCGGTACCCGCCGTTGGTAAGCGGCTATCAACCACCGGTATCAGGTTCAACTGCATAGCCAGCATTGCGGTGAAGGGCTGGGCGGTCATCAAGATGGCCCGATCGTCCTCCAGTGTTTTCCGCATGCATTGTTTCAGAGCCTGATCGTCTTCGCTGGGGTCAAACGCCATGGCGTATTGAGGGGCCGTCATGCCACTTTCTCCATGTGTTGGTTGAACACTTTGCCGTGTTTTTTGCTCCAGGCTTCAAAGTCCGGGTGGCAGAACACATCCATGGCGCGCTGATCCTGCAAGGAATCGCCTGTGGCAGCGGTGGCATCCAGCAGAGCCAGCGTGGCGAAATCCGAGGTGAGTGCTTGTCCAATTTTGAAGAACTGGGTCAGGCGATTTTGTTGCTGGTTTTCCGGCCCCTTCCAGAGATGGTGGGCCAGGCTGCTGCAAAACGCGAAGCGTTGATCTGCCCGGTCGGGAATGGCAATCGGGCACTCACCGCGAAGCATCGCTGGTATGTCGGGTAGCTCCTTGCTCCAACGACGGAAGGCCAGAAACTCGGTGGCAGCCGGGGCACCCACCAGGCCCTGAATGATCAAGCTGATGGTGTTTTCATCCAGATGGTTGTCGGCGTGTTCCAGGGTGCTGGCCACGCGAGTCCAGCTTCGCGGGCTTGGCCAGCCCTGTTCGATAGGGCCGTTCATGTTGAAAAAGCACTCCGGACGAAAACGCACGAAGCCGATCACATCCGGATGAAGTTGATTGGCGGAGGCCCACTGGCACCAGCTGTCAAGGTCCGCTTCCACGTCCAGGTGGCAGAACCGGTTCGCCAGCGCGCTTGAGAACGTTTGAGCCACGGCGTGATCCTGCGCGCGGTTGCCTGCAGCGACGACCAACCAGCCATCGGGCAGGCTGTAGAGATTGCCCAGTCGGCGGTCCAGAATCAGTTCGTAAGCGGCCACCTGCAAGGAGCGGTCAGCTGCGGTGATTTCATCAAACAAAATGATGCCTCGGCTGTTCGGATCGCGGGGCCACTCACCGGAAATGAGCCAGTTCACGGACTCGCCATCGGGAACCGGCAGGCCGCGCAGGTCTACCGGTTCGCGCTGTGACAGGCGAATGTCGATAAAGCCAACGCCGGCCTGCTCACAAACATCGCGAATAATACTGCTTTTACCCACACCAGGCGGCCCCCAGAGCATGACCGGAGGCAAGAGGTGTGCTAACTCGGGCTGCTCGCCAAGCAACGAAAGCTGATGTTGGAGGATGCCGTGAATCTGCGCCGGCGTGGCGTAACGGGTGGTGCGGTTTTGTTCGGTCATATCAGGCCTCTCCTTCAAACAATGAACAGTCGCTTGCAGTGTTTTCTTCCTCTTCGTCGTCCTCGTTTTCTGAAACACAGGGTGCGAGTGCAATCTGCATGAGTTGGCGGCGGTACTGCTCGATCTCGTTGCCCCGTTTGTAGAAGGGAAGAGTGCCGATGCGCGGAATAAACCAGCCTTCGGGTTTTCGGGCCAAGCTCATCAGAACACTGCGGAAAACCCCTGGACAGAGATGAACGATGGGTGGCACGGATTTCACCATAGTATCCATCGGCAAGACGTCGCATAAAAACGCAATCACGGTGCGTTGATCGGCCTCCGTGGCCCGCTCGCCAATAATCAGCCGAATAATGCGCAGCGTTGGGTCTTGCTTCTGGCTTCGATTGCGGTTGAGTACGTAGTCCTCGCTTTTGCTGAGGTATTCCTTCATGCACTGCACGGCCAGGCAAAACAGATCGTCGCCGCTGTTGAGATTGGCGGCTAAACGCAGCAGGGTTTCCAGGGCCGCATCATTGCAGCAGGTACAGGCGATGATGTCGCCGTAACTGGCAGCGGCTTCAACGGTGGGGTGGCAGTATTGCCAGATTTTGAGGTCTGCCTCCCAACCTTGGGGGGCGAGGTCCTCCGGAAACTTCCAGTGCCAATAAAGATCGGCTTTACTCAGCGCGGCCTCGTTGAAGGGGCGTTTGGCCCGTTTCGACTTGCCGCGGTTTTCACGGTGCCGGGCAGCCAGCTCTCGTCGGGTACGCCATATTAAGTCCGGGGAAACACCGAGCTCACAAAGTTCCTGAATTTTCTGGAGGCTGAGCACCACCTGCTCACGTTCATGCGCATTGGCCAGAATGCTCAGAATGCCCGGCAACTGGCTGGATTCCCCATTTTTGAAGCGCTCCATGCAGGTGTTCAACGAGGATTCGTCAAAATAGAACCGCGCACTGGCCATTAACGGCGCAGGCAAGGCACCGAAGCACTCGACATCCATGCCTAGTGGTAGATTGACATGATTCAGCCGGTCACAGTGATGCAACGCAAGGCTTTTGCCGTGCGCGAAATCCAGCCGTTTCAGTGTCTTGCTGTGAATACGCGCGTGCTGCCATTTATCAGCAATGGTTAGCTCTTGGGTGGTGGCGTGCTTCTGGTAAACGATGACACGTTCCCCCGTCCCGGAAATCCGTTTCAGCGCTGAGGCACCATAGATTTCCAGTGACAGCCCGTGGGCGGAGCCATTGATCGTGCGCAGGTCGGGGACCTGTTGCAGCATGACTTTTCCGGAGGTATTGGCCTGAACATGGCGCAAGCCGCGGCCATTCAGTATCAGCCAGTCGTTATCTGCGCCCAGGGTAAGCTGGTTGTGTTCGGCGGGCATATCACCGGTTACGATCACTAAGCCGTTACCGGCAGGTTCTAGCGGTTTTTGTGTAGCCGGGCAGCAGACCACGCGGGTCCAATGGGAACGGTAGGGTGAGGACTCCAGCCGGGTTTGGGTATTTTCCCATGCCGCGTCGATTTCGCTGACGGCCCCGTTAATGACAAACGAATTCGGGGCGTTCAGAGCGTTATAATGGACAATAGCGCCGGGGTGGCCTGAGGGCAGCAACACAGTTGATAAAGAAGGGAGGTTGCTGAAAACCAGGTGAGGGCGCTTAAGGGATTTCAACCGCTTGAAGTGGATCGTTTCCAGGTTGGGGGCATCAAGGATGTCCAGTGCAAAAAGGTCGGACTCGTCGATTTCCAGAGCAGTGCCAGGGAAGCCTGCGATGCTTGCTCCCCCGACGGTATCGCGGGTGATGTAATCTTCGTAGTCGGCCATGCATTCCCCCTTCTTTGCTGACTGGAACTCAGTATGAGGGGGTGATGCGACAAATCGTGACGTTTTAGCCGATGGCGTTAGATTTTTGCGAAGGTTTGTAGGCCAACCGTGGCCCGGGTGGCTCCAACGTACCAAAGGTCTTCTCGGGCGGCGAAGCCACCGGTGTCCATGTCGACCAGAAAAACAAAGGGCGACTGCAGGCCTTTGTAGCTGCTGATGGTGCTCACGACAAAGGGTTCATCCGGAAATGCCTTTTTCAGAGCGCAAATGCCACCAGAGTTCTCCGGGCGGTAGGGACTGAGAACCACCAATTGTTCTGCCGTAATGCCTCTGCTTTTCAGGACTTGCCAGGCTGCATTCAACTGTTCAGTTTGTTCGTCAATCTGCTTCCACCTATGCTCCTGTACCCGTTCGTTAGCGGCCGGCAAATGAGGCGCTGGCAAGCTGGCGTAGTCGAAGCGGTTGTTCAGCCATTGGGCAATTTCCAGCGAATTCCGGCAATTATGCATAAGCTGGAATGGGTAGGGCAGCATACCTTCGAAGACATCCGAGGGTATCTCAAAGTCACGTCCATACAAGTTCTGCGACGGGTCGGCGAACAGGACAACTTGGGCATCGGGAGTCAGCACGGAATCCAGTGCCATCCACCAGAGTGGGTGGAAGTCCTGCGCCTCATCCACCAGCAGTGCATCGAAGGTTTGCGGCAACTTGATGGCTGCATCGGCCAGCAGGGTTGGAACCGTTTCTTCGTAGAAGGCGGGCTTGTTTTTAGGCACTTCGGGCGGATTCCAGGCAAGGCCGGCGCCTTCAATCAGTTCCCTGGCGAAATCGTGGAAGCTGGAGGCAGTGATGGAGCCTTCAAGGTGTTCATCGGCGTCTTCCAGAGCATCGTGGATATGAGCTGCCAGGGCTTTGTTGAAACACAGGGCCAATACGTTTTTACCCTCGCCAGCCAAGTCTTGGGCTTTGTGACGAGCCAACAGCGTTTTTCCGGTACCGGCACCGCCGGTAATGGTCAGCCTTGGCACAAACCGCAGCAGTTCAAGTGCCCAGACCTGCTGGTTGGTCAGTTGAACCAAGCGTGACTCCACCTGATCCACACGTGCCTCGATGGCTGGAGCAAGGTGAAAGGTTGGGTTGAGTACTTTGTCGCGAACAAAGGTGGCATCGGCTTTGCCAATGGGAAGCTTGTCCTGATGCGGCCAGCGTTTGAACAGTTTGATCAAGGCCGCTTGATCCAGGCTCTGCAAACCGTGGTAATCGATGATGTCTTCCCGCACCAATCCCAGGGGCAGGGTCATGTTTTGGGCAACGGTGTCCGGAAATACCAGGTTTCGACCGATAGGGAGCATCAAACCATCGCGCACGATGCGTTTGATGCGGGTGATGATATCCCCAATGGCGTTATCCGCCTGTTTGACGGGGTCTTTGATCGGGTGGGTACCGCTGTTGTTTTCCGAAAACCATTGGCTCTCTCGATAGGATATGCCACCCCCTTTGACTTCCCAAACCAGGATGCCATGAGCCGGATGAAACAGAATGAAATCAGCTTCACTGCGAAACGTGCCCAGTTTTTTTTCACGCACCAAAGGTAAGCTGAAATACACCTCCAGGCCAGGGAAGTCTAATTGATTCAGGTGTTCCAGAACCCGCCGCTCGCTGTTGGGCAAGGCATTGTGTTCAATGGATTCGAAAGGGGGAATTAGTTTGGCCAAAGTAACATCCTGTCCGGTCTATTCTGGCAAAACAGACTAGCAGAGCGGCCTTTGGGTAGCACGGTGTTTAGGTAACAAAGTGTGTGCGATCAAGCGGTTGATTGGGCCGATGTCGGTACGCGGTGAGTGTGCCCCCATAGGCAGCCGAGTAGTCCAGGCCCGCAATGTTGCTGCCAAGGGTGTCGGGGATGCCGACCATGGCGTAATGGCCGAAAAAGACCGGAGCCTTATGGCTTTCGGGCAATCGGACTTGCCCGGCTACCGGCTGGATTTCAATGGGATTGATGGCGACTCGATTTTCAGGCCACCACTGGATGCGAAATCGTTTGCTTCGAAATTCAGACTTGTATGCTCGCTCCGCTGGGAATGTGTGGGCACAACCGGCGACCACGCAGTCAATCGCCAAATAGACATCGGAATAGGTATCACGGTAGCCGGCCAATGCTCGGTTATTCAGGCGGTCGATGCCGGCATTTTTCAAAACGGCTAGGGCATCTTCGTCCCAACAAGCGTGCACGATGCGAAGATCCGGTTGATCGATGTATATGGGTTGTTCGCGGAGCCACTGGAAAATACCAATCAACGCTTCTGGTTGATATTTGAAGGCTTCGGTTAACTGGCGACGATCAGGGTGTTTCTCGGTAGCATCCATAAACGCGATTGGATCGGCCGTATAGTCAGCAGCATCCTGGATCCAGTTCAGCTCATGGTTGCCCACCACCATAAGCGCTGTACCGGCTTCGACCATGGTTTGAACGGTTTTCAGAACCCCTGCGGCTTTTGGGCCCTTGTCAATCAAATCCCCGACAAACACGGCCTGGTGACCGGCTTTTGACCAAGCCTGGTTAGTTTTCTGGTAACCAAGCTTTTTCAGCAGAGCGACCAACTTATCGTGTTGGCCGTGTACGTCTCCAATCACATCGTATGTAAGCGTAGTTGTTTGATCACTTGTCATTGGGTGTCTCCTTCAGTTGTTTCCATTGTGAACCCTTGGTGCGTCAATTCATGTCGTACTAGGCAATGTCTGAGTGCGACATAATTTGACGCATTGGTGAATTAAAGTGGTTGCAGCGATAAAGGAGAGACCTATGACGAGCAAAACTGATTTTGGTAATGGCGCACTGCTAGGCTTAGCCGTGGGTGATGCATTGGGTACGACTGTGGAATTTCGCCGTCGCAATACCTTTGCGTTGCATACAGAGATGACTGGCGGGGGCGCTTTTGCGGTTAAGCCCGGAGAGTGGACCGATGACACCGCGATGGCGCTGTGCCTCGCCCAAAGCCTGATTGAGTGTCAGGGCTTTGATTCCAGAGATCAGTTAAGCCGTTATGTGCGCTGGATGGACGAGGGTTATATGGCATGCCAGCAAAAGTGCATTGATATCGGCAATACAACCCGTGAGGCTTTGCGCCGGTTCTCACGGACCCGGGTTGCCTACGCTGGAACCGATAATCCGTTTGCCAGCGGAAACGGTGGGATTATGCGTCTGGCACCGGCCGTGATTGCGGCTGATGATGATGAAACCGCGCTGGCTTATGCGGTAAACAGCAGCCGTGCTACCCACGCCAGTGCCGATTGTCTGGACGCTGCAGAGTTGTTGGCGGCTATTTTGTGGCAGCTGCGGGAAGGCGCTGATTTGAAATCGGTACTGGAGAATGTACCCGACACCTCTGAACGCGGAATGAAGATTGGCCGGGTTAAGCACGGTTTTTTCAAGCATTTCACCCGGGATGAGATTTCTTCCAGCGGCTATGTGATCGATACCCTGGAAGCTGCATTGTGGAGCTGCTATCACACAGAATGTTTTGAAGATGCCTTAATTGCGGCGGTGAATCTGGGCGACGATGCCGATACGGTTGGGGCGGTGACGGGTCAAATTGCCGGGGCGGCCTGGGGTGTGGCGTCTATTCCGGCTCGGTGGTTGGAGCCGTTGGCTTGGGGGAAGAAAATTTCCGGATTGGCCTGTGAACTTGCCGATATGGCTCGATAGGGCGGGTTTAACAATTACTGATGCCCGGCATGAAACGTTGACGCCAATGGAGCGCCATCTTTCAGCTTTTGACATATAGGAGTCACTCTCAAAAGCTCCACCCGCTGATGTGTTCACGAATCAAGCCCAGCGCTTCCTGCATGTGCTCAAACCGGTGACTGCCTCCTGCAAAGGTATGCACCGGATAATACCCGTTCAATGCTTCGTAAGTTTCCCGCCAATCAATGACCTCATCGCCTTTATCCAACAAAATCAGCCCATGGCCGTTTTGCGTCAATGTGTAGTAGGTTTCGACAACCGATTGTGTCAGTTCATAAGGCGAGCCCTGGTAATCCTGGCCGGTGCCGATGTGATTCTTCAGGGCTTTTGAGGGATCAACCACCGGGTTTATGGCTACAAACGGCATGCTTGCTTCAGTGGCCAGTATGCCGGCTAACCAGCCGCCCATGGACGTTCCCACGATGACGTCCGGATTCACCTGCATCAGCTTGTCCAGGCTGTCCTCGATCACATCTTCGGCAGGCATTGTGTAGTCAATATTGTGGCCGCGCACCGGGCCCAGCATGGCGAGCGTATGAATCTTCGGACTGGCAATATCAAAGTGGCTGGCGAATCCGTGAAGGTAGTAGAAGCTTGGCATGGTCGTTACGCAGTGGCTCTTTCAGGAGTTTTTGAGCCTTGACCATAGCACCGTTTGAATCTCATTTCCTCCGGTCGGAGGGGGTGTGGATGCCTCCTGCCACACCCCCTTGATGGTGTAAGTACATCGTTTAACGGGCCTCAAGGGCGGGCAACCAGTAAGCATTTCGGCCAAGCTGACCAAAGCCTTTGGCCTGACGGTTCCGGTAGGCTTTTCGCTGGTTGTCCGCCATGGCACTTTGGCCATCGGCATCCCGAACGTAACGGGCTAGGGTCATGGCCGTAGGCTTGCCGTAACGGGCGCCGGGTGAGGCACAGGTCCAGATATGGCGCAAGGCCAGAGCCGCCTCTGGGTCCGCTCTGTCCAGATACGCCAGACCCAGGGCGCAGGCCTCCAGCGTCAGGTCTGCATGATCACAAAGACGCGCTGCAGCGGTAGGACGGCCTTTGACGTCACAGGTGTAGATTTTACCGATGTCGTGAAGCAACCCGGCTACAAAGCCGACTTCCTGCATCGCCCTAGACGTCTCGGGTTCATTCATCTGCACCATGCCCAGAACGCCTTTGGCGACTTCCAGGGAATGGACCAGCAAACCGCCTGGATAATTGTGATGATAGTTCTGGCTGGCCGGTGTTTTCAAAAATACCTCCAGGCGACCCCGGCGCTCCAGCACTCGTGTCAGAAACGACTGCAAATGAACCGACTCCAGGCTGCGAACCGCACCGACCAGTTCATCCAATGCCTCGGGTTCCGGGCAGAAAACCCGTGGTAGGGTCTGCAACGCTGGTAGGCGGAGTACATCGGCCGGGGTTGGCCGGCGCATGTCAGTCAGTACCACCGTGCTTTCTTCGGGGCCCAGGCACACCTGACCTTTGACAGCGACCAGCTCCATCGGTCCCAGGCGCTCTGGAATCTCTATGGAATCCAGTACGGCGAGGGCAAAACAATCGGTGTGACTGCTGCTCAGGCGAAGTTTCAGATAGGGCAGACCTTCATCATCGAAGCGTGCAACGCGGCCAGTCAGTCGGTACGTGCCGGTGAAGGTTTCCTGCAGAATTGGGCGAAGTTCATTCAGTTTCATCATCCACCCCCTTGTCGGTGGTTACACGGCTTTGGATCAGGCGCTCAAAGGCACTGCCATCCATACGGGTCAGGTTCGGGATATACCGGGAATAGACCTTGAACAGCATTTCCGTGGAGGAATGCCCGAGCAGATGGGCAACCCATTCCGGATTTTCCCCAGAGGCCAACAGCAGCGTTGCTGCGGTATGTCGGGTTTGATAAGGCCGCCGCTTTTTAAGCTTCAAAGCCTCCAATAACGGATACCAAACTCGTTTGGTCACATTGTTGTGATCGAGAGGCTGGCCTTCACGATTGCAGAACACGTACTTGCTGAGCTTGCCGGTGGCCTCGTACTGGTTTTTCAAGGCTTCATAGACAGGCCCGAACATGGGAATCTCACGCTGGGAACCGTCGGTCTTGGTATACTCGGGTTGGCCATTCGCCAATGTCTCCCTAACCAGAATCTCCCGGTTTTTGAAATCCACGTGCTCCCATTTCAAACCATCAATTTCACCGGTGCGCATGCCGGTGTAGAAACGCACCTGGTAGTAATTGCGATAATCTTCCCGGACGTACTTGATGATCCGTTCCACCTCGTCCAGCGAGAAGGGCTGGATATGGACCTTCTGAAGCCTCAGCGGCTTGATGTTGCGGTAGGGGTTAGGCAAGTCATACCGCTCGGTTCCCTCAGTCAAAATCATCCGCAAAATAGCCATGTGGCTGTTAACGGTTTTGGGTGACACAAGACCATTCGCGCCACGGCCTTTACGGTTCGCCATTTTTGCCCGCAGGGCGAGAATGTGAGCTTTGGTGATCTCACTGAGGTGCTTTTTCTTGAGCGCCGGCTTTAGCGAACTTTCAAGAATGGACTCCACATTGCGCAGGTGAGAGGCGCGCCATTGGACCTTATTTTCCTGAAGCCACTGGTCTGCGAAGTCCGTGAACAGAGGAGATTGCTCGACCTCCTGGTCTGTGATTGCAGTGGCTTGCTCATACTCACTGGTGCCCGGAATCAGTCCCTTTTTGATCAGTTTTTGCAGGTTTTTGCTATTAGGAAAAAATTCTGCATAGTTGAATTCACCGATCAGCATTTTGGCCTCCATGCGATCGATCAGGGCTTCCAGCTTTTTCCGGTTCTTCACGTTGTCGTTCAGGAGTGTCTGCTCGCGAAAGCGCATGCCCTCGTACCTGAAATCGATAAATAGCTTTTGGGTATCCTTACGAACACGAACCTTAGCCATGACAAACGCCTCCACCAGCCATTGGGATCGAGAGGGTATCGTGGGCGCTGTTTAGCATGTCTTCTTCAATCACTTCCCAGATATAGAGGATTTTGCGGCCACCAAAAGGACGAATGTAGTGTTTGCCTTCGATCAGGACGCTATCCTTGAGGCATTGGCGAATGGTGCGTGAGTCGTACTTGATGCGATCGGACAACTCTTCAGTTGTCAGGTATGTGTTGTTCATGCGACTATCCTCATCACTAACTTTAACGATCACATGATAACTTTTGTTATCACTTGATCATCAATATACATCGTTTGATGATAATTTCAAGCGTCTTTTGATAATTTTATTTATCGGTTGGTCGTAGGATGATTCGATACCACATCAAAGAGCTGATAGCTGACAAAGAATTTGAAGAAAAAAGAAGAATCACGATTGGTGAGATAGCAAAGGAGACAGGGATTAACCGGATGACGCTTTCGAAGATCATCAACCATCCAGGTCACAGCACTGTAACTGACAATTTAGATAAGCTTTGCAACTACTTTGACTGCGATATTGATCGGCTGATTACTCATATCAAAGAGCCGGCAAAATCATCCTCAGATGAGGGCAAAGTAGAGGAGGACTCGCAGTAGGGAAGGGGGCGGTTTGCTTTCGTGCCCCAAGATGACTTGCGGTCAAAACTGAAAAGGAAGCTAAGAAGCGGGTTTCAAAATTGGCACGGTCAGGGCACGCTGAGGGCACGGAGCCAATTTTCACAAAGACAAACAAAAAAGGCAGACCAGTAAGTTACTGATCTGCCTTTCTTTTATATGGTAGCGGGGGCTGGATTCGAACCAACGACCTTCGGGTTATGAGCCCGACGAGCTACCAGACTGCTCCACCCCGCATCAAACTGGTTGTTAACCGGTGCGCCCGATCAACGTGAGGCGCATCATAATGATATTCCGGCGTTTTGCCAACCCGTTTTTTCAGATTTTGATGCAGGGTGGTTTGCGCATCAGTTGCGGATGTTCACAACCTTGCCGTCCTCGAAGTTCACCACGATGGTGTTGAAGCGGGACTGCCAGTAACGCCAGCTGTCGCTTTCCAGAGACGGTGTGCGGTGCGCGGGCGGGTAGCCACGGGCAACCAGTACCGCATCCTTGCTCATGCCCGGTACCACGCGGCCATTTTCGATGGCTTCACGCTCCAGGTCGCTGAACTTGCTCAGGTTCACTTTTGAATCGCCGAAGTAGCGGTCGTAGATGCCGTCAATGCCCATGCCGGTGTACTTCTGCTTGTTCACCAGGGTCACTTCCATGCCGGTATCGACCACACGGAAAGTAATGGTGCTACCGGAAGTGTCGAGGATCTGAACTTCGGAATTGACCGGAATCAGGGTGTCCACGGCGTAATGGGTGGTTTCCAGTTCGCCCTTGTAGGACCACATGTTGATCTGGGTAAGGGCCGTTTTGCCTTCCTTCTGCGGAATGGGGCTGCTGGAAGTGGCGGCACAGCCAGCGAGAACAGCAACTGCGAACAGCGCGATCAGGGTTTTCGTGAGTTTCATCTACAGATCTCCTTTTCCTTGTCCATGTCTGATGCAGACAGTTGTAGATTACACCGGCTAATGGCTCAACGCCATCACACCATCGGATTGGCAATGGGAAGCTTGAGCGTGAACGTCGCGCCCTGGTTGGGGCTGGAATCGACGTTGATCTCGCCATGATGCTTCTCAATCACGGTGCGAACAAATGACAGGCCCAGCCCGGTGCCGTGAATGCCCGCCAGCTCACTGCTTTTCTGCCGGTAGTAACGGTCAAAGAGGTAGGGGAGTTCTTTGGCGTCGATACCGATGCCCTCGTCAGCGACCGCCAGGCAGGCCAGGTGGCCGGCCCGGTAAACCTCGATCTGGATGGATGAGCTTTCAGGGCTGTACTGGATGGCATTGGTCAGCAGGTTGATCACCGCTCGTTCCAGTAGTTCGGCGTTGCCGTTCAGCCAAAGATCCTCGGTACCATGAAGTTGCAGGGAAATCTGTTTTTCCTGGGCCTGCTCACAGATGCTGTCCCGTGCATTCTCGACGATGGCCAGCAATTCGCAATCGTAAAAGCGGGTCTCGGTAAGCTGCTCCGCCCGCGCCAGTTGTACGAATTCTTCAGCCAGGTGGTAGCTGCGGCGGGCGAGGCGGCCGAGTTGTTCGATCTGCTGGGCATCGATGTGGCCGGGATCGCGTTTGAGCTGTTCAATCAACGCCAGTTGGGAAACCAGCGGCGACCTGACATCGTGGGAGATGAAGTCGATGGCCTCACGGTGCTGGCGTTGCTGTTCACGGAGCTCTGAAATGTCGGAAATATTGGCGATGATCCCTGGCTGGTTGCTGTCGGGCAGGGTGAACGGCGCGAAATGGATCAGGAAATCCTTGCCATGAACCTTCAGGTCCACCGTGCGGCTTTCCTGTTGGGTGAGCGTGTCTGATACGGTTTCGTGCCATGGGGGCAGATCCCGGGGATCATGCCCCTCCAGGAGTGTTGTCAGGGGCATGCCGCTGAGGCTGGGCATGGGCTCACGAAACCAGCGCTCGATGTGGTGGTTGGCAAACAGGATCATACCCAACTGGTCGGTAACAATGATGCCATCGGGCATATGCTCAAAACTGTGCCGGATGAACGCCTGTATCCGGGTTTGCCTCTCGGTGGCCAGGCGGACGTTTTCAATATGGGCCGAAATGTTCGCCAGGGCCGGGTGAGAGCTTTGGGTGGGGGTGTCCATGCAAAGGTCCAACCGCTGTAGATATCGCTGGATGACTTCCCGGCTCAGGTCATTACGCAGACTCAGGCCAATCACGTATTCGGTGTCGCCGCGAGTCAGCCGAACCCAGCTGTGTTGTTGCTGATGGTACCAGTGGGCGGCCTCGGGAAGAGGGGGAGCCTCGTTCAGTCGCATGCCCTGTTGTTGGAGGATTTCGCCATTTTCCGCGAATAGCCAGCCCTCCGGTTGGAAAAGTGCCTGGAAGTGACGAAGCAGTTGTGCCGGGTGGCGAATGGCGGGCTCGCGCAAGGACAGGTCGGGAGCGCAGGTGATCGCCTCCATCTGATGCTTGAGAATGCGGTTGTTGATGGCCAGGCGGATGCCGCTAACCACCGGGACGGCCAGCAGGGGCAGGAGCAGCACGTTGGCGACCCCCCAGTGGTGCTGCTCGGTTGCCAGGGCAAACAGGTAGCCGATGGCGATCAGGCCGAGGGACCAGAGGGTTGTTTTTACTGCGAGCCAGTCCCTTTTCATGCGCCTCGGTTTTATTATCGGTGTTAGTTCGTGCGGTCAGTCCAGGTAGAGCTCTCGGCCCGGGCCCCAGCGGCTGGCAAGGGGGCCATCGGAGAGAGCTTTGACGCGCACAAAATACCGTCTTCCGGGAATCAGGCGCAAGGCTGCGGTGGTGTCGTCAACATCGGCTTCCTTGATGATGTTGCGGAACTCGGGTTCTTCGGATAGCTGCAGTTGATAACCCGTGGCGGTATCCACCTTTTCCCAATAAATACGTACCTGGTTGTTCAGGTAATTAACGCTGATGATGCGCACCGGCGGAAGCGTGCCGTTGATCACCACTTTGCGGGTGTCGGAAACGGCCTCGGAATTGCCGCCAGCGCGGGTGGCTACGCGCCAGTAGTACTGTCCCGGGGTGAGGCTCCGCGCAGGTTCGGCCTGGCTGGTGGCGGCCCATTCACTGGTGGCGACCAGTTTGTCGAAGTTCTTTGTTTCGGCAATCTCAATGCGGGCTCTTTCGTTGGTGCCGTTCAACTGCCACTGGAACATTGGCTGGTCATGGTTGACGCTGGCACCGTCTGCCGGAGCCGTGAGGTCCGGCTTTCTGGCCTGTACGTTGACTTCCAGGGCAATGGTGTCTGGAACGCCGGCAATGCCTTGACCGTTCAGTGCAGCAAGCTGGATTTCATAACGACCGTTATCGAGATTGGTAAGCGCATGCTCCGTGCCGCTTATCTCACGGCTCTTGACCCAATTGCCGGTCTTTTGATCAAAAATGTCCAGCCGGTAGCGGGTCGGCCATTGATATTGCCAGCTGAGCTGGACGGGAAGGCTGTTGATGACGTCAGGCATGGCGCCAATCTGGGGTGCCGGCGGGAGGGGGCGGATGCTCAGCCCCTGGCGGCTTTCCGTGGATAGTGTTGCACCATAGCCGGCTGGAATTCGCCGGGTCTCTCCTGGGGAGCCAAAGTCCACACTGCCTTCGGTAACCTGGATGCTGCTGCCGTCATTGCCGGCCTGGATGGCGAAGACGGTTCCTCGAACCGATGCCACAGCGGAGGGGGTGGTGATTTCGAAATGACTGTTTTTCCCGGACTGGGGGCTGACTCGACTGTGCAGTTCCCCTTTTTTCAGGCGCAGCCGGGTGTCGGTGGCCTTGGAGTAACGGTGGCGATCCAGGCGATTGAACCTCAACCGGGACTGGGGAGACAGTCTGAGTTCGGAACCGTCGGCCAATTTGATGGTGGCTGACCCGGAGGTGGACAGAACCTCGTCGCCGGCACGAATCAACGTGTTTTCCGTTAAGGGAAGTTTGCGACCGGTAATGCCCGAAATGTGGGAGACCTGGCCGGCGATGGAGCCTGCGCGCGCTGGATTGGGTTTGCGGTCGCTCCAGGAGGGCTCGTTGGCTGGGCTGACAGCCACCATGCCAGTACCGGCGGGAATGGCTGATCCCCGGGTAATGGACAAGCTGGCGCTGGCCAGTGCTGGTGCAATAACCAGTAACAGAACTGAGAAAAGCTGTAAGGGCCGGTTCAACGAGTTAGGCATTGGCAACGGTGTCGGTCATCAGTTCGGTGGTTGAGGACGGCTTGACCGCCTCAAGACGATAGCCGCGCTGGTAAATGGTTTTGATCCGGAAGCCGTTTTCCGGGTTCAGTCCCAGTCGTCGCCGGAGTCGGCTCATGTGGGTGTCCACCGTTCGGGTATTGATATCCCGGCCCAGACCCCAGACACGTTCCAGAAGCATGTCACGAGTCAATAACCGGCCCTGGTTCTGGAACAGGAACAGGGTCAGGTCAAAATCCTTGTCGGTCAGGTTCAGTGGCTCGCCGTGCAGCACAATACTGCGTTGGTGCGTGTTTACTTCGAAAGGACCGTATCGCAGCAGCGACTGTTCGCTTTCCGGATTGCTGCGTCGTGCCAGGGCGTTGATGCGGGCAACCAGTTCAGCGGCCCGGGCCGGTTTGGCCAGGTAATCATCGGCGCCGGCATCGAGTGCCTGGACGATGTCTTCTTCGGTGTCTCGCTGGGTCAGGAAAATCGCCGGCAGCGGCCAGTTAAGTTGGGCGCGCACGTTGGTCAGCACGTCAATGCCTGACATATCGGGAATTTGCCAGTCCAGGATCATCAAGTCATAACTGCGATGAAGCACGGCCCCCAGAAATGCCTGGCCATTGGCGAAGGTATCGCAGACGTGCCCGCGTTCGGACAGGATCGACTGGATGTTGTGCGCCTGTTCGTGTTCGTCTTCCAGCAGAGCAATGCGCATTAATCCTGGCCCTCGATAGTATTGCCGGGTGGTTAGGCTATGAGTTGCGAGGGTGGTAAAAAGTTCCCCTTGCAACAGTAACGGATTATTTCAGAAATTAGGCCTGTCTTCACTAGCGATATGTAGAAGAACATAGGGCTATTGCTGGCTATTTAGTGCCGGTTTGCCGTTATCATCGTTCAGTGTTTGTCGGCAGGCCGGGAAATTACTGCAGCCCCAGAACCAGCCTTTTTTACTGTGTCGGCGCACCAGGGGCGAGAAGCAGTGTGGGCAGGGAGTGGGTTTCTGGCTGGTGCCATCTTCCGGCTGGCTGTCTTCCAGTGGCCGGGTGCCTTTGCACCTCGGGTAGCGGGTGCAGGCGAAGAAAGCGCCAAACTTGCCGTCCCGCTGGATCATGGGGGCGCGGCACTTGGGGCAGTGAATGGCCTGTTCGTCCGGCTCTGATGGGGTGTCGGCCTCTGCCGGGCCCCGGTTAATAAGCGCGGCGATCTCTTCCTGCAACCCGGCAATGAACTGGCGCGGGTCGGCCTCGCCCCGGTGGATGGCTTCCAGGGTGGATTCCCAGACGGCGGTGCGGTCCGGGGTGCGAATGGAATCGGGCAGGGCGCTGATCAGGGCCTTGCCTTTACCGGTGGCCCGGATGAATCGCCTGTCCCGCTGCAGGTACTCGCGGCGGAACAATGTGTCCAGTATGGAGGCACGGGTGGCTTCGGTGCCCAGGCCGTCGGTTTCCCGCAGGGTCTTGCGCAGTTCCGCATCCGACACAAAGCGGGCAATGTTGGTCATGGCCGAGAGCAGTGTGGCGTCGGTGAAAGGTTGCGGTGGCTGGGTCTTTCGTTCCTTCACCTCGGCGCTGTCGCAGATCGCCGGTTCGCCTTTCTCCAGGTTCGGTAATGGCGACTTTTTTGGCTCGGGCTGCTCTTCTCGGGATTTTATCTCCAGTGCTTTCCACCCGGCCTGGGCCACGGCGGTTTCGGTGGCGCGAAAGCGGTGTTCCTGCACGGTGACTGTTAGCCGGCCTTCCCGGTGGATAGCCTGGTCGGCAAACTGCATCAGGTAGTAGCGGCTGATCAGGCCGTAGATCTTGGCCTCTGCTGATGTCAGTTTGCCATTCGGGGATGGCCGGGTGGTTGGAATGATGGCGTGGTGGGCATCGACTTTCTGGTCGTTCCAGGCGGCGGAGCGGCGGCTGGTATCGAGTGCTGGCGTAAAGGCTTCGAGCTCGGGCGCCACGCGGCAGATCGAGCGCATGATCTGCCCGGCCTGGCCAAAATGTTCTTCGGGCAGGTAGCGGCAGTCTGAGCGTGGATAGGTAATGAGCTGATGGCGTTCATACAGGCTCTGGGCGGTATCCAGCACGTCTTTGGCGGCCATGCGATACAGGCGGCCGGCCTCGATTTGAAGCGCTGAGAGGGAGAAGGGCAGCGGTGGTGGCTCGGGCCGGTCGCGAAAACGGGCTTCGGTGACGGTGCCGGGGCGCCCCTGTACTTCCCGGACAACCTGTTCGGCGATGTCCCGGTTCAGTAACCGGTTTTCTTCATCCAGATGTTCCTGGAATGCCTCGCCGGGCAGCCAGCGGGCGGTGAAGGGCTGTGGGTCGCTTTCTTCATCCTGCGCGTGAAACTGGCCTTCAATCCGATACCAGGGTTTGGGTTCGAAATTTTCAATGGTGTTGTCCCGCTCCACCACCAGGCCCAGGACGGGCGTTTGCACCCGGCCCACCGAATAGACGCCCTGTTCGCCCTGCTGTTGGTAGCTCAAGGTATAGAACCGGGTGAGATTCAGGCCATACAGCCAGTCTGCCCGCTGGCGGGCCTGCGCGGAGTGGGACAGGCGACGGAATTCCCGGTTGTCGCGGGGGCTTTGTATGGCCCGGGCCACGGCGTTGGGCGTCAGGTCGTTGATCAGTACCCGCTGGACCGGGGCGCGGGTGCCCACGAACCGCAGCACTTCGTCCACCAGCAGTTGGCCTTCGCGGTCCGGATCGCCGGCATGGGTAATGGTGTCGGCCTGGCGGATCAGGGACTGGAGCACGTTAAGCTGTTGTTTGACGCTGTCCTTGGGGGTCAACTGCCATTGTTCGGGGAACATGGGCAGGTGCTCGAGGCGCCACTTTTGCCAGGCGGGGTTGTAGCGGGCTGGTTCAGCCGGCTCCAACAGGTGGCCGATGCACCAGCTGACGGTGGCGGCATCCTGGCCTTTGCCACAGCGGATGTAGCCCTGGCCTTTCTGGTAAGGGCCGGGGAGGGCGGCGGCGATGGCGCGTGCCAGGCTGGGTTTTTCGGCAATGTACAGGTGCATGGCTGGTGATGCTTTGGAAATGGTGTTGGAATGTGGCGGTTTGGTGGTTTTGTGTCAAGGGCTTCCGGGGTTGCCTGATTTGTGTAGTAGACTGCCGTGCTATGGTGTTCGCGTATATGCGGGCGGCGCCAGTACGGAAAGCCCTCACGAAAGACGCCGTGAACCCCCTGCGGGTCCGGCCTGCAATCACAGATTGCAGTCGTTCACCTGCGCATGAAGCTTCGCTTCATATACGCTGGGCTCACCCCTGGGGGCTTGCTGTTGCCATCCATGGCAACAGACACTTTCGTGAGGGCTTTCCGTACTGGCGCGTCAGGCTTTGTGCCAGTCGCCGTATTGCAAAGCGGGTGAGGAGTCAGATTAAAGCTTATGAAAGTACAACAGGCTATCGAAACAAAACTCGCCGAGGCGTTTGACGCTTCGGTGCTGTCGGTGGAGAACGAGAGTCACATGCACTCGGTGCCGCCGAATTCCGAGACGCACTTCAAGGTGACGATGGTGTCGCCAGCGTTTGAGGGGCAGATGAAGGTTCGGCGGCATCAGGCAATTTATCAGGTATTGGCCGATGAGATGGCCGGGCCGGTGCATGCGTTGGCATTGCACCTGTACACGCCAGAGGAATGGCGCGAGAGTGGTCAGGCTTCGCCGGATTCGCCCGGGTGCATGGGCGGTTCCAAAGGTGATGAGTCGATGGCGGCCAAACTAAAGCAGGGAGACGATGTATGAGCCAGTTTTTCCAGATTCACCCGGAAACACCACAGAAGCGCCTGATTACCCAGGCGGTTGAGATTCTGCGCAAGGGTGGCGTGATTGTGTATCCCACGGATTCCGGTTACGCCATTGGTTGTCACCTGGGCGACAAGCAGGCGGCGGATCGCATCAAGCGGATTCGCAAGCTGGACGACAAGCACAATTTTACGCTGGTGTGTCGGGACCTGTCAGACATCGGGGTCTATGCCAAGGTGGACAACACCCAGTACCGGTTGCTGAAGACTTTCACGCCTGGGCCTTATACGTTCATCCTGGACGCTACCAGTGAGGTGCCTCGGCGGTTGTTGCATCCCAAGCGGAAGTCGATCGGGGTGCGGGTGCCGGATAATGAAATTGTTCGTCAGTTGCTGGCGGAACTCGGTGAGCCGATCATGAGCAGTACGCTGATTCTGCCCGGTGAATCGGACCCGATGACCGATGCCGAGGATATCCGGGATGCCCTGGAGCATGAGCTGGATCTGATCATTGATGGCGGCGGCTGCGGCCTGGAGGCCACCACGGTGGTGAACTTTACTGGCGATGTTCCGGAAGTGACCCGGGTTGGCAAGGGCGATCCTGAGCCGTTCCGGGTTTAAGCATCGCTTGTACAGTCAGTCCGGGTGTCAAGCCCGGGCGTTGAGGTTGAAGGCGTAGCGTTGCGAGTTGGCGGCTTGAATCGGTTGCTCGCTGGCGCTGCGCTTTAGATTGTCGTATCGGGTTACCAGGTCCTGCAGGCCGTTGAATTGCTGGTTTTCGCTGACCATGGAATCCAGAAGGGAATTGCTCACCCCATAGGCCTGGTTGAGTTTCAGGGCGTTGTCCATGAAGCTCAGTGTCGGTTCCGTGACGCTTAACCGACTGAAGGCTTCCTGAAAGCCCTTGTTGTTGTTCAGGTCTTGCGCCAGCTTGTTTTTGACCTCGTCAGGCATGGAGCCGTCGATCTGGGTCTTTCCGTTCTCACCCTTGCTGACGTTCACGGTGGTGGCCGGGTGCAGGTTGTATTCGGCAAGCTTGTGCCGCAATGTCTCGCGTACAAACGACAGATCCTGGGCAACGGTTTGTTTGTATTCGCCCAAGGCCAGTGAGCGGGTTTTAAGGCTGGTGAGGCTGTCGATGCTCTGGCCCGACGGTGTGAAGCGGTCATCGCCGGGACTACCGGCCGGTTCCGGGGCTTTTTCGGTCGGGCGGGTTTGTGTTTCAGCGTTGTTGCTCGCCTGGGCCGCGGGGCGTTGGTCCATGGCTTGCTGAAAGCGGGTGCTTGCCTGTATGAGCGATGCCAGCAAAGACATGGTGCGTTTCCTCCTCCGGCGGTAAAGTATTGCCGGAAATTCGTCAGTGATAGGTCCTTTCTGACTCATGCAGATTTCAGGCCAGCTTTAGGTGGCGCTTTCTGTGAATCAGGGTAGAGTTGTTCGGCACGAAACATGCAGATGCTCTGCATCAACGTAAAAATTTTGACGGACTGTAAAGTTACCGGTAAGTCAGCCGTCAAAAGAGACAGATCATAACCATTGCTCAGCTATCGTCGGGGCGTCATGAAAAAACAATACTCAATCCGCTTTTTGTTGCTTGCCGCACTTGCTGCTGCGTTTATTGCCATTCTCGTGTTCACGGTGGTCTACAGTTCCTGGTCGCAGCGAGACCATCTTGAGGAATACAGCCACAAGTACGTGGATGGGCTGGCCAAGTCCTATTTTGATGGGCTGAACACGATGATGGTCACCGGTACCATCGGCAACAAGGAAGTGTTGCGTAAAAAGACCATGGCGCCGGAAGAAGTGCTGGATGTGCGGATACTGCGCAGCCAACACCTTATCAACATGTTCGGTACCGCCAACGCCGATGAGCAAAACCTGACGGAGATCGATAAGCGAGCGTTGGATGGCGAGCGCATCGAGACTTACTCCAAGAATGAAGACGGCCGGGTTTACACCCTGATTCAACCCATGCGCGCCAGCGAGAATTACCAGGGCGTGAACTGCCTGGGTTGTCACCAGGCTGAAGAAGGGCAGGTGCTTGGTGCCGTGCGGGTGGATTATTCCATGGCCAAGAGTGACGCCCGGCTCAACAAGCAGCTGATGTTCAGTGGCGGTATTCAGATCCTGATTTTTGTGGTGGTGTTTATTCTGGTGACGTTTGTGCTTGGCCGATTGATCTTCTCGCGTTTGCGCGGCCTGCACGATCGGATGGACCAGATTTCCACCAATTCCGATTTGACGCTTGAGCTGGACGTTAGCCGCAACGATGAAATTGGCTCGGTTGCACGCGCGTTTAACCGAATGGTGGCGAATATCCGCAAGAGCATGCTGACGGTAGTGGATAACGCCGAACGGGTGGAGTCCGCCGCCCGCACCATTTCTGGCAAGGCGGAAACCACCGAGCGGGAAGTGCTGGCCCAGAAGGACAACACCGACCAGGTGGCCAGCGCCACCACTGAAATGGCGGCGTCTGCCGTGCAGGTGCGGGAAAATGCGATGAACACCGCCCGCAAGTCAGCCGACACCACTCAGGCCGCCGAAAGCGGCGAGCAACTGGCCCGTACCGCCGTTAAGGGCATCGAGTCCCTGAACACGGAAGTGCAGGCTGGCGCCCAGCGTATTGAACAGCTGGACCAGCGCACCACCGAAATGGCCGATCGGCTGGAAATGATTTCCGAGATTGCCGACCAGACCAACCTGTTGGCCCTCAATGCCGCCATTGAGGCCGCCCGTGCTGGCGAACAGGGCCGGGGCTTCTCGGTAGTGGCTGATGAAGTGCGGGCATTGGCTTCCCGCACCCAGGATTCCACCGAGGAAATCCGCAAGACGATCGATGGTCTGAAGCGCGAAGTGGTGGACTGTGTGGGTACCATGCGCCATGCCTCTGAAATGGCCGAAGAGCAGGTGGATGCGATCCTGAAGGTTGAGAATGAGCTGCAGACTATCGCTGCGGCTGTTCGGGAGATCACCGGTCTGAACGAGGAAATGGAAAACGCGGCCAATGAGCAGAGCGATGTGTCTGAATCGATCAACCACAATGTGATTGAAATCAGCCGCTCCGCCGAACAGACCTCCACCGATGCGCAGGAAACCGCCCGCATCGCGGCGGATCTGCTGGCAATGGCGGAAACCCTGCATAAGACGATTGAGCAGTTCCGGTTGTCCAGGGACTGAATTCAGGCACAGGGAAGTGAGTGTGGTCTTGAGCCAATACCATTGTTGTGATGGTATTGGCTTTTGTTGTTTAGGCCACCGGCAAATTCATGGAGCAGGAGATGATTCTGGATGACTGATTCCCAGGCCAGTGCGAGTGCGTTTGGTTTCGGTATTCGCCGGCTGGTGCTGGTGGATTCCGCGGGGTTTTGTTACGTGGAGATTCCGGTGGACAACCATGGGTTGATCCTGGGGCCCGGCAACCTCGGCAAATCCAGCCTCCTGAATTCGCTGCGCCTGTTCCTGCTACCGGAAAACAATTTCCGCAACAGCCGCAAGAAATTCGCCTTCCGCAATGCCAGTGCCGGCAACTTCTACACCAATGAGGAAAGCTACCAGCACTATTTCCCCAGTCAGTTCAGCTTCCTGATCATGGAGGCGGAAAATCCCGCCGGTGTGCACTGTCAGATTCTCTACCGGGATAGCAGCAGCCAGCTCAGTTACGGGCGCATGTTTGCTCCGGTTTCCTACGACCAGCTGCGGCCGCTGTTCTGGAGTGGCGACGATGCCGATGGTATTGGAGAGGCGGTACCGGAGCTGTCGTTCAAGAAGGTGTCCGAGGCGGTGAAAAAGCTGTCGAAAGAGACCCGTTTTGTGAGCGATCCGGCCAAACTGCGCACGTTGCTTTACAGCAGCGAGCTCATGAACGCCGACGCCGTGCGTTATTCGGTCCTTCCCCTGGCCGAGGCGGATGAACGCCGGGTGCAGTCACTGCGAACCCTGATTTTGCTGTTGTTTGAAATGAAGGCTGACGACCGGGCCATGGCCAACGCCGTGGCCAGTATTGTCGAGGCGGACAAGAAATTCGCCGATGACGCCTTTGATTTCAACATCGACGAATTTCTGGAACGTCACGAGCAGCTAAAACAGCGCCAGGCCCGGTTGAACCGGATTGAGAAGGAGCGGGGCCGGTTTGAAAAACTGAACGGGGCCTATCAGAACTATCAGGCCCTGCTGCGCAGTCAGCACGAGTTTGCCGCCTTCCGGGACGGGCTGGCCAATGCCCTGGATACCGTTGGCCGGGAGCGTCGCCAGGCCGTGACGCAGTATCAGGAGCAGAATGAGGCACTGAAACACCTGGCACAGGCGCTCAAAAAGCTGGAACAGGAGTCCAAAGGCCTTGAGGGTGAGATCAAATCCGAGGCCCGCAACCTGAAAAAAGCCGAGCAGGACCAGCGCGACGGTGAGTTGCTGGCCTCCCAATACGGCGATATGAGCTTGCAGGAGATTGATGACATCCTGCAGGAGGAGCTGGAGCGCAAACTGGGGCACCTGGCCGCGCTGAAGAGTGCGGCCCAGGCGGAAATCCGGCTGGAGCAGATTGAGAGGAAACGCCAGGAGTTTGAAGCGAAATTGCAGGCCCTGGCTGAGCGTGAAAGTCGCCAGCAATGGCAGTTGGCTCATCAGTTGGATGAGTCCGTGGTGGCTCCTTTGCGGGCGGTGGACCCCCGGTTGATGCTTGCCAGCCCAGGGCAGGCACTGGATGCGCAAACCCGCGAGACCATCACCGCCTTCGGCCAGTTGTTTTCGTCCACCGAGACGGGCTATGACTGGTTCGATACCGAATACGCGAGCCAGCCCGCCCGGGCTGAAGATTATCAGGCCCAAAGGCAGCGTATACAGGGCGAGCTCCACGCCCTGGAAAAGGAACGATCCGAGCTGGCGACCGACGAGGGCCAGGAGCACGATCGGCCGCAGTTGATTGAACGCACGGACAAAGAAATTCGGGCGATTACCAAGGAACTGGATACGCTCAAGCGTTTCCCTGGGGCGGAGACCCGGCTGCGGGATGCCACGGCGGAAAAAGAGGCTGCCGAAGAGGCTCTTGCCAAGGTTCAGGAGCAAGGGAACCTGGAGCGGGAGCGGTTGGAAGCGGTGGAACAGAAAGCCGCCCGGGCCCGAGCGGAGAAAGACCGCATTGAGGAGCGGGAGCGGGAACTGACCCAGCTTAGCCGCAGCCTGCGCACGGTTGAGCATCGGTTCCAGTACCTGAAAAACACCCAGTGCGATCAGCCGCTGGCGGTGGACCAGGTGTCGGAGTCGGCCTTTGAGGAACTGCAGGGCCGGCTGGATGAGCTGGAAAACCTGCGGCGCAGCATTCTTAACCACCTGAACCAGTTTGTCTTCCAGGGCCTCCTGGAGGATCGCGAGGATGAATTACAGAAAGACAGCCCGGTCTCCTCGGCAATCCGTGAGGCTTTCAAGGCCCTCTCGGACCTGTTTGCCAGCATGACCGAGGAGTGGCGCGTGCACCACGAACAGATTGAGGTGCACAATGAAACCGTGGCCAGTTACCGGCAGGCGCTGAAATCCAATCATGAGCACATCTCCCGCTTCGAAGCCCAGCTTAACCGGGAACTGGAGGGCGTTCGGATTAATGACCTGGTGGAAATCAGGGTGGATATCCACACTGATCCCAAATTCCGCAATCTCGTGGAAGAAGCCAACAATATCGACCCGTTTGGCAACGAACTGCAGTCTGATGCCTTCTACGATCGCCTGCGGGTGTTTGTGGCGGACTTCTTCGGCGAGCAGGGCGGTAGCAAGCACCTGACCATGGACAAGGTGATCACCGGCATTTCCTATCGCACCCGCAAGGAAAACGCCACTGGCCTGGACACCAAGGGCCAGTCCACCTCCACAACTGCCCTGATCAACCTGGAGCTGGTGTATCGCCTGCTCAAACGGGTGCTGTATCCCGGTGTGCAGCTGTCGTTCCCGTTGGTGCTGGATGAGCTGGCCAGTGTTGATGTCAGCCAGATGCCGGCTCTGCTCGATCGGCTGAGTCGGCAGGGCTTTAATCTGTTCTCGGCGGCCACCCACAGTGCCAGTGCCGAGATGATCTACCTGGTGGGCCGGCACCTGGAAGTTGGGCAGATGCGCACGGCACGCCCCTATAGCCCTCACCGCACTCTCGTGTTCTGGGGTGGCCCTGAAGGTTTTACCGATGGCGAAGCGGTGAGCCACTGGGTGGATCAGTCCCAGGACAGCCTGCTGGAGTCAGTGGATGAGTAAGCGTTTCAGCACGCTGGATACCACGCGCCTGCTGTTTGAACATCCGAAGATCCTGTTTCGGCTGATCGAGCGGATGGATCGCAACGAGGCCCGCTACGTGCGCGAGAGCGATCTGGTGGCGGAGGTGATGGACTATTCGCGCCGCCTGGGCCGGGCCGACAAAGACCGGGTGCGTCTGGCTTTGAGCACCGATAATCTGTTTCGCAGTGGTCTGGTCATCGACATCATCAAGGCCGAAGGCGAGCGTCGCCTGGTGTTCCAGGACGCGTTGATTAATATGATGCGGGCCTGCAACGCGTCTTTGTACCAGGAGCTTACCGATGCAAGGCTTCGGGGGCATCTGGTGACCCTGCGGGATGTCCGTGATCGGCTGGAGGTCAGCAGCTTCAGCGAATTTGATCCGGACTTTACCGAACTGCGGGATGACTTGAACGAGCGGGTCAGTCAGCTGATTGGCCTGCTGCGCCAGAATGTGATCCGCATGCAGACCATTTCCGGCCAACTGGCGGAGTTGTCCGGCGATGCCAGCCGGGCACCGGACAGGTATCTGGAGTTTCGTCAGAACCTGTTTGATCAGATCGTGACCCTGTACGAGCGCCATATCAAGCCAACGCTGGTATTCCTTAACCCGGACACCCGGCTGCCCGACGGCAGCAACCTGTTCGACACCTTGGAAGCGATGGTGCGGTTGCTGGAAGCCAACGGTGATCACAGCCTGGCTGACCAGATTTTCCGTTCAGCGCTCAGCCTCAATGCGCTGTACAAGCCAATTCAGTCGGTGGCGCGGGAAGTGGAGCATTTTCTGCGTAAAACCCGCCAGGGCATGGTGCAGTACAACGCCATGGAGCATTTCTACAGCCAGTTGCGTTCCCTGAAGGACGACACTGAAACCCTGAGCCTACGCCGTAAGTGGCTGGAGGGCGGGGCGTTTGCCCGCAACACGGGGTTCCTGGTGGGCTTGCGCGCGCAGCAGCGGCCCAAACACTACGCGTTCGGGCAATCGTCCAGTTACTACCAGTTACTGCTTAGCGAACTGGATTTGCGACTGTCGGACATCCGTCGCCAGGACGAGGTGCCGGTATTGCAGGAAGTGTCTGGCAGTGGCCGAAATGCCCGCGTTGATGTCCAGCGCATTCGACGGCTCTACGACTGGCTGGAGAGCCTGGAGCTGCGCCCGACTGAGGATCTGGTGCGCGAGCTGCATGGTCGTTTGGAAGGATTTATCCCCGGCTACCGCCCGCCGGACCTGCTTGCGTCGCTCAACCGCTTGGTGAACACGCCACCGCCGGGATACCAGGTGGTGACGACCAATCGCTTCCGTATTCTGGAAACCGACAGTACCCTGCCGGAAGCCGGGGAACAGTTTGTCTACCGCAAGCGCCGCCTGGAACCACGAACCGAGGTAAACGATGACTGAAGCAACCGTGGCGACTGAGCCGGGTATCAATGCTGGCGAACCATCGATGACCAGCTTTGAGGATATTCTGCCGGCACAGAGTGCCGCGATCTATCGCGAATTCCAGGCCGGTCGTGTGATAGTCCGGGAGGTCTGGGACAGCAACCGTTCCGAGCTTGTGGCTAATCCCCAATACAACCTGCTGTACAACCATCTGGCGCATTTCCGCACGCTTTACGAGCACCTGGGCAGCGAGTTGGTGTTTGATGAGAACGGAGCGTTCTTCTTTTTGAAGGAGAGCAGCGACAACGACAGCGAGGAGCACGACGAGAATGCCTTTCGGGTGCAGGTGGTGCTGTTGCTGATCGGTCGTTATTTCGCCCGAAGCGGCCGGGATCTCGATTATCTCGGGCGACCGGAAGCCGGACTAAACGAGCAGGACCTTCAGGCGCTGGCGGCCGACGAGGAATACCAGGATATCCTGCGGGCCGCCCGTTTTGAAAAAGGGCTGGCCGAAGCGCTGGATTATCTGGATAAACGAAACCTGCTGTTCCGCGCCGGCGCGGAGCGTTATTTTTTGAGCTCTGCGGGCATGCATTTTCTGCACGAGCTGGTGCGCGAATACGAGCAGGGTTGAGTTCAGAAACAACCTCGGGCGCAGCCAACGTTGTTGCGCCCGCTGGCTTTGACGTTGTACATGGCGGCATCGGCGGCGTTCAGCAGGTCTACCGATGTAATGCCATCAACGGGGTAGATGGCGACACCCACGGAGGCGCCGATATCCACCGTATGGCCTTGAATACTGAAAGGTTGGTTCAGTACGGCCACCAGCTTTTCGGCTATCGGGCGGGCATCATCGGGGCTGCGTAATGGGCCGGAGATAATTTCGAATTCGTCGCCGCCCCGGCGGCCAACAAAGTCGTCCTCCCGCAGGCAGTTCTCCAGGCGTCTGGCGACGTTAATCAGTAGCTCATCCCCCGCCTGATGACCGTAGATGTCGTTAACGGGTTTGAAACGGTCAAGATCAAGAAACATCACGGCGAATCGGGTGTCCGTGGGCTGGCACTGGTCGATTGTCTGGCGAAGGTGCTGCTCCAGGGCGGCCCGGTTGGGCAGGTTGGTGAGGTTGTCGAGGTGTGCCATGCGACGGATCTGCGTTTCGGACTTTACCCGCTCGGTAATATTGGTAAAGGTCATGACGTAGTGCTGAATAACGCCCGTCGTATCGGCAATTGGCGACACCGTGACCAGGTACGGGGTTGTTTGCCCTTTGGCGGTTTCCAGCCAGACTTCGCCCTGCCACATCTTTTCCCGCGACAGGCGTTTACGCAGCCATTCAGTGATTTCCTGCTCTGGCTTTTCGGTGATCAGGAAGTCACTCATCTTCATCCGCATGACCTTGCGTCCGGGTAAGCCGGTAATATCCAGAAACGCGGGGTTGGCGCGGATAATGTTGAGCGATGTGTCGGAAATCACCACGATTTCATGGGTGTGTTCAAACACCTGGTAGGCCAGGCGTAGTTCTTCCGAGGAACGGGCGATTTCCTCGGCCTGGCTGGTCAGGGTATGGGCCAGGGGTTTAAGGGAGCGTTTGACGAGCAATCCGGAAAGACCGGACAGGCCAAAGATGATGGACAGCGCTATGATGGCTTCACGAAACACGCCGGAAAAGACATCCGACATGTCCGACCGTACGTGTACTTCCCAGTCATAGCCATCGAGGGGCCGAAGGAAACTTAACACCTGGGTACCATCCGCCTCGGTAGCCATTATGTAGCCTTCGGAGTAGGTTTCCTGCAAAGGTTCACCTTCATGCAGGCAGCCTACCGGTGGGGTCAGCACCAACCGACCGGTGCCGGAGTCCAGGGCCAGGCGCTTGGTCTGGGCGTTATCCAGCAGGCAAACCTGAAAGCCGTCACCGGAATTGAACACGCGCAGAAACGGCTCCGGTGTGAACAACAGCATGTCGTAGCCGACTTGTGCGCCGCCGGTTTGTATCTTGCCGATAGTGTGCAACAGGGGTGTCGAAGAAGTGTTGTTTTCCAGCGAGTACTGTTTGATATCGAGGCCGGACAGGAGTGGCACTAGCCGTGGCAAACGGTCAGCCAAGGGGCCAATGCGAGCCACCTCATTGCCGGCGATGTCGTAACGAATGATTGCGGCAAGGTTGTCCATGCCCCGGGCGCCATCTCTGAGGCGTGGGTAAGTGAACGCCTGCAGGGCCTTCAGGCTGATGTGTCCCTGGGCGTATTCCCCCAGCATTCTGGCGAGTTCAGAGCGGCTGGCGGTTTGTCGGGCCAGATCCTGGTGCTGGTCAAGGATGGTGCGAATGCTTTCGGTCTTGGTGTTGGCGACATTGGTGGCCAACTGTTCGGTCAGGTTGTGGGTTTCTTTGATGAAGGGTATGGATACCGCGATAGCCACGACAATGCCGGTCAGAACCGCTGCAATCACTGCGCGGTTAACGATCTGGCGCCTCTGGTCGTGAATATCCATATAAAAAACTGTTTTATGCGACTGGTTGCAAAGCTCAAATTATAGTCTATTTAGCAATCGATAAGCCAATTTTGTCTAAAAAAGACTCATCTTAGCCAAAGGGCTTATAGATTGAGGCTGCCCACCCTCCTAGTATCCGCGACGAAAATTCTCAAGCCGTGGATTCTCCTATGTCTGAGCTGAACGCGAAGAACAGTTATCTTGCGCAACGGAAGCCAAGATCCGAGTTTGATACTCGTGAAGAATATCTGGAGCACGAACTGCAAGTCATGGCGCCACGCCGCTGGCGGCCCAACCTCCCGTTCCGGGACTACAACTTTGAGTGGGAAGACTGGGTGCCTGCCATGGCCGCGACCATCGGTAAGGTGGTCATGGTTGCTGCTATCGTAGCAGCGTTTGCCACTCCGCTGGGCCTGTCCACAGAATTCGTGACCGAAAACGTCCGCTTCGAGCTGGTGATTGCTGGCCTCCTGTTCGTTATTCTGATTTCCGGTTTCCTGAACCCGACTGCTAACCTGGCCGGTACTCATGGCCCCCTGATTGCCATGATTCCGCTGATTGTAGCGTCCGGCGGCCACCCCATGGCCCTCGGCATTATGGTGGGTGTTCTCGGCTTTATTCTGGGTATCACCAAGGGCGGTAGTCTGCTGACCAAACTGACCAGTAACGGCGTGGCCGGTGGCCTGCTGCTCTATTTGGGTTTTATTGGCGTGACCAGCCAGGTTAAGGCCCTGTTCAACTGGGCCGAAGGCTTTGACATGGGGTATCTGGCCTTCGTGGTGCTGATATTGACCATTGTTATGTACGCCTGGCTTGAGCATATCAGCAAGCGCTGGCTGGCGGTGCCGCTGGGCTGTTTGCTGGCCGGGGTGGTGGCTTTCGCCCTGGGGGCGCCGTTTGAATTCAGCACCGACCCCGGTTTTCCAATCGTGAACCCGGCCTGGTGGTGGGGTGAGGACACCGGCTGGCAGTTGGGTCTTCCGGACTTTCAGGCGTTCCTCGCCGTGGCTCCGTTTGCGGTTCTGGCAGTAGCCATGTGGTCCCCGGACTTCCTGGGTCATCAGGTGTTCCAGAAGTTGAACTACCCGAAGAACAGCGACCGGGTCATCATGAACATTGATGACACCATGATTGGTGCCTCGGCACGACAGGTTGTGGGTAGCGCTTTGGGTGGCGCCAACATTGCCTCTTCCTGGGGGACCTACATGGTACCGGCTGCCATTGCCAAGCGCCCGATTCCAGCCGGGGCGGTACTAACAGGTATTCTGTGCCTGGCCACAGCGCTGATTGGCTACCCGATGGATCTGGCGGTGTGGCCGCCGGTGCTGCGAGTTGCCTTGATCGTGGGTGTATTCCTGCCACTGCTGGAGGCGGGTATGCAGATGACACGCAAGGGTAAAACCACCGAGTCTGCCGCCATCGTCATTTTTGCCTCCTCCATGGTGAACCCGGTGTTTGGCTGGTCGCTGACGGTACTGCTGGATAACCTGGGCCTGATTGGCAGCAAAGAGCGCAGTGCTGACCTGGGCCATACCGGCCGCTGGATCATCCCTGGTATCGTATTTGCCGTGCTGTGCGTGGTAATGCTGGCCATCGGCATGTTCCCCGGTATTCCCGCGATGCTGGAAGCCTTCCGCGTCAATTAAGCCTCTTCTGTTTGCCGGTGGGCGCTGTGCCCGCCGGCCGACTGCTTCTGGTATCCTGTTGCCCTTTATTCAACAGTCGGAGCAGTCAATGCCTTCTCTGGAATCCCTGATTATTGAAACCGGTCCCAACCCGGAAGCGTCTGTGATCTGGCTTCATGGCCTGGGTGCCAACGGCCACGATTTCGAACCCGTGGTGCCGGAACTGGCCTTTGCCAAAAAGCGCGCCGTCCGCTTTATCTTTCCTCATGCCCCGGACCTTCCGGTAACCATCAACGGTGGTATGCGCATGCCCGCCTGGTACGACATCCTGGCTTTGAACATTGATCGCCAGCTGGACGAGAAACAGCTGCGGGCGTCGGCCCAGGCCGTGGCAGAGCTGGTGGATCAGGAGCGGGAAAAAGGTATTGCGCCGGAGAACATCCTGGTGGGTGGTTTCTCCCAGGGCGGGGCGGTGGCTTATGAAGCGGCACTGAGCTACCCGGCGCCGCTGGCCGGTCTGTTTGCGTTGTCCACTTATTACGCCACGGCCGATAGCGTTCAGCGCTCGGAGGTGAACCAGAACCTACCGATTTTTGTAGGCCATGGCAGCCATGATCCCATGGTGCCGGAGGCTCTGGGTCAACGGGCGGTCGAGGTGTTGCAGGCGCAAGGCTATGCGCCCGAGTACCATCGCTATGGCATGGAACACAGCCTGTGCCTGGAAGAAATACGCGACATGGATGCGTTTTGTGAGCGGTGCCTGAGCGGGGAATGCCCTCACCGTGTGGATTCGCCAGGTTAGGGCAGAGGCGCCCTGAACCTGGCGGAGCTGTCGGCCATTAATCCTCAGCCGGACGATAGGTCACCACAAAGGCGCCGCGCAGATCCCCTTCTGAAAACCCGGTGGCCTGGTCCTGGGGATAGAGTTCATTGATCTTTGCCTGCACGTCGGGCTTGATATCGCTGCCGTGGCAGTTCAGGCACAGCTTCTGGGTGGGAATGGCACTCATGTACTGAAATTCCGGCTGACCCACGGCGTCTGAAACCTGCCAGACCTCCACCGGTTTGCCATTCACCACTGGCTGCTTGTCCATCGCTTGTAGCTGCATTTCCTGCCAGTCACTCGGCGCATTGTCGGGATTTCGCAGTTTCAGGCTGGTGCGGCCAATGTGCCAGTTGCCTTTGCTGTTCTGGGCGGCTATTTCCGGAGCCAGCGTATTACAGGCAGCAATACCATTGACGACGCCGCCGTTTTCAATGGCTTGTTTCAGGGCCTGCTTTAACGAGCCACCAAAACTCTTCACCAGTGCGCGGGCCTCTTCGACCCGTTGATCAGCCGCCTGAGATAAGGCAGGTGCGGCGAATGCCGATGCCATCAGTATTGCCGTAAGCGCCTTTCTCATTGAACTTCCTCCTTGCAAGAATTCAGGTTTCTATGTTTATAACATTATAGAACATATTTAGCCGAATGCAGAATAACCGATTCCACAGCACATACCCTGCCCGGCCACCAACAACCCCAAGATTACCTTTTTATCATCTTTCTGGCCTTTCTTGCGTGCGTCAGCGAACCGATCGGCCCATGCCATCAGCGTACATTTGAGTCTCATCCCGAACTCCATACTTTACTTTATGGCAGTTCAGCTTCCTGCCCGGTGATCATGCCGGGTAAGGAGGGCTTTGATGAGGTGGTTAAGTAGGACGTTTTGTCCGGCAAACAGAGTCAACGTTAAGGAGATTCTCATGAATAAGTTACGTTCCATGGCACTTTACGCATTGGTCGCGCCGGTTTTGACGCTTGGAGCCGG
The DNA here is from genome assembly GCF_002934325.1 of Marinobacter persicus. GTDB lineage: Bacteria > Pseudomonadota > Gammaproteobacteria > Pseudomonadales > Oleiphilaceae > Marinobacter > Marinobacter persicus_A. Next base: position 35,587 of record NZ_PTIV01000008.1, read on the forward strand.
CTCCGTTCTGGCTGCTGGCCAGGATGGTGATCAGCAAAAAGAGAGCTCTCAGTATGAGCAGAGTGCAGGGCAATCTGATTCAAAAATGAAGTCAGACGGCAAAATGCACTCGGATAGCAATAAAGCCATGCGCGATCAGTCTGGAATGAAAAACCAGGACTATATCGCCTCTACCCCCGCGAACGGCATGCGGGCAAGTGGTCTGATCGGTGCGGAGATTACAACCACTGGTGATGAAAATGTGGGCGAAGTCAGCGACCTGATCATTGACCAAAACGGTCAGGTTGTAGCCGTTGTCGTGGGCGTTGGTGGATTCCTGGGAATGGGTGAAAAAGATGTCGCCATAAGCTGGGATCAGCTGACAGCATCAGGCACTTCGGATGGGCAGAAGCTGCGGGTTAACGTAACCCGTGACGAGCTGCAATCCGCGCCAAAGTTTGAAAAGCAAAACTAAATTCCGATATTCCCGTTCGGGTTGGAATGGATAAACGGCAGGGGCAAAGGCCTCTGCCGTTTCCATGATTAACGCCAACCGAGCAAACAATGAGAGATGAATAATGAAACTCAGTAAAACGATTGCCGCTGCCATGTTTATCAGCGCCTTGACGATCACGCTGTCTGCTTGTGAGCAGGATGGCCCCATGGAAGAGGCTGGTGAGGAAGTCGACGAGTCAGTCGAGGAGGCCGGCGATGCCATCGAGGAGGCAACTGACAAGGATTGAACCGCTGAATGACACTATCTACTGGAGGACGAAATGATGGGTATTATCATATGGCTTATCATGGGTGGCGTGGTCGGCTGGGTTGCAAGCCTGATCATGGGCACGGATGGCCAGCAGGGCATCATCCTTAACGTCGTGGTCGGCATCGTCGGTGCACTGATCGGTGGGTGGTTGATCGGGCCGCTGCTTGGTGCAGGCTCCATCAATGATGGCATCACCGTCATGAGCTTCATCGTGTCGCTTATCGGTGCCGTCATACTGCTTGCCATCCTGAGCCTTTTTCAGCGTAAATCGAAAGGCTGAAGGGGGCGCCCGTCACTGACCCGTTATCCGAGCTTTGTGCTTTCCCCAGCTCGGATAACCATTCCCAGATATACATTCCCTTACCAAACTGCAACCGACACCTTCCGGGGCGATCCGTACTCTGTCTGAATGATGCGAGTATTGTTACCACGGGAACGCCTTGTTCACTCCGGGCATATCATCAAAACGCTGCTAGTGGCTGCATGTCTGCCGCTGTCTCTTCCCTTGCTTGCCGAAGACCGGGAAGAAAATGGCTACCGGCTGCTTGAGCTGGACGGCAATCTGGTCAAGTGGGGCGAGCAGAGGTTAGGGGTGGGGGCGAATGTCAGTTATGCTTTCGCTGATGAGACGCTGCGGTTTGATGGTGCACGGAATTGTCGCGATCTGGAACCGATGAAAAGCTTGTCGGGACCGGGCCTCTCTTTTGAGATACTGGCCCGCGAGACTGCGGCGGCATTTCGGGTCTGGGAACGCGCTGCTGACCTTTCATTTTATCAGGTTGCTGATGCTCGGGATGCGGATATCATTCTGGGTGCACAGGGCCAGCCTGAGATGCGAGCCTTCGCCAATGTTTCCTACACCGAGGAATCGGAAGAGCTGATAGAGGGCATGCGTGCCATTGAGCAGTCGCTGGTATGCCTGAACCCCGACAAGAAATGGAAGGTGGGTTTCGGTGGCGACACGGAGGTCTATGATCTCCGCTATACCCTGATTCACGAGATCGGGCACGCCATCGGCCTGGACCACCCCGGCCCCTCGGGGCAGGTGATGGGATTTCGCTATACCGAGGAATTCCCCGAGCTTCAGCCCGGGGACCTGCGAGGTATCCGGCGGCTTTATGGCCGTAGCACCAGGCGCGATGTGCTGGCCGATGGCTCCGACATCCCTGCCTCCGGAACAGCACTTTGAAGTGGTTCAGAAGTTATAACCCAGACCCACTGTATAGGCCCAGGCTCCATCATCCTGGAATGCATCGGAAGCCTCATCGCTATCGCTAAAGAAGAACTGATACTCGACGCGCCCAATGAAATAGGTCTTTGGTCGCACGTAGTATTTCAGCCCTGTTTCCAGGCCGGCGAAGGCACTGTCTTTGACACCGTCGCCGTAGATGCCACCCAGGCTGCCGCCGACAAACGGGCGTGCACGATTGTCAAGGAACTGATAGTTGAGATAGCCCCGGGTGGATCCATTCCAGTAATCATCTTCAATGTCCGCACCTTCGATACTGGCGTAGTTGATGCTTTGTCGAGCACCCGCCACCAGATTATCACTCAGGTACCAACCCAGGTCGCCGCTCACGCCGAAACTGCCGCTATCCAGATTGCGATCGCTGCTGCCGGTGCCCGAGAGTGAGAACTCCCTGTCACCCTGGTTTGGCCCAACTGAAGAGGATTGTGCCGCGACTGACATGGGCAGTGCACCGAGAAGGCAAAGTGTTATTGCTGCCGTGTTGAGTTTGATCATGTGAAACTCCTTGCTTGCGTTTTTCAGGCTTTATGTGCGGAACGTGCCATGACATGGTTGGCACGAACGATGCCGCATCAGACCTTTGTGAAAGGTCTGCGGATGCGAACGCTATGCCTTAGAATCGGTGCTTGGCCTGCCTTGCGTCTGTTCGTAAGCGCACACAGGGTGCTGAAAAGGGATTACCACCATTTCGACATCATCGGTTTCACCGTCAGTCCATGGATGATGATTGAGAGCACCACGACAACCAGCGTGATGTGGATGAACTCCAGTGCCAGGCCCTCTGGCAGGCCAAAGGCGACAGCGAACATAAGATAATAGAGCGAGCCAATACCACGTACACCAAACCAGCCGACCAGCATCTGCAATCGAAATGGTGTGCCAGAGCCAAGCAGGCCCAGAAAAACGCTGACAGGGCGAACAACTATGAACAGGAACAATGCCAGGCCGACGGCCCTGAAACTCCATGAGTCGAGAAAAAGCATCCCGCCCAGCAGGAGGACGAGCACGAGCTCGGACAAGCGCTCCAGGGGCTCCTTGAATAACAGCGAACCTTCGGATACCTGGCTGGGGACTGGGTTGTGGTTTTCGGCATCAGCCGGCACTGTCGTGATGATCCGTGGGCTTATGATGGACGCGTTGGGGCGGGCCAGTTTCAGTTCCGACTGACGAAGCGAAATGGCTGCGACAAAGACGCCCAGAAACCCCCAGGCATCGATCAGGAGGCAGGCACCATAGACCAGACCGATCAATCCCAGGCCAAGGAAATCGTCCAGTAACCGGTTCTCGGCGTTGTGAAGGTGTTGCTTCTGTATAACCTCGGCTAATAAACGCCCCATCGCGAGCCCGACAGCCAGGGCGGACGCGGTGGACCACAAAACGTCCTTCAGGATCCAGCCCCCGATCATCTCGACGTCGGCCGGCGCGCCAAGCATGGCTAAGCCGAGCATGACAAACGGAAAAGCGCTGCCATCATTCATGCCAGCTTCACTTGTCAGGGTGAATCGCAATGGGTCCGTATCCCCCATGTGTCGAACCTGGACATCCGTCGCCAGCACCGGGTCGGTGGGGGCCAGGATAGCTCCCAGTAAGATGGCCGCTCCCCAGGGTAGCGACAGCACGTAGTAGCCAAAAGCCGCAGTCAGGGCGACGCTGAGGGTCATGGAGATAAAGGCCAGGCGCACTGTTGCCCGCCATTCCCGCCACTGGAACGGAATGGGCATTTTCATACCGGCAATAAACAGCGACAAAAGAACGGCAAGTTCGGCAAGAATTTCCAGTAAATGAGCCTGTTTCAACGGGTTGAAATGGAAAACGCCAATAATCGAGGGGCCGAGGGTGAGTCCGATAGCCAGGTAGACAAGAGATGGTGTCAGATTCAAGCGCTGAAGAATGGACGTGCGTAGCCCCATAGTCACCAGCAGGGCTCCGATCAGTATAAACCAGACAGCGGTGGACACAGTTATTCGCTCCGTATTAACCAATGCAGAATGGTTCTGGAAGCTGACAGAAAAGCGGGGTGAGTTCTGTGCGCTTGCCCACGTGTCTCCGTGTGTTTGATAGCCAACAGACACGGAGTTGATTAAAGGGCAGTATTAGCGGTTAACGGCGCAATGCTTCTTGTGTCGTTGATAGTCGCCAACGATTCCGCTAATCGGCGGGAAGGCCAGAGGAGAGTAAAAATGAACAAAGACACCATTGCTGGTAATTGGAAAGAACTCAAGGCTAGGGTAAAGCAACAGTGGGGTAAGCTCAGTGATGACCGTTTGACCGAGATTGACGGGAAGCGCGATCAGCTTGCAGGCGAGATTCAGCAGGCCTACGGTCTTTCAAAAGAAGAGGCCGAAAAGCAGATCGAAGACTTTGAAAAGTCGACCAAGCACTGATACGCCGATTCTCAATGCCCGTGACACGATGGAATTCGCGATGTGGGGGCACACGCTGTCGGGTGATCGGGAGAGCCGCCGGCAGCGTAGCCTGGCATAAGTCAGCAAAAAACGTAAGTCAGCGAAACAAGGAGGGAGCATGCCGGAGAAACCCGTAATGCTGATCACCGGTGCCTCATCGGGCATTGGTGCCGAAACCGCACGAGCCGCCGCTCGGGAAGGCTACCGCCTGGTGCTGGCCGCCCGCTCGGAAGACAAACTGGCTGGCTTGCAGCAGGAACTCGGTGGCGAGGAAAACGTGCTGACCGTCCGCTGTGATGTGCAGAGTGAAAGCGACCAGAAAGCGATGGTTCGCCAGGCGCTTGATACCTTCGGGCAGATTGATGCGGTCTTCGCCAATGCCGGCCGTGGTGGCGAACCGGGTGGTTTCAGCAAGGCCGATCCGGGGGTCTGGAAAGACATGATTCTCACCAATGTACTGGGCGTGGGCCTCACCATCCAGGCCTGCTTGCCGGCGCTTCGGGAAACCCGTGGGCACCTACTGCTGACTGGCTCGGCGGCGGGCCGCGTGACCATTCCCGGCTCCATGTACAGTGCCACCAAATGGGCGGTGTCCGGCATTGGCTATGGCGTACGTGAGGAGCTTCGAGGCTCGGGCATCCGTGTCACGCTGATTGAACCGGGCATGGTGAACACCCCGTTCTTCGATGAACCGCCGGCCCACGCCCTGAAGCCGGAAGACATTGCCAACGCGGTCATGTACGCGGTGGCCCAGCCGGCCCATGTCGACGTGAACGAAATTCTGGTCAGGCCAACACCGGAAATTGAGTAAAGCCTTGCGCTGGGCCGGGTGTCCCATAGACTGAAAGTGAACGGATCCGAATCGACAACAAAGAGGAATGGCTGTGCCTTTAATGTCCTGTTTCCGCCGCGCTGCGGCAATCACCGTCCTGCTGTTCGCCGGTCAGGCCATGGCGGCCGACCCGGTGGTGGTGTCATCCAAAATTGATACCGAAGGCGCCGTGCTGGGCCAGATGATCCTGCAGTCCCTGGAGGATGCTGGTGTGCCGGTCGAAAACCGGCTTCAGTTGGGCGGGACCAGCATTGTGCGCAACGCCATCAAGGCCGGTGAAATCGACCTGTACCCGGAATACACCGGCAATGCCGCCTTCTTCCACGATCAGGCTGACCGGGATATCTGGAAAGACGCCGACAAGGCCTACGAGCAGGCTGCCCGTCTTGACCGGGAAGCCCACAACATTGTCTGGCTGACCCCGGCCGAAGCCAATAACACCTGGGCCATGAGCGTGCGGGGCGATCTGGCCCGGAAGCACAACCTCAATACCCTCGAAGACCTGGCCCGGTATATCAATAACGGTGGTACCTTCAAGTTTGCGGCCAGTGCCGAGTTTGTGGAATCGGCCAGCGCGCTGCCGGCGTTCCAGGAGGCTTATGGCTTTAAACTGGACTCTGACCAGTTGTTGATTCTCTCTGGTGGTAACACTGCAGCCACCCTGCGGGCGGCGGCCCTCAACAACAACGACGTGAACGGCGCCATGACCTACGGCACCGACGGTGGCCTGAACGCACTCGACCTGAAGGTGATGGAAGACACCCTGGGCGTGCAGCCGGTGTACCAGCCAGCGCCGATTGTGAGGGCGGAGGTGCTGGAGACCTACCCGGAGATCCGGGAGGTGCTTGAGCCCATCTTCGAATCCCTGGACCTCGAAACCCTGCAGCGCCTGAACGGCCAGGTCGCGGTCAATGGCGTGCCGGCCAGCCGAGTGGCGCGGGATTATCTGGATGGCCTGGGCCAGGACTGAGGTTTGTCGGTTCCGCATTCCGGTTTCATCGCTGACCGTCCTAATCGGGTGATCCCCGCGCTGGGGTTGCTTGCCCTGGCGTTGGTCTGGATCCTCGATTTCGGCGTGATTCAGCCCAACCGCATTGTCTCAGGCACTGGCCACGGCCTGTGGTCGGCGCTTGGCTGGCCCGGGGCCGCGGTGGTCACTGTTGTCCTCGCTGGCGCAATACTGCTGTCGATAGCACGAATCCCGAAGCGCTACCTGCTACTTCTGGGGTTGATCGGGGCTTCACTGGCAGCGCTGCCACTGCTGCTGGAAGTGTTCGCTGGTCGTCATCTTCCGGCGGACGCTCCCTATGCCCGCTCTTCAATCGGGGCGGGGTTCTGGTGCCTGCTGTTTTTACTTTCGCTGATGCTGATTGAGGTCCTGGGACGGCTGAGGACCGGCCACTGGCTGCAATTGTTTCTGTTGGTTGCGCTAAGTGGCAGCTGGTTGTTGCTATTTCGCGGCGATGGCCTGGAAAGTCTTTCCCTGGTTCGGGAATTCAGTGCCCGGCCGGGCAAATTCGAGCAGGCCCTTTATACACACCTGGCGCTGGCGTTGGGGGCGGTCTCCATCAGTGCCTGCCTCGCCTTCGGGCTGGCCCTGAAGATGACGCGCAGCCCGGCCTGGCAACGGCCCATCCTGGCACTGGTGAGTTTCCTGCAGACCATTCCGAGCCTGGCGGTGTTTGGTTTGTTAATCGCTCCGCTTAGTGCTCTGTCATCTGCCTTCCCGGTATTACAGGCCATGGGCATTCGGGGAATAGGCTGGGCGCCGGCGCTGTTGGCGCTGATTGCCTATAGCCTGTTGCCCATGGTTCGCAACACCTTTGTTGCGCTTACCGAAGTGCCGGAAAGCCTGGCCGACGCCGGCCGGGGCATGGGCATGACTGAAAAGCAGCTGTTTTTCCAACTTCGTCTACCGTTGGCGCTGCCCGTGATTATCGAGGGGGTGCGCATCACCACGATTCAGGCCATCGGCCTGACCGCCGTGGCGGCGCTCATCGGCGCTGGTGGCTTTGGCTCGTTCATTTTCCAAGGGCTGGGGCAGGCAGCGATGGATCTGGTGTTGCTTGGTGCCTTGCCCACCATTGCCCTGGCATTGCTGGCGGATGCCTTGCTAACCATGCTGGCAGCCAGTCTCAAACCCACCCCGGCAACGGCCTGAAGGAAGAAGGAAGTGTCTGGATGATCGAACTGAAAAATGTCACGCGGCGCTTTGGGGAGACGGTTGCCGTGGATAACATCAACCTGACCATCGAGACGGGGGAGGTCTGCGTGCTGGTGGGTAGTTCCGGCTGTGGCAAATCCACCACCTTGCGGATGATCAACCGCCTGCTGCCCCACAGCGAAGGGGAGATCCTGGTGGATGGTGAAGATATTACCACCATGAACCCCGAGCAGCTCCGGCTCAACATGGGCTATGTGATCCAGGGCACAGGGCTGTTTCCCCACTGGACGGTGGCCCGCAACATCGCCATGGTGCCGCGCCTGCTGAAATGGCCGAAAGAGCGGATAGATGCCCGGGTGCACGAGTTGATGACACTGTTGGATCTTGACCCGCAGGCCCACGCGCACAAGTACCCGCAGCAGCTGTCCGGTGGTCAGGCCCAACGGGTGGGCGTGGCCCGGGCGCTGGCGGCTGACCCCAATATCCTCTTGATGGACGAACCCTTCGGGGCCCTGGATGCCATCACCCGGGAGAACCTGCAGCTGGAGATGCTGCGAATCCAACGCCAGGTACGGAAAACCACGGTGTTCGTGACCCACGATATCGATGAGGCCCTGAAGCTGGCTACTCGCATTGCCGTGATGGACCAGGGCCGCATCCTTCAGCACGACACGCCGGAGAACATTCTCCGCGACCCCTCGTCTGAATTTGTGGAAAACCTGGTCGGCAAGCAGGATCGTGGCCTGAAGCTGATGAGCTTGCAGTCGGTGCGAAAAGTGATGACGGCCCATAGAGATTCTCGTCATCCGGAGCCCGGCGTTGACACGGTCAGAGAAGACGACAGCGCCCGACTGGCGTTGTCGATTGTGCTCTGGCAGGGCGCTGAACAGGTGCCGGTGGTGAATGCCGATGGCCAGGAGATTGGCTTTGTCACCCGTGAACGCCTGATGCAGGGAGGCGCCTGATGCGGATCTGGTTGCCACCGCTGCTGTTGGCATTGCTGCTGTGCGGCCTGAGTGTGGGAATGGATACCCTTCAGCCGCTGTTCCAGTGGCTGCAACCGGACAAGCAGGGGGTGATCTACAAGCGGGAAAGCTTCCTGTTCCTGCTGCAGAACCATCTGCCGCTGGTGAATCAGGTCGCCTCTATTGGCCAGACCTTTCCGCCGGTGGCAGTGCTGGCGCTGGCAGTGCCGGCCCTGGGGTTTGGCGAAGCACCTATTGTGGTGGCGCTGATTCTCTACGGGTTGCTGCCCATCCTGCGCAACACCCTGGCGGGGCTGGAGGGGCTGGATCCGGCCGTGCGCGAGGCCGCACGCGGTATGGGCATGTCGCCGATGCAGGTACTGCTGCAGGTGGAACTGCCCCTGGCCGGGCGGGTGATCCTTGCTGGCATACGTACCTCCGTTACGATCAACATTGCCACGGCAGCGATTGGTTCCACCATCGGTGCCCGGACCTTGGGCGACCCGGTTATTGCCGGGCTGGTCAACGGTAATACGGCGTATGTGCTGCAAGGGGCCATCCTGATTGGCCTGCTGGCACTGACCACCGACAGCTTGTTTGAAGCGATCCAGCGGTCCTGGGACCGCCGGTTATCACCTTCCGTGACGGCGTCGTGAAACGCGGTATCTTTACCCTTTCGTTGGCCAACTAGTGTCCCGTCTGGTCAATGAATTAACCAGACGGGACACTAGAGTGTATGGTCAACGTAGTCCTTGGGCTGCTCTATTGGCGCGTTCCACGGATCGGGATCTGCGTTGGCTTTTGCATCCTCGTATTCTTCCAGCATGCGCTCCATCCGGCTGCGTTGCAGGGCCTCATGGAATTCGGCCTGCCTTTTTTCTTCCCTAAGGGATTTGAGCAAGGAAGCCGCCATGAAAATCATCAATATCATGAACGGCAACGCCGCGACGATGGAGATGGTTTGCAGCGCCTGTAGCCCACCACTCATCAACAGAACTCCGGCCACCATCACCTGCACGACACCCCATAGCACTCGCATCAGCGGCTTTGGGGTGATGGTTCCATGGCTGGTAAACATGCCCAGGACAAAGGTGGCGGAGTTGGCCGAGGTGATCACAAACAGGATGATCAGCAGAAGCACCAGCGGGCCGGTCACGTTGTCGAAGGGCAGGAATTCGAGCATATGGAACAGCCCGGAGCTGATTTCCTTGCTGACCGAGGCGGCAATGCCGCCATTCTCAAATATCTCATAAAAGAGAGCCGAACCACCGAAGGTAGCGAACCAGACAATACTCAGTAACACCGGCATGCCGATCACGCCGAGGATGAATTCGCGAATGGTGCGCCCGCGGGAAATTCGGGCAATAAAGCTCCCTACAAACGGTGCCCAGGACAGCCCCCAGGCCCAGTAGAAGATGGTCCAGCGCTCCACCCAGTCTTCGCCGGTGTATGGCGTCATCACCAGGCTCATGCCGATCATGTTGCTGAAATACTCGCCAATGGCGTTGGTCATGGCGGCGGTGATGAAATCGGTCGGGCCAATGACGAAAACAAACAATAGCAGGGCGGCCGCCAGGACCATGTTGGCATCACTGACGTAGCGAACGCCGCTCTCCAGGGGCATCAGTGAGCACAGTAAAAAGATGACGGCAACACCGCCGAGAATGGCCAGTTGCTGGGTGCTCCCGAAGCCGACGTCGGCCACCGAACCCAGGCCGCTGTTGATCTGGATAATCCCCAGCCCGAGCGTGGTGGCAACACCGAAAACGGTGGAAACCACCGCCAGGATATTAATACCGTGACCAAATGCGCCGTCTACGCGATTTCCCATGGTGGCCCGAAACGCCTCGCTGATCAGGCCCGGCCGTTGACGGCGGAATCGTACATAGGCGATAGCCAGCCCCACCAGGGCGAAGTTTGCCCATTGATGAAAGCCCCAGTGGAACAGCGAATAGCGCATGCCGAGGCTGGCGGCGTCAGGGGTTTGTGGCTCCGCCATGCCCAGCGGTGGCTGGTTGTAGTGGGTCATCGGCTCGGCCACGCCCCAGAATACCAGCCCCACGCCCATACCGGCGGAGAAGATCATGCCCAGCCAGGCCGGGTAGGGGAATTCGGGGCTTTCACCGTCGGCGCCCAGGCGGATGTGGCCGTAATCCGACAGGCCCACGCCAATGCAGAACAACAAAAAACCGGTGGTTACAAACAGATAGAGCCACCCGAAGTGATCCGTGGTGAAGCCGAGTGCTTGCGAGGCGTTTGCTGCCAGGCGCTCGGGATAAAGTGCGCCCACTGTAACAAATCCGATTAGAATGAGCAGTGAGATGTAAAAGACTGCACCTGGCCGCTTGTTCTCCATTCAGGCTCCTTATTTGTGTTCTGTCAGGGTCGACCGCAGGGGGATGCTGCTTGAAGAAAACGGTCCGTTCAAGTGCGGTTGCCCGATAAAAGCGACATAAAATCCGGTTGACTGTTAAGGTGCCCAATCAGTGGCATTGAATTGGACGTGCAACTGGTGTAGTACATTCAAATATAACTCAATGCTTTTTTATCGGCTGGAGAGCCTCCTTTTGGTTGACGGTTCAGGTTCATTGGATAACAAGACGTTAAGCCATGACACTATTGGTGACCTGGGAGGCCTGGTCGATGCGCTGTTGGAGGTTACCCAAGATCTTTGTGCCATAGTTGATGCCAACTATCGCTATATCTGGGCCAACAAGGCTTATCGCGACTGGCATGACCTCAAGCGTGAAGGCATGCGTGGACTCAGTGTCCCTGAGGTGCTTGGCGCAGACTATTTCCGCGCGGTTGTCCAGCCCAGAATGGATCGCTGTCTGACCGGTGTAACCCAGCGCTACGAGGCTGAACGGGAATACCGTCGCCTCGGTCCCCGCAAGCTTCTGATCCGTTACTACCCGATTAATGTGCCAGGCCGTCTGGAAAAGTGCATTGGTGCGGTTATTGCCGATGTCACCGAAACCCGCGAGATTGAAAGCGAGTTATTGCGCCAGGCGGATCTGCTCGACATGGCTGCCACGGTTACCCGGTTTGGTGGCTTTTTGGTGGACCTGGAAAACCGTCAGATCCAGTGGTCAAACGTGGTTGCGGAAATGCACGGCATGCCGCATGGCTACGCTCCGCCGATCAGTGAGGCGCTGTCGTTTTACGCTCCGGAATGTCGCGAACGCATCCGCACTGTGTTCAATGAATGCGTCGAAAAAGGGACGCCGTACGACGAAGAGTTGCAGATCATCGATGCCCGGGGGCAGCCCCTGCAGGTACGCGAGGTGGGCGAGCCCGTGTTTGATGAGAAGGGCCGTATTACCCAGGTGCAGGGAGCCTTTCAGGATATTAGCGGACAGCGGAAGAAAGAGGCAGAACTTCGCCGGTTGTCTCATATCGTGGAGCAGGCCCCGGCAGCGATCGCGATTACCAACCTCGAAGGCCACATTGAGTATGTGAATCCCGCCTTCGAGCAGTTCTCTGGTTACTCAATGGGTGAGCTCCTCGGCAAAACTCCTGCGCTTATCCAGAGCGGAGATACTTCCGCAACCATTTATCGGGAGCTGTGGGACACCATTCGTTCTGGCCGGATCTGGAAAGGGGAGCTGAAGAATCGTCGCAAGGACGGCACGCCTTACTGGGAATCCGAGGTTATCTCGCCACTCAAGAACGAGTTGGGGCGCATCACTCATTATGTCGCGATCAAACAGGACATAACCGCCCTCAAGGAGGCCGAGCAGCAACTGAGCCGAATGGCATTTGAAGATCGGCTGACCGGCCTTCAGTCACGGCTCGGCTTTAACTGGCAATTGCAGCATCACATGGAAACGCATGGCTGGCAATCGTCGGCGGCCGTGGCCGTGATAAACATTATCGGGCTGAGGAATATCAACGACGCCTATGGCTATGAGATTGGCGACCAGTTGCTTGCGGAATTTTCCCGACGGCTGCAGGAGGAATCGGAGGAGCCCGATCTGGCGGGCCGGTTAGGGGGTGATGAATTCACCCTGCTTTTGCTTCCCGAGTCTTCGGAAGCGCTGGAAGCTGAGTTAAGACGATTGGTCGATTCGCTGCTGGCCCCTTTCGAGCTGGACGGTATTGTGATTGAAATCGGGGTTAGGCTTGGTTACACGCGTTTGGGAGAGCGTGCTCGCCCGGTTGAAGATCTGCTGCGAGAGTCGGAGCGGGCTCTTTTCCGGCATGGTTCCGAAGCCATCCAACCGTGGGTTGCTTATAGTGATCGCCTGCGTGAAGAGGATGAACAGCGCATTGCACTGACTCGTGAACTTCGACAGGCCATTGCCGAAAACCAGTTTGAACTGCATTTCCAGCCCAAGGTCGATCTGGCAACCGGGACGCTTATTGCTTGCGAAGCGCTGATTCGTTGGAATCATCCAACACGGGGCCTGGTCTCGCCCGGTGTTTTCATCCCCATTGCAGAGCAAAGCCAACTGATTGCGCCTATCGGGGAGTGGGTATTGCGCCGTGCCTGTCAGCACCTGCGGGAGTGGCGCGATGCGGGTCTGCAGCCCGTGCGTGTCGCCGTCAACGTATCCGTGGTGCAGTTCCAGATGGGTGACTTTGCCGGTCAGGTGCGTGCTGTGCTTGAGGAATGTGGTGTGGCGCCGCAGGAGCTGGCACTGGAAGTCACTGAAAGTGTGTTTGAGCAGGAGTCCAATGTGCTTCTGGCACAGATGTGCGAACTCCGAGATATGGGGGTGTGGCTCTCTCTGGATGACTTTGGTACGGGGTATTCTTCGCTGCTATACCTGCAACGATACCCGTTCGATGAAATCAAGATTGATCAGGGCTTCGTGTTTCACATGCTGGACGCCCCCTTCAACCGTAATATTATTGAAGCGGTAATGATGCTGGCCAGGGCGCTGAATGCAGAGGTTATTGCCGAAGGCATTGAGTCGGACGAGGTTGTTCAGGCCCTGTTGGCTATCGGCTGCCGCTCTGGTCAGGGATATTTCTACAGTATGCCGTTGGAGGCAGAAGATTTTTGCTGGCTGTTGGAACAGCGCAGTCTGCTGCCGCTCGGCAGGCATTAGAGTTAATAACCAGGGATCGTTGTCGATACTTACAAGGTGCTTAAAGTGGACCCAGAACAAACAAAACTCCAAAAACGCAGAACCGGCATTCCAGGTCTCGACAGTGTTACCGGTGGTGGTCTGCCGTCTGGTCAGGCCACCCTTGTTTTGGGTCAGGCGGCAGCCGGCAAGACTGTATTGGGCCTGCAGATTCTGGCGAATGCCATTGAACGCGGCGAATCGGCTGTGTTTGTCACCTTTGAGGAATCGACGGCCCAGGTGAAGCGTGATGCCTGCTCATTCAGTTGGGCCGGGCAGCTGCTTGGCTCTGAGCGATGGCAACTGATTGATGCCCGCCCGCACCCTGATGCACAGGTGGCCGGCGAGTTCGACATCGAGGGGCTTCTCAGTGTGGTTGGCGCATCGGTGGAGGATGCCAGTGAAACCTGGATCGTGTTTGATGGCATCGACCAGCTTTTACAGTACCAGCCCAGTCAGCGGGCTGCCGTCGAACAGGTTCGTCGCATCAGCGATCATTGTGAGGCGCGGGGCTGGACCTTGCTGCTCACCGGAAAAACCGATGGTGGTCGTATGACTCCGGCTCATCTGGACGGGATTGAGTTTTTGCTGTCGGCAACCCTGATCTTGTCCGCTGAGGTGTGTGATCATCAACTCAAACGCTTCCTGCGGATTGCCAAGTTCCGGGGCTCCGGGCATGTCACCGATGAGCTGCCGATGATTATGGACGATGATGGCATCGAGTTCCCTTTCCATGAGCCGTTGCCGGGGGCGGATGCCACAGCAAGCACCGAACGTGTCAGCACCGGGATTCCCAAGCTGGACAAGTTGCTTGATGGAGGCGTTTACCGGGGATCCAGCCTGTTGATTTCCGGCCGCCCCGGCACTGCCAAAAGTACGCTGGCGGCCCATTTTGCCGAAGCCGCCTGCCGGCGCGGTGAGCGTACCCTTTACGTCAGTTTTGACGAGCTCGCGGGCCCTTATGTGCGCAATCTGGCGTCTGTGGGTGTTGATCTGCGCAGCCCAATGACAGCCGGGTTGCTACGTTTTGTGAGTCTTTCAGCTCATGCGTCGCAGGTTACGGAGCACTTTTTTGCTCTGCGCCGGCTACTCGATGAATTCGAGCCTCAATGTCTTGTCATTGACCCGGTCTCCGCGTTGCTCAAGGCAACGGCTTCGGAAGAAGCCTGCATGGTGACCGAGCACCTGATGGATCTGGTCCGGCGACGGGGTATCACCACCGTACTTACATCGCTGACTGGTTTGCAGGATCCGGAAGGAGAGGCCACCCGGGGGCAGGTCTCGACCATTGCTGATAGCTGGATGGTTCTTGATTACAACGTCCGCGCCGGTGAGCGAAACCGTTCTTTATCGATCATCAAGTCACGAGGATCGGCCCACTCCAATCAACAGCGTGAACTGCTGCTCTCGGATGCCGGGATTGACCTGGCTGATGTTTACGAGCTGGGTACCGATGTTGTGATGGGTACCGCCCGAGTGGCTATGGAAAATGAAGCTGCCCTGAAGGAACGTCGGCAAAAGCTGGAGCACCAGCAACGTCGACTGGAGCTGGAGAGACGAATGGAGCTTGCTGAACAGGAGCGCCGCCGTCTTGAGGCCGAGTTAAAACTGGAAGAAGAGGAACTGGCCGACGCAGAGTCATTAGCCCAGGTTTACCGCAGCAAAATAAGAGAACGCCGTGATCCTGAGTGCGAAATACCCTCGGTGCATAAGGGTACTGATGAAGGAGATCTGTCATGAGTCGTCGTGCGGAATCAACGGAGTTTTCCATGCCGGTACTGTTGCTATTCGTTACCGGTACCGCACCGCGCTCCCAGCGCGCTCGGGTGAACTTGGCTCGGATGTTGGAGCAAGTCGGGCGTGATGATATCCAGCCCCATGAGATCGACTTGCTGGAAAAGCCCAAAGAGGGGGTTAAGCACTCTGTGTTTGCCACACCGGCTTTGATGAAAGTGGGCCAAGGCGGTGATGTGTCAGTGCTCTACGGAGATTTATCCGAAACTGACCGCTTGCAGCAGTTTCTGTCGGATCTGAACTACGATTAGAAGCTTGCAGGACGTCCTCCGGTGCCGTTGACGAACCGGGCGAGATAAAGCCCCGCCTTGGGCGGGGCTGGTAGGGCTGGAGCTATTAAGAACTGCTGTCATCGTCAAGTGTAACGACGCTGTCCGCCATCAGTTCGGCAGCCTCCAGGGTGTCAGTTTCCATATCCCCGGTAACGGTTACCTGGTCGCCTTTTTCAATCTTCTGGTAACCTTCGTCATCCATGGGATCGTAAGGCATAGAGGCAGTATCTACCGTCATTTTCTGGTCGCCGGAATCAATAGTAAACTCCGAGCCGTCAACACCGGTCACCGTGCCAGTCAGGACAATCTGACCAAGATCGATGGTTGGAGCGATATCAAGGTCGTTGACGCTTTCTTCATCTGCGTCACTGGCATAAAAGTAAGTGCCAAGGTTATCGACATAGACGCTGTTGGCTTCTATCTTGGCGGATTCAAAAGTATCGTCGTCTACCTCGCCGTAAACGGTGACTTCGTCACCTGGCAACACTTCCCCGCTTTCTTCAAACCAGTCCCAGTCATCCATTTCAACTGTGACCAAGCCCTCGCCATAGTCCAGCTTGAAGCTGTCTGCGGTGGTGCTCGTCACTTTCCCGCTCAGGGTGATCCATGAGCCATCCGCAGCAAGATACGGGCTTTCCTCAGCCAGAGCGGCGGCCGGCGCTAGCGCAAGAGTTGAAGCGATTGCGAGAGAAAGGGTTGTGCGTTTCATAATCCGATCTCCTTTTTGATCTCGGGGTGTATGAATTCGGGCAATGTTTTCATGCACTACATCTTTTGCCTCTGTTCACAACGCTAATAACAGATTCCGCAATTTAAAGTACTATTAATACCCGTTCACTTTGAGGCAATATTGCTGCGCATTATTAAGATTGCAGTGAAATCCGTCTAATAGCCGGCTTCAGAGGATTTCCACTCCTTCACATTTATAACGGCCTATTAATGTATCGTCCTGCAATACGTTGCCCTCCAGGTCGAAACAGAACAGGTAGGTTTCAGTACGATCTCCGATTTCCACGCTTTTAAGACCGATGCATTCGTCGGTTCGACCGGGAATCAGCTTGAAGGACGATACCCCACGCTCGGGCATTCGCTGGCCAATTTCCAGTGTCTTGATATCCGTGAAGTCGGCGTTCGCAATAATAAGCGTATTGCCGCCGCGCTCCTTCTCGTCGATGGCTTCTTCAAAGGGTGTCTGGGAAATTTTGCGCGGGAAAAACAGCCAGCAGTTGCGATAGGGGTGCCATTCTGCGGCTTCATGGGTTACGTAACCCTGGTCGCCGACATTTAGGGCATCTCTGATGCGCTGATAGTGGTTGTGCCAATTGATGCTCTCCAGGCCATAGTTTCGACTCAGAACCTTGATCCATTCTTCTTTTGCGTTCTTTCCGTGGCTGCCGACAATCATTTCATCGCCCTTGAGGGTGGCCCATTCGCTCTTGAATCCCTTGAACTTCTCGTCGCCACTGCCTGTCATCAGGATATGGCGGGGCACCAATTGGTTGTCGTTGCGGATTTCACATACCAGCCCCGTTCGGTCGTCGAAGGTGACCAAGCGCTCGCCGAACTGGACGAGTTCGGAGAACTCCGCACCTCGGCCACCTTCGGCAATCAGGCTGATTAGATGATGTTCGCCCCCTTGCTCTTCGGGGATTTCTTCCAGCCTGTAGAAGGCTTTCCCCGTGTCTGGATCTATTTCGCGATAGAGTTTGTCGAAGCGTAGGGTGGACTTCCAGGCTGTTTGGCCATCTTCAAGTTCTACCTCGGAAGCGTGATCTTCGTCTGTAATAATCGCGAGGGTGTACTCAGTCTGCATGCTGCTGTAGCGTTCAAGGCGCTGAATATCGAGCGGCTTTTCGGCCATGTCGGTCTCCTTGTCCCATATTCACAGGATGTATTGGGAAGGTTTCAAAAAGGGTAAAGGATTTGGTGGTCCTTATGGAAACACTGGACCTGGCTGGGAGAATGGGTGTTTTGATAAACCATCAAGGTGTGCTGGGGGAAATCAATGAGTGAGCGGTCTTTATCGTCTTTGCCGCCAGTATTGGCGGGGCCAATTCTCAGGCACACTACTTCCGATAGGGTAACGATCTGGCTTGTAGGTTCCTCATCGCTGACGGTACGCATACGACTTTACCAGGAGCCGTATGATGAGCCGTGTTTTGACAGGATTCTGACGGCAGAGGAAGTCACTCGGGTTCGTTTTGGCACTTCGGCCTGGTTACACCTGATCGATCTCACTCTGGACGATGCTTTGCCTCTCAATACCCGCATTGAATATGACCTGGGTGTTTCTGACCCAGCTTCGAGCGGTCCGGAACACCATCAAGAGTCCTGGATAGCGGATTGGGCGCCACACCTTTACATGTCGGGGAAAAGCCGGCCGGACTTTATTATCAAGGATCGGCTGGAGCGGCTTATTCATGGATCCTGCCGCAGGCCCCATTCCTTTGCCGCTGACGGATTGGTACGAGCCGACGAGTTGCTTCAAGAGACTCAGGAGGATAGCGCCAAACGTCCGGCTTTTATGCTCATGACCGGTGATCAGATCTATGCCGACGATGTTGCAGGTCCCATGCTTCGGGCCATCCATGAGCTGATTGGCTGCCTGGGGCTTTACGACGAAGCGCTGAACGGCAGCCTGGTCAACGACAGCAAGGAGCTGCGGGATAACCCGGATACCTATTTTCACCGCGAGAAGTTGTTGCCGGATGTCCGTAGCAATGAGGCTTTAATCGAGCGATTCTTCGGCGGGGTAAGGAAACCGGTATTCAGCACTGCCAATGCGCACAACCATCTGATCTCTCTAAGTGAAGTCATGGCCATGTACCTTTTGGTCTGGTCGCCGGTGTGTTGGCGTCTGGTCGACATGAAGCAACCAGTTCTGAGCGCGGGGGACGCCAATACCTATCTGGAGCAGCGCGCAGCGATAGATGAGTTTGTCAGCGGCTTGCCCCGTGCTGCACGAGCACTTGCCCACATTCCGAACTATATGATTTTCGATGATCACGACATCACCGATGACTGGAACCTATCGGCACTATGGGAGACAACAACCTATGAGCACCCCTTCGCCCGTCGCATCGTGGGTAACGCGCTGATTGCCTATCTGCTGTGCCAGGGGTGGGGTAATAACCCCGACGCCTTCGATGACATCCTGCCATCCATCCAGGCGTTGTCGGAATCGGCTGGACAGGGCGCTGTTTACTGTCCGTCCCGCCAGGATGCGTTAATTGATGATCTCCTGCAGTTTGAGGGCTGGCACTACACGCTGAAGACATCGCCCATAATCGTGGTGCTGGATTCACGCACCCGCCGCTGGCGAAGCGAGCTTAATCGAGCCCGCCCATCAGGGCTGATGGATTGGGAGGCTCTGACTGAGTTTCAGCAGGAAATCATTGGCCAAAAGGCCGTGGTCGTGGTTTCTCCGGCCCCCATGTTCGGTGTGAAGCTGATTGAAACCATCCAGCAGGTGTTTACCTTCTTTGGCAAACCTCTGGTGGTTGATGCCGAAAACTGGATGGCCCATCGCGGTGCCGCCAGCGTGTTACTGAACATCTTCCGGCATTCCCGTACGCCGGAAAACTTCGTGATACTGTCCGGTGACGTTCACTATTCCTTCGCCTACGATGTGCGCCTTCGGCATCGGCCGGATCAGCCCAGAATCTGGCAGATTACCAGCAGTGGAATCAAGAACGAGTTTCCCCACACGCTTCTGGAGTGGCTGGACCGGATGAATCGATGGCTCTATGCACCCTGGTCACCACTCAATTGGTTTACCAAGCGACGGCGTATGCGCGTGACGCCCCGACTGCCAGAGGGCCGCGAAGCAGGGGAGAGGCTCTGGAACAATGCGGGTATTGGCGTGGTGGATCTGGACAGGGAAGGATCGCCGACTAACATAGAACAACTGAATTCGCGTTCGGGCGGAACACGATTCCCTCAGCCGGATTGCGACCAATGAACCTGGAACTGGCCCTCTAAGCCGGCTATCGGGAGGATGTATTTTACAACTGCTAGTTTGGACCGTGGTCGCTGTCATAGGCACGGGAATCGTTTGGAAGGGCAGTGGTCTGCTGGAATCTGCCAGCGAGCGTTTGTCTCTTTATTACCGCCTGCCGGAGATCGTTCAGGGCGCGATTGTTGTGGCTATCGGTTCCAGTTTTCCAGAGCTGGCGACAGTGGTGGTATCCACGTTGGTGCATGGCGAATTCGAATTGGGCGTTGCGGCCATCGTAGGTTCAGCGTTGTTTAATATCATGGTTATACCTGCCTTGTGCGGGCTGGTTGCCAAAGATCAGTTAATGACCAATCGGGATCTGGTTTATAAAGAAGCGCAGTTCTACATGATCGCCGTGGCCGCGCTGCTTCTGATGTTCTCGTTTGCGGTGATTTACAACCCGGTTGAAGCGGCGGGTGGAGTCCTGCGTGGTGAGCTCACCCGTTGGCTTGCGATCATGCCGCTGGCGCTTTATGGGATTTACGTATTTGTTCAGTACCAGGACACCATGGACTATCAGTCCGATGAGGACGTGTCGCACATTCGCCCCGGAAGAGAGTGGGGGCGTCTGGCTGGCGGTCTGGTGTTGATTCTAATCGGTGTCGAGGGATTGGTTAGGGCAGCCGTTAACTTTGGCGATATTCTGGGCACTCCAAGCTTCCTGTGGGGCATTACCATCGTAGCCGCAGGAACCTCGATTCCTGATGCCTTCGTATCGGTTCGCGCTGCGCGTCATGGCAGAGGCATAACCAGCACCGCTAACGTTCTGGGTAGCAACATTTTTGATTTACTCTGCTGTATCCCTATTGGCGTGCTGATCGCCGGAAGTGCCGTCATCAATTATTCTGTCGCTGCCCCACTGATGGCTGTTCTGACCCTGGCCACACTGGCGCTGTTCCTGATGATGCGGACTGATATGACTTTAAGCCGTAAAGAATCCTGGAGCTTGCTGGTGATGTATGGGGTGTTTGTCGTGTGGATGGGGCTGGAGTCGGTCGATCTGACCAACCTGATTGTCAATTTTCCGCCCAGCACGTAAGGAATTCGGTGAATTCCGAGTTGCGCTAATCAACCCGCCTCGGTTCAGCGAAAACCAAGAAAGGAAAGGATTGCTAGAACGATAACGACTGCGCCGACGATATAAACAATGTTGTTCATGAGAGATTACCTTTCCCAGAAACTGCAATTTTGGTTGCGCCGCGTTCCTTGCGGCGGATGATGCAACTCCGTGTATTGGCCGCTCCATTGCCTCATCAAGGTCTAGATTGAGGTACCAGCGTTGCCTGGTCTGTACGCTGGGCCACATAGCGTAGAAAAAATTATCGTCTTTTGAAGCGTTGGGGCTGTCTGTGCGCGAACCAAGACAGACCTGTCCAGGTGCGTTAGCGCACAGAGGCCGTTCTGTTTTTGGGGTAAGTTGGGCCAAACGAACAGGCTTCTGGCATGTTTGCGAATTTGAAGGAATACCCTTGACCAATACCGTCTGGTTTGTCGTGATCGGGATGCTACCCAGTCCTGACCGGAAAGGGGGCTGCCATCAGAGGACTATTCATCGCAGAAGAGTACTGACTTCAAAGCACGGATATCGGTTGTGAGCTGTAAAGAAATGTTTAGACCGGTGGCCCGAAATAGGGATGATAGTTATGACAACACCCGTCTTGCTCTACTACGACATGCGCATGCTCGGCCATAATCCACATGGATGGGATCCCGCTAACCCTGCCTGGACCGAGGCGGTCAAGGCGATGATTACGCTGCAATATCCCGGCAGCGACCTGCAAACCTACAGCCACCCGGAGCGCCCGGACCGACTGACAGCGATCGTTGACCGACTGATGCTTGAGCCAATTGAAGGGGTGCGCTGGATGCTGCCGTCGGCGGCCACCACGGCTCAAATCGAGCGGGTTCATGACAAAAACTATGTCGCCAAAATAGAGTCTCTGGCGGGCGAATCTTGCTGGCTGGCCAAAGATACCACTGCTATCTCGCCAGGCAGTGTGGAAGCGGCCTCCCTGGCTGCAGGAGCGGGAATCAGCGCTGTGGAGGCCATCTCGGGGGGTGCCGCGCGGCGGGCATTCTGTGTTTTGCGGCCACCCGGCCATCATGCCCATTCCGACCACGCCTCGGGCTTTTGTCTGTATAACAACATTGCGGTTACCGCTGCCCATGCGCGTGAGAGCCTTGGCTATCAGCGGGTGATGATCTGGGACTGGGATATGCACCACGGTAATGGCACGCAGGAAATCTTCTACTCCGATCCTTCCGTGCTGGTGGTTGATAGCCACTGCGCGGCGCCGTTCTATCCGGGCAGCGGGCTACTCCATGACACCGGGGCCGGAGCAGGCGTCGGCTCTCAGCTCAACGTCCCCCTGCCTCCGGGCAGCGGAAACGCGGCACTTCTGAAGGTGTTCGACGAAGTGGTGAAGCCCGCTGCAAAGGCATTCCAGCCAGATATCCTGCTGGTTTCCTCGGGTTTCGATTGCCATTACCTCGACATGATCTGCGCCATGGATGAGACGGGCTTTGCCATTCTTACTCAGCGCATGAGTGATCTGGCCGATGAGCTGTGCGACGGCCGCCTGGTGGTTTTGCTTGAGGGCGGCTACAACGCCAAGGCATTGGCCGATAGTGCCCATGCGGTCGTGAACGTGCTGGCGGGTATTCGGGTAAATAGCTTCAATGTTATGCCGGACGACCCGGGCTGCGCGGCCGTGGCGGATGCGGTTCAGTTTCTGAAACGAAAGGGATCAGGTAAAGAGCCACCGCTGGAGAATTAATGAACAACCGAGACGCTATCCGAAAACCTTGGCTTCTTTACAGTTTAGGGCGGAACAACTGGCTTCAGCTTTGATAAGCGACTGTCCCGAATAAACTGACCAACGACTGCACCAGGCATAGCCCCGAGCCCCACGATTGTATAGGCAGTAATCCCCTGGGTTCGGAAACTGCCGATTTATCTCTTGCGATAACAGTTAGTATGCTAACGTAAAGGTTGGCCTTTTAACTGTGATAGCAGGAGTCCGGGTGTATACGAGCATATCCAAAGTGAAAAGCCGCTCAATGGCTGCCCGTTTTCTGCTCTCGCGTGTGCAGTTGAGCGAGAGCTTAGCCATGGTAAGTCAGTCTGGCGCCAGAAACTCAAGGCTTGCAGGATTACAGGTAGCCGTGACGGCATTAGTGGTCCTTCCCCTTATCCAGGTGTCGAGTTTTTCTGACCTTATAGGTTTTGCCTCGCTGGGCACACTGGTTGCCTTGTTCGGTCGATTTGCGCCGCCCGCCCGTCGGGGAATGACCGTGTTTCTATGTGTCCTGTGCCAGACGTTCACCGTTTTTGGCATGTCGCTGGTTGCCTGGTTGGACGTTCCTATGGGCGGCCAACTGGCTATCCTGGCGTTGGTGTGTGGAATTTTGTTTTATATCGTGAACGTCGCCGACTTTGGTCCACCGGGTGCGTTGATCTTTATTTTCGCGGCCAGTGTCTCCATGGGCCAAGTGGACGAATTCGCCACTGTATTGGAACGGTCGAGTGCCACTGCGTTGGCGGCAATGCTTGCGTGGCTTCTGGTTTTGTCGACTGAGAGGTTCCGCCATGATGTAGAGGTTGGCCCAGCCTGGTTTTCAGACCGGCCGACAAGTGATCAGTTACTCGTTGTTGGCCGGATTATTCTTGGTGCGGCGGTTTCCGGGCTTGTGGCGTATTCATTTGGTGGCGATCATGCCGGTTGGGCTGCCATGGGTGCAGTGGTGGTCTTGCAGGGAAGTCATTTGCACATCAGTATGAATAGGGCTTTGCAGCGTGCGGGGGGGCAACCTGCTCGGGGCCATTTTGGTAGCTCTGGTATTGTCGACCGAACCTTCTGTGTGGACCGTTATCGTAATGGTGGCGGCGCTGTCTTTTTGCGCAGAAGTGACCATCGGTTCGAATTATGGCTTGGGGCAGGACCGGGCTCATCTTGTTACTCACCACGCAAAACGACGCAGGTTGGTTTAAGAGCCGCAAGGAAGCTGGGCTGATTCAAATCCACCCTAGCCAGCGCCACCAAAAATAATCCAATGGAAATAGGACGGCTATGGAGAGTGCCGATAGAACAAGGCACAACCGGCCTGCGTGCCGGATTGGAATCCCTGCCAGTGGCATGGCCATCATCAAAGGAACTGACTGATAGGTAAAAACAACAGTTGAGAAGCCTAACACCTGTGTCATCAGTACCGCCTCCAATGAAAAACCAGTCAACTCGCTAATTTGACTCCCAAGAGGCGTTAGTGTTGCGGGAATGCCAGCAAGGGTTGTCAGTATGCCTGTGAAAGTGGCGGTTAACGACAGGACCATAAAATTGGTAAAGCGATTTTCCGGACTAAGCGGCATCCAATCGAGCGTGTGAGTACCTACTACTTGGCTGATGTTCTGATGATTGATTAGAGCAGCAATGCCTAGCAAACCACCCACCACAAGAATGGCACTCAAATTAACCTTCTGGTTAAAGCTTTGAGTGGAAATCATGCCCACGCCTGGCAGCAGCAACAGTGTAGCGGCTGCCAGGCCAATCCAGGCTACAGAGATTTGGTGGAGAGAGTCGGTCAGCCAAAGCCCCAAGGTGGCCAACATAATGGTCAAAAGTCGTATTTCCTTGCCGGAGAAGCTCGGTGGTCTGGTTTTCAACTGCTGGCGCTGAGGCTGGGCGGGATAAAACCAGAGGATCGCGGCGATCAGTAGCAGGGCTTTGAGAAAACCGAGTACCGGAAAGTGCAGCAGTAGATATTCACCAAACAATGGACTCCAGCCATAAATCTTCTCGGCAGACCCGATCATGATCATGTTTGGAATATTGGCGGGGAGAATGGCGAATGTAGGAATATGGCTGCCAAAAGCCGCTGCAAGACCCACCCCTCTTTGTCCATTGCTACCGGCTTCAAATCCACAGTTTTCCGCGATGGCCAGGGCAATCGGAATGAACAACACAATGCGCCCCACCGAGGAAGGCATGACAAACCCCAGCAGTATGCCGATAAATACAATGCCTGTAATGAGTCTGACATAGCTGGAATCAAGATGGCCGGTTACGGTATCGGAGAGTCGCTGTGCCAGCCCGGTTTCCGTAATAGCAATGCCTATGACCAATCCGGAAATAATCAACCAGCAGGCCGTGGATGTTAGGCCAGAGAACACAACATCGGCTGGCGCCAGGGATAGAAGCATGGCGAGCGTGAGCACAAGGAGGGCTGATACGAACTCTGGCAGAGCGCCCGTGGCAAAAAGAACCAAGCCTGAAATAACCAACAAGGCTGATAGTCGTTGGCTGCTATCAAACCACCCTGCTGCAGGTGATAGCATCAGCCCTGTACACAGCGTGGGGATCAGTATCAGGGCCAACCATTGGGGACGTGTCAGGTTAATACGAGATAGCACGAGGGGCGCATCCTTTTTACTGTGGGGTAGCCGTCCGAAGCGTTTAGTAGCTGCGCTGCATCAACTTAATATACCGGCCCGGATTAGGTGTCTTAGCGGATATTGTTGTGCTTTTGCGGAAACAACCAGAAAGAGAACCACTTGGTCATACGAGGCATCAGCACATAGCTCATCAGACCCATGACGACCATGGTGACCAGCATGGTTCTGATCAATAGTGGAATTTGAGCAAGCCAGTCCCCGAATACAGCAAAAACAAGAGTGACTGCGGGATACAGGGCCAACCAACTGACAATCGTCATCTTCCATCGGGCTGGCGGCCGGACCGGGTTTTGGCCAGGCAGCGTGAACCAGGTGACAATGCCTGACAGGGTCTCCCGTTCACTCGGCTGCTCAAGCAACTCTTCGATTTTATCCAGCAGCTCTGCCCGTTCGTCGGAGTTTTCCCAGATGTTCAGGCTGTCCTTGTCGTTGAACTTGAAAACGATGCGGTATTCCGGGTCTTCCGCTGATGAAGGACGGAACATGGTTGCACCAAGATAGCCAGGGAAGTCGGCAGCTCTTTCTGTCATCTGGCTGCTGAGCTTTTCAAATTCCTTTTCAAGTCCTTTCTTTACGCGCCTGGAGACGACTACCGTTAAGGGATCAAAACGCAGGGGCAGGGGGCTGTTTCTGGTCATGGTTTGGTTCCTTTGTTGTTTTGGCGAAGAGAGTCAGGGTTGTTTTCCCGGCGCCAACTGCTTAATCAGGTACTTTTGACGGGTTACGTGGTAGCCAACGGATTCACCAGCCTGAACGGTCTCGGTCAGTGTTTGGGCGGTGTCGCTGGCCAGCCGATGGATATCCGCCACTTCCTCGCTGATTTGTTTCACGGTCTGGCTTTGCTGTTCCGTAGCGGCGGCAATTTGCTGGTTCAGGCCGTCGTTATCATTCAGACCGGCGACAACGGCCTGCAGGGCCTCCACGCTGACCTGCATCTGCTCGACGCTCCGGGTTGATTGCTGGGTGCGCCCGGCCAGTGATCGCACTTCATCTGCCACCACTGCAAAGCCTCGCCCGCTTTCCCCGGCCACGGGCGTGGTCAACGTTCTGGGTTCGCTGAATGGTCAGCGGGGAAGGGCGCCGGTAGATGGCCTGGTATTCAATGATATTGCCGCTGTTATCGGCAATGGGTGTCACGAAAGCATCGAGCCACAGATCTTTTCCATCGGCCGTCCGGTTACGGATCATGCCCATCCAGGATTCATGACGCCCCAGCGTTTTCCATAAATCGTTCAAAGGCCCCTTGGGCATGTCCGGATGCCGGAGTTTTTCGAACGATTGCTCTTTGAGTTTTGCTTCATTGTATCCGACCAGCTGGCAGAAGCCGTCGCTGGCGTAAGTGATCTGGCCCTGTGGGTCCGTCAGAACGAGCAGCTGTTCTGAGGCCTGTTGGCTGACTTGGAAAGATTCGTAACCGGACATGATGCCACCCTGATTTAAAAGAGAAAAAGGGGCCCGCAAGCGCCGGCCCAAAGGAGAGCCACAACGATGTGCAGATCATTGGCCCATAACAAACTGGCGGTCGGGACAGCGAGTGCCGGGTATTCGGGTGCGGTAAGCGATGCGCGGGGCGCAGGCCGAAGAAATCATCATGTTGAGTCACCGTCTTTGTTGTTTGAGTTAGCGACGGTTCTAGATAAAGCAGAATGTATGCCGATTAATTATCGAAATACTCAAGTCATTGATTTAAAAATATAAAATATGATTTATGGAAGGTGGAGAAGAGGTTGGTGACGGTGGGGCCGTGAGAATCGTTTGATCAAATGATCAAACGCTAAAGAGGAGATGTTTATTTCATCAGGTGGCCGGCAACCTCCCTGTTGCCCTATGCCATGCCCGGTCAGCCTTCGAGAATGCCGGCTTTTTTCAGCCGATACGCCAGGGCAGGGCGGGTCAGTCCTAGCAACCGGGCCGCTTTTGAAACGTTCTGGCTGGCTTCGTTCATGGCCTTGCGCATTAAGGTTGCTTCTACCTGCTCCAGACTGATCTGCTGGGCAAACACCTGTTCGGACCAGTCAGACTCGCCAGCCCCGTTTTGGTCGGAAATCACGTTGCCATCGGCGTCCACCCGCACAATGCCGTCTTTGGTGGTTTCCGGCGGGGAGACAAAAAGAGCCTCCTGGCTGATGGTCTCGTTGTTGTCGGTGAGGATCACGCCCCGCTCAATGACGTTTTCCAGCTCCCGGATATTGCCCGGCCACTGGTAAGCCATGCAGAGCTCCAGGGCTTTGTCCGACAGGCCCAGGGTGCGTTTATCGTACTGGGCATGAAATTTTTCCAGGAAGTGTTCGGCCAGCAATGGCAGGTCTTCCCGCCGTTCCCGCAGGGCCGGAATTTTTACCGGAAATACGTTTAACCGATAGAACAGGTCGGCCCGGAAACGCCCTTCTTCCACGGCCTGTTCCAGGCTTTCGTTGGTGGCGGCGATCACCCGCACATTCACTTTGCGGGTTTTGTTGTCACCCACCCGCTCCAGTTCGCCTTCCTGCAGCACCCGCAACAGGGTTGCCTGGGCCCGGGGTGTCAGCTCCACTACTTCATCCAGAAAAATGGTGCCGCCGTTGGCACGTTCAAACCGGCCTTCCCGGGACTGGTTGGCGCCGGTGTAAGCGCCTTTCTCCACGCCGAACAGCTCTGCTTCAATCAAATCCGGGGGGATGGCCGCACAGTTCACTGCCACAAAAGGATCTTCTGCGCGTTCGCTGCGCTGGTGTACGCTACGGGCGATTACTTCCTTGCCAACGCCGGTCTCGCCCAGCAATAGTACCGACACTTTGCCCCGGGCTGCCTTGTCGATCATCCGGCACACTTTGTTATAAGAGGCCGACTGGCCAATGCCGTAGTACTGGCCCTGCTGTTGGTGCAGGCTGCTGCGCAGGGAGGTCAGTTGTTCCTGCAGGTTGTAAAGCTCTTCAATCAGCGGGTCGGCCTTGAAATAGCGGGAGAATTCTTCGGCGTCGTCCCACTCCTCGGCCGGCCGGCCTTCAATGATGCACTTTTCATCGCCGCAGCCACGACAGCTGATTTCCCGGAAGATGATTTCCCGGCCCATAAAAGATGAGCTATAGGCACAGGCGTAGCCCAGCAAAACCCAACAGGCGGGCTCGTCCATCTGGCCCAGTTCGGTTTTGCAGATTTCCACTTCCCAGGAATTGACCCATTCGAAGGTGCCGTGCAAAGCGCCGGTTTCACGGTCCAGGTCCAGTTCAAGGGGAACGACTTTTACCATGCCCTTCAGAGCATGCAGTTGCGGGCCGGCCAGAAAGGTGTCGATGTCGTTGGAGCCCGGCCGGAGTTTCCGAGCCAGTTCCGCGTCCTTCACGCCGGAGGTATAGCCTAGGCGCAGGAAAAATCCCTTGGCCCGCTCAATGCCCATGCTGTTGACGATTTCGCGGCGAAACGCGGCCAGCGACGACAGGCTCATCAACAGCACCCGCTGCTCGCCAAACCAGATTTTCCCTTCCTTGCTGTGAAACTGAATCTGGTCCGTCAGATCTTTGAAATCGGTGTACTGGAGTTGTGGCTTAAACGTATCAGCCATGATGGTCCCCCATTGTTGTTGTCGGTGGGGAAGGCTTGGTTGGCCTTGGTGTTGAACCCGTTATCTAGCCCATGATCGGCGCCAAAAATCAATCTGTCGGTCAGGAGTGCACACAAATTTTGCCGTCTGAGCCGCAACTCATCAAATCATCATATCCGCTTTTTGTTTCACCATTTGATCAAAACCCCGTACGTATTTTTGCGAACAAAAAACAGTCAATTGTTCCAGGGTTGCTCTCGTTGGTCCTTTAAAAACTCTTTTTTAACAGCCGGATAGAGGAATTTTAAAATTAAATTCCCGTTGGTGGCATAGCCGTTGCTCTCCCTCCCTACAGCCAACAACAAACACAACGGGGCTAACCATGACTGCCGAGATTCAACACAAATCGTTTGACGAGCTGACCCGTTACATCCGGGTACGCAGCGAGCCGGATGACCGCTTTGTCGAGTTCGACTTTGCGATCGGTTACCCGGAGCTGTTTGTGGAGCTCGTACTCCCCCGCGACGCATTCAGGATTTTCTGCGAGCACAACAAGGTCGTTCACATGGACGCAGAGATGATCCGCGAAATTGACGAGGACATGGTCAAGTGGCGGTTCGGTGAGCGCGGCGAGCGCTATTAACAACAAAACCATCAACTCCAGTTTCACAACAACAAAACGGAAAGGTTGATATGAGCATCGAAATCAAAACCGACTCGGTGGAACCCATCCGCCAAACCTACAGCCACATCGCCCGGCGATTTGGCGACAAGCCTGCAAGCCGCTACCAGGAAGCCAGCTATGACCTGGAGGCGAAGGTCAATTTCCACTATCGCCCGCAGTGGGATTCCCGCTACGAGCTCAACGACGAGCGGCGTACCGCCATTCGCATGGAAGACTGGTACGTGGTGTCCGACCCTCGCCAGTTCTACTACGGCGCCTATGTTGGTAACCGCGCCAAAATGCAGGAAGCGGCGGAAACCAGCTACAGCTTCTGCGACAAGCGCAACCTGCTGGGCCGCCTGCCGGAAGAAACCCAGAAGCAGATCCTGCGCCTGATGGTACCGCTGCGTCATGTTGAGCTTGGCGCCAACATGAACAACAGCAAGATCGCCGGCGACGCCACCGCGACCACCGTATCGCAGATGCATATTTACACCGCCATGGACCGCCTGGGCATTGGCCAGTACCTCTCGCGCATTGCCCTGATGATGGACGGCACCACCGGCAAGGCGCTCGATGAATCCAAAGGCTACTGGATGGACGAAGAGCTCTGGCAGCCCATGCGCAAGCTGGTGGAAGACTCGCTGGTGGTGGACGACTGGTTCGAGCTGACCCTGCTGCAGAACGTACTGCTGGACGGCCTGATGTACCCGCTGGTGTACCACAAGATGGACGCCTGGTTTGCCGAACAGGGTGCCGAAGACATCTCCATGCTGACCGAATTCATGCGCGACTGGCAGAAAGAATCCCTGCGCTGGATCAACGCCATGATGAAAGCCGTTGCTGGTGAGAGCGACGCCAATCGTGAATTGCTTCAACAGTGGATCGACCACTGGGAGCCGCGCGCTTACGAGGCACTAGCGCCCATTGCACAGGCTTCCGTGGGTGTTGAAGCGTTGGATGAAGCCCGGGCAGAGCTGTCCAACCGCCTGAAGAAATTTGGTTTGCAGAGCAAGGGAGTGTCGGCATGAGTCAACAACTCGTTTTTATCGTGTTCCAGGACAATGACAACGCCCGTTACCTGGCCGACGCCATCATGGCGGACAACCCCCACGCAGAAATGCAACACCAGCCGGCGATGATCCGCATCCAGGCTGACAAGCGACTGGTGATTAACCGCGAAACCATGGAAGAAGAACTGGGCCGCGACTGGGACGTGCAGGAAATGCTTATCGATGTAATCAGCATCGGCGGCAACGTCGATGAAGACGATGACCACTTCATTCTTGAGTGGAAATAATCGGGAGACGAATCATGGCTGTTAAAAACAAAAAACTGAATCTCAAAGACAAGTACCAGTATCTGACACGTGACATGGCCTGGGAGCCGACGTACCAGAAAAAAGAAGACATCTACCCGGACGAGTCGTTCGAAGGCATCAAGATTCTTGACTGGTCCCAGTGGGAAGACCCGTTCCGCCTGACCATGGATGCCTACTGGAAATACCAGGCCGAAAAAGAGAAAAAGCTGTACGCCATCTTTGATGCCTTCGCGCAGAACAACGGTCACCAGAACATCACCGATGCCCGTTATGTGAACGCGCTGAAATTGTTCCTGACCGGTGTGTCACCGCTGGAGCATGCTGCATTCCAGGGCTATTCCAAGGTTGGCCGCCAGTTCAGTGGTGCCGGCGCGCGGGTTGCCTGCCAGATGCAGGCGATTGACGAACTGCGTCATTCCCAGACCCAGCAGCACGCCATGAGCCACTACAACAAACACTTCAATGGTCTGCACGACGCGGCCTACATGCACGACCGGGTGTGGTTCCTGTCCGTACCCAAGTCGTTCTTCGACGATGCCCGCTCCGCCGGCCCGTTCGAGTTCCTGACTGCGATTTCGTTCTCCTTCGAATATGTGCTGACCAATCTTCTGTTCGTGCCGTTTATGTCCGGTGCGGCCTACAACAACGACATGGCCACCGTAACTTTCGGTTTCTCCGCCCAGTCGGACGAAGCCCGCCACATGACCCTGGGTCTTGAGGTGATCAAGTTCATCCTGGAGCAGCACGAAGACAACGTGCCCATCGTTCAGAAGTGGATCGACAAGTGGTTCTGGCGTGGTTTCCGCCTGCTGAGCCTGGTCAGCATGATGATGG
The DNA here is from genome assembly GCF_002934325.1 of Marinobacter persicus. GTDB lineage: Bacteria > Pseudomonadota > Gammaproteobacteria > Pseudomonadales > Oleiphilaceae > Marinobacter > Marinobacter persicus_A. The sequence continues at coordinate 66,870 of NZ_PTIV01000008.1, forward strand.
ACTACATGCTGCCGAAGAAGGTCATGAGCTGGGCCGAGGCCTGGGAGGTTTACTACGAGCAGAACGGTGGCGCGCTGTTCAAGGATTTGGAGCGCTATGGCATTCGTCCGCCCAAGTACGAAGACGTGGCCAACGAAGCCAAGCACCACCTGAGCCACCAGCTGTGGACCACGTTCTACCAGTACAGCCATGCCACCAACTTCCACACCTGGATTCCGACCGAGGAAGAGATGGACTGGATGTCCGAGAAGTACCCGGACACCTTCGATAAATACTACCGCCCGCGGTACGAATTCCTGGCCAAGGAGCACGCCGAAGGCCGCCGCTACTACAACAACACCCTGCCGCAGCTGTGCCAGGTGTGCCAGGTGCCGACCCTGTTCACCGAGAAGGGCGACGCCACCAAGCTGAGCCACCGCCAGATCGAGCATGAAGGCGAGCGTTATCACTTCTGCTCCGAGGCCTGCTGCGACATTTTCAAGGACGAGCCGGAGAAGTACGTCCAGGCCTGGTTGCCGGTACACCAGATCTACCAGGGCAACTGTGGCGGTGCCGATGTCGAGACGGTGGTGCAGAAGTACTACCACATCAACATTGGCGAGGACAATTTCGAATACGTCGGCTCGCCGGACCACAAACGCTGGCAGTTCATCAAAGGCATGGCGCCACAGCAAAAAGGCGACGACGAAGCCGCCGAAAAACCCAACGCAGCCTGAAGCGGGACGGCCCGGTGCCAGAGCGCGCCGGGCCTGTCACCCACAAAAACAACAAGGTGATGATCATGAGTGTAAATGCCCTGTACGACTACAAATTCGAACCGCGCGACAAGGTAGAAAACTTCAACGGCATGCAGCTGGTGTACGTCCAGTGGGCCGGCCACCTGATGTTCTGCGCACCCTTCGCCCTGCTGGTTGAGCCTGATATGAGCTTCCGTGCCCTGATCGAAGACGCACTGAAGCCGGCAGTCGCAGCACACCCCCAATCGGTTAAAGCCGATTTTCTGGCAGCGCAGTGGGAGCTGAACGGCGAGTCGTTCACGCCGAACGCCGACGCTTCGTTGGTGGATAACGGCATTGACCATAAAAGCATGCTGGTTGTGACCACGCCCGGCCTGGACGGCATGTTCAACACTGGATACTGAGGTGCGCCATGACTCATTCCGTGACCATTGAACCGATTGGTGAGCAGATTGAAGTGGAGGAGGATCAAACCATCCTCCAGGCGGCCCTGCGCCAGGGTGTCTGGCTGCCGTTTGCCTGCGGCCATGGCACCTGCGGTACTTGCAAAGTGCAGGTGGTGGATGGCGATGTGGACGTTGGCGATGCCTCGCCCTTTGCCCTGATGGACGTAGAGCGGGACGAAGGCAAGGTGCTGGCCTGCTGCGCCACCGTGGAAAGCGATGTGACCATCGAAGCGGATATCGATGTCGACCCGGATTTCGAAGGCTACCCGGTGGAGGACTACACCGCGACGGTCACCGAGATCACGGATTTGTCACCGACCATCAAGGGACTGCGCCTGAAGCTGGACCGGCCCATGACCTTCCAGGCAGGCCAATACATCAACCTGGAACTGCCGGATGTGGATGGCCCGCGCGCCTTCTCGCTGGCCAACCCGCCGAGCAAAGCCGATGAAGTGGAACTGCATATTCGTCTGGTTCCAGGCGGCGCGGCAACCGGTTACATCCACGAACAGCTTAAACCCGGCGACGAACTGAACCTCTCCGGCCCCTACGGGCAGTTTTTCGTGCGCAGCTCGCAACCCGGCGATCTGATCTTCATTGCCGGCGGTTCGGGACTGTCGAGCCCACAGTCGATGATCCTGGACCTGCTGGAGCAGAACGATGAGCGCCAGATCACCCTGTTCCAGGGCGCCCGCAATGTGCCGGAGCTCTACAACCGGGAAATGTTCGAGGAGCTGGCCCGGGAGCACGACAACTTCACCTACATTCCGGCGCTGAACGACGCCGACAACGACCCGGACTGGAAAGGCTTCAAGGGCTTTGTCCACGAGGCGGCCAAAGAACATTACGAGAGTCGATTTGCCGGCAACAAGGCCTACCTGTGCGGCCCGCCGCCGATGATCGACGCGGCTATTACGGCCTTGATGCAGGGGCGCTTGTTTGAGCGCGACATCTTTATGGAGAAATTCCTGACAGCGGCGGACGGTGCGGAAGACACCCAGCGTTCGGCCCTGTTCAAGAAGATCTGACCGGAGGTGCGCCATGCCGGCATACCAGGTGTTCAACCGCACCACGGGTGATTCGTTCACCTGTAACGGTGACCAGAGCGTGCTCAAGGCCATGGAAGCGGTGGGCAAGAAATGTGTCCCGGTGGGATGCCGCGGCGGAGGCTGCGGGTTCTGCAAGATCCGGGTATTGGAGGGCGATTTCGAGTGCGGAAAAATGAGCAAGGCTCACGTACCGCCTGAAGCCCTGGCGCAGGGTGAAGTGCTGGCCTGTCGCATCTATCCGCAAGCCGACTTAACGATCGAATGCGTGCCGCAACCGGTGGACGCAGTCGTGGAGCAAGCAACACGAGCAAAGCAAACAACAACAAGAGCGATGAGGTAACTGTCATGAAAAAAGGTGTTATGCGTCCCGGACACGTCCAGATCCGCGTACTGGACATGAAAGAAGCAGTGGAACATTACACGGATCTGATGGGTTTGATTGAAACCGATCGTGACGTTGAGGGCCGGGTGTATCTGAAAGCCTGGACCGAGGTCGACAAGTTCTCCGTGGTTCTGCGTGAAACCGACCAGCCCGGCTGCGATTTCATGGGCTTCAAAGTACTGAATGAGGATACTCTCGTCAGCCTGACCCAGGACCTGAAAGATTTCGGCCTGGAGGTTGAAGAGATTCCGGCTGAAGAGCTCAAGGGCTGCGGCCGCCGCGTGCGCTTCACGGTGGCTTCCGGCCACGCCTTCGAGTTGTATGCCGACAAGGAATACACCGGGAAGTGGGGCGTCACTGAAGTGAACCCTGAGGCCTGGCCCCGTGACCTGGGTGGTATGAAGGCTGTGCGTTTCGATCACTCCCTGTTCTACGGCCCCAACCTGCCGGAAGTGCTGGATGTTTTCACCAACGTACTGGGCTTCCATCTGGCCGAACAGGTGATGGACCCGGATGGCAACCGCATTGCCCAGTTCCTGACCGCGTCAATGAAGGAACACGACATCGCCTTCATCCACAGTGACAAACCGGGGCAGCTCCACCACACCTCTTTCTACCTGGAAACCTGGGACGACGTGCTGCGTGCCGCCGACCTGATTTCCATGACCGATACCTCCATCGATATCGGCCCCACACGTCATGGTCTGACCCATGGCAAAACCATCTACTTCTTCGACCCGTCAGGTAACCGCTGTGAGGTCTTCTCCGGTGGTGACTATACCTACCCGGATCACAAGCCCGTCACCTGGACAGCAGACGAGCTCGGCAAGGCCATCTTCTATCACGATCGCCAGTTGAACGAGCGTTTCCTGACGGTATTGACCTGACCCCAAACCGACTAAACAGGATGAAGCAGCAATGAAAGAGATCAAGCATTACATCAACGGTGAGTATGTCGGTTCCGCCAGCGGCAAGCGGTTCGACAATGTGAACCCGGTGAATGGTCAGACCTTTGCCAAAGTTCACGAAGCCGGCCGGGAGGAGGTGGATGCAGCGGTGAAAGCCGCACGCGCTGCCCTGGACGGCCCCTGGGGCAAGATGACGCTGGATGAGCGCACCCGGATTCTGCACAAAGTCGCCGACGGTATTAACGAGCGCTTTGATGAATTCCTGGAAGCGGAATGCCTGGATACCGGCAAGCCGAAAACCATGGCCAGCCATATCGATATTCCCCGTGGTGCGGCCAACTTCAAGGTATTCGCGGACATGATCAAGAACGTGCCCACCGAATCCTTTGAAATGGCCACACCGGACGGCACCGGCGCTCTGAACTATGCAGTGCGTCGCCCGAAAGGCGTGATTGGTGTGATCAGCCCCTGGAATCTGCCATTGCTGCTGATGACCTGGAAAGTCGGTCCAGCACTGGCGTGTGGCAACACCGTGGTGGTCAAACCCTCGGAAGAGACCCCGACCACCACCGCCTTGCTGGGCGAGGTGATGAAGGACGCCGGCGTGCCGGATGGTGTGTACAACGTGGTACACGGCTTCGGCGGCGATTCCGCCGGCCAGTTCCTGACCGAACACCAGGACGTGGATGGCTTCACCTTCACCGGTGAGACCAGCACGGGCGAAACCATCATGAAGTCTGCCGCCAAAGGCATCCGGGATATTTCCCTGGAGCTGGGTGGCAAGAACGCCGGCCTGGTGTTCGCGGATTGTGACATGGACAAGGCCATCGAAGGCACCATGCGTTCGGCGTTCGTGAACTGTGGCCAGGTATGCCTGGGCACCGAACGGGTGTACGTCGAGCGCTCCATTTTCGACGAATTCGTCGCCCGCCTGAAGGAAGAGGCAGAGAAGCTGCGCATCGGTCCTCCGGATGATGAAAGTGCCAACTTTGGCCCGCTGGTCAGCCTGAAACATCGGGAAAAAGTGCTCTCCTACTACCAGCAGGCCGTCGACGACGGCGCCACCGTGGTTACCGGTGGTGGTGTGCCGGACATGCCGGAACAGTACGCCGGCGGTGCCTGGGTACAGCCCACCATCTGGACTGGCCTTTCTGAGGATTCGGCGGTGGTGACCGACGAAATCTTCGGTCCTTGCTGCCATATCCAGCCCTTCGATACCGAAGAAGAAGCGATTGATCTGGCCAATCGTCTGCCGTACGGCCTGGCCTCGGCTATCTGGACCGAAAACGTCAGCCGCGTGCACCGCGTTGCCGGGCAGATTGAAGCGGGGATTATTTGGGTGAACAGCTGGTTCCTGCGGGACTTGCGCACGCCCTTTGGTGGCAGCAAGCAGTCCGGCATTGGCCGGGAGGGCGGTGTGCACTCCCTGGAGTTCTACACCGAGATGAAAAACGTCTGCATCAAGCTGTGAGGTGGTCATGAATGCATCTGTAGAAAGCCCGGAAATCGGGCGGGAAATTATCGCGGCCGGTTACCGCACCAATGTCCACGATCAGGGCGAGGGCGGCTTCCCGGTGATGATGATTCACGGCTCCGGGCCCGGCGTGACCGCCTGGGCCAACTGGCGCCTGGTGATTCCGGAGCTGGCGAAACATCGCCGAGTAGTGGCACCGGACATGCTGGGCTTCGGTTACAGCGAACGCCCGGAAGACCAGATCTATAACCGCGAGCGCTGGGTCAAACACGCCCTGGGCGTGATGGACGAGCTGGGCCTGGAGCAGGTGGACCTGGTGGGTAATTCCTTCGGCGGTGGCCTGGCGCTGGCACTGGCCATTGAACACCCGGAACGCGTGCGCCGTCTGATTTTAATGGGGTCGGTGGGGGTCAGCTTCCCCATCACCAAAGGCCTGAATGAAGTCTGGGGCTATGAGCCCTCCATCGAAACAATGCGGCGGTTGATGGATGTGTTTGCCTACGACAAGAGCCTGCTGACCGACGAGCTGGCGGAAATGCGTTACCAGGCCAGCGTGCGCCCCGGTTTCCAGGAATCCTTCGCCGCCATGTTCCCGGCTCCGCGTCAGCGCTGGGTGGACAACCTGGCGAGCCCGGAAGCAGACATCCGCAAGCTGCCCCATGAAACCCTGGTGCTGCACGGCCGGGAAGATGAGGTGATTCCGCTGGCGGTGTCCTACAAGCTTGCCGAGCTGATTGACCGCTCCCAACTGCATGTCTTCGGCCGCTGTGGTCACTGGACCCAGATTGAACACGCCGACCGGTTTGCCCGGCTGGTGAACGATTTCCTGCACGAAGCGGATCAAACCGCCGGAGGTAAGTAATGGACAAGGCTCAGATCGAGGCGTTCGGTGATGAACTCTATGAAGCCATGGTCAACCGGGAAGCGGTAGCTCCGCTGACCGGCCGGGCTGATGGCATCACCATCGACGATGCCTACCACATCTCCCTGCGCATGCTCGAGCGTCGCCAGCAGGCGGGTGCCCGCATCATTGGCAAGAAGATCGGGGTCACCAGCAAGGCGGTGATGAACATGCTGAACGTGCATCAGCCTGATTTTGGTTACCTGACCGACGACATGGTGTTCAACAGTGGTGAAGAAGTGAACATCAGTGACCGCCTGATTGCGCCGCGCGCTGAGGGCGAGATCGCGTTCATTCTCAAAAAGGAGCTGACGGGCCCGGGCGTCACCAATGCCGACGTACTGGCTGCCACCGAATGCGTGATGCCGTGCTTCGAGATTGTCGATTCCCGCATTAAGGACTGGAAGATCGCCATTCAGGACACCATCGCCGACAACGCCTCCTGCGGGCTGTTCGTGCTGGGTGACAAGGCGGTCTCACCCCGGGACGTGGATCTGGTGACCTGCGGCATGGTGGTCGAGAAGAACGGCTCGATTATCAGCACCGGCGCCGGTGCTGCAGCCCTGGCGTCACCGGTGAACTGCGTGACCTGGCTGGCGAACACGCTGGGCGAGTTTGGTATCTCGCTGAAAGCGGGCGAAGTGATTCTTTCCGGCTCGCTGGTGCCGCTGGAGCCGGTGAAGGCCGGTGACCATATGCGCATTGATATCGGCGGCATGGGCAGTGCGTCCGTGTGCTTCTCCTGAGCGCGCCGGTAACAAGGACAACGAGGACAGTGCTATGAGCAACAAAATCAAAGCAGCCATCATCGGCTCGGGCAACATCGGCACCGACCTGATGATCAAGATTCTGCGCAACGGCCAGAACATCGAAATGGGCGTGATGGTCGGCATCGACGAAACTTCCGACGGCCTGGCCCGGGCCAACCGTATGGGTGTGGCCACCACTCACGAAGGCGTGGAAGGACTGGTAAAAATGCCGGAATTTGCCGACATCGACGTGGTGTTCGACGCCACTTCGGCCAGCGCCCACCGCCACAACGACGTATTCCTGCGGGGCCACAAGGAAGACATAAAGATGGTCGACCTGACCCCGGCGGCCATCGGTCCTTACTGTGTGCCGGTGGTAAACCTGGAGAAGCACCTCAAAGAAGGCAACGTGAACATGGTCACCTGTGGCGGTCAGGCCACCATTCCCATGGTGGCGGCCGTCTCCAACGTGGCCAAGGTGCACTACGCCGAAATCGTCGCCTCCATTTCCAGTAAATCCGCCGGCCCAGGCACCCGGGCCAACATCGACGAGTTTACTGAAACCACCTCCAAGGCCATCGAAGTGGTCGGCGGTGCGGAGAAGGGCAAGGCCATCATCATCCTGAACCCGGCCGAGCCGCCATTGCTGATGCGCGACACCGTGTACGTGCTGTCGGAGAAAGCCGACCAGGCCCAGGTGGAGAAATCCGTCGAGGAAATGGCCGCAGCCGTGGCCAGCTATGTGCCGGGTTACCGCCTGAAGCAGAAGGTACAGTTTGACGAAATCCCTGACGACCAGCCCATCAACGTGCCGGGCCTGGGGTATTTCAGTGGCCTGAAAACCTCCATCTTCCTGGAAGTGGAAGGGGCGGCCCACTACCTGCCGGCCTACGCCGGCAACCTGGACATCATGACCTCCGCCGCGCTGGGTACCGCCGAGCGCATCGCCGAATCGCTGGTCCACTGAGGAGGAACGAACAATGACTTTTAACCCTGGCAAGAAACTCTACATCTCCGACGTGACCCTGCGCGACGGCAGCCACGCCATTCGTCACCAGTACTCCATCAAAAACGTGCAGGACATCGCCCGGGCACTGGACAAGGCCAAGGTGGATTCCATCGAAGTGGCCCACGGCGACGGCCTGCAGGGCTCGAGCTTCAACTACGGCTTTGGTGCCCACACCGACCTGGAGTGGATCGAGGCGGTGGCCGAAGTGGTGGAACACTCACGGATCGCCACGCTGCTGCTGCCCGGCATCGGCACCGTGGAAGACCTGGAAGACGCCTACAAGGCCGGCGCCCGCACGGTTCGCGTGGCCACCCACTGCACCGAGGCGGACGTCTCAAAACAGCACATTGAACACGCCCGCAAACTGGGCATGGACACCGTTGGCTTTCTGATGATGAGCCACATGCAGACCCCGCAGGGGCTGGCGGAGCAGGCAAAAATGATGGAGGACTACGGGGCTACCTGCCTGTACGTGGTCGACTCCGGCGGTGCCATGAACATGAACGACATCCGGGACCGCTTCCGCGCGATGAAAGACGTGCTCAAGCCGGAAACCGAAACCGGCATCCATGCCCACCACAACCTGGCACTGGGTGTGGCCAACTCCATCGTGGCGGTGGAGGAGGGCTGTGACCGGGTAGACGCCAGCTTGTCCGGCATGGGCGCTGGCGCCGGTAACGCACCGCTGGAAGTGTGCATTGCCGCCTTCGACAAGATGGGCTGGGACCATGGCACCGACGTTTACGCCCTGATGGACGCGGCCGACGACATCGTGCGTCCGCTGCAGGATCGCCCGGTTCGCGTGGACCGCGAAACCCTGGCATTGGGCTACGCGGGTGTGTACTCCAGCTTCCTGCGCCATTCCGAAGTGGCGGCGAAGAAGTACGGCCTGAAGACCGTGGACATTCTGGTGGAGCTGGGCAAACGTCGCATGGTGGGTGGCCAGGAAGACATGATCGTGGATGTGGCGCTGGATCTGCTGAAAGCGCAAAAGGAGCAAAAGGCATGAGCAAGACACTGAGCAACGAACAGATGCTGGCGCTGGCTGAGCACGTGGAAAACGCCGAACTGCAGGCCCACGACATTACCAAGGTCACCAATGATTACCCGGACATGACCTTCGAAGACGCCTACGACGTGCAGTGGGAAATCCGCCGCCGCAAGGAAGCCCGGGGCAACAAGGTTGTTGGCATGAAAATGGGCCTGACTTCCTGGGCCAAGATGGCGCAGATGGGCGTGGATACTCCCATTTACGGATTCCTGGCGGACTATTTCAGTGTGCCGGACGGTGGTGTGGTCAACACCAAAGAGCTGATTCACCCCAAAATCGAAGCGGAAGTGGCGTTCGTCACCAAGAAGCCACTGCATGGTCCGGGCTGCCACATTGGTGATGTCCTGGCGGCCACCGACTTCGTTATCCCCGCCGTGGAAGTGATCGACTCACGCTATGAAAACTTCAAGTTTGATCTGGTGAGTGTGGTCGCGGATAACGCCTCCTCTACCCGCTTTATCACCGGCGGCCAGATGGCCGATATCTCGGATGTGGATCTGAAAACCCTGGGGGTGGTGGTCGAGAAAAACGGCGAGGTGGTGGACGTGGGCGCCGGCGCCGCCGTGCTGGGCCACCCGGCCTCCAGCGTGGCCATGTTGGCCAACCTGTTGGCGGAGCGTGGGGAACACATTCCGGCCGGCACCTTCATTATGACCGGCGGCATTACCGCGGCCATCGCCGTGGAAGCCGGTGACAACATCACCGTTCGTTACCAGGGCCTGGGTACGGTCTCGGCCCGCTTCGAATAAGGAGGCGTTATGCCGATTGCACAGATCAACATTCTCGAAGGCCGGACCGATGAGCAAAAGGAAGCCCTGATCAAGGAAGTCAGCGAGGCTATCGTGCGTTCGCTGGATGCGCCGATTGAAAGCGTGCGGGTGATCATTAACGAGATGCCGAAGCAGCACTTCGGCATTGGCGGACGATCGGCGGAAAAACTCGGGCGTTGACGTCCAGTTGGGGCCGGCAGGCCCCTCACTCAAAACCACTACAAATACAAAAATGGTGAACTTATGAGAACGACTAAACTGCTTGCCGCTGCCGGCACGCTCGGCCTGGCTTTGTCTGCAACCCCTGCTTTCGCAGTGAACGGCCATTATGTGGCCGGTATTGAAGGCACCAAGGGGCCTTCCCTGCCGCCAGAAGGCCTGTACTATCGCGGTTACCTGGTGCAGTACGAGATTGATAGCATCCAAAGCGATGCTGGCGATATTGATGATGCTGATGGCTCGGTAACAGCATTCGCGAACCGGTTTATCTATGTGACCGACAAAAAGTTCCTCGGTGCGGATTATGGCATGGAAGCCATCGTAATTGCCCAGGATAACGATTTTGATTTTGCCAGGTCTTCTGATTCCGGCATTGGCGATGTGTTTCTGGGGCCGCTGATTCTGGGCTGGCACGGGCAGCAATGGGATACCGTGTTTGCCGCCGGCCACTGGTTTGATACGGGTGACTACGATTCCACAAATCCTGCTGCTGTAGGTAAGGGCTTCGGCACTACCATGCTGACACTGGGCGGTACCTGGTACTTCGATGAAGCCAGAGACTGGTCGTTCTCTGCCTTGTCCCGTTATGAAATCAAAACCGAACAGGAAGATACTGAGAGAACGCCCGGCGATAGCTGGACTGTCGAATGGGCACTGGGCAAAGTGTTGAACAACGGCGTCGAAGTCGCTCTGGCCGGTTATGACGGCTGGCAGCTGGAATCAGACAGCGGCCCTAACACCACTAACGCCAAGATGGAGCAGCACGCCATCGGCGCCGAAGTCACCTTCCCGGTAAAGCCCCTGGGCGCCCAGTTGAGTGGCGCGGTGTACACTGAGTACGCCAACAAGAACCGCCCCGAAGGCAACCTGTTCCGGTTGCATTTAACCAAAAGATTCTGATTTCGCTGTAAGCTTGAAAGCCGGGGCCAGAGTGTCCCGGTTTTTCTGTGCGTAATGTGGATTGGTTGGGGGGAATGTGAGCAAGCTCAGAGTTTTGATGATCGGTGCCGGTGGTATTGGGGGCTACTACGCTGCAAAGCTGGCGCAAGCGGGTCATAACGTGGTCCTGACTGCCAGGGGCGAACACCTCGAAGCCCTGCAAGCCAATGGCCTGGTTGTGGATTATGAAGGGACGATCAGTCATCACGATCTGCCCGCATTTGATCACCAGACCCTGATGAAGTCGCACCGGGCGGATGATTTTGATCTGATTGCCATTACCCTGAAATCCACCGCCACGGAGCCGGTGATGGTTGAACTTTCACCATGGCTGCAGGCTGGCTCAACCCCTGTGTTGTCCCTGCAGAACGGGGTAGACAACGAGCAGCGTATCGCCCAAGAAGTGGGTGAACAGCGAGTGCTGGGCGGTCTGGCCGTGCGCATTGGTGGCCATATTACGGAGCCTGGCAAAGTCTACGCCGAAGGCGTGGCCCAGATCGTTATGGGTGCCTGGCCGGTACAGGCTCGGAATGACCCTCGCACCGATTTACTGTCCCGATTGGAACAAGCATTCACCGAGGCAGGCATACCCACCAGGGTCACTGACGACATTCATTACGAGTTATGGCGCAAGCTGGTGATCAATAACGGCGTGAATCCGTTGTCGGCACTTACTTACCTGGACACATATAAGCTGACCCATCACCCGGAATTCGGAAAAATGGTGTACGGCATGATGGCGGAAACCGTACAGGCCTCGAAAGCCGACGGCGTAAACCTGACCGAGCGCGACTTGGATGAAATGTTTGACCTGATCAGCAGCTTTAATGCCATCAAAACCTCCATGCTGGTGGATCAGGAAAAAGGACGTCCACTGGAGCTGGACAGCATTTCTGGTGCGGTGCTCCGGCGTTGCCAGAGCCTCGGTATTGAGGCGCCCTATACCCACACGGTGCATGCACTGCTGCAACATCAAAAAGCCGGTTAAGGCCTTTCCAAGAAAAGGTAACAAGAAATTATGAATGACCTGATGTCACAAGCCGTGGATCTGATGATTGCCGGCATGGGCTTTGTGTTTGCGTTCCTGTTATTCGTGGCGGGTGTTATCGGCTCTGCGGTGGCTGCGGGTGTGATGATCAAGCTGTTGGGCTAACCAAATTTCCTGAGAGGGTTCTGATGAGTAAAAGTGGTGAGTTTCGTCCTGTTAGCGAGTCCCAGATTGTTTTGAAGGAGCTGATGGTTCCTTCCTATGAGAATTTTGGCGGTAAGGTGCACGGGGGCGTGGTGCTGTCATTGATGGACAAGATTGCCTATGCCTGCGCGGCCTCGCACTCCAAGTGTTATTGCGTCACCGCGTCGGTCGATAAGGTGGATTTCCTGAATCCGGTGGAAGTGGGGGAAATCCTGACTCTGTATTCATCCGTGAACTACACCGGCAAGTCATCCATGGAAATCGGTATCCGGGTGGTGTCGGAGAACTTTCATACCGGCATGATTCGCCATACCAATACCTCCTACTTCACCATGGTGGCCCTGAACAAGGACACCAAATCCCCGGAAGCAATTCCCGGATTATTGTTGGAGACCGACGAGGAAGTGCGCCGTTTTCTGGAGGGGCGCTTGCGCCGTAAGGTGAGAAAACTGCAGCGGCATGAGCTGGATCAGGCAAGAAGCGAGATTGATTATGACGTCAGTGACAGTTCTCTTGAGGGGGAGAACTGTAAGGTGGTTACGCCTGAAGGATAACCATTTTTTTTGGGGTTAAACCCCGGCCAATGGGTGTCCACCGTTTTCCTGGTGGACACTCTTGCCTATCGGCGGTTATCGCATTGCTTTCAGCGCCTGCGCCCACTTAGCCATTTCCTCCAGCATCGCCGTTGCTGACTGGGCGTGGGGCTGTTCCGCCACGAAGTTGCCAGAATCGTCCAGCTTCTCCCAGGGCATTTGTACCATCACGCCCTCCACCATTGGCATCATCTTCAGGGTGGTGACTAACTGCCTGGCATTAACTGCCGAGCGAACCCCGCCAGAGGCGCCGCCGTAGCTAACAAAGCCGCACGGCTTGTAATTCCACTCCCGGTAAATGTAATTCAGTGCGTTAACAAACGCAGGCGGCGGGCAGAAGTTGTATTCGGGAATCACAAACGCGTAGGCATCCGCTCTGGAGACACTTTCAGACCATGCCTTGGTATGGTCGTGTTCGTACTTCTGCGTCCTCGGGTGATGAGGTTCGTCGTAAACCGGCAGGTTGAAATCCCCCAGATCAATCAATTCGCTCTCAAAGTTACCTTGCTCATTAGCGTGGCCATGAAACCATTGGGCTACCGATGGGCCTATCCGCCCTGGGCGGGTGCTGCAAATAATGGTCTGGAGCAGGAGCGACATGTCATTCAATCCTTTTGCATGGTGTTCTGGGTTTGAAGAATGATGATAAGGAACGCAAGCATGAAATGATAACGGAGAAGTCAGCAAGACTTGTTCAAATTACCTGAACAAAAAATGAGGCTTTCTAGAACTGATCCCAATAAGGTGCTTCCCCAAAGAAGCCATCAACAAAATCGATAAAACCACGCACCTTGCTGGCCAGTAGCTGCCGGTGGGCGTAGACCGCATAGAGCGCCATGGGCTGGGGTTCGTACTCCGGCAGGATCACCTTCAGCTTTCCTTCCCTGATGGCGTTGCCGGCAATAAAGGTGGGCTGGAGGGCTATGCCGGCCCCGGCAATGGCCGCCTCTACCAGCACATCGCCGTTATTGCTGACCATGCTGCCCTCACTCTCTTGCCCCCCGGCCTGCAGCCATTTCTGAAGTGGATGGCCAGGACCAATGTCCATGTAGCTGTACTGCAGATAGCGATGATGGCCCAGTTCTTCAGGGCGGCGCGGCGTGCCGTGTTGCTTCAGATAGTCAGGCGAGGCGCAGAGCACCAGCCTGACCGGGGCGAGTCGCTTGGCAATCAAAGAGGAGCTTTTCAGGTGGCCAATACGAAGCGCGATGTCGAATCCTTCCTCCACGATGTCAACTTTTCGGTCGTTCAGTTGCAGATCAATGCCCACGGCGGGGTGAGCTTTCTGGAACTCACTCAAGAGGGGAGCCAGGTGACGAATGGCAAAAGAGACCGGGGCGCTTATTCGCAATAGGCCCTGAGCCTGGGTTTGCAGGTCACCGAGTTGGTGCTCCATATCGTCAATGTCGGTGAGCACCTGCCGGGCTCTCTGGTGATATTGCGTGCCTGCCTCGGTCAGGTTGAGCCTGCGGGTGGTGCGGTTGAGTAGCCGTACACCCAGATGGGTTTCCAGTTGGGAAACGTACTTGCTGACCAGTTGGGGGGAGGTCTCCAGACGATCTGCCGCGCGGGTGAAGGAGCCCTCGTTGACCACGGCTACGAAGGCGCGCATGGCTTCGATTCTATCCATAGGAGTGTCCGGTTGTGCTTTCGTTATCAACAATATGTTTATAAATAAGCAATGACAAGGATATTAGTCTTTCATATTGGTGATAGTAAAGTGGCCACATCGCTTGAAGCAGACGCTTCCTGGTAAACCAATACACAGACAGACTCGAGGTGGCATCATGAATGCTCGATTTTCAAAGGCACTTTTTAACAACAACGGCGGTTTTGCAGCATTGGTATTGCGTGTACCCGTTGGGCTGATCCTGGCAGCCCACGGCGCCCAGAAACTCTTTGGCTGGTTTGGCGGATATGGCCTGGAAGGTACCGGCCAGTGGCTGGCCAGCATTGGTCTTGAGCCGGGTTATGTGATGGCCCTGTTGGCCGGTGGTGCCGAGTTCTTCGGTGGTCTGGCGCTGGTGCTTGGGCTCCTGACGCGACCGGCAGCGCTGGTTGCCGCTTTTACCATGTTGGTGGCCATTTTCTCGGTACACATCGGCAACGGGTTGTTTATGTCTAACAACGGCTACGAGTATGCCCTGACCCTGTTTGTGGTCTCACTGGCATTGGCCGTTCAGGGCGCGGGCCGATTCGCTTTGGACAGCCTGTTTCAGAAGCGGGTCTGAATCAGACTGGTGATGTAGGTTGAGATGCCACCTGGCATGTGGGCCGGGCAAAGCGGGAGTAATGGTCATGACCACAAAAAACGACGTACTGTATATCTCCCATGGGGGCGGCCCGATGCCGCTGCTGGGGGACCCCGGACACCAGGATATGGTGGACCAGCTAACCGGTCTGGCGCATCAGCTCCCGAGGCCGTCTGCCATTCTGGTGATCAGTGCCCACTGGGAGGAGGCCTTACCGACAATCACTTCCGGGGCCAACCCGGGCCTGATTTACGATTACTATGGCTTTCCACCGGAGGCCTACAGAATCGAATATCCCTGTCCGGGGGAGCCGGAGCTGGCGAAGCAGGTCTTCCAGGCACTGGAGGAAGCCGGGCTCCCGGCACGGCTGGATGAGCAACGCGGCTTTGATCATGGCCTGTTTGTGCCGCTCAAGCTGATGTATCCGAAAGCCGACATTCCATGCATCCAGCTATCCCTGGTAAATAGCCTGGATGCCAGCCTTCACCTGGCAATTGGGCGCGCTTTGCAGGCCATTGACTACGACAACCTGATGGTTATTGGCTCGGGTTTTTCATTTCACAACATGCGCGCGTTCTTCACGGCAAGTACACCGGAAATACAGGTACGTAATCGGGCATTTGAGGAATGGCTGAAGCAGACTTGTGCTGATGAAGAAATGGATGAATCGGAGCGGGAGCGACGGCTGATTCATTGGGGCGAGGCGCCCCATGCCAGGTTCTGTCATCCCCGTGAAGAGCATCTTTTGCCGCTACACGTCTGTTATGGCCTTGCCAATAAGCCCAGCGATGCGCATTCCTCGGTGACTATTCTGGGGAAAGAATCGGGATTCTTTTATTGGAAAGCAGGGTGAAGGTTTAGGCGTCGGGTTGTGACGACCTCCGTTACGCTTCTATAATCCCGTTCCTCGCAGGAGAGTGGGCCTTGCAAAGCCCCGCCGAAGGCGCAAACTCCCATAAACGCTCAGGCACAAGTACTGCGACCATCAACATAACGCCGTCTGGAGAGAGGCTGCCAAGCAGTCCACCGAAGGGGCAAACAGGGCAGGGCTCTGTAAACTCTCAGGTATCAGGGACAGGGGGAGAGGCCACAGAAACTCGGGAGTCCTGTGTGCTGATCTCTATCTATATGGTTGCCATTACTGCCGAAGCCATGTCCGGCGCCCTCGCCGCTGGGCGAAGAAATATGGATTTTTTCGGCGTCGCTGTCGTCGCGTTTCTGACTGCCCTTGGTGGCGGCACTGTCCGCGACATTCTGCTGGGCAATTTCCCCGTGAACTGGACCCAGCACCCTACCTATATCTATCTAACCGTTACCGGCGGGCTCATAACTATTGTTATAGCCCGCGTAATGCGCCATCTTCACCAGCTTTTTCTCGTGCTGGACGCCATTGGCCTGGTGGCCTTCACCGTGATCGGCTGCAATGTGGCTCTTAACCTGGGGTACGACACCATTGTGATTGTGATGGCCGGCATCACCACGGGAATATTTGGTGGCATTCTGCGGGACATCATGTGTAACCGAACTCCTCAGGTTCTGCGCCATGAACTGTACGCCAGTGTTTCGCTGATCGTGGCCTTGCTGTATCTGACTCTGTTGGAGCAGGGCGTGGGGGAGGACATTACATTGCTGGCCGCGTTCAGCCTTGGCCTTTTGCTACGCATGGTTGCGATTCGGTGGAACGTGTCATTGCCTGTGTTCAGTTATTCGCAGGAGCGGTGGGATTGAGCGGTTGATTGGTACCCCCGGCAGGACTCGAACCTGCTACCTATCCCTTAGGAGGGGATCGCTCTATCCAGATGAGCTACGGGGGCCTTCCGAGGAGGGCGTATGATAGCCGGCACCGGCTTGGGTCTCAAGGGGGGGGCGGCCGGTGAGGTCAGTTGTTCCGGGCGCTGGTGCTTGCCATTGGCGGTCGTTGGCGTAGCTGTTCCAGAATCTCTTCCTCGTTAATGCCTTTCTGGCCTGTGGTCACTCGTAGCGCCCGTTGGCGGTCCAGTAGGGCATTTTCGTAGGTACGATTCAGTTCTTCCAGTGACACCTGGCGCACGGCCTCGGCCAGTTGCTCCCGGCTGTCGAAGTCATAATTCTGGCGGTCGATCTCTCGCCAGTAGCGACTGGAAATTTCATCGAGTTGCCGGTCGCTTTCCAGCAAGCGGCTGATTACGGCCTGTTTCTCGCGGTTCAGGCGGTTGTCGTCCAGGCTCTTCAGTTGTTGAGTGAAGTCTTGGGCGAACTCGGTCACGGCCGCATCGATGGTGGCACCGCTTGCCTCTGGTGACTGGACAATAAGGCCCAGAGCGGGCGTTTCCAGGATCTCGAAGTTGGTGCCGTACACAATGTATCCCAGCTGCCGGGAGGTGCGGATTTCCTCGTAGAAGGGGCTGCCGACAATTTGGGCCAACAGGCGGAAACGAGCCCGTTCCGGGTAGGAGGTATCCCGTCCCTGCAGGTACAGGGTGTAGCCGGTGTCGGGGTGATCCACTTTGATGGTTGCGTGGGTTTCACCCGGCGGCAACTGGCGCAGGCTGGAGCGGGGGACGGAAGTGCGTTGGCCTTCGTCCAGAACCAGCGCCTGTACCTGCCGTGCCATGTTCAGGGCGGCGGCGCGGGTGAGGTTACCGTGGGCCAGCATGACCGGGTCGGTGCTGGCCAGTAGCGTTCCGGCAAACGCCCGCAATTCCTCAAGGGTGACTTCTCGGGCGGCAGCCAGTTTTTCGCTGGTCGGGAATGTGCCTTCAATCAGCGCGGTTTGTACAAACTCGGAAGTTTGCTGCACGGGCCGGTTCTTGGCCTGGTTTTCCAGGCTGTCGATCAGGCGCTGGCGGTCAATTTCGAAGCGCTGTGGCGTGATTGTGGGGTCGGCCAATTCGGCCAGAATGCGCTGTAGCAGGGTATGCAGTTTGTCGTCATACCCACCAATGCGAACGGTGATGCCCCGCAGGTGGGAGTACACCCGGTAACTCAGGCCGGCCAGTTGAGCTGGATAGGCCTGGGCATTCAGGTTGGTGTTCACCGTATCCATTAGTAACTGGGTGAGGACTTTGGTCCTGGCGCTGTCTTGCGTAGCGGGCGTGCGCAGGCTGATGAACACGTTAGCCTTTGGGGTGTTGAATTGAGTGTCGCGGGCGTACCAGACGTCCAGGCCCTGAAAATCGGCCAGGCGTTCCGGGTGCGCCATGGTGTCACCGCCGACCAGTTCCAGGTTTTCCGGTACAAAGGGGTTGGCCTCGGGCAGGCTCAGTTGACTGGTAAGGTTTGTTTCAGCCTTGCTGCGGAGCTGCAACGGTTCGCGCTGCCACGGCGTATTGTACCATTGGGTGCGTTTGGGGTTTTCCAGTTTCGGATCTGGGGAGGAAACCCGTACCTGAAGGTTGTCTGGCGTGAGTTGCTGCAGCAGTGCCCGGTACTGCTCCGGTGCGTAGTTTTCCATGAGCCAGGGCGCGCTGAGCACATCTTCCACCGGGTAGTCCCGAAGCGACCGGGACAGGCGCATGGCCTCCCGTACCGGCTTGCCACGTTCGCGGAAGCGGAAATCAATCCTCGCCAGTTGCTGCATTTCATGGAAGCGTTCTTCACTGATGCCGTTCTGGCGAATCTGGTCCAGGTACTCGAAAGTCAGGTTGATGATCGTATCCTGGTTCGCCAGGCCCTTGCGGGTCAGGGCCATGCTGATTTCCAGGGTGGCATTCTGGCCGGTGTCCATGCCAAGACCGGCGGACAGGCTTTCCACCAGCCCGGCAGTTTTCAGAACGTCAAACAGGCTGCCTGGTCCTTCGTGACCAATCAGATTGGCCAGGTAGGAAGCCGGTTTGGTTTTGTAGTTTTCTTTCTGTGACGGAATCGGGAAAGCCAGGGTCAGGTGCCGGCTGTCTTTGAGGGTCTCAGCGGTAACCTTCTCCGGCAGACGGTCCATATCCAGAATGGGCTCGGGGTGCTTCTGCGCCGTCAGGTTCCGATTCTCAATGGCCGCGAAGCGTTTACGCACCATGGCTTCCAACTCGTCCAGACTCTGGGGGCCGTATACCGCAAGTGTCATCAGGTTGGCGGAATAATGTTCCCGCCAGAATTCAACCAGGTCCGGGCGCAGCGGGTTGTCCTCGGTGTTTTCCAGCGTGGTCAGGTTGCCCACGGCAAAGCGGCTGAAGGCGTGGTCCGGGTTACCGCTGGCTTTTCTGACCGACAGGAGCCGACGGCCATCATCCTTGAGCTTGGCGCTGAACTCCGAATGTACGGCGTTTCGTTCACGGTCCACCAGTTCGGGGGTGAACAGAGGGGCGGAAAACTGTTGGGCGAAGCGGTCCAGCGCCGGCTCCAGGAACTGGGCTTCCACATCAAAGAAATAATTGGTGTCCTGGAAGGCGGTAAAGGCGTTGTGGCTGCCGCCATGGCTGCGGATGAATTGCTGGTATTCACCGGCATCGGGATATTTCTCGGTTCCCAGGAACAACATATGTTCGAGGAAGTGGGCGAGGCCGGCGCGGTCGTCGGGATCGTCACCGCTGCCCACGGCGACATTCATGGAGGCTGCGGCCATGTCCGCCTTGGGGTCGGAGACCAGCATCACCTGTAGCTGGTTGTCCAGTTCCAGGTAGCGGTAGTCGTTGTTGTCGTTGGGGCTTTTGGTCGGGGTCACGCTGGCGATGGCTGTCTGGCTCAACATAAGGGTGGCTAGTAAAAACAGGATAATCCCGGGCCGGTGCCGGGTGACGGAGGTTGAAACGTAGTCAAAAGTCATGAAACCCCTACTCCCGCTGAATGGCTGATAAATAGTGTTTTAGTGCAGCTGTGCGTTCCTGCTGGTTTGCGGTTGCTGTTCCAGTGTCTGACGGGCAAGGCTGGCCGCTTTGTCCGCGCTCAGGTCGCCGGAACCGATGCGTTCCAGAACGGTGGCCATGACGGCAATCGACTGCTGGTAGTCGGAGAACTCAGCCTGGAAGGCGGTATCGATGGCGTCGTAAACAGCCTGGATTTTGTCTTCCCGGGAGCCGTTGTCTGAAGCGGTGTCGTTGATGGCCTTCAGGCAGGCCCGGGCAATGGCGATGTAACGTTCGGTGTTCGGGTTGTCGTTTTGCATATTCGAAAAAATAACCGCTATAAGGATGTTGAGGTGAGACGGCGTTGGCCGCAGGAAGTTCCCACGGCCACCGGTCAGGCGTTGTCTTCTTCGGGTGTGTCCATCACAGCAGGGGGAGGAAAGCCGCCCAGCTCCTTCCAGCGGTTGACGATGCCACAGAACAGGTCGGCGGTTTTCTCCGCATCGTAGGCAGCGGAGTGGGCCTGTTTGTTGCTGAACGGAATGCCGGCGATCTTGCACGCCTGGGCCAGCACGGTGTGGCCATAGGCGAGGCCGGCCAGGGTGGCGGTATCAAACGTTGAGAACGGGTGGAACGGGTTGCGTTTGATGTCGGCCCGCATGGCGGCGGCAAACACGAAGTTGTGATCGAAGGTGGCGTTGTGGCCCACCAGTACGGCCCGCTTGCAGTCGTGGGCTTTCACCGCCTTGCGAATGGGGGCGAAGATTTCACTCAGGCCTTCGCGCTCGGGCACGGCTTCGCGCTCCAGGCACCAGGGGTCGATGCCCGTGAAATCCAGGGCGGACTGTTCCAGGTTGGCCCCTTCGAACGGGTCAATCTGTTTAACGTGAGTTTCGCCACGGTGCAGCCAGCCGTTGTCGTCCATGGTGACCATCACGGCCGCGATTTCCAGCAGGGCGTCCCGCTCCGGATTGAAACCGGCGGTTTCGACATCGACCACGACCGGCAGGAAACCCCGGAAGCGAAGGGACATGGGATGTGGCTGTTTGTTTTCGTCTGACACTCGAACTCCGATGTTCGTCTGTAGGTTGTATAAAAATGGATGAAGGTTTAGGCCATGCGCCAGTGAACGGTTTCACCCGCTTTCAGGGGCACGATGTTGCCATCGGCCAGGGGCAGGGTTTCCGGCATGGTCCACGGCTCACGCACCAGGGTGATGGTGTCGGTGTTTCTGGGCAGGCCGTAGAAATCGGCGCCGTTATGGCTGGCAAAGGCCTCGAACTTGTCCAGAATGCCCAGTTCTTCAAAGATGTCGGCGTATAGGCCAATCGCGCCATAAGCGGAATAGCAACCGGCACAGCCACAGGCGGCTTCTTTCTTGTCCTGGGCGTGGGGTGCGGAATCGGTCCCCAGGAAGAACCGGGGGTCGCCACTGGCCACGGCTTCGCGCAGTGCCTGCTGGTGTTTGTTGCGCTTGAGGATGGGCAGGCAATACAGGTGAGGGCGAATGCCGCCAACCAGCATGTTGTTGCGGTTGTACATCAGGTGCTGGGGCGTAAGGGTGGCGCCCAGGTTGCCGCCGGTGTGGCTACGCACGAATTCGGCGGAATCTGCGGTGGTGATGTGCTCGAGCACCGCTTTCAGGTTGGGGAAGTCGGCCAGGGTGGGGGCCAGCACCCGCTCCAGGAAGACTTTTTCACGGTCAAAGATATCAATGTCGCCGTCGGTCACCTCGCCGTGCACCAGCAGCAACATGCCGCACTCGGCCATGGCTTCCAGCACCGGATAGATGTTGCGAATATCGGTTACGCCGGAAGCGGAGTTGGTGGTGGCACCAGCGGGATAGAGCTTGGCTGCCACAATGCCGGCCTTTTTGGCCTCCCGGATGGTTTCGGGCGTAGTGCCCTCGGTGAGATACAGGGTCATCAGGGGCTCAAACCCGGTGTCACCGGCGGCTGTCAGGATGCGATCCCGGTAGGCCATGGCGGCGGCGGTGTCGGTCACCGGCGGCACCAGGTTGGGCATGATGATAGCCCGGCCGAAACAGGCGGCGGTGGCCGGGACGACAGAGTCAAGAACCGCGCCGTCGCGTACGTGCAGGTGCCAGTCGTCCGGGCGGGTGATGGTGAGTTGTCTGGTCATGAAAGCATCCGAAAGCAGCCGAAAAATTTGAGGAATTATATCAGAAGGGCGGGGTAAATGTTCCGGGCCCGGATGCGATATCCATCCTCAAGTCCTGTGGATCGGGGCCGTTAACCTGCGTGTATGGTTCCTTCTTTGATAAACGGGACATGAATATGGCCAAGGTTTCTTGCCAGTCTCTAGCCCGCCGGCTGGCGCTGCTTGGCGGCGCCGCCATGCTGCCTTGGGTGGCATGGCCGGTTATGGCCTCCAGTTATGGCGCGGGTATAGAAAACAGTCAGTGGTATCTGACCGATTCGGTCTTTGAGTGCGTGCTGGTGCATGAAGTGCCGGGCTATGGCCGTGCGGTGTTTCGTCATCGGGCCGGCGAGGAACTGACGTTCTTTCTGGAATCGGAAGTTCCCATGATGCGAGCCGGGCGGGGGCAACTGGTGGTGGAAGCGCCAGCCTGGCGACCAGGCGTAGCGCCGACCTCCCTGGGGGCGGTGAATGTTTCCTCCGGGCGGCGGGCGGTTGACCTCGGAAACCGGGAGGCTACCTATATTGCCCGTGGATTGCTCAAGGGGATGCAGCCGACGCTTACCCGAACGGCCCGGTACGGGAATGGACAGGTGCGGGTGCACCTGTCCAATGTGAATTTCTCCGGTCAATGGCAGGGGTATCGTCAATGCGTTGCTGGTTTGTTGCCGGCCAATTATGACCAGCTACGACGATCGCGCATTCCGTTTGCCAGTGGCAGTACCAGCTTGTCAGAGGCGGATCAGCGGCTACTGGATAACATCGTGGCGTTTGTCATGGCAGACCCGAGCGTGGAGCGGGTATTTGTTGATGGCCATTCCGACAGCATTGGTAGCCGTATTGATAACCGGGCCCTGTCCGAGGAACGCGCCCAGGTAGTCGCGGACTATCTGAAATCCCGCGGCATTGATGAGAACATGCTGACCGTCCGGGCCCACGGTGACCAGTACCCAGCATCCCGTCGTCAGTCGGAAAACCGGAGGGTGAATATTCGGCTTCAGCGCGAAGGTGAACGGCCAGAATTTCAACAGGCCAGTGGCGATAGCAACGAGTTTGCCGGCTGAACGTCGTTTAAACGGATCTTAAACGGCGCTCAGCGCCTCCAGGTGCTCTGCTACGCACTCGCAGAGCGCGTTCAGGTCATACCCGCCTTCAAGCACGGACACGATTCGGTTCTCTGCATGTTCCGCCGCTATGTTGATCAACAGTTCGGTCAGCCAGCGGAAATCCGCCGTCTCCAGGTTGAGCTCGCCCATCGGGTCCCGCTTGTGGGCGTCGAACCCGGCGGAAACCAGCAGCATTTGCGGCTTGAAGGCCTGCAGTCTGTCCAGCCAGTTTTCTTCAATCAGCTTGCGGTACTCCTCCGAGCCGCAACCGGCAGGCACCGGGACGTTCACGATGTTGTCCGCCTGGCGATAGACGTGTGAGTGGGGGAAGAATGGGTGTTGGAAGGTGGAGCACATCAGGATGCGCTCGTCACCGCCGACAATATCGACTGTGCCGTTTCCCTGGTGGACATCGAAATCGATAATGGCCACCCGTTCCAGGCCGTGCTCAATCAGCGCGTGGAGGGCTGCCAGCGCCACGTTGTTGTAAAAACAGAACCCCATGGAGCGAGCGCTCTCTGCATGATGGCCCGGTGGGCGGGTGCAGACGAAGGCATTGGTCGCCTGGCCACTCATTACCCTGTCCACGGCCTGTACGCTGGCACCGGCGGCCAGGCGAGCCGCGCGAAGGGTGTGGGGGATCATGGCCGTTTCCGGGTCAGTGAACACTCGCCCCTGGGCAGGCTGCATGTTTTCCAGTTGCTGCAGATAACTTTCCGGGTGGGCGGTCAGCAACTGCTCCCGGGTAATCTCCTCCGGCCGAACCCAGTCCAGCTTTTTCTCCAGCGGTGAGTCCGCGAGATAGGCCATGATACGCGACAACCGCTCGGGGCTTTCCGGGTGCCCCGGGCCCATGTCGTGTTTCATGCAATCATTGTGGGAGTAAAATGCTGTGGTCATGAGCTGGGCCTATGCCTGGATGCACTTTTGGAAGGGCATGGTATCAGGCCAGCTCCAAGCGTGTCGTGTCCGTTTTTGTTTATCAATTGGATAGCGGATTTACATCGAAGGCTTACTATCTAAGATATGATAGTGATCAGCCGGACCCCGCCAAGGAGGTGGGGTGACAATAATTGTGCCATGCCTGGGAGATGCACTTTGAGTACCCGCTATCTGGAAAGCCTGTTCAACCCCGAATCCATTGTGGTGGTTGGTGCCTCGGAACGGCCGGGCAATCTGGGCGGCATTGTGTTGGGCAACCTGCTTGACGGAAAGTTTCCCGGCCGGTTGGCGGTGGTGAACCGCAAAGGATACAAGCGGGTCTATGGAGTGGCCTGTCAGGCGAAGATCAGTGACCTGGGATTTGTGCCCGATCTGGCGATTGTCTGCACGCCCCCTATTACTGTGCCACGGGTGATTCGCCGGTTGGGTGAACAGGGAGTACGGACTGCCATCGTGATGACCGGCGGTATGTCGCGTACTCACAGCAAAAGCGGCAAGCCCCTGATGTACTCAGTCCGTGATGCGGCCCGTAAAACCGGTTTGCGGGTACTGGGGCCCAACACCATTGGCTTGATGGTGCCTGGCCGCCGGCTCAACGCCACCTACGCGCACATGAACGCCCTGCCGGGGCGCGTCGCCTTTGTCGGCCAGTCCGGCACCATCGCCAGCTCTGTCATTGACTGGGCGGTGGCCCGGGGGGTGGGCTTCTCCTACTTCCTGACGCTGGGAGATGGCATGGACATCGGCCACGAAGACCTGATTGATTACCTGGCCCAGGACACCCAGACCCGGGCCATCCTTTTGCATATGGAGAACATTCCCAATCCCGGCGGTTTCATGTCGGCCGTGCGGGTGGCGTCCCGCACCAAGCCGGTGATCGCGGTGAAATCGGGGCGGGTGCCGGAGTCCGAATGGGTGCCCCATGTGTTGCCGGCGGGCCTGAAGCGCAGCGACCCGATCTATGATGCCATGCTCAAGCGGGCCGGGGTACTTCGGGTCGATGGCCTGGGGCAGATGTTCGATGCCCTGGAAACGCTGACTCGTATGCGCCCCCTGCGCCGCGAATCCCTGGCGATCATGGCCAATGGCGTGGGGCCCGGGGTGATGGCCGTCGACCGACTGGCCGACCTGGGCGGCGAGATGGCGGAACTGTCCGAGCAGAGTATCTCTTCCCTGGCGGAGATTTTGCCGCCGTATTGGACTCGCAAGAATCCCATTGACCTGAACTACGACGCCACGCCGGAAATTTACGCCCAGGCGGTCAAGATCCTGGCCAAGGATCGTAATGTCGCGAATTTGCTGGTGATGTATGCCCCCACACTGACCGGCAACAGTCTGGAAATAGCGAACGCGGTGGTGGAGGCCGCCCGTGGTACGCAGTTGAATGTGTTTACCTGCTGGCTCGGGCAGAGCACGGTGATGGACTCCCGGGATGCCTTCTACAAGGCGGGTGTGCCCTCGTTCTTTAATCCGGAAAAGGCCGTTATGGCCTTTATGCAGCACGTACGCCATCAGCGGGTCCAGCGCTTGCTGACGGAAACTCCGGAGTCATTCACGGACCATTTTGCCGATCACAGTGGCACGCGTGAGCTGGTGACCCGTGCGTTGAAGCAGAAGCGCCGGTATCTGACCAATCAGGAAGCTCGCCGGGTGGTCCAGGAATATGGCCTGAGTACGCTTAACACACTGTATTGCGATGACGTGGAAGAAGTGCTGCAGGTCTTTTCCATTGACCGGCGACCGGTGGATATCACCATCCTGCACCAGGAGGTCTGTCATCCCTTCATGGATTTGACGCCGGCCCAGTGTCGGTACAAGGGCACCGTGAAGAAGGTGAATAGCGAGCAGGCAATCATAGATGGCTGCCGTTTTCTGATGGATGAATACCTCAAGCATTTCCCGGACAGCGGCTTCCTGGGTTTTTCCGTTCAGCACTCGTATCAGCACATCGGCGGCATTGAGTTCAGCGTGGGCATTACCCGGGACGAGACCTACGGTCCGTTGGTGGTCTGTGGCGCAGCCGGTGCGCAGATCAACATCATGAGTGACCGGCAAATTGCTTTACCGCCGCTGAATATGGTCCTGGCCCGGGAGCTGTTGGGGCGAACCTACATGTACAAGCTGCTGGAGGAGTACAGCCTGCGCCCGGAGGAAGACATCCGGGCGGTGTGTGAGACCCTGGTGACCCTGTCGCAGATAGCCATCGACATGCCGGAGATTCGCGGCCTGGAGATTTCGCCATTGCTGTTTAATGACAACGGTGCGGTGGCGGTGAATGTCGCCATCGATCTGGACGAGAAGCCGGGCCAGCCCATTATCCAGCCTTATCCCCGGGAGCTGGAGGAACGGGTTGTGCTGCCCAAATCCGGTCGAGAAGTCATTATCCGCCCGGTGCTGGCGGAGGATGAGCCGGCTCACCGGGCGTTTCATGAGCACCAGTCGCCCGAGTCCATTCGCTACCGGTTCTTCCAGTACCGGAAGCACTTTTCCCATGAGGACGTTGCCCAGATGGTGCAGATCGATTACGACCGGGAAATGGTGTTTATCGCCAACGCCCAACGTGAGGATGGCCAGGGTGAAGAAACCCTGGGCACCGTTCGCACCTGGACCGACGCGGACAATCTTCGCTGTGAGTTTGCCGTGATGGTGGACGACCGCATGAAAGGCGAGGGCCTGGGGATCCGGCTGATGCAGAAGATGATCGAGTATTGTCGCGCCCGGGGCACCGTGGAAATGGTAGGGGATGTACTGCCGGATAACCTGCCGATGCTGCAGCTGGCGGAGCATCTGGGTTTC
Organism: Marinobacter persicus; assembly: GCF_002934325.1. GTDB lineage: Bacteria > Pseudomonadota > Gammaproteobacteria > Pseudomonadales > Oleiphilaceae > Marinobacter > Marinobacter persicus_A. The sequence goes on from NZ_PTIV01000008.1 coordinate 93,302, forward strand.
GAGATCAAGTACAACAATGAAGAGGACGTGATGGACCTGCGGCTGGTGCTTAATGAACCGACCAGTCAATGGCAGAAAGAGCGATTACAGCGCAAGGCTTGAGAAGCTTGAGCCCCGGGGTGTTGCCCGGGGCTCTGGGGCTTACTCCTCGATGATGGCGGAGCGGTCTTCGCCGCCCAGGGCCTCCAGCAGGCCGGGCACCATGCGGGACAATTCCAGGGTCATGAGGGTAAAGGCTGCGTCGAATTTGGCCACGGCATCGTCTGTATCCACGTCCTCCAGCTGTTCCTGAAGGGACTCGCCGAACTTCAAACGGCGAATGCCGAGTTCCTCATCCAGCACGAATGAGACATTGTCGTCCCAGGTCAGTGCCAGTTTGGTGACCTGCATGCCGGCCTCCAGGTGGTTGCGGATCTCGTCGGCTTTCAGGTCCAGTCCTTTGCAGCGCACCACGCCACCGTCTTCGGATGGATCTTTCAGCTCGCATTCGCTACCCAGAACCACGGTGGCCGGGTGATCGACGGTTTCCGCCAGCCATCCGGTGAATGTGAACGCCGGTGACTGTTCGACCACCGGCGGCCGTACCGGCAGGGAGCCGAGACTTTTGCGCAGGGTGGAGGCCAGATCTTCGGCCTGTTTGGCAGAGCCGGCATCCACCACCAGCAGGCCATCCTGTGGCGCCAGATAGGCATAGCAGCGGCGGTTGCGGGAAAAGGCCTGGGGCAGCATTTCCAGCATTACCTGCTCTTTGATCTCGTCTTTTTCCTTGCGCCGGACTTTGCGGCCCTGTTCCAGTTCAATGGCCTCGGCGCGCTCCTCTACGGCTTCCTTGACCACGGGGCCTGGCAGTATTTTCTCTTCCTTGCGCAGGGCGATCAGGTGGTAGCCATTGGCGCTGTGCACCAGCTGCTCACCATGCTTACCCAGTGGCGGCACCCAGCCTGAGCGCGTGGTTTCCTGCGGGCCGCAGGGTTTGAAGGCGTCGGCCTGCAGTTGCTCTTCCAGCGCTTCGGCCGAGATGTCGAAGGGCTTGGTAAAACGGAAAATTCGGGCGTTACGGAACCACATTAGGGTTAGCTATCCTTTTGCCTGGGCAGATCAGATCTGAATGATTTCGACCAGAACGGTCTTGATGATGAAGCCTACAACCCCTGCTCCCAGTACGGTGAACAGGGCCATGGTGCCAAACTTTCCGGCATTGGATTTCTTGGCCAGGTCCCAGACGATGAAACCCATCCAGGCAATAAGGCCGGTCAGAAGCACCAGCATGGCGATCTGGGAAAAAACTGCTTCGTTCATGATGTCTCCGATATCAACTGAAAACTTTGAGCCAGTAAGGTCAGGACGGGCAATTACTGTTCGTCGCGCAGGAAAACCCAGTTGTTGTTATCGGATTGGTCTTCGCTGAAATAGTAGCCGTCCAGGTTGAATCCTTTCAGGTCTTCCGCCTTGTTGATCTGGTTCTGGATGGCGTAGCGGCACATCAGACCGCGGGCTTTTTTAGCATAGAAGCTGATCATTTTGTACTTACCGTTTTTCCAGTCCTTGAACTGGGGGGTGATCAGCCGGGCGTCCAGTTCTCTCTTCTTGACGCTCTTGAAGTATTCGTTGGAGGCCAGGTTAACCAGTACCTGATCGTCCTCGGCCAGTTGCTGGTTCAGGGCCTCGGTGATTTTGCTGCCCCAGAACGCATAAAGGTCCTTGCCGCGCGTGTTCTCAAACTTGGTGCCCATCTCCAGGCGATAGGGTTGCATCAGGTCCAGCGGCTTCAGCAAGCCGTACAGTCCGGAGAGGATGCGCAGGTGTTTCTGGGCGAACTGGAAATCGTCTTCGCTGAAACTTTCGGCATCGAGCCCTGTATAGACATCACCCTTAAACGCCAGTACCGCCTGGCGGGCGTTGTCCGGGGTGAACGGCGTGTGCCAGTTCTGGAAACGCTCCGCGTTCAGTTGGCCGAGCTTGTCGCTGATGTCCATCAGGTTGCAGATCTGGTGCGGCTCCAGTTCCTTGAGCTGGTCGATCAGTTCACAGGCGTCGTCCAGGAAATCCGGTTGGGTATGGGTTTCCGTTGCCAACGGGCTTTCGTAATCCAGCGTCTTGGCAGGTGAGATGATCATCAGCATTGGTGGCAGTTCCTCATTGCAGAAACGTCAGTAACTGGTCTTTGGTAAACGGCCAGTCCAGCTCCGCGCCGGTGTCGTTACGCCGCAACACAGGGATGCGGGTGCCATAACGTTCCACCAGCGCTTCAGACTGGGCGATGTCCACCACATCCACGGGAATGGGCTCTGGCATGGGCGTCTGTACCAGCAGAGACTCGGCCAGTTCGCAGAGGTGGCATTGGGCAGTGGTATAGAACAGTAATTCCATTACTTTTTCGGCTGCGCGTCGATTTGTTGGCCATTGACGCCCCGGCTGTCCTTACCCATGAGGTACAGGTAGACCGGCATCAGAGCCTCTGGTTTCGGATTCTTGTTGGGGTCTTCCGCCGGGTAGGCCAGCATCCGCATGCCGGTGCGGGTTGCGCCCGGGTTCAGGCTGTTGACGCGAATGTTGTGGCGTTCGTCGTCCAGTTCGTCAGCCAGCAATTGGGTCAGGCCCTCGATGGCAAACTTGGACACGGCATAGGCACCCCAATAGGCCCGGGCCTGTCGGCCCACGCCGGAAGAGGTAAAGATCATTGAGGCATCGGTGGACTTGCGCAGCAGCGGAATCATGGCCCGGCTCAGCAGAAACGGAGCAGTGGCGTTCACCTGCATGACACGGTTCCAGGTTGCCGGGTCGTACAGTTCAACCGGGCTGCGGTCACCAAGCATGCCGGCGTTGTGCAGCAGGCCATCCAGGCGACCGAAGTTGTCTTCGATGGTCATGGCCAGCTCTTCGTATTCTTTCACCGCAGCGCCTTCGAAATTCATGGGCACAATGGCAGGCTGTGGATAGCCGGCGGCCTCAATTTCGTCGTAGATGTCTTCCAGACGCTCCACTGTGCGGCCCACCAGGATTACCGTGGCGCCATGGGCGGCGTAGGCCATGGCAGCCGCCCGGCCAATACCGCTGCCGGCGCCGGTGACCATGATGATGTGGTCTTTGAGAAGATCGGCAGGTGCCTGGTAATCGTGCATAACCTGTCTCCGTGTTCAGGCGACCCGGCCCGGAAGGCCGGTGGTGAAATTGAATGGCGCCTATTGTAACAGCTTTGCCAGGTCGTTGACGGTGTCGGCAATGATATCGGCCTGCCAGCGTTCGATGCTCTCGGGTTCTTCAATATAGCCGTAGCGCACGGCAATGGTGCGCATGCCGGCGTTTCTGCCGGCTTCAATGTCGCGTTCGTGATCACCGACATAGACAGATTTTATCGGTTCTACCCGTATCTGACGGCAGGCGAGATGCAGGGATTCGGGGTGGGGCTTTCGTTCGGTGACGTGGTCCGGGCACACGAGGGCAGAGCAACGTTGGGCGAGCCCAAGGGCGACTATCAGGGGTTCTGCGAAACGGGCCGGCTTGTTGGTGACAATGCCCCAGGGGATGCCCCTGGCTTCGAGTGCCAGCAGCACTTCATCCATGCCTTCAAACAGCGTGGTTTCCACCGCCACACCGGCCTCGTACAGGTCCAGGAACGCGGCGTGTTTTTCGGCGTAGTCTTCGTGATCGGGTTCCAATCCAAAGCCAACGCGAATCATGGCACGGGCGCCGTTGGAGACCGAGCGCCGGATCTGTTCAGGCGGCAGTGGCGGCAGCCCGTGTTGTTGGCGCAACAGGTTCAGGCAGCGGATGAAATCCGGAGCCGTGTCGATCAGCGTGCCGTCCAGGTCAAACAGGACGGCAGCTGGTGCTTGTTCAGCTTTCACGGGCATCCTGGGCGTGCATCAGGTAATTGACGTCAACATCCCGGCCCAGTTTGTAGACTTTGGTGACCGGGTTGTAGCTCATGCCAGTCAACTCCCGGACTTCCAGGCCAGCGTGACGCAGGTAATCGGACATTTCCGATGGCCGGATGAACTTTTTCCATTCGTGGGTGCCCTTGGGCAGCATTTTCATGACGTACTCAGCGCCTACGATGGCAAACAGGAAGGATTTCGGATTCCGGTTGATGGTCGACACGAACAAGTGGCCGCCGGGTTTGAGAAGAGCGGCGCAGGCACTGATCACGGAGCCGGGATCGGGCACGTGCTCCAGCATTTCCAGGCAGGTGACGGCGTCATACTGGCCAGCGTGCTCCGGGTCCCGGGCCAGCTCTTCCACGGTGATCCGGCGGTAGGTGACGTCCACGCCGGAATCCAGGCTGTGGAGTTTGGCGACCGACAGGGGGGCTTCGCCCATGTCGATGCCGGTCACGTGCGCGCCCCTCAGCGCCATGCCTTCGGACAGCAAACCGCCGCCGCAACCAACGTCCACAACGCGCTTGCCAGCCAGTGAGATGCGTTCATCGATATAGTTGAGACGCAATGGGTTGATGTCGTGCAGGGGCTTGAACTCACTGGTCGGGTCCCACCAGCGGCTGGCCAGGGCTTCAAACTTGGCGATCTCGTCGTGATCGATGTTCTGGTTGTTCATGGGGTACCCCTGATAACGGTTAACTGAGAATCTGTTTGCGCCACTGGCTGACCCGAAGCGTCAGGTCCGGCATGTCGATGCGGGTCAGGCGGCCGTCCTGCAATTGAGGTACGCCGTTAATCCAACTGTGGCTTACCGCGCGACCATGGTTGCTGTACACCAGGTGGGAGGCGGGATCATACACCGGTTGAAGAAAGGGATCACTCAGATCCACGGCGATGACATCCGCCAGTTTGCCCGGCACCAACGAACCAAGTTCATGCTCCAGTCCCAGGGCCCGGGCACCGTTGATGGTGGCCATCGCCAGAGTCTGGTGCGCAGGCAGCGCAGACGCATCCTGGGCCACGGCCTTGGCAACCATCGCGGCGGTCTTGATCTCGCCGAACAGGTCCAGGTCATTGTTACTGGCGGCGCCGTCGGTGCCAATGGTGAGGTTGACGCCATGTTCCAGGAGCCGGTGTGCCGGGCAGAAGCCGCTGGCAAGCTTAAGGTTGGACTCGGGGCAGTGAACCACATGGGTGCCGCTGCGGGCCACCTGCTCCAGGTCGGCATCGTCGACCTGGGTCATGTGTACGCACTGGCTGTTGCTATTTAGGATGCCCAGATCCGCCATGCGGGCCACAGGGCGCTTACCGGTTGCCTTGAGGGCTTCGCGCACTTCAAAGGCGGTTTCGTGCAGATGAATCTGTAATGGCGCCCCGGTTTCCTGCGACAACTCCAGGGCAGCCGCCAACGGGCCATCAGAGACGGTGTAGGGAGCGTGGGGGCCAATGGCCGGCACGATATAATCATCGCCTTGCCACTGTTCAATCAATGCGGCGCCCTTGCTCAGGTATTCTTCGGGGCCGGAACCCCAGACGGTGGGTGTGTCCAGCAGCGGGAAGCAGATCTGGGCGCGCATGCCAACATCGTGGGCTGCCTGGGCAGTCACCTCGGGGAAAAAGTACATGTCGGAGAAGGTGGTGGTGCCTGTGCGTAGCATCTCCGCCATAGCCAGTCGGCTGCCATCGGCAACAAAGTTTTCGCTGACGAACCTGCCCTCGGCCGGCCAGATGTGGTCGTTCAGCCAGGTCATCAGGGGCAGGTCATCGGCCAATCCCCGGAACAGGGACATGGCGGTGTGCCCGTGGAGGTTGATCAGGCCGGGCATGACCACATGCTGATCCAGGTCCAGGGTTTCCCGGGTACGGTACTGATGATCCGCCTTGTCCTGGGGTAGAACATCGAGAATGCGGGTGCCCCGCAGAATGACTGCCTGGTGTTCGAGCACCTGGCCAACGGGTGCCATGGGGATCAGCCAGCGGGCGTTGATTCGGGTGTCGGCTGCGGTGATGGTGTCTGCCGTCATTGAGCTGCCTTGGGTTGGTGCGCAAGGGGCTGCGCCGGGAAGTTTAGTCGGAAAGTATAACCAGCGCTGTGTAGGTAGGACTACCCCTTATATAAGAGGCGGGTAATCTGTTGGGATGACGGTATACTGCTTTTTTTATGTTGAGCGAGAGGATGTTGTCTATGGTATCGACCGCGAATGACCTCAACGGCCAGGCCGTGGCCATGCGTTGGCATGGTGATCGACTGGAACTGTTGGACCAGCGCCTGTTGCCGGGTGAGGAAAAGTGGTTGACCACACAGAGGGCGTCAGAGGTGGCCCAATGTATCACCGACATGGTGGTGCGTGGCGCGCCGGCCATTGGCATTACCGCAGCTTACGGCGTGGTGTTGGCCGCCCGTTATGCTGGCGGTGGAGACTGGCAGGCGGAAATCAAACAGGCGATTCGTGAACTGGCGGCGTCCCGGCCTACCGCCGTTAATCTGTTTTGGGCTCTGGAACGCATGGAAACGGTTTTCCATGGCTGTCATTCTCTGGCAGAGGCTCTGGAACGACTGGACGCCGAAGCGCGACGAATCCACGAGGAAGACGTAGCGGGCAACCAGGCCATGGCAGATTATGCCCTGGACGTTATGCAGCCTGAGAGCCCCATATCGGTTTTGACGCACTGCAATACCGGGGCTCTGGCCACTGGTGGTTACGGCACCGCCCTGGGCGTGATTCGCCGCCTGCATGAGAAGCAGTTGCTGGACCGGGTGTACGCGGATGAAACCCGGCCATGGTTGCAGGGTAGCCGGCTGACGGCCTGGGAACTGGCGCGGGATAGTATTCCGGTGACTCTGAATGCCGATGGTGCCGCAGCCTCGATCCTGGCCTCAGGCAAGGTGAAGTGGGTGGTGGTCGGTGCCGACCGGATCACGGCCAATGGCGATGTGGCCAATAAGATAGGCACTTACAGCCTGGCGGTGTTGGCGCGGCACCACAAGGTGAAGTTCATGGTTGTCGCACCCTCCAGCACCGTGGACATGGCGCTGGCCGAAGGCAGGGATATTCCCATTGAGGAACGTGACGGCGCGGAAGTCAGGGAAATGGGGGGCAGGCAGCTGGCGCCTGCGGGCATCCGGGTGTTCAATCCGGTATTTGATGTGACGCCCGCCAATCTTATTGATGCCATTGTGACTGAAAAGGGTGCTGTGCATAACCCGAACATTACCGGGATGAACGCGCTTTTCGGGTAAAGGTCGGAGGATTGTGACCGCCGAACGGGTTATTCCCGCCCGGCGGCTCTCATTGAGTCCGGTTGGATGGGTTTACTGGGCGCTGGTCTGTACCGCAAATTGCGAAGAGCCAAGGATGGATGCCATGTTCTGGTCCATCTTGAGCAGGTCCGCCATGATGTGGCCCCCTTCCCGAATGACGAAATCCAGTTCCTCATCTGTACTGTCGGGATCGGCTGCCTGCTGATCCCGCCAATCTTCCAGTTGGTCCAGTGTTTCGAACGGATCTTCTCCCTGAAGCTCCCTGCGAGTGTTGGCAATTGTTAGCCGGGTCTGTTCAATTTCGCTGTGGCGCTTCTTGCGTTCATCCGAGTTCAGGGTGACGTAATCAATGGCGCGTTGTTTCTCCAGGAATTCGATTTCTTTTTGCAGCAGTTGAAATTCCGGGTTGGTGGCAAAACGTTTTTCGTGATTTTCCCGCAGTTGGTCAATGATTCCGCTGAAGTCGAAGTAGCGTGTGTGCGGTACAGCATCGATCTGGTCCCAGGGTAGGGCATGGTCAAGCGCATCCTCGCCAATGCGGGTCTTGTCCAGACGGGAGGGGATCTTGATATCCGGGATGACCCCTTTGTGCTGGGTAGAGCCGCCGGATACCCGGTAAAACTTGGACTGGGTGATCTTCAACTGACCATGGTTAAGCGGCCTTACCGCTTGTACGGTGCCTTTTCCGAAGGTTTGGGAACCAACCACCAGGCCCCGTCCGTAATCCTGAATGGCACCGGCAAAGATCTCCGAAGCAGACGCGCTCATCCGGTTGACCAGCACCACCAGCGGGCCGTCGTAGGCCACCGACGGGTCCTGATCGGTGAGAACCTGCACCTCGTTGTTGGCGTTGCGGATCTGCACGGTCGGCCCCTGGTCAATGAACAGACCCACCAGGTCATTGGCTTCGTGCAGGGCGCCGCCGCCATTGTTGCGAAGGTCCATGACAATGCCATCAACACTGGCATCCTTCAGTTCATTGATTAATTTCCTAACGTCACGGGTGGTGCTTTTGTAGTTGGGGTCACCCGCCTGCATGGCCTGGAAATCAGCGTAGAAGGTGGGAATGGTGATGACGCCAATGGTGTAGTCCTCACCGCCCCGTTCCAGTTCGATGATGTCCTTGCTGGCGCTCTGTTCTTCCAGCTTAACCTCGTCCCGCTTGATGACGATGGTACGGGTCAGGGTTTCATCGGTGGCACTGGCCGGAATCACTTCCAGGGTCACTTTTGAGTCCCGTGGGCCGCGAATCAGGTCGACGACTTCATCCAGCCGCCAACCGATGACGTTAACGGGCTTTTCATCTTCCTGGGCCACGGAGACGATGCGGTCTGCCGGTTGCAACTGTCCCTGTTTGGCGGCGGGGCCGCCTGGCACCAGGCGAACCACTTTGGTGTACTCGTTGTCCGACTGGAGCACCGCACCGATACCCTCCAGGGAAAGGCTCATGTTGATGTTGAAGTTCTCTGACGTGCGTGGCGAGAAATAGGAAGTGTGCGGGTCCCACATGCTGGTGAAAGCATTCATGTACGCCTGGAAGGCATCCTCACTGCGGGCCTGGTAAGCGCGTTTGAGCTGGCCTTCGTAGCGTCGGCGCAGGTTATCTTCAATAGCCTCGTTGTCGGCGCCGTTCAGGCGCTGGGACAGCACGGCATTTTTGATGCGCTTGGTCCAGAGCTCGTCCAGGGCCGCCTGGTTCGCTTCCCAGGGTGTTTCAGAGCGATCAACACGGATTTGCTCGTCAGTGCTGAAGTCGAGTTGGCCAATGCCGTTGTTGACCAGATCGAGGGCAAACTTCAGTCGCTCGATAACGCGTTGTTGTACCAGGTTGTAGACCTGGAACGCTGGCCGCAACTGACCGGTCCGCAGCGCTGGGCCCAGCACGTTACGGATGTCGGACAAGGCGTCGATGTCTTTTTGCGTCAGGTAGATGCGCTGGCCGTCGAGGTAATCAAGGTAAGACTCAAAGACATCGTCGGAGAGCTCATCGCTGACACTGAGGTCGCGAAAGTGAGTAAACTGAAGCTGCCGGGCAATCAGGATATTGGCGCGCGCCTGCTCCACGGTCGGCATGACCGGCTCATATTCCGTGGGTATTTCAATGTTCGCCTGCACGCCCGACAATCCCGGCATGAGCAGGGCCAGGGCAACCGCCGAGCAGAATCCGGTTGTTTTACCAACAGGGCGGCGGGCGTAGCGGTTCATGAGCGTTTGCGCAATGGTCATAAAGCAATCCTGACGAGCTGGGCAACAGGGCAGATTCGTGCCAGCGGGGCGTTTTCGAACCTGTAGCTGATCCGTTCATTGTAGGCAACCGCCAACCCCGTGACTACAAGTGGGGGCTGGCGGTTTGTGACAATCTGTCCATCGAACGGCGTGGATTACTCCGGTTTGAGGAAAGCATCCAGTGCTGCATTCAGGCGTTCCGCGTCCTGTGCGGTGATGCCGTCGTCATCGACTTGCAGGCACCAGCGGGCAATCAGTTGTTCGATGGCCTCTGGGCTGCTGAGAACTTCTTCCCCTCCGCCAAGACCGTCGGCCAGGCGCTGGACCTGGATCTCCATGCGGCGAGGCTGATGAGCCTCGGGGCTGGGAGCGCCAGTGAGGATCTCCGTACGGATGACCAAATCCTGGTTGTTCGGTTCGTCGGAGGCTCCGGTGAGCTTGGGCCAGTGTTCGGGGATACGGTCACTGGCCAGGGGGGCGCTGATTCGTTCGGCGATCAGGGCTTTCCACTTATCCACCTGCTCGTGAAGCTGTCTTGCTTTCTGAAGGTTGGCCAGGTGCTTGCGGAGCTCCTGAATCTCGCTCTTGATGTCTTTGGAAAGCGGTTGGCCGTTGAGCTGATTCAGGCTGGTGCGGGCCCGTTCCAGGCGATTTTTATCCGAGGATGCGTTGATATCGACAAGCTCGGCAAGAATGTTTCGAGCCTGCTGATCCGCCTGCTCGGTTTCTTCCTGTCGGGCAGAACGGTGGGCGTCCCGACGCGCGAAGATTTCATCGCAGGCCCGGCGGAAGGCTTTCCACAGTTTGCGATCTTCCCGGTGACGGGTGATTCCCACGGCCTGCCATTCACCCTGAAGGGCTTTTGCTTGATGCATGGCTTCCTGCAGCGGCTCATGGTCTATCAGTGCTTCGGCCTTCTCAACGATTTGTTGTTTGACGGCTTCGTTGTTTTTGCGTTCTTCGTCCAGTGGGCTTTCGAGCTGTTTCAACAGGCTGTCGAAGCGCTTTTGCACTTGCCGGTTGTCTCGGAAATCCACCGGCCATGCTTCCTTCCATTCCTGCCGGGCCGTCTGGTGAATCCGCTCGGCGGTTTTCCAGTCGATGCTCGACCAGTCTGCCTTTTCCAGGAACAAAGCCAGTTCCCTACAAATAGCCTGGCGCTTCTCCAGATTGGCCTGCTTCAGGTCGGACTTTGCTTCAAAGTAGGCCTTGCAGGGCTCGTACGCCTGGTCTGACGCCGTCTTGAAACGGGTCCATAGTGCCCGGTCCGAGGAGCCGCCCAACTCACGCCATTCATTCTGCAGTTCCTTGATCCGTTCGGCCTTGGCTTCCGGGTCCATCGGTTGGTTGGCCAGGTATTCCATTTGTTCACACAGGGAAATCTGTTTGGGCTGGGTAGCGAAACCTTGCCAGTCATTCAGTTCACGGAACTGGCCGGCCAGCAAGTGCATGCGTGCCTGCAACTTTTTGCGGTGGTTGCCATCCAGTTTCTGGAACTGGTTCTGGGCGGTTTTCAACAGTTGTTTGGACTCTTTGTAGAGCTTCGCTTCCAGTGCCGCTTCGAGTTGGGTAAGCGTGGTTGTCAGAGCGTCATTCAGGCGCTTCTGGCGCTCGGTGTCGCCAGTCTCGATCGGAGCGCTTTTGGCCTTGCCGGCCTGCTTTTTGAGTGTCAGCAGCTCAGCGGGCATTGGGAAATCGTTGGGCCAGGCAATGTCCAGCAGCAATTGGCGGGCGGCGTCGGTTTGTTCGTCGCTGGCTGTCTCCACTGGCTCCAACTGTGCGAGTGCCTCGCGAGCCTGGTCGAGCCGGCGGATGGCGCCCAGGAAGTTGCGCAGCGCCAGCATGTTCTGCTCGTAGGTTTTCTGCTCCTGCTTGCTGACGTTGGTGTCCCGGGTTGCCTCTAGCCAACGGTTTTCCTGGGTTTTTTGCAAGGCGTCAAGGGCTGAGGCCGAGGGCAACTGGGTGTTTGGTGTGGTGAGTCCGGTCAGGGTTTCCGTGAGCAGGTTAAGTGTTTCCTGGCGCTCGCGGGTCTGCTCCTGGTGACGTTGTTCTTCCTGCTGTGCCTGTTCAATTTGGGTTTGCCGTTCACGGCACTGGTGCACGGCTTCCAGGAAAGCCTGCGCCTGTTCGGTGGAGGCTTGAGCTTCGATGGTGCGCCATTGATCAAGCAGTGAGTCCAGTCTTGCCTGGTACAGCTTGGTGTCTTCACTGGTGGCCTGTTCTTTTGCCTGCTGAATCAGGCCGGCAATGGTTTCCTGCGTGGCCTGCGCTTGGTGTTGTTGCTCACGGAGGCTCTGGAGGGCCTGTTTAACCAGTTGGTAGACGCCTTTATCTCGTCCCTTCGCCTGTTTCTGTACCTGTTGCAGGTAGGTTTCCTCGCGAAGGCCCCGGGCGGCCTGGAGACGGATGGCTGCGGTTGCTCCGTCGATGGCCAGGGTTGCCAGCACGGTCTGTTCCGGGTTGTTGGATAACTGGCCTTCTTGCTCTTTCAGTAACGCTTTCCGTTCATCCTCTGCGGGAGGCTGGCTGGCTTCCTGCTTTTCCGGCCTGGCAACTTTCTTGATCGGGGTTGCCTTGCGGGTTTTGAACAGTTTCTGAATAAACGCGGCCATATAATATCCTTCGGCATTGAAACCAGTCTGCGGGGGCGGCAAAGTAATGCGCCACCGGGCATCGGCACGGGAATGTGCCGGGTAGTATCAAGAATCGGGCGCTAGTCTAGCGTTTTGCACGCGTGTGCGGAAAGGGGTTTACCGTGAAAGACGAAAAACAGCAGGATCCTGAAACCAGGGCGCGCTCGGTAGCCCTGCGTTTGTTGGCGCGGCGCGAACACAGTCGCCAGGAATTATTTCTGAAATTGCGGCAGCGCAAGATAGAACCCGATGTCATTGATACGGTGTTGGATGAATACGAGGCGGAGGGTTGGCTGGATGATCAGCGTTTTGCCGACGTGTTTACCCGCCAGCGGATGGATATGGGTTACGGACCGGTGCGGATCCTGGCAGAACTTCAGCAGCGGGGTGTGCACCAGAGCCCCGAGTGTCTGAACGAAGTGTCAGAAGAGTATTGGTGCGAATTGGCGGCCCGTTTGCGGGAGCGGCGGTTTGGCCTCGCCCCGGTGAATGATGATCTGGCGGAAAAGCTGCGCCAGGCCCGGTTTCTTGCGCGGCGTGGCTTTTCTTCCTCCCAGGTGGAAAAAGCTCTGGGGGTGAGGGATCTGGATGAACTGTCGTTTTAGCCCCTGATTATTTTGTGTGCGCTGTGAGCCTACTCAAAGAGTCGGAGGAATCAGTCCCATCTCCGGCGGCAGCTCAGCCCGGTTTGGCCCAGTGACTGTCGGGCTTTCTATTTCAGGCACTTTTTTCTCGGCGGGTTCCAGCCAGACGATCTTATCTTCAAGGCCTGTGGTGGCCTGGATGCTGGGCTCGGTCAGACGCACAAGGAAATCCAGGTACCGGCGAATGTTCTGGACGTAGAGCACAGGCTCGTGTCCCCGGGCATAGCCGAAGCGGGTTCTGGAATACCATTCTTTCTGGGCCAACTTCGGCAGGAATTCTTTAACGTCCATCCACCGGTCCGGATCTTTTCCGGCGCCTTCGGTCAGCCTGCGGGCATCTTCCAGATGGCCAAAGCCGACATTATAGGAAGCCAGGGCGAACCAGGTCCGGTCCGGCTCGGGAATGCGGTCCGGAATTTTGTTATGCACGGCCCTGAAATACCGGGCACCACCGGCAATGCTTTGTTCCGGGTCCAGTCGGTTGTCGATCCCCACGTAGCTGGCGGTCGATAGGGTCAGCATCATCAGGCCCTTGACGCCGGTAGGCGAGACCGCGCGGGGGCGCCAGTGGGACTCCTGGTAGCCAATGGCGGCAAGCAGGCGCCAGTCAAAGCCGGTTTCTTTGGCGTGTTCCTTAAAAAGTGGCTCGTAGTTCGGAAGGCGTTTTTTAACGTGCCGCATAAAGGTCAGAGCGCCAACGTAGTTCAACTGCTTCAGGTGACCGTAGAAGCGTTCTCTAAGCTGAGCCATCAGCCCACTCTCACGCGTTGATTCGAGAAAATCCCGCACTTCATTGATCAGCGTTTGATCCTGTTCCTTCGGGAATAACCAGACCAGGTCCTTCGGTGCATTCAGGCTGAAACCCCGCTGGACATTGGGGTAAAACACCTGGTTCAGTTCCAGCTCATTGGAGGCAATGGCCGCATAGGTGAATTCCCCCTGTTCCACCCGGGCCAGTAGGCCCGCGGCATCCAGGCCTTCATGGACACTCACTTCGGGTGGCTCGGCGTTGGTCGACTGCTGCAGCAGGCGTTTGTGACTGCTGTCGGGCAAGATATGGACGGTCTTGCCGGAAAGGTCGGGGAAGCTTTTGGCAGGCTCTGCGTCCCGGTGGTAGACAATCACTGACTGCGCCTGGATGCCGGTAGGCAGTGTCTGGAATTGATTCTCAAGATCCGGGTGGTTGGCCAGGCCGGCGATGCCGATATGGGCGTAGTTATTGGTCAGGACGGAGAGAATCTCGGAATTGTTGTCAGCAACCCGGACTCGCAGTTCCACCCCCAGCCGATCAGCCAGATGACGGGCGAGCTGGTAGTCGTAGCCTGTGGGTGCGCCGCGTTGCTGGTAATACAGTGATGGCGCTTCCCGTACGATAACGTGTAAAACGCCCTCGTTACGTATCTCCTGAAGCGTGCTGGGCCGCGAGCAGCCGGCAAGGACCAGCGCGGTCAATACCACCGCCGACAGGGCAAGGCCGCAGCTTTTCAAGTTGTTCAGGATCCGTGACAAACTCATGCTCCTCCGAGCCATCCGTCGTTATTGTAAGCATAACAAAATTACCGGTCGCCGGTCTGGCTGGCTGCTGTATCCCGCGACTTCTTTCGGGTATCATTGCCGGCTTTCAGACGTCTCCCGATTCGCGCGATACAGGTTGATATCATGCTTGAACTTCGCGGCGCGCCCGCGCTCTCGCCTTTCCGTTCCCGTAAGCTGCATTCCCGCATCCAGGAAATCGTTCCGGATGTCGAACATGTGTATGCCGAATTCATGCACTTCGCCGATCTTGAATTCGAGCTTTCCGATGCCGAGCAGGCGGTTCTGGACCGACTGCTGACCTACGGGCCCAGTGTTGAGGTTGAAGAGCCCGACGGTGTGTTGTTCCTGGTGGTGCCAAGACCGGGCACGTTGTCTCCCTGGTCCAGCAAGGCAACGGATATTGCCCGGAACTGCGGCCTGCGTCAGATTCGCCGGATCGAGCGGGGCGTGGCTTTTTATGTGCGTGCCCGCAAAAAGCTGGGTCTGGAACAGCGTGAAAAAATTGCGGCTCTCCTGCACGACCGGATGACCGAAAAGGTGTTCCACGAGATGGGTGGGGCAGAGTTGCTGTTCAGTGACGAAGAGCCCCGCCAACTGGGCCGCGTGCCGGTATTGGCCGGAGGCCGTGGGGCTCTGGTTGAGGCTAACGCCTCCCTGGGGCTGGCGCTGGCCGACGACGAAATCGATTACCTGGTGGAGTCCTTTACGGCGCTTGAGCGCGATCCGACCGATGTCGAACTGATGATGTTCGCCCAGGCGAATTCGGAACATTGCCGCCACAAGATCTTTAATGCCAGCTGGGATATCGATGGCGAGGCCCAGGAAAAATCCCTGTTTGCGATGATTCGCAACACCTATGAGATGAACAGTGAAGGGGTATTGTCTGCCTACAAGGACAATGCCTCTGTCATTGTTGGCAGCGAAGCCGGGCGGTTCTACCCGGACTCCAAGACTGGCGCCTACGGTTACAACAAAGAGCCGATCCACATTCTGATGAAGGTGGAAACCCACAACCACCCGACGGCCATTTCACCGTTTTCCGGCTCCGCGACGGGCGCCGGTGGTGAAATTCGTGACGAGGGCGCAACCGGACGTGGCTCCAAGCCCAAGGCGGGCCTGACGGGCTTCACAGTTTCCAATCTGAACCTCCCGGACGACGCCCAGCCCTGGGAAGAGAATTATGGTCGGCCAGAGCGTATCGCATCGCCCCTCGACATCATGATTGAAGGGCCGATTGGTGGTGCAGCGTTCAACAATGAATTTGGCCGTCCGAACCTGGCCGGCTATTTCCGGACCTTTGAGGCCCTCGCCCCGGGCGTGGCGGGTGAAGAGGTGCGTGGTTACCACAAGCCCATCATGATTGCCGGCGGTCTGGGTAATATCAGCGAGCAACACGTTGAGAAGGGACACATTCCTGAAGGCGCCAAGCTGATTGTATTGGGTGGGCCGTCCATGCTCATCGGTCTGGGTGGCGGCGCTGCTTCCTCCATGGACTCCGGTTCCAGCCATGAAAACCTGGACTTTGCCTCTGTACAACGGGGCAACCCGGAAATGGAGCGTCGTTGTCAGGAAGTGATCGATCGCTGCTGGCAGATGGGCGCGGATAACCCGATCTGCTTCATTCATGACGTGGGTGCCGGCGGTCTGTCCAATGCCATGCCGGAACTGGTCAAAGACGGTGGCCGTGGTGGCAAGTTCGAGCTTCGGGATATCCCGAGTGACGAGCCGGGCATGTCGCCGCTGGAAATCTGGTGTAACGAATCCCAGGAACGCTACGTAATGGCGGTGGCGCCGGAAAACCTGGATCAGTTTGATGCCCTGTGCCGCCGGGAGCGCTGCCCCTATGCCGTGGTCGGGGAAGCCACCGAGGCTCATCACCTGGAGCTGAGTGATTCCTACTTTGACGATAAGCCAGTAGACCTGCCGATGGATGTGCTGTTCGGCAAGCCGCCGAGAATGCACCGCAGCGTCACCCGGGAATCGTTCACCAAGCCGATTTTCGATTCTACGAAGATCGATATCCACGAAGCGATCCGCCGTGTGCTGCGTTTGCCGTCGGTGGGCTCCAAAAAC
This sequence comes from Marinobacter persicus, assembly GCF_002934325.1. Lineage (GTDB taxonomy): Bacteria > Pseudomonadota > Gammaproteobacteria > Pseudomonadales > Oleiphilaceae > Marinobacter > Marinobacter persicus_A. The sequence continues at coordinate 109,554 of NZ_PTIV01000008.1, forward strand.
TTCCTGATCACCATTGGTGACCGTACGATTACCGGTCTGGTTGCTCGCGATCAGATGGTTGGTCCCTGGCAGGTGCCGGTCGCCGATGTGGCAGTTACCGCAGCTTCGTTTGATGTGAACACCGGTGAGGCGATGGCCATGGGCGAGCGCACCCCGGTCGCGGTGCTGGATGCGCCGGCTTCGGGTCGCATGTCGGTGGGCGAGGTTATTACCAACCTGGCAGCCGCACCGATTGGCAAGCTGTCGGATATCCGCCTGTCGGCGAACTGGATGGCGGCAGCCGGTCATCCCGGTGAGGACGAGAACCTCTACGAGACCGTTCGCGCGGTGGGTATGGAACTGTGTCCGGCACTGGGCATCACGATTCCGGTGGGCAAGGATTCCATGTCGATGAAGACGGCCTGGGAGGAAGACAATGGCGAGCAGAAGAGTGTCACCTCTCCGCTGTCGCTGATTGTCAGTGGTTTTGCTCCGGTAACCGACGTAGCCCGTACGCTGACGCCTCAATTGCGTACCGATGCGGGTGAAACCGATCTGATTCTGATTGATCTGGCCGCTGGCCAGAACCGTCTGGGCGGCTCGGCTCTTGCGCAGGTCTATAAACACATGGGGGCAGTGGCTCCTGATCTGGATAACCCGGAAGATATCAAAGCGTTCTTCGCGGTGATTCAGGGCCTGAACTCGGATAGCAAACTGCTGGCTTACCACGATCGCTCCGATGGTGGTCTGTTCGTGACTCTGGCCGAGATGGCGTTTGCTGGCCATACCGGTGTCGATGTGAAACTGGATGGTCTGGCCGAAGATGCGTCCCAGTTTGCCCGTGAACTTTTTAATGAAGAACTTGGGGCGGTGATTCAGGTTCGTCGAGAAGACACTGAGTTTGTTCTGCAACAATTCTCCGGGGCAGGGCTGGGTGATCACACCAGCGTGATCGGTACTCTGAATAACAAAGATCGCATGCGTTTGACCTTTGGTCCCGACACCGTGGTGGATGAGCCGCGGGCGGAGCTGCAGCGCCTCTGGGCCGAAACCAGCTATCGCATCCAGTCGCTGCGGGACAACGCCGACTGCGCTCAGGAGGAGTTCGACAACCTGCTGGATGCCGAAGATCCGGGTCTGAGCGCCGAGTTGACGTTCGATATCAACGAGGACGTGGCGGCACCGTTCATCAACACCGGCGCTCGCCCGAAGGTGGCAGTGCTGCGGGAGCAGGGCGTTAACGGCCAGGTGGAAATGGCCGCAGCCTTCGACCGTGCCGGCTTCGAGGCCGTCGACGTGCACATGAGTGATCTGCTTTCGGGGCGCATCACCCTGGAAAAATTCCAGAGCCTGGTGGCTTGCGGTGGTTTCTCCTACGGTGACGTTCTGGGTGCCGGTGAAGGCTGGGCGAAGTCCATTCTGTTCAACGACCGGGTTCGTGACCAGTTCTCCAGCTTCTTCAATCGTCAGGACACACTGGCCCTTGGCGTCTGTAATGGTTGCCAGATGCTGTCAAACCTGCACGAACTGATTCCGGGCAGTGAAGGCTGGCCGCGCTTTGTCCGTAACCAGTCGGAGCAGTTCGAGGCACGTTTCGCCATGGTTGAAGTACAGGCCTCGGAGTCCGCCTTTATGGATGGCATGGCGGGTTCGCGGATGCCCATCGCGGTGGCCCATGGTGAAGGCCGTATCGAGCTGCCGGCAGGCAGTTCCGCCCAGGCTCTGAAAGACGAGGGTCTGGTGGCGCTGCAATACGTGGATAATCGGGGCAATGCCACCACCCGTTACCCCTATAACCCTAATGGGTCGGAGATGGGCATTACCGGTGTGACCAGTCGCGATGGGCGAGTAACGATCATGATGCCGCATCCCGAGCGGGTGTTCCGGGCTGTCCAGCACTCCTGGCGCCCGAGTGGCTGGCAGGAAGATGGTCCGTGGATTCGCATGTTCCGTAATGCCAGGCGCTGGCTTGCCTAAAGCAACCTGCTAAGGCTCCCTAGGCCGGTCTGTTGTACTCTGAGTTTCAGGGTTGCGGCAGACCGGTTTTTTTATGGCATGAATAACGTGATTGTCATTTTAATTGTTGACTGAAAAAGTGGAAAAATCGCCCCCATCAGTCGTGTCAAGGCCTTGACTATCCGCTTTTATGCACATTGAAGAGGCGGTGTTGCGCGATCTGTGTACAAACACCGGTATTTTTGCCCTATTTTTGTTCGCTGCTCATAAGCTGTTGAAATAAAAAGGGGAAATCAAATGGGCGATTTTGTCGCCAATTTGAGTTAGGGTCAGTAATCAAGGGGCTTGGCGGCGGATTCCCCAAAACTATCCCCATAGTTATCCACAGATTTTGTGGGTAACTTGAAAAACTTCAATGATTAACAAAGTTTGATCAAGGTGGGTGAAAAATGTACAAGCTGTGTTACTTCGTTCCAGAGAGTCATCTCGAAACCACCAAGCAGGCATTATTCGATGCCGGTGCCGGAAAGATCGGCGACTACGACAGCTGTGCCTGGCAATGTGAAGGCCAGGGTCAGTTCCGGCCGCTGGCAGGGAGTGACCCGTTCCTGGGCGCCCAGGGGGAGCTTGAAACGGTTAAGGAGTTCAAGGTCGAGTTGGTGATTGAGGATGCAAAGATCTTCGATGCTATTACGGCTTTCAAGCAGGCTCACCCCTACGAGGAGCCAGCCTACGAAGTCTATCGGTTGGAAGATCTCTGATTAGTTGTTTTTGGCCATGGGGTGGCGAATGTCGGTCACGTGGACACCAAACTGTTGTGTTTTCATATCCGAAAGGAACAATTCCAGCGTCTTGCGAACGGTAGGGAACGATATCTCGCTCCATGGAATCCTGGATGGGTGGAACAACTGAGTTTCCAGTGACTCCTCTCCCGCTCCAAAGCGACCGTCAAGAAGCTGTGCCCGGTAAAACAGGTGAACCTGGTTGATGTGCGGAACGTCAATCATCGAATACAGGCCCTGGATATCGACTTCGGCCAGGGCCTCTTCCCGGGTCTCCCTGGCGGCAGCCTCCATGGTGGTTTCCTCGTTCTCCATGAATCCCGCCGGTAGTGTCCAGTAGCCGTAGCGGGGTTCGATGGCCCGTCGGCAAAGCAGAATTTGCCCTTCCCAGACTGTCACGGTGCCCGCTACGATGTTCGGGTTCTGGTAATGGATGGTCTCGCAGCTTACGCATACATAGCGGTGTCGGTTATCCCCCTCGGGAATTCGTTGCTCAACCGGGTTGCCGCAGATGCTGCAATACTTCATTGTTTTCCCCGTATACTGGTAAATCATCAAGGAGCTTCTGATTTAAGTTCCAGTTTAACGATCAGCGCTGCCCATGTCTCATTCATCATGGCCTGTAACCGGAGTTGAACGTGCAAAAGTTGCTGTCTGAAAAGTTGGCTAACCACGCCCCCCGACAACTGACGCTGGATTTTCCGGAAGCGGCCGTGCTGGTTCCGATCACCAATAACCCGGATAACCCGGAAATGGTTTTCACGCTGCGGTCGTCCAGGCTCAGCATGCACCGGGGGCAGGTGGCCTTCCCGGGCGGCATGCGGGACAAGGAGGACGAATCCCTGAAAGTGACCGCGTTGCGTGAAACTCACGAAGAAATCGGCCTGCCACCGGATCAGGTCCAGGTGATTGCGCCATTGAGTCAGGTGATGTCTTTGCACCGGATTCTTGTCACGCCTTACGTCGGCGTGATCCCGGAGGATCATCCCCTGGAAGCGAACCCGGACGAGATCGAAAGCATTTTCCGTGTACCGATCTCTTATTTCCTCGAGGATCGGCGGGAACGCACCGATGCCCTCAGTTACATTGATAACACCTTCTATGTGCCGTGTTACCGCTGGGAGGATTATCAGATCTGGGGGATGTCTGCCCTGTTGCTGGTAGACTTCCTGAACACGGTTTACGACGCCAATATTGATATTCTTGAACCGCCCCGATAGCCAACCGGAGGATTTCATGTTTTACAGTCTTGATAACCGCGTGCCCGAAAAGCAGGGCGAGGGCCAGTTTGTTGCCCCCAATGCCAGTGTTATAGGCAGTGTCAAACTGCTGGAGAATGCCAGCGTCTGGTTTAATGTGGTGATTCGTGGTGATAACGATCTGATTACCATTGGCCCCGAATCCAACATTCAGGATGGTTCTGTGCTGCATACCGATGCCGGTATTCCTCTCACTGTTGGCCGGGGTGTCACTGTGGGCCATAAAGTCATGCTTCATGGCTGCGAGGTGGGTGATTACTCATTGATCGGTATCAATGCCGTAGTACTTAACGGGGCAAAGATTGGCAAGCACTGTCTCATCGGTGCCAATACCCTGATACCGGAAGGCATGGAAGTGCCGGACGGCTCCCTGGTTGTTGGCTCGCCAGGCAAGATCAAGCGGGAATTGACGGACGAGCAGAAAAAGATGCTGGAACTCAGCGCCGCGCACTATGTGGAAAATGCCAGCCGTTATGTGGCCAACCTCAAGCCGGTCGATTTATAACCATGAAGACTTCCGATAAAGTTCGTTCTCCCTGTGTGAGCGTGTGTGCCCTGGACGAAGATGACATCTGCATCGGTTGTCATCGTAGTGGAGACGAAATTCTTCGTTGGACGTCAATGACGAACGAAGAGCGCCGGGACGTTCTGCGTCTGGTGGCAGAACGGGAAAAGAAAGTCGCGTTATGACCAATAAGGACAGATATTGAGATGAGCAACAACCAACAGGGCGTACGTATCGGCACACCGTTTTCACCCGGCGCTACTCGGGTTTTGATGTGTGGCGCAGGGGAACTGGGAAAGGAAGTGGTTATTGAGCTTCAGCGTTTTGGCGTGGAAGTCATTGCCGTTGACCGTTACGAGCATGCTCCGGCCATGCAGGTGGCGCACCGCAGTCACGTGGTGAATATGCTGGATGGTGCCGCTTTGCGGGCGGTGGTCGAGTCTGAAAAGCCCGACCTCATTGTCCCTGAAATAGAGGCCATTGCCACTGACGAACTGGTTAAGCTGGAAAAGGAAGGCTACCGGGTTGTGCCCACGGCAAGAGCGGTCAACCTGACCATGAACCGTGAAGGAATTCGGCGCCTTGCGGCAGAAGAGCTGGAGCTGCCCACATCACCGTATCGGTTTGCCGGAACCTACGAGGAATATCGGGCGGCCGTGGAAGCGGTGGGCCTGCCTCTGGTTGTAAAACCCGTCATGAGTTCCTCTGGCAAGGGCCAAAGCACCGTGAAGGATGAGAGCGAGGTAGACGAAGCATGGAATTACGCCCAAAGCGGTGGGCGTGCTGGTAAGGGGCGTGTCATTGTCGAGGGTTTCATCGACTTCGATTATGAAATTACCTTGCTGACCGTCAAACACCGTGACGGCATCAGCTTCTGCGATCCGATTGGTCATCGCCAGGAGGATGGCGACTACCGGGAGTCCTGGCAGCCGCATCCGATGTCGGATAAGGCATTGGAAAGGGCCACCGACATTGCCCGGGCTATAGTTGGCGATCTTGGCGGTTATGGGATCTACGGGGTTGAGCTGTTTGTGAAAGGTGACGATGTATGGTTCTCCGAGGTATCTCCGCGCCCTCATGACACCGGCCTGGTCACGCTCATTTCTCAGGATATATCAGAGTTTGCCTTACATGCGCGGGCTATCCTGGGCTTGCCCGTTCCGGCTATCCGCCAACTGGGGCCGGCGGCCTCAGCGGTCATCCTGCCCGAAGGTGACTCCACGGACGTCACTTATGCAGGTCTGGAGTCCGCGCTGTCTCAGCCCGATACACAGTTGCGCCTGTTTGGTAAGCCGGAGCTGAATGGTCGGCGGCGCATGGGAGTTGCCCTTGCCAAAGGGGACGATCTGGCGAGTGCCCGGCATCGGGCGACAATGGTGGCCGGTCTGGTTAAGGTTGAATTGGGTTAGGTTAGGGCCCATTTATACGTGGAAACCGAAGCGACAGAAGTTTTTCCGAAAAGGTCGTTGACAGGAAAACTGCGGTCTGTAGAATGCGCATCTCTTTCGAGGGGCAGGCCACTTCGGTGGGGTGTTTCTCGGCTGTTAACTGCTTGAAAGTTTTAAAGAAAAGCGTTTTACAGTTTC
>NZ_PTIV01000009.1 GCF_002934325.1 Marinobacter persicus
AGGATGGCACCAAACAATATAAGGTCTCGCCCGGGTTGCTCAGGCCGCTACGCGATGTGAAATAAGTCCACTACGTCGTGGAATGAACGCTTACGCAGTGCGGACATTTACAGCTACACTCATTTGTTGAAAAACGAACAATCAATGGGACTGTATCAATGATCAAAAAGCAGCAGTTTATTGTTATCGGTCTCGGCGTTTTTGGCGCAACAATCGCTCGGGAACTCACTAGACTGGGACATGAGGTGCTGGGTATCGATTCAGACGAACATTGTGTCGACCGGCTGGCGGAAGAAATTACCCATGCGGTTATTGCTGATGTCGCCGATGAAAACTCCCTGATCGAGTTGAACGCGGGCAGCTATGACGCAGCGGTGGTTGCCATTGGTCGAAATGTTGAGGCTACCATGCTGGCCACTCTTCAACTCAGGGAACTGGGGGTCAAGAAAGTCTGGACCAAAGCCCTGACAAACCAACACCACCGGATTCTGGAGAGGCTCGGTGCAACGCGAGTTATTGCCCCGGAGTTTGAAATGGGAGTCCGAATTTCACAGGAACTGAATTACCCGATGGTGCACGATTACCTGGGTCTCGACGATGACTATTTCATCGTGGACTTTCACACCACAGACGATCTCATCGACAAAACAATCGGCGATGTCATTAATGATGAGCCAGTGGAAGCCCTGGTTGTGAAGCGGATGAAGGAAGCTCACCCTCACCCGGACCATACCTGGAAAATCCGTAATGGAGATCGAATTGTCCTTGGGGGAAAACTGGACGACCTGAGAGACCTCGTCAGCCGCCTATGAAAGTCCATTTTCTGGATCTTGTTTCCCATCACACAAACGGCGAGACACCAGGGAAAGGGAGCATCAACCCTCCCCGGCTTCTGCTTGAATCGTTTTTGTTTCTCATTGCTCTTGGGGCGTGCCTTCTCAAGTTACCTTTCGCGACCGTTGAGCCGGTTTCCTGGATGGAAGCGGCCTTCACCGCTACCTCGGCAATCACCGTGACCGGCCTCGTGGTTGTGGATACCGGGAGTCAATACACCTTGTTTGGGCAATTGGTGATACTGGCCCTGATACAACTGGGCGGGCTTGGGTTAATGACATTCGCGGTACTCACCGCCCTCGCTCTGGGTTTCAAGCTGCGTCTGGAACACCAACTGGTCGCACAGGAAGCCTTCAACGAGATTTCCCTTCAGACCGCCCGAAGGGCCGGTGGCTCCATTGCGCTGTTTGCAGTGACCGCCGAAGCCATCGGTATTGTGTTGCTCGGCCTGTTTTTCGTCCCGGAACTGGGATGGACCGAGGGTCTTTACCAGGCCTTTTTCTACACAATCTCAGCGTTTAACAATGCTGGTTTTGCTCTGTCGCCAGAAAGCCTTTCTGCCTACGTTGACCATCCTGGCATCAGTCTGTCCGTGACGGCTCTGTTTATCACTGGCGGCCTGGGCTATATCGTCGTCATGGAACTCTTCGACAAGCGCTGCTGGTCGCGGCTGTCGGTTTACGTCAAAGTCATTCTGTTGGCTACCCTGCTGCTGAACCTGTCTGCCACCGGCGCCATTCTGCTACTGGAATTTGGCAACCCCGCCACCCTTGGAGCGCTGGACAGTTTCTGGGACAAACTCCTCGCCGCCTGGTTTCAGGGCGTTACGCCACGCACAGCTGGCTTCAACACTCTCGATATTGGCGCGTTAACGGCTGGCACCAGCGTACTGATGCTGCTTCTAATGTTCGTAGGGGGTGCCCCGAACTCCACGGCCAGTGGTATCAAAATATCGACTTTCGTCATTATGCTCGCCGCAACCCGTTCGTTTTTGCGAGGCAATCTGAATGTGAGTTTCTTCAAACGCTCTCTCAGCAGCGAGACGGTACTCAAGGCCCTCGCCACAGCCACCATCGGGATGGCGGTGGTCTTCCTGGGCGTAATTTCACTGAGCATCCTGGTTGAGGATGAGTTTCTGGACATCGCGTTTGAGGTGGTTTCCGCGTTCGGCACCGTTGGTCTGTCCCGAGGAACCACCGGCGAGCTGGGCACAGCAGGCCAGCTGGTCATCATGGCAATCATGCTGATCGGACGCCTTGGCCCACTCACTTTGGGTTATACCCTGACAGTGCGCCGTAAATCCCGCGTTCGATATGCGAAAACCGAGTTTCCTGTTGGCTGATCCCAACGGTCGAACCATAGCCCTCACTTTTTAACGAACTTTTTACGACCAGCCCCGGATTTGGTCATCGAATTTTTACGCCCCTCCCCAGCACCATAAAGACACACTCACTGAAGGAGACCGAGCGTGTCTACTTTCCTGTTCATTGTTTCCGTAGCAGTCGGCGCCTACCTGGTCGCCGCCCTGCTATGGCCCGAGAGGTTCTGACCATGGCACTGATCGGCATTGGCATCATTCTGGGACTGTTTGGCCTGTGTTTTATGTTTATTGATCTGGAGGAGCGGCTGTGAACGAGGTCATCGTAATTTACGCGGTCACGCTTCTGTTGGCGTGGCCCTTGGGCAAATATATTGCAGGCGTTTTCGACGGCGCCAAGGGGACGGCGGGCGCTGTCTTTCTGCCGGTGGAAAACGGCCTGTACCGACTGTTTCGCGTGGACCCTTTCCAGCCCATGAACTGGCAGGGTTATGGCAACGCGCTGCTCAAACTCCACCTTGCTCTGGTTCTGATCGTCTTCGGCCTGCTGATGGCCCAGGGCTTTCTGTTCCTGAACCCGGACGGGATCGACGGCATCAGCTGGGACCTGGCGCTTCATACGGCTGTCTCGTTCCTGACCAATACCAACCAGCAGCACTATTCGGGGCAGGCACAGCTGAGCTACCTGGCCCATACCTTTGGGATTGTCACACTCCAGGTGGTAACGCCGGCAGCTGGCATGGCAGCGCTGGTGGCGATTGTTCGTACACTTCTGGGTCGTTCAGACAAGAAGAAACAACCGGCCGTCGATGGTGTTGTCTCCGTGGGTAACTTCTACGAAGACATCACCCGGGCCATTGTTCGCGTCATGTTGCCGGTCGCTGCGGTGGTGGCACTGATCATTGCCTCCCAGGGCGTGCCGAACAGCTATGAAGGTGCCCGCACCGCCATTCCACTGGACCAGACCGCCGGCATGGAAGAACAGAACATTCCGATCGGCCCGGTGGCACCCATGGTGGCCATCAAGCAGATAGGCACCAATGGCGGTGGCTGGTACGGCCCCAACTCCAGCGTCCCCCTGGAAAACCCGACGCCACTGAGCAACTTCGTGCAAACCGTATCCATCGTTCTCATTCCGGCGGCCCTGGTGTTCGCCCTGGGCTTTATGACCGGCCGTCGCCGCCTGGCCATGGTGGTGATGGGAGTGATGGTGGTGATGTCGGTGTCACTGACGTCGGTGGCGATATGGTCCGAAAACCAGCCGAACGTCGCCTTCTCCGGGCTTGCCGCAGACGGTGAGAACCTGGAAGGCAAGGAAGTCCGGTTTGGTGCCACCGCAACCGCACTCTGGGGCAGCTGGACCACCCAGACCTCGAACGGGTCGGTCAACGGCATGCACGACAGCTTCAACCCCATTGGCGGCATGGTTCCGATGATCGACATGTTCATCAACGTCACCTTCGGTGGTATCGGCGTGGGTCTGATCGGTTACCTGCTGTTTCTGCTGCTGGCCGCCTTCCTCGGCTCCCTGATGATCGGTCGTGCCCCGGAAATCGCCGGCAAGTCGCTGGAAACCCGGGAAATGAAGCTGGTGTGTATTGCGCTGTTGATCCAGCCGCTGCTGATTCTGGGTTTCAGCGCCATCACCGTTGCCTTCCCGGCGTTGACCGGCAACTCCAATCCGGGCTTCCACGGCATCAGCCAGGCGATATACGAGTACACCTCAGCCTTTGCCAACAATGGCTCCGGCTTTGAAGGCCTCGGCGACGACAGCGTGTGGTGGAACGTGACCTGTGCAGTCAACCTCGCCCTCGGTCGTTTCATTCCAATCCTGGCGCCCCTGGCCATTGCGGCCTCGCTCGCGGCCAAGCGTTCCGCTCCTGAAGGTCGCGGCAGCCTGAGCATCGACACGCCCACCTTCGGGCTGATGACCCTGGCGGTGATTGTGATGTTTACCCTGCTGAGCTTTATGCCGGTGCTGATTCTCGGCCCGATCGCTGAAGCCCTGGCTCTGATGTCCTGAGTGGAGAATGATGATGTCCAAAAGAACCCCCAAAATGACTGACTCACTTGATCCGGGCAGTGTGTTCGGCCAGTCAATCAGGCGCCTGTCTCCGAAAGATCTGGCCCGCAACCCGGTCATGATGGTTGTTGGTACTGGAACCCTGATCACCTTCCTGCTGGGCCTCAGCAATCTTGCCCAGGGTAAGCCTGCCGGCCTGGATTTCGCCATCTGCGCGATTCTTTTATTCACGGTGTTGTTCGCCAACGGCGCCGAATCCGTCGCCGAAGCTCGGGGCAAGGCCCAGGCCGGAGCACTCAGGGCAACAAGGAAGGATCTGAAAGCCCGCAAACTCGATGGCGAACAGTACAAGGAAGTAGCGGCGACAGACTTGCGCCGGGGCGACCGCGTGCTGGTCAAACCCAACGAGCTGATCCCCGCCGACGGTGAAATCGTCACCGGTGCCGCAACCATCAACGAATCGGCAGTGACCGGTGAATCGGCGCCCGTGCTCCGAGAAGCACGCACGGATAACAGCGGTGTCAGTGCCGGTACCAAAGTACTCTCCGATGAGATTGTGGTTGAGGTGACGGTCGATCCCGGTAATTCACTGCTGGATCGTATGATTGCCCTGGTTGAAGGGGCTAAACGGCAGAAAACTCCGAGCGAGCTGGCGCTCTCGGTTTTGCTGGCTGCCATGACCCTGGTGTTCCTGATTGTGGTGGTTACCCTGGTGCCCTTTGGGGGATTTGTCGGTGCCACACCCTCCTTCTCGGTGTTGGTTGCACTGCTCGTTTGCCTGATTCCGACCACCATTGGCGGGCTGCTCCCGGCCATCGGCATTGCCGGTATGGACCGGGCCATGCGTGCGAATGTGATTGCAAAATCGGGCAAGGCCGTAGAGGTGGCAGGTTCCATCGATACTTTACTGCTGGACAAAACCGGCACCATCACTCTGGGTGATCGCAAAGCCACCGCCTTTGAAGCCGTTCAGGGCGTCGCGCCCGGCACATTGCGAGACGCAGCATTATTGACGTCCCTGGCGGACCCTACCCCAGAGGGCAAATCCGTGGTTGCCCTGGCCAGAGATAAAGGCTCGGATGCCGAGGCTTCCGAGGGCACAGAGTTCATCGAGTTCTCTGCCAACACCCGCATGTCCGGCGTGGATTTACCCGATGGTCGGATTCTTCGCAAAGGTGCAACGGATGCGATTCGCAAATTCGTCACCGAAAATGGCGGGAACTACCCTCAGGAAACCGACCGCCTGGTAGACCGGGTCGCCAAGAACGGTGCAACCCCGCTGGTGGTGTCTGAAGGCAATCGCGTACTTGGCGTTATCGCCCTGTCGGACGTCATCAAATCTGGCATCAAAGAGCGGTTCGCCAAGTTACGGGAAATGGGTGTCAAAACGGTGATGATCACCGGCGACAACCCGGTGACGGCAGCCGCGATTGCCGCCGAGGCCGGCGTTGACGATTTTGTTGCCGAAGCCACCCCTGAGCAGAAGCTGGACATCATCCGGAAAGAGCAGGATGAAGGCCGCATGGTGGCGATGATGGGTGACGGCACCAACGATGCCCCTGCCCTGGCCCAGGCCGACCTGGGACTTGCCATGAATTCCGGCACTCAGGCGGCTCGCGAAGCCGGCAATATGGTGGATCTTGATTCGGACCCCGGCAAATTGTTAGAGGTGGTCGAAATTGGGAAACAGCTGCTGATCACACGCGGCTCGCTGACCACTTTCTCCCTGGCCAATGATGTGGCCAAGTACTTCGCCATCCTGCCTGCATTGTTCGTCACCAGCCTGCCTGCGCTGGATGCCCTCAACGTGCTTGATCTGGCCAACCCGGTCAGTGCGGTGCTGGCGGCGACCATTTTCAATGCCTTGATCATACCGGCTCTGATCCCGTTCGCGCTGAAGGGTATCCAGTTCAAACCAGCCAGTGCGACCCAACTGCTGCGCCGTAACCTTCTGATTTTTGGCCTCGGCGGGCTGTTGCTGCCGTTTGCGGCGATCAAGGCGCTGGACCTGATGCTTACCGTGGTCATCTGAGGAGACCAATATCATGACTGAATCGAACTCCGTAACCGTAACGCGGTCTGCATCCTGGCTTTCCGCTGCCAGGGCGGCCATTGTTTTCATCTTGCTATGCGGTGGATTATATCCTCTGCTGGTCACAACGGCGGGTAAGGTCATGTTTCCACATCAAGCCTTTGGGAGCATGATTATCGTTGATGATACCGTGGTGGGGTCAGAATTGGTTGGACAACCCTTTAAAGCCCCGAAATACTTCCATGGCCGGCCTTCAGCTGCGGGCTACGATCCGTTTTCCGTCGGCGGTTCCAACTATGCGCCCAGCAATCCTGACCTGCGGGCTCGTGTTGCCGAGCACTCAGCAGGTATTGCCCAGAGAGAGGGTGTTAATCCTGATTCTATCCCGGTGGATCTGCTTGCGGCCTCAGGCTCCGGCATAGACCCGCACATCTCACCGGAATCGGCGATTGTTCAGGCTGAACGAGTGGCAAGAGCGCGGAGTATTCCCGTTTCCCGGGTCAATAAATTCATAGAACGATACACTGAAGGCCCCACACTGGGTATTTTGGGCCAGCGTCGGGTTAATGTTCTCAGGATTAACCTGGCACTGGATGGCAAGGAGTCTCTCAATTGAACCAAGGCGATTGTCATCGCCCCAACCCCGATGCGCTCCTGAAGACTCAGGAGCGTGAATCGGCCGGGGGGCTGAAAGTCTTTTTGGGAGCCGCCCCCGGGGTCGGCAAGACCTATCAGATGCTTCAAGCAGCCCATGAATTGAAGCGGCAAGGCGTCGATGTTGTGGTCGGTGTCGCCGAAACCCATGGTCGGGCCGACACTCTGGCCCTGTGCGAGGGGCTTGAGCAGCTTCCGACAAAAGAGATCGAGTACGCTGGCAATCGGTTTCGGGAATTCGATCTCGATGCCGCCCTGGCACGAAAACCAGACGTGCTGTTACTGGATGAGCTGGCTCATCGAAATATCCCGGGAACCCGCCACCCCAGACGTTACCAGGACATAGAGGAACTGCTGGATCAGGGCATCACCGTCTGGACGGCAATCAACATTCAACATCTGGAAAGCCTGTCGGATGTAGTTGCCAGCATCACGGGTGTGCGGATGCGCGAAACCGTCCCTGACTCCCTCCTGGAGCGGGCCCGGGATATTGTGCTGGTGGATCTCGCCCCCTCGGAGCTTCTGGAGCGTTTGAAGCAGGGGAAGGTCTATGTCCCGGAACAGGCCCGTGCAGCCATGGACGGGTATTTCTCACCATCGAACCTGTCGGCACTGCGAGAGCTCGCAGTTCAAACCATTGCCGAGCGGCTCGATTCCGATGTGCGGGATACGATGCAATCCCGGGGTATCGAAGGCCCCTGGCACATTCGATCCAGGATGCTGGTTGCAGTGGACGGCTCCGGTCAGGGTGAGACACTGGTGCGCGCAGCGCGGCGTCTCGCTGAAAGGCGCAAAGCACCCTGGACGGTGGTTACCGTGGACAATGGCCGGGCCGGCGCGGACGAGCGGCAACGATTGGGAAAAGCGTTTGATCTTGCTTCCCGGTTGGGCGCTGAAGTCAAAACCCTTCGGGGACACAACGTGGCCGAAGAAATCCTCGCGTTTGCCAGGGATCAGAACGTTACAACGCTGATTCTCGGGCGCTCCCACAATCGTTGGTGGCACTTCAAAAAGTCCACCAGCCGTGTCCTGCTGGAACAGGCGGAAGCCTTTGAAGTCACATTTATCCCTGTGCCCAGAAAGCAACGTCGCCGGCTTGTCCAGCTGTCCAGCCAGCCGTTTCAGTGGAGCGACTACGCCTGGGCCGTGGGCAGCGTTGGCGCTGCCACCGTCATATCAATGGGGCTTCAGAACGTACTGCCGCTGGGCAACCTTTCGCTCATTTTCCTGACATCCGTACTCTGGGTGGCGGCCCGCACCGGCATCCGGCCCGCACTGTTCACGGCGGCATTAAGCTTTCTGACTTATAACTTCTTCTTCACAGAACCTCGCCTGACTTTCCACATGGCGGATACCGACGAGCTCCTGACGGTGGTGTTCTTCCTGGTTATTGCCGTCACCGGAGGCAACCTTGCCGGCCGCTTGCGGGATCAGGTCCGGATGCTGCGTGCCTCTAACGATCTCTCCGACGCACACCTGGAGTTTACCCGCCGCCTCGCCTCCGCCCCCGACATTACCTCGGTCCAGACCGAGGCGGTGGAGGTGCTTTATAAACAACTCAAAATACCCTTGATCATTGCGCAACGGAGCCCTGAGAACGGGGCCCTTGAAGTTATGGCTCAGGGTGGCGATTCGCACTCGTTAAACAATGCAGACCGATCCGCCATTGACTGGGCCATCAAAAACGGCAAGCCCAGCGGTGCCTTTTCCGACACACTGAACAGCCTTCCATGGCGATTTGAACCCATCGAAGCAGACGGAGAAGTCTACGGCGTGCTCGGCCTACGGGTCGACGGTATAAATCCGGAGTATTACCGGGGCCTCGCCATCAGCGTTTACGTGCATCAGTTGGGCCTCGCGTGGTTCCGGACCCGTCTGGCCGCGAATCTATCCGAATCAAGGGTGGCCGAAGAAACCGAACGGCTGCGCTCCGCTTTGCTTTCGTCTATCTCCCATGACCTTCGCACACCGCTTTCTTCGATGATTGGCTCAGCCAGCACCCTGAAATCCATGTCCGACAGACTGTCGGATGAGGATCGGGACAGCCTTCTGGATTCCGTCCTCGGCGAGGGGGAGCGTCTGGACCGATACATTCGGAACCTGCTGGACATGACCAAACTGGGCCACGGCACTCTCAAAATCGAACGCGACTGGATCGCCCTCACCGACATCCTGTCCTCGGCGCTCCGACGTACCCGTAATCTCATGTCAAAAGTGCGGGTGGAACGTGAGGTACAAGAAAACCTGCCGTTGCTCTTCGTGCATCCCGCACTCATTGAACAGGCCTTGGTGAACGTTCTGGAAAATGCCGCCAAGTTCGCACCCGATGGCTCAACCTTGAGCATACAGGCCCGCCAAAGCGGTGATGAACTGATTCTCGCCATTTCGGACGAAGGCCCGGGCATCCCGGAAGGTCAACGTGATCAGGTATTTGATATGTTCTTCACAGGTGGTGAGGGTGACCGGGGACCGCACGGTAGCGGGTTAGGCTTGGCCATTTGCCATGGCATGATCGCAGCTCATGGCGGTCGAATTCGGGCATTGGCCGGTCCAGATGGCCAGGGAGCCACCATCGAAATGGCGCTGCCTTTGATAGAATCCCCTGAACAAGAGCCCAGCCGGGGAGCCAGTGAATGACAGTTCCAGCACAAAACCGCGACACGCCCTGTATTCTGATTATCGATGACGAGCCGCAAATCCGGCATTTCCTGCGCATCAGCCTGAGAACCGAGGGCTATGAGCTCATCGAAGCAGAGGACGGTGAAACGGGTTTGGGGTTATGCGCGCGGCACTCACCGGACCTTGTGATTCTGGACCTGGGGCTTCCGGACATGGATGGTTCGGAGGTACTGGCTGGCCTGAGGGAGTGGTCGTCCGCACCGGTCATCATTCTGTCAGTGCGGGACAGGGAGCTGGAAAAAGTGAAAGCCCTGGATCTGGGGGCCAACGATTATGTCACCAAACCCTTCGGCATCGATGAGTTACTGGCGCGAGTCCGAACCCAGTTGCGCAGTTGGCAGCAACAAAATGCGTCCACCCAAGACACCCCGGTGCTGTTTGATGACGGCGCCCTGTACATTGACCTTTCCACACGAAAAGTCATGGTGAAAGGGGAGCACGTCCGGCTTACCCCGAAGGAATTTTCCGTTTTAAAGGTTTTGATGCTGGCAACCGGGAAAATCGTGACCCAGTCACAGCTATTGAAGGACATCTGGGGGCCGACCCACACCCGGGATACACACTACCTGCGCATTCTTATTGGGAGACTGAGACAAAAGCTGGGGGACGACCCGACCGAGCAACATTACATTCAGACGGAACCCGGTGTGGGCTACCGGTTTGCAGGAAGCGATGACACCTCAGACACCTGATACACCCGGAACGACCGCCGCCATCCTCGCCTGTTCAACTCGAGGTCGCCCTGCTACTATTCGCACCGACTTTTATAGCCCTGAACCCTGACTGAAACGGACCGCCACAGAATGGATTTTTATCAGGCCCTGTTCCTTGGCCTTCTCCAGGGACTAACCGAATTCCTGCCCATCTCCAGCTCCGCCCACCTGATCCTCACACCGGCGTTTTTTGGCTGGGAAGACCAGGGCGTGGGCTTTGATCTGTCGGTACACGTGGGCACCCTGCTGGCGGTGGTGCTGTATTTCCGTCGGGATGTGTTCGGCATTGCCAAAGATGGCCTGGTGTCCATGGGCCAGCGCAGGCTTGTTGGCCAGGGTGCGCTGGCGCTGTACCTGGTGATCGGCACCATCCCAGCAGGCCTCGCCGGCCTGGCGCTGCTGGACATGATCGACAACGAACTGCGCGGTGCCGGGGTTATCTTCATCACCACCCTGGTGTTCGGCATCCTCCTGGGCATCGCGGACTGGCTGCCCCGGCGCGAGCGCACCCTGGACTCCCTGAGCTGGAAAGATGCCCTCATCGTCGGCATTGCCCAGGCCTTCGCCCTGGTTCCCGGCACCTCCCGCTCCGGGGTCACCATCACCGCCGGGTTGTTCCTGGGCATGGGCCGCCAGACCGCCTCCCGCTTCTCGTTCCTGCTGGCTATTCCCATTATCGTGCTGGCATCGGCGGTAAAGCTTCTGGAAGTGGCCACCTCGGATGTTACCGTGGACTGGAGTGGTTTCCTGCTGGGCGGCGTGACCTCCTTCGTCATGGCAATCACCGCGATACACTTCTTCCTGAAGTGGCTCAATAAAGTGGGGATGTGGCCTTACGTGATTTATCGCGTGCTTCTGGCCGCCGTTATCTACGCTGTGCTGATAGACTGAGTTACCTGACACGCCGATAAAACGGGGAGACCGTTCATGCTGAGGTTCTACAAAATCCAGGACGGCTTGATCAAGGAGCTGGACGTTCCGGAAGATGAGCAAAGAGCCTACCTCAAACAGGCCGACTGGATTGATGCCTGCGAGCCCACCGAGGATGAGCGCCAGCTACTGCAGACGCTGGTGAAAAGCGACATCCCGGCGTTTGATGATGTCGAGGAAATCGAGGCCTCGGCCCGCTGTTTTGTCGATCACGCCGGCGTTCATGTTCACTCACTTTTCCTGAATCTGGCCGACGGCCGGCACAATACGGTATCCGTCGCTTTCATCCTGCAAAAAAACTGCCTGATCACCATCCGCGAGACCGAACTGGCGGATTTCCGCCTGCTGCGCATGCGCGCCCGTCGTGAACAGGTCGAAGCCCGCGATGCCTCCGAAATGCTGGTGACCATCCTGGACCAGAAAGTGGAGAACCACGCCGACGGCCTGGAAGACCTGCACCGGCAGCTGGAAAATGTCAGTTACCTGGTGCTGGAAGATGAAGACGCGGAACTGGATGACGCCATTAGCCAGTTGGCCAAGCTCGAAGACAGCAACGGCAAAACCCGCCTGTGCCTGATGGACACCCAGCGCAACCTGTCGTTCCTGCTGCGCCATCTTCAAAAGGAAGGAGAGATTCGTGAAACGCTGCGGGAAATCAATCGGGACATAGAAACCCTGATGTCACATACCACTTTCCTGTTCGACAAGATCAACTTCCTGATGGATTCCACCCAGGGTTTCATCAATATCGAACAGAACCAGATCATCAAGATCTTTTCCATTGCGGCGGTGGTCTTCCTGCCACCCACCCTGATTGCCAGCATCTACGGCATGAACTTCCAGCATATGCCGGAACTGGACTGGCCCTGGGCCTACCCCATGGCACTGGGGCTGATGGTGCTGGCCGCGTTCGCGCCCTACTGGTACTTCAAGCGGAAGGGGTGGCTGTAAGGCCTACCCCTAACAGGCCTCCAGGGGCGCATAGGCCAGCACCAGCCACTTGGCGCCCTCATCAAAGTTCACCTGCACACGCGTGTGGTGTCCGGTGCCCTCACAGTTCATCACGATGCCCTCACCAAACTTGGGATGGCGAACACGCTGGCCCAGGCTGAAACCGGACTGCTCGGCGGAATCCTGGCTGAACAGGCTTTCATTCGGGCGCCCCACCATGGCCGGGCGGGTGATGGTGTTGCGCAGGCGCACTTCCTGCAGGCAGTCAGCCGGGATCTCCCGCACGAATCGGGACACCGCGTGGAATTTCTCCTGCCCGTACAAGCGGCGGGATTCGGCGTAAGTGAGCACCAACTGCTTCATGGCGCGGGTAATGCCGACGTAGGCCAGACGACGCTCTTCCTCCATGCGGCCCGGTTCTTCCAGTGACATGCCGTGGGGGAACAACCCCTCCTCGATACCGGCCAAGAACACCAGTGGGAACTCCAGCCCCTTGGCCGAGTGCAGGGTCATCAGTTGCACGCTGTCTTCGTGGGCATCAGCCTGGGACTCACCGGCATCCAGCGCCGCCTGGGCGATGAACTCGGCCAGCGGGTCGACGCCTTCTTCCACCTCGAAATCCGACAGCGCGTTCACCAACTCTTCCAGGTTTTCCACCCGGGCCTGGCCTTTCTCGCCTTTTTCACTGGCGTGGTAGTCCTTCAGGCCACTGGATTCGATGGCCTGTTTCATCAGGCCCTGAAGCGAGGCGTGGTCCACCATCTCCGACAGGGTGTTGATGATGTCCATGAAGGTCTGAAGCCCGGTTTTGGCCCGGCCTTTCACCTGCCCGGCCGCCAGCATGCGTTCGGAAGCTTCCCAGAGCGAGATACCCTGCTCCGTGGCGTAGGCGCGCAGCTCCGCCAGGCTCTTGGCACCAATGCCCCGGGCCGGAATGTTCACCACCCGCTCAAAGGCGGCATCGTCCCGGTGGTAATGCACCAGGCGCAGGTACGCCAGCGCGTTGCGGATTTCCTGGCGGTCATAGAAACGCAGGCCACCGTAGACCCGGTAGGGAATGCCCTGGCGCATCAGGGACTCCTCCAGCACCCGCGACTGGGCATTGGAGCGGTAAAGGATGGCACATTCGCTGCGCAGGTTGCCGTCCTGGACCCAGGCCGAGATGCTGTCGGCAATGTAGTTGGCCTCATCCTGCTCGTTGAACGCCGCGTACAGGCTGATGGGTTCGCCCTGGGGACCATCGGTCCACAATTCCTTGCCCAGACGCCCCTGGTTGTTGGCGATCACCGCGTTGGCGGCCTTCAGGATGGTCTGGGTGGAGCGGTAGTTCTGTTCCAGGCGCACCAGCCGGGCGTTGGGAAAATCCCGCTGGTACTGCTGGATGTTCTCCACTTTGGCGCCCCGCCAGCCATAGATGGACTGGTCGTCGTCGCCGACGATAGTGGACGGCACCCGGTGACCCGCCAGCACCTGCAGCCAGGCGTATTGAATGGTGTTGGTGTCCTGGAATTCGTCCACCAGGATGTGCTGGAAGCGCTGCTGGTAATGGGCCAGAAGCTCGGGCTTGTGCAGCCAGAGTTCGTGGGAGCGCAGCAGCAGTTCACCAAAATCCACCAGGCCGCCCTGCTGGCAGAGCTTTTCGTACTGGCGGTAGATTTTCAGCATGGTGGTGGTGAAATGATCGCCCGGGTTTTCCTGGATGTGATCGGCCCGCAGGCCTTCGTCTTTCTGGGCGCTGATGAACCACTGGGCCTGCTTGGGCGGCCACTGGCTCTCATCGATCTGGTTTTCCCGCATCACCCGCTTGATCAGCCGCAGCTGGTCGTCGCTGTCCAGCACCTGGAAATTCTCCGGCAGCCCGGCGTCTTTCCAGTGCGCCCGCAGCAACCGGTGGGCTATGCCGTGGAAAGTGCCAATCCACAGTCCCCGGGTGGGAATGTTCATCATCTGCTCCACCCGGTAACGCATTTCCTTGGCGGCCTTGTTGGTGAAGGTCACCGCCAGGATGGACGTGGGTGGCACCCTGTCCACTCCCATCAACCACGCCATCCGGTGCACCAGCACGCGGGTCTTGCCACTGCCGGCGCCGGCCAGTACCAGCAAGTGATCGTTCTGGGCGGTGACCGCTTCACGCTGGGCGTCGTTCAGGGGATCGATGATGTGGGAAACGTCCATAAAAATCCGTTCGCTACTGGTTAAATAAACAGGTGAAAGAGTATAACAGCTGAAAAGCGGGATTTCTTTGGGGCGTGTAGTGTAGGTGGGCTTACAAGCCCTCTAAATCAGGAGTAAACGCACAGAGGCAGGTACCGCTTTCCAGGACACGCTACGAGCACTTCCTTGTGCGCTTGACTGTGGCCCTCCCTGGCCACAGACAGTCCTGGAAAGCGGTACCTGCCTCTGCGCTATCCAAGCCCGCGGGAGGGGAGGCCTTTGCAGGACTGTTGAGGGCCAGGGATGGCCCGATTCAAGCCCCATGGACGGCTCGTGGCGTGTCCTGAAAAGGCCTCCCCTCCCGTGGGCGCAGCCACCCTAGGGTGAAGGCTGGCGTTGTTTAAGGGTTCAAAATCCGCGCGGAACGGTCTGCGGCTCCACGAATTCGAACAGGCCTTCCAGGCCACCTTCGCGGCCAATGCCGGAGGCTTTCATGCCACCGAATGGCGCTTCCGGTGTGGGGCCAGTGCCGGTGTTCCAGCCGACATGGCCGAAACGCAGGCCAGCGGCCACGCGCTGGGCGCGTTCGGCGTCGGCGGTAAACACGTAGGAGGCCAGGCCGAACTCGGTGTCGTTACCGGCTTCGATGACTTCCTCTTCGGTGCGGAACAGCGCCATGGGCACCAGCGGGCCGAAGGTTTCTTCCTGATAGCAGGCCATCTCGCGGTTCACACCCAGCACAACAGTCGGCGGGAAGAACAGGCCATTGCCCAGTTCATCCGGCTGCTTGCCGGCCACCAGTTTGCCGCCTTTTTCCAGCGCGTCTTCAAGGTGGCGTTTCACCTTGTCAAAGCCGGGCTGGTTCACCAGCGGGCCGATGTCGGTGTCTTCCTTCATGCCGTCGCCCACGGTCATCCTGTTGACCCGCTCGGCCAGCTTCTCGCCGAAGGCATCGGCCACTTTCTCATGCACGAAAATGCGGTTGGCACACACGCAAGTCTGGCCACCACCACGGAATTTGTTGGCGATCAGGTTGTCGGCGGCTGCGTCCAGGTCCGCGTCGTCAAAGACGATGTAGGGCGCGTTACCGCCCAGTTCCAGCGACAGCTTTTTCACCTGCTCGGCGGTGTCGAGAATGAGCCGGCGGCCCACTTCCGTGGAGCCAGTGAAGCTGAGCATGGGCACGTCTTTGTGTTCACACAGAACCTTGCCGATCATGCTGGCCTTGCCCATCACCAGGTTCACCATGCCATCCGGCAGGTCGAGTTTGTCCATGATGCTGAAGAAGGCGACCATGGTCAGCGGCGTTTCGCTGGCCGGCTTGATCACGGACGGGCAACCCGCCGCCAGTGCGCCAGACAGTTTCTTGGCGATCATGCCGATGGGGAAGTTCCAGGGCACAATCAGGCCGGTCACGCCAATTGGGCGATAGTGAACCGTCCAGGTGCAGTCCTTGGGTTTCTCCGGGATGGTGTGGGAATCCAGCGCCTGCACATGCTTTGCCGCGTAATCAAAGAAACCGGCGGCATAATCCACTTCACCCTGCCCTTCTTTCCAGGGCTTTCCGTGTTCCATGCAGAGGATTCGGCCGATTTCTTCCCGGTTTTCCTTGAGCGCATCGCGGATGTCTTCCAGCCACTTGCGGCGGGTTTCGATGGAATACGGCTCGGTCAGCTTCAACGCCGATTTCCCGGCCTCTACCGCGTCCAGAACATCCTGCTCCGACATGGAGGGAACCTTTGCAATCACCTCGCCCGTGGCAGGATTGTTAACATCAAAGGTGTTGCCGTCGGCGCTGTCGGTCCAGCGACCGCCGATGTAGCCAGTAAGCTTATGCAGCAGGGGTGACTCGATCATCTCGGCTCCTCTTCCGTATTTGTCTGCGCCCCGGCATAGGGCACCAGTTGCGTCAGTGAATAATGTCTTTCATAGTGGATCTTGAGTGGCGGCCTGTAAAGTCACTCTCGGATTTTTGACCAGGCCAACACACTGCCTATACTCGAATAATCTGAAATCAACACGTTACCGGTAAATTTCCGGGGAGAGACTGCATGAAAGCGTATTTCCACCCGCATCAGGATTTGCATGTTCCGAAGACGTATTTCACCCGTGGCCAGATGCGTGAGCCGCAAGAGGTGCCTGCGCGCACGGAGCTGATGCTGGAGGGACTCAGGAGTATGGGGATTTCCGTTCTGCAGCCGGCGGATCAGGGTTCAGCCCCCATTTCCAAGGTGCACGACCTGGGCTACCTGCGTTTTCTGGAGTCCGCGCACCGACGCTGGTCGGAAATGGGCGATTGGGGCGATGAAGTGATCTCAAACATCTGGGTGCGCTCCCCCAACGCTTTGCAGGGCATTCTGGCCGAGGCCGGCCGTTACCAGGCCGACGGCAGCTGCCCGATTGGCAAGGGTACGTGGGAGGCGGCTTACTGGTCCGCACAGACCGCACTGGGAGCAGCCGACGCCCTGATGGCCGGTGAACGCAGCGCCTACGCGGTATGTCGTCCGCCCGGGCATCATGCCCGCAAGGATGCCGCCGGCGGTTTCTGCTACCTGAACAACGCGGCGATTGCTGCCGAGCATCTGCAAAGTCGGTTTCCGCGCATCGCAATTCTGGATACCGACATGCATCACGGCCAGGGCATCCAGGAGATTTTCTACGATCGCAGTGATGTGCTGTATATCTCGATTCACGGCGATCCCACCAATTTCTACCCGGTGGTCAGCGGTTTTGAAAACGAGCGTGGCGAAGGGGAAGGCTACGGTTACAACATCAACCTGCCCATGCCCCACGGTTCCAGTGAGGAGGACTTCTTCGACAAGCTGGACGAATCCCTGGCGGCCATCCGTTTGTACCAGCCGGACGCGGTGATCCTCACCCTCGGCTTCGACATCTACAAGAACGACCCCCAGGCGAAGGTGTCGGTCTCCTCCGAAGGCTTCTGCCGCCTAAGCACCCACGTGCGCCAGCTCGGCCTGCCCACCCTGGTGATTCAGGAGGGCGGCTATGACCTGGAGGCACTGACCACCAACGTTGGCCAGTTCTTCAAGGGACTGGACGGATAAGCCCGACCCCCTGCCTTCGCTCCGGTCAGCCAGCCGGGGCGTAGACCTTCACGTTGCCATGCCCTTCAGCCTTCAGGTGGCCGGCGTGCATCTGGCTCATGGTGCCCCGATCGCAGTACAGCAGGTACTGGCGGTCCGGCGCCAGGCCTTCAAACTGCTGGTTCAGCTCGTAGAAGGGAATTTTCAGGATCTCGTTGTTGGTGAGCGTCAACGGCGCTCGCTCTTCCTCGGACGGGTGACGCACGTCGATGACGACGTCATCCACCGCCGGGGTTTGCACCAGTTCCACCTCTTCCGGGGTCACGGTCGTGTCCAGTAGGCGATTGATCCCGGTTTCCTCACGGTTCTCGATCGCTTTGGCGAGCGCCTGCGGGTCCATCTTGGCCTCATCTTCCTCCACCCGATGCAGCTTGGCGCGGGTGGCCGGACGCTGGGATATCACCCCGCAATACTCCGGCATGTTACGGGCAAAGGACTCAGTGCCGATGTCGTGGGCAATGCGGATAATTTCCTGCTTGTCCATGGCGATCAGCGGTCGCAGCACCACCTGCTCGCAGGCCCGGTCCACCACGTTCAGGTTCTGCAGGGTCTGGCTGGACACCTGGGCCACGGCATCGCCCATCACCAGCCCGGACACGTTCAGGGTTTCCGCGATTTCACTGGCCGCCTTCAGCATCTGGCGTTTGAGCACCACGCCCCAGTGACGGTTGTTCACCGAGCGCATGATCTCCGCCACCACGCCGTCGAACGGCACGGAGATGAACTTCACGCTGTGGGAGGCACCGTAGCGCTGCCACAGGTAATGGGCGACCTGCCGCACCCCAACCTCGTGGGCGGTACCGCCAAGGTTGAAGAACAGGTAGTGGTTGCGTAGCCCCCGGCGCATCATCAAGTAGGCGGCCACTGAGGAATCATAGCCACCGGAGATCAGGGTCATCACCGTATCCACCGTACCCACCGGATAACCGCCCATGCCCTGGTGTTTGCGGGTGGCGATATGGAAGCTGTCGTTGTTCACTTCCACCCGCACTTCCACGTCGGGGGATTTCAGGTCCACGCCAGCGGTGTCATAGGCCCGAAGCAGCGCCGCGCCCACACTGCGCTCAATATCCAGTGACCGGAAATCGTGCTTGCCCACGCGCTTTGCCCGGACCGCCAGCGTTTTGCCTTCCAGTCTGCCAGCATAGGCGGCCACCGCCTTCTCGCCGATATCCTCCAGGGATTGCAGGGGGTAAACGTTGACTTCCTGGATCGTGGAAATGCCGGGAATGCGCAGCAACTCATCGAGCACCGGGCTGTACAATCCCCGGCCGTCGGGCACGTCGATATCCACGCGATCCCAACTACCCTCTACCCGAACGTCTTCATCAACACGCTTCAGCAGTTTGCGGATATTCTGGCGCAGCTGACGCATCTGCTGCTGGCGAACCGGTTTACTTTTAATGGCCACTTCCGCGGCGGGGCGAATCAGGAGTTTCATGGATCGGCGTTTTGTCGGATGGCGTATGGAATGGAAAACCACTAGTGTACCTTTTTGTCAGATGGCCTCAAAATCGGGCCTTACCGAAATCATCAGGAGTTTGCCTGTTCCATGACAGAATCGAAGATCAACGCTCTCGTATCCCCCGAAGGGTCTCTGGAAATCCTGTCTGCCCATGAAGTGGGCCGACTCAAGGACCGAAGCGAGGGTGGTTTGTATCGCCTGTTCCGCCAATGCGCCCTGGCGGTGCTCAATACCGGCGTGGAAACCGATGACTGTAAATCGCTGATGGAAGCCCACTCCGATTTTGATGTACGGCTTGTACCCCAACCCCGCGGCCTGAAGCTGGAGCTGATCAACGCCCCGGCTCACGCCTTTGTGGACGGCCAGTTGTTGCGCGCCATTCGCGAACACCTGTTTTCAGTTCTGAGGGACATCGTTTATACCCACTCCATCCCCCAGACCATTGCAGGCTTCCGCCGGGATAACCCGGAAGACATCACCAACCTGGTGTTCCATATCCTGCGCAATGCGCGCGTGCTGGAGCCCGGCCGGCAGCCAGACATGGCGGTATGCTGGGGCGGCCACTCCATCGGCCAGGATGAATACCAGTACAGCAAGGAAGTGGGCCACCAGCTGGGCCTGCGCGGCCTGAGCATCATCACCGGCTGTGGTCCCGGCGCCATGAAAGGTCCGATGAAAGGCGCCACCATTGGTCACGCCAAGCAACGGGTCAAGAACGGCCGTTATGTGGGCATTACCGAGCCGGCAATCATTGGTGCCGAAGCGCCCAACCCGATCGTGAACGAGCTGGTGATCCTGCCGGACATTGAAAAGCGCCTGGAGGCCTTTGTGCGTTGCGGCCATGGTGTGATCGTATTCCCTGGTGGCGTGGGCACTGCCGAGGAGATCCTGTACCTGCTGGGTATCCTGCTGCACCCGGACAATTCGGACCTACCGTTCCCGGTTGTGTTTACCGGCACCAAGGAAAACGCCGAATACTTCGACATGATCGACAAGTTCATCCGAAATGCCTTGGGCGACGAAGCGGCCAACAAGTACGAGATCATTATCGACGATCCGGTCCGGGTCGCCCAGGTGATGCGCGATGGCATCAAAGACGTGGAAACCTTCCGTAGGGCCATGCAGGACGCCTACTACTTCAACTGGATGCTGAAGATTGACCCGGTATTCCAGATGCCGTTTGAGCCGAACCACACAAACATGCGGGCACTGGAGCTACACCGCGATCAGCCCAAGCACATGATTGCGGCCAATCTGCGCAAGGCATTCAGTGGCATTGTGGCGGGGAATGTGAAGGAGAATGGCATTCGCCAGGTTCAGGAGAAGGGGCCGTTTGAGATTGCCGGCGATCCGACCCTGATCAAACCGCTGGAAGCCATGCTGGAGCAGTTCGTTGCCCAGAACCGGATGAAGCTGCCCGGCTCCTCGGCCTACCGGCCGAGTTACCGGATCGTCAGCAGTGCGGCCTGAGCCGCACTGCTGAGTCGCCTGGAGGCTTACTTACCGCCAGCCGGCAGGCTGGAGTAGTAGGCCGCCACGTTGGCAATGTCTGCATCGCTCAGGTTCTTGGCCTGCGGAATCATCAGCGCAGACTGACCACCGGAACGGTTGCCATTCTTGTACGCTTTCAGGGCAGAAACCAGGTACTGCTCTTTCTGGCCAGCCAGATTCGGGTAAACCGGAACCTGAGAGATACCGTTCTGGCCATGGCAGGCGGCGCAAACGCTGGAAAGAGCCTTACCGGCTTCCGCGTCTGCAGCCATGGAGGCAGCCGGAGCAACGGCGCCCAGTGCAAACAGACCTGCAACTGCATAATGCTTGATATTCATAGAGATCACCCTCTCATAATTTTCATTATTGATCTTGGTACAAGTGCAAACAGCAACTGTGGTTCTCACTTATAGCACAGCAGCCCATTGACTCAAATGTGATTTATCAAGGATATTCGTTGGACCTTAGTCCCCTTTTACTCTCGAAAGGTGTAAATCACAGTAAGGATAAACCGCAAAACGCTCTGGAGCCGAAGTCCATGTCGATAGATGTTCAGGAACTGCCCTGCCAGGAAGGCCACATTGGCCTGCTTACCCTCGATTCCCCGAAAACCCTGAACGCCCTGACCGAAGAGATGGTCAATAAGGCACAAGCCGCCCTGGATGGATGGGCCGAGGACAGCCGCATCTGCCTGGTGGTCCTGCGCGGCAGCGGCGACCGGGCCTTCTGCGCCGGCGCCAACCTCCGGGCGCTCTACGATGGCCTGACCGGCAGCGGAGACACTGAGGCACCGGGCCGCTTTTTCACATCGGAATACCGCCTGGACTACACCCTCCATCGTTACCCCAAGCCCGTGCTGGCTCTTGGTCATGGGGTGATCATGGGCGGCGGCATGGGCCTGTTGGCTGGTTGCCGTTATCGCGTGGTGACACCGGACGCCACCCTCGCCATGCCGGAAATCACCATCGGCCTGTTTCCGGACGCAGGCTCCAGCTGGTTCCTGAACCGCCTGCCGGGCCGGATTGGACTATTCATGGGCCTGACCGGCGCTCGACTCAACGTCAGCGACGCCATGCGTGTGGGGCTGGCGGACATCATCCTGCAGCCAGAGCAACTGAACACCCTGCTGGACGATCTGCAAAGCCAGCGCTGGAGCGGTGAAGCCGTGGCGGACGACAACCAGCTCTTCCGGATGCTGACCGACCAGGAAGCCGTTGACTACCGCAGCTTGCCGGAGGGCCACCTGGAAAAACACGAGCAAACCATTGCAAAACTGGCCACCGGCGATGACCTGCCCGCCATCGTCAACAACCTGCTGGGGCACGAAAGTAACGACCCATGGTGGCAAAACTGCGTGGAAAACCTGGCCAATGGCTGCCCGATCACTCCCTGGCTGCTCTGGCACCAGCTGGGTAAAGGCCAGCAAATGTCGCTCAAAGACATGTTCCGGATGGAGCTGGCCATCGCGATGGAATGCACCCGCCGGCGCGATTTTGCAGAAGGCATTCGGGCACTGATGGTCGACAAGGATCGTTCACCGGTGTGGTCATTCACGTCCGTTGGCGACGTGCCGGAAGGCATCATCGAACGCCACTTCCAGCCAGTCTGGGACGACACCACCGATCCCATGAGACTGGACTGACCACCGCGTGACCGGCCCGCCCGGGCCGGTCCGAAACCTATCCGGCGGATAGGTAACTTGCCACCAACTGGCGCAAACGGGCTTCCCCGGCTTTCTGGCCCGCACACCAGCCGTGTTTGCGCAGTGATGTCCAGCTCCAACCCTGCAGCACCGCCCGACACCACAGCTCCCGCCCTTCCTGGCCCGCCAGCCATGCCATGAACCCGGCAGAGGCCGATAACCGCTGCAGTACCGGCAAAGTCAGCTCAAAACCGCGGAAGCCATCCGAAAAGCTGCGCAAATCCCGGTGATCATCATCAGACAGTGCGGCCTGGGCAGGCAAATCGACGGCCATCCCGATCAGGAGGTTCGTCGGTAACGCCGACCAGTGCCGGGGCATCAACACCTGCCAGTGTTCCGAGAAACGGTTTGCCAGCCCATCTGCCAGCGCGTTTCCAGCCGGGGAAATCCCCTCCAGCATCTGCAGGGGA
Source organism: Marinobacter persicus (assembly GCF_002934325.1). Classification (GTDB taxonomy): domain Bacteria; phylum Pseudomonadota; class Gammaproteobacteria; order Pseudomonadales; family Oleiphilaceae; genus Marinobacter; species Marinobacter persicus_A. The sequence continues at coordinate 22,461 of NZ_PTIV01000009.1, forward strand.
AACTCCCCGGTGGTGGCCTCCTGTTGCAGGCCGAGTCGCACCACCCGCAATCCGGCTTCACGCCAGAACCGCAACAGCCCGGGCTCACCGCCAAAACTGGTGCCCAGATAATCCAGACAATGATCGCGACACCCTTGCCGGGCTGCCGCCACCAGTCGCCGACCAACACCCTGCCCGCGAGCCTGCTCCAGGACTGCCACCCGCACCACCCGTAGGCCTTCAAGGCTCGCCGCTTCAGCAAATCCGCCATGACTGGCCAGCGACTGGGCCAACAAATGCCCCCGCAGCCGGCGCTTGCCCAGCATCACCTGCTCGGCCATTGCCTCGGACAGCCCGCCTTCGAGTGTTGCCCAGAGCACGCCTACGATCCGCCCCTGGCGGCGAGCCACCCAGCTGTAAGCGGCGGGATCATCCAGCCACTGGCGCAAGTCCGAGGGAGTCGTGCGATAGTGGGCATTCACCAACAACCCAAAGGCTTCAGCCAGCTCCGCCTCGCTCGCCTTGGACGGCTGCCAGGGCTCGATGGTCACACTCTCGGCTGGCAGCGCCTGGTCTGTCGGCTGAGCCCCCGCATCCAGCAGGAACAACCGGAACACCAACGCCTCCAGCGGGTCACCCTTGGCCCACCGAATGGGCTGGTTGAGCTTGATCTCCTGCCACTGCGGCGTTTCCCGATCCAGCACTTCCCGGAAACGCAGCGCAAAGCCCCGACCTGTGCCCTCATAGCCATGCACCGTGCTGGCAAACGCCACCCGGGGCCAACCCAACAACAGACTCCGCAACCGATGCGCCGGAATTGCCGCCGCCTCGTCCACCATCACCACCTCGGCCGATGGCTGCTCTTCCAGCAACCGTTCGACCGGCCAGAAACACAGCCGGTGGCCATTACGGGTCACCAACCGTCCCTCATCCTGCTCCGCCAGCGCATCACCCAGCCGGCTTCCTGCGTGTCGGAACAACGTACGCACATTCTCAAACGCCGGCGCCGTCACCACCACCTGTTCGCGCCCCGCCAGCAGCAACTCCGCCGCCGCCAACCCAAGAGCAGCGGATTTACCACGCCCCCGGTCAGCAGTGACCACCAATGGCCGGCGCCTCCGGCCCTGACCAAAACGCACCAAAGCCTCGACCAGCTCGTTTTGCTCATTGGTGGCACCCACCTGGAAGGCCTCGGACTCGTCCGGGACCGACAGCTCGGGCAAAGCAGCCGCCCCGGCGTTTACCCGAATCACTTCCGGGGCCTGGGCCAGCAACCGTACCTGACGCGCCGCAAACGCATGTTCCGGTGCCCCATCCAGCCCGGTGCGGGCATAATCCGGATCCTCAAACTCCGGCCACTGCGCCAGCGTCGGCATCAGCCAGAACAGCAGGCCGCCAGCTTTCAAGGTTCCCGCCAGCGCCGCCAGACCATCCGGCGGATTCCCCTGCCAGCCGTCCCACACCAGAACATCCAGCTCCTGGCCCAGCCAGCGTTTGTACTGCTTGGCAGCCATCCCGGGCAACCCACCCCGCGCGGCGTCTTCGGGCTGCCCCACCCATAAGCCACGGGTGGCGTGCAGGCCTTCCAGCTGGGTCATCACCCAGTCACGACACCACTGCGGCTCACCCTCCACCAGGATGAGGCGGCGCTGACCAAGTCGGGCAAGTTTTTCAACGAAATTCTGCCAATCTTCTTGCTGGGAAGGTTGCATAGAGATGCAGTCAACTCCGAAAGAGCATTGCGCCGGGGAGGATCTTCAAAAAATTTGCGGAGGCAGGGATGCCGGAGCATAAGCGCCACAGGGATGTGCCAAAGGAGCGCTTTTTTGAAGATCCTCCCCGGCGCAATACGGGCATAGATGAACCAAGCCGGAAGCCACCCTAGGCGGAGGTGCGGCATGAATAAAAAACTATTATGGAGCACCGCTACTCCCACTGCCACCAGCCAAGTACAATACCGCCATGCCAGACACCGACTTCCTCCCGGACTACCTCACCGACGAACAGCGCGCCATCATCACCGCCGGCTACGAACACGCGGTGATCACCGCCGTCGCCGGCAGCGGCAAAACCTCCACCCTGGCCTGGCGCATCCGCTACCTGCTCGCCCAGGGCCACGACCCGGACCGCATGCTGGTGCTCATGTTCAACCGCAGCGCCCGGGTGGATTTCGAGCGCAAATTGCAGTCAGTCTGCCACCAGTCCGGCCTGGCCATCCCGGAAATCCGCACCTACCACGCCATGGGCCTGCGCCTGTACAAACGCTTCGTGCGCGAAGGCTACCTGCCGGGTTTCTCCGAGAAAATTCTCACCGAACAGGAAATCAGCTACCAAGCCTGGCTGCTGACTCGCCGCCTCGCACCCGAAGACCTGGCAGACGAAATCCGCCGCAACAAGAAAGAATTCGTGGAAACCGCCACCGGGTTCATCGACCGGGTGAAAACCACCCTCTCCCCGGCGGACGTGGTGTTCGAGGAATTGGGCTACTCCGACAAGCACAAGTACCTGGTGGACCTGTTCCACAGCTTCGAGCAATGGCGCAAACGCCAGGGCCGCATCAGCTACGCCGACATGCTCTACGAGCCGGTCATGGCCATCCACCAGAACCCGCCACTGCAGCGACTGGTGGGCAACAAAATGGATTTGATCCTGGTGGACGAATACCAGGACACCAACGAAATCCAGCACCTGCTGCTGCGTTACGTAGCCGGCGACCGGGCCCGGGTGACCGTGGTGGGCGACCCGGACCAGACCATCTACGAATTCCGGGGCGCCAAACCCGAATTCATCCTGCGCCGCTTCATCGACGAGTTCGAAAGCCCGCTGGAGCAGACCCTGAGCTACACCTTCCGCTACGGCCACCGGGTGGCCCTGCTCGCCAATCACCTGATTCACCACAACACCGGCCGCAAGGACGTGCTCTGCCATTCCCACCCGACCACGCCAGGCACGGCCATCAGCCTGCATCGCAGCGACAGCGATGCCGATCAGGTGCTAAAGGTCCTGCAAAATCAAACGGATGAACAGAACAACCAGAGCGCCATCCTGTTCCGGGTCTGGAGCCAGAGCGTGCCGATTGAACTGAAACTGCTGGCCCGGCAGATTCCCTACCGGATTGATGCCGGCAAGGGTGCGCTGTTCAGCCGGGAAGTGCAGGCCATCACGGCACTCTTGCTGATCGTCACCGATCGCCTGAAACAGCTGCCGGACCTGGACCGACTGGAACTGGCCCGGCAGATCCTGCGCTTTCCCCACGTAGGCCTGAAAGAACCGGAGCTGGAAAACCTGGCGCAGTTCCTCGCCAGCTTCGACGGCAACTGGCACGAGCGCCTGCTGGCCATGGATTTCGACGCCCTGGCGCCCATGGCCGCCCGCAAACTGCGCAAACTCGGCGAGGTATTGGGCCAGCTTCGCAGCTACAAGGGCCCGGTGGCGGGATTGATCAGCGTCTACGCCGAGCACACGGAGCTGTACGAGGGCATCCGCAGCCTGGCCCTCACCCATGACGCTGCCGAGGAGCGCATCGATACCGTCCAGGGCTTCCGGGACTACCTGAAAAGCCTCGACGTGGACGCCGGCGGCGCCATCGAACACCTGCGCACACTGAAGCAGCAGGCCGGCGAGAAGCGTGACCACGGGGTACTACTGTCCACCATCCACCGAACCAAGGGCCTGGAATGGCCAGTGGTGATCATTCCCGGCCTGCAGGAAAAATACCTGCCCTACAGCCCGCGCCCCACCGAAAACACCCAGGCCATTCTGGAGAGCGAACGGCGCCTGCTGTACGTGGGGATGACCCGGGTAAAACACGCCCTGCACCTGATCACCCGCCCGGACAGTACCCGGCCACATCTGGACGGCGAGCAAGGCCCCAGCCGGTTTGTGCCGGAAATCTGCTTCGAGTTGTGCCAGGAGCTTGGCACACACCTTGAAAATCGGGCCTCGTCGGATTCGCAAGCCTTGCCCCTGCAAGCCGCTATCACGCCTGTCAGCCAACGTTATGCCGAGCGCGAGGGCGTCGCCCTGGACGGTCAGCACCAGCCCGATGTCTCACCCCAAACGCCAGTTTGGCAGCACAAACGGGTGCAACACGCGGTCTTCGGTGCCGGCAAGGTACTGGGGGAGGATCAGATATCATTCGAAGTGCAGTTTGATCAGGGCGACACGCTGAATTTCAGCAAGAAAAGTGCGCACCTGTATTTCTCTCTGCCGGACATCCCGGCCGATGAGTAACACCCCAAGCCACACCGGCGTCAGCGCTTGCGCTTGACCGCGTCCAGCAACAGGTTCCGAGGCGTCAGGGCACGTTCACAAAAGGTGCCCAGCCGCACGGTATAGCCCTGCTCTTCCAGAAACAGCGCGTAATCCAACACCAGCCAGAGTTCCAGTGGCCGACGGAACACATGGCGTAGCAGCTCCAGCCGTCGCACCTGTTGCCATAGGCGTTCGCCCTCGGCCAGCCAATGCGCCCAGTCCACCGAGGCCGGCAACGCCAGTCCCTTCTTATCGGCTGCCCAGCGGCAAAAGGCTTCAAAATCTTCCCTGTTCAGCCATCCCGGGTGCGACGGCACAGGCAAATACTCGTCCACACCACCCAGCTCTCGCTGCAGGGCGTCAAAGCCCAGGCGCCAGGCACGAATCTTTGCCGACTGCCGCCGCTCCCGTGCCGGAGCCGTCACCGTCTCCTGAACCGCCAGTTTCAGCGCACCCGTGTCGATAACCAGCCGGTTTTCCCGGTGCCCGACAAAGCGGGACAGGGGTTGATGAACCGACGCGCGAGTCCGCTGATAACAACACGGCGAGAGCACCAGCCGGGGCGCACCGGCCTCAGTACCCCGCACCAGCCATTGCCGGTGCAAATCGCCACAGGCGTGCAGGGCCACACCCTGGTAACCATCTGGCCAGTGGAGGTCTGAAGCCATCACATCCTGTTGCCGGATCGTGACCGGGTCCCGGTAGTGATCCGCCAGCCGGTTGCCATCGGCCACCAGTGCCGGATCCCATTCAAACCCGGTCACCGGCGTTGCGCCCTGCCCGGCCAGTGTTCTGGCCAGATGGCCCTTGCCACAGCACCAGTCCAGCACCGGCCCGTTCAACGGGCTGGCCGCGGCGGTGAAGGCGCCGGCCTGCAGCCGTTTACGCCCCGGCATGTCCACGGCCCGGATCTCGGGCAAGGTGGTTTGGTCGGCGGGCTGCTCGCCGGCCAGGGAGGGCAACTGCACCAGTTCCGGCCACGAGGCCAGTTCGGGCAGGTAGCGGGAGGCTTGCGTGGCGAATGTCGCCGGGCGGTCCTGCCAGTACTCGCAGTCCTCTTCCGGCAAGCCCAGCAACCATTCCGCCAGCTCCGGAGCCTCAGTCAGCCACTCGGGATTGGGCTGGCTGAAGGGCACCGGTCGCCATAAGGTTTCGTGCTGTTTTAACCAGCCATCCAACTGCTGCCAGCGGTGAGCCAGGTCCGACTCATGGCCTTCGGTGACGGGTGACGGCATGCTCAAAAACGATCCGCCCGGAACGGATCGATCGGCACCGCTGGGTCCTCGCCATCAATCACCTGGGCAATCACCGCTGCGCTGCCGGCGGACAGGGTCCAACCGAAGGTGCCGTGGCCGGTGTTCAGGTACAGGTTGTCCCGCCCCGCCCGACCAATAATCGGCGGACCGTCCGGGGTCATGGGGCGGAAACCGGTCCAGCTTTCCACATCAGTCAGATCCGCACAGCCGGGATAGCGAGATTGCACGGATTTTCGAATAGTCGCCAGCCGGGCTTCGGGGATATCCCGGTTGAAATCGGCCAGCTCGACAAAGCCCGTGGCGCGCAGGCGGTTGCCCAGGCGCGTGGAGACCACCTTGTAGTGGTCGTCGTGAATGGTGCTCGCTGGTGCCTTTTCGGGGTCGCTCAGTGTGGCCGTAATGCTGTAACCCTTCACCGGGTAGATGGAAATATCCACCCCCAGCGGGCGTACCAGCTCTGGCGACCAACAACCGGCACAAACCACCACCGCATCGGCGTCCAGGGTTTCAGACTGACCGCCGGCATTTTTCAGGTAAACCCCATGCACCCGACGATGGTCCGCCACCAGGCTTTTCACCTCCACCTGGTACCGGAAGGTCACGCCCAGAGCCTCACACACCCGGGCCAGTTCCCGGGAGAACAGGTGACAATCACCGGTGCCATCGGTGTCGTAGCTGAGCGCGCCATAGAGCGGGCCATTGCCGGTCATGCCCGGCTCGGCTTCCCGGACCTGCTCGGGAGTCAGCAGGCGGGCCTTGATGCCCATCTCGGTCAGCAACTGGTGCAGCGCGCGATAATCTTCTATCGCCTCGGGCGTGCTGGCCAGATGCAGCAAGCCCTTATGGGCTCCGTCAAACTGCAGGTCATGCTCCTGCTCCAGCGCCAGGAATCGCTCCCGGCTGTGAATGCCCAGGCGCAGCATGGCTCGTTTGTTCAGGCCAAACAATCCCGGTGCCGTGGCGTAGCGGAAGGTGGCGAACATGAAGCGCAGGGCCGCCAGTGACGGCGGCATCCGCAGTTTCAGTGGGCCGTCGGTTTTCACCAGCCAGGGCAGGGCCTTGAACATGATGTGCGGATCAGCCCAGGGATACACCACACCATAGGAGCGCTGGGCGGCATTGCCCTTGCTGGTTTCATTGCCAGCTAGCGCATGACGCTCCAGCACCGTGACACGATGCCCACGGCGCACCAGTTCGCGAGCGGTGGTCACGCCGACCACACCGCCGCCCACAACCACAATATGCATAGCCTGCCTCCGTTAACGACACCCGTTGCGGGTAGTTACTTCCAAGCTTAGCTGACTCCGTTTTTCGCCAACAGTTCACGGTACTCGGCCAGCACTTCCGGGCTTTCCTTCGGGTACTCCGGCGCCAGCGTCTTCAGCTTGGCAGCCACCAGGGCGGCAATGATCGCCCGGGCCTGGGGTTTGCGGTCGCCTGGAATCATGTACCAGGGATTCTCCTCGGTATGGGTAGCGGCCAGCGCCTCTTCTGCGTAGGCCTGGTAAACCTCGCGCTTTTTCCAGCCTTCGATGTCGGATGGATCGAATTTCCAGCGCTTGCGCGGTTTGTCCAGACGCTTGAGAAGCCGGCGCTTGTGCTCGTCTTTCGACATGTTCAGCCAGACTTTCATCACACAGGTGCCCTCACTGGCCAGGTGATGTTCAAATTCCCGGATGGCGCGGTACCGGGCTTCCCAGTCGTAGGTTTCCACATCCCGCACCGGCCAGACCCGTTCACCAATCACCGCCTCATGATGACTGCGATTGAACGCCACCATCTGGCCATAGGCGGGCAGGTACGGCGTCACCCGCCAGAGAAAATCGTGAGCGCCTTCCACCGAGTTGGGCCGGCTGAACGACCAGGCGTGAAACCCGCCCGGGTCGGCATAGGTGGCCAGGGTACGAATCAGGCTGTCCTTGCCACTGGTATCAGGGCCGTGAATCACCAGCAGGAGTCCCTGCTTCTGATTGGCCCAGAGCCGGCGCTGGTACTCGCCAATATCCTCCAGGCTGGCTTCAAGTTTCGGCACTTTCCGGTCGTCATCCAGCAGGGTGGGATAGTTGTCGAATCCGGGTTTGGTGGGGTCCAGAAACCAGGATTTCGCAAATGCCGAATATTTCATCAAGGAAACTCCCTATCGCTATCTTTAGAATGAGGCTTGGGCCAAACTGATACAATGCGCCCTGAAAACGTACACAATAACATTCCAGACGCTGAATTTTTTGACCCGAGCATTTGTACATGAGTAAAAAACGTCGCGAGATCCCTGTATTCGATCACCCGATCATCGAGACCCACTGCCATCTGGACTATCTGAAAGACCGGCCACTGGCGGAAACCCTGGAGCGCACCCGGCAAGTTAACATTGAAAGGGTCATTACCATTGCCGTGTCCCCGGAAAACCTGGCCACCGTGCGCGAACTCAGCCAGCTGGAACCCTGGATCTATGGCACTCAAGGCATTCACCCGCACGACGCAGAGAGTTATTCGGACACGGTGGAAGAAGAGATCCGCGCCCACGGCCGGGATGAGAAGATCGTCGCCATCGGTGAAATCGGCCTGGATTATTTCTACGACAACGCCGACCGTGACGTGCAAAAATCCGTGTTCCGCCGCCAGCTTCAGATCGCCAGCGAACTGGACCAACCAGTGGTGATCCACAGCCGCGAAGCCGATGAAGACACCATCCGCATCCTCGGCGAATTCGAGGACACCCTCAAGCGCCGGGGCGTGATCCACAGCTTCACCTCCGGCCCCGAACTGGCGCAATACGCACTGGATAATGGTTGGTGCCTGGGCTTTAATGGCATCACCTCGTTCAACAAGGCGGAGAACGTGCGGGACATTGTCCGCATGGCGCCTATTGAGCAAATCCTGCTGGAAACCGACTCGCCATTCCTCACCCCGGTACCCTACCGTGGCCGTGAGAATGCGCCTTTCTATCTGCCCTTCGTGGCGGAAAAAATTGCCGAGGTAAAGGAGCTACCGTTGGAAAAAGTCATCAGCCAGACCTATGAAAACAGCCTGAAAACCTTCTTCGCGTAGAACCATGGCATGATCAAGCGCATCCCCGTTTCTGCGTTGAAGGTTGGCATGTACATCACCGACCTTAACAACGACTGGATCCCTCACAACCAGACGCGCAAGAAAGGCGTGATCCGGCGCGAGGAAACCATCGAGAAGATCCGGTTAATGGGGGTGAAACACGTCTACATCGACGCCAGCAAGGGCCTCGATTGCCAGGACGCCGAACCGGCAGTAGAGGTGGACCAGCGCAACGAAGCCGCTCTGGAGCGGGCCGGCGAGCTGACGCCTGCCTTGCGGTCCCAGATCGACCTGGCGGATGAAATGGTCAAGGCCCAACGGGTGCACGCCCAGGCCCAGGGCCTGGTCAGCGAGTTCATGCATCACATGAAGATGGGGACCGCCATTGAAGTGGCCCCCATCCACCAGCTCGCCGACGAGCTTCAATGCTCGGTGCTCAGAAACGCCAATGCCCTCAGCTGCCTGGGGCGAATCCGGGAAAAGGACAACTACCTGTTGGAGCACTCGGTCAACCTGAGTGTGCTCATGTCGCTGTTTGGCAGCCACCGGGAACTGTCCCGGGACGTGCTGCACCAGACCATTGTCGGCGCACTGCTGCACGACATCGGCAAAATACTGACCCCGGACGAAATCCTGCACAAACCCGGGCGCCTGACCACCGAGGAATTCGAGGTCATGAAGATGCACGCCCGCTATTCCCGGGACATTCTTGCCAGCACGGAAGGCATCGGCGAAATCGCCCTGCTCACGGCGGCCCAACACCACGAAAAGCTGGACGGCACGGGCTATCCCGAGGGACTTAAGGGCCAGGAAATCAGTGAATATGGGCGCATGGTGGCGATCACCGATGTCTACGACGCCATCACGGCCGACCGCGTCTACCATAAGGGGATAACCCCGGTACAGGGCCTGAAGAAGCTGCTGGAATGGAGCGGCGATCACCTGGACCCCATGCTGGTCAAGGAGTTCATTCGCTGCATTGGCCTTTACCCGATCGGCTCACTGGTGCTGCTGGAAAGCGGCCGACTGGGCGTGGTGGTCGAAACCAATGAAGACGATCAACGCCTGCCGGTGGTCCGGGTGATGTACCACACCCGGTTCCGCCAGCCCATTACCGTGCAAACCCTTGACCTCTCGCGGCCCGGTAATCAGGATCGAATCGTAAAGGCGGTTGATCCGGCAGACTACAAGCTGGACATCCGAAAATTCCTGGCCTGACCCCACAAGGCACTGTTTCCTGTCAGGCTTACGGACGAGCAACCCGGTAACAGGTAACAACAGATGATTTCATCGATTTTCCAGATCCTCGGCGGCCTGGCGCTGTTCATGCTGGCCATGGAAATGATGACCAACGGCCTGAAGAACGCCGCCGGCTCCCAGTTGCGTCACCTGCTGGGCCACTGGACCAAAACCCCGCTGCGGGGACTGGCGGCCGGGGCCATCATCACCGGCATCGTGCAACATTCTGGTGCCGTGACCGTCGCCACCATTGGCTTTGTGAACGCCGGGCTACTGACCCTCAAACATTCCCTGGGCGTGATTTTTGGCTCGAATATCGGCACTACCATGACCGGTTGGCTGGTAAGCCTGGTGGGGTTCGGCTTCAAGATCGAAGCCATGGCGCTGCCGTTGCTGGCCGCTGGCGTGGGCCTTCGCATGATCAGCCGGGTTCCCCGCAACCAGTTCCTGGGGGAAGCTCTGGCGGGTTTTGCCCTGTTCTTCCTGGGCCTCTCGATTCTCAAGACCGCCCTGGAGGCTGCTGCCGGCGGGTTTACCGGTGGCGGCATGATCAGCAGCGACTACGGGCTGCCTATGTTCCTGCTGATTGGCCTGGTCGCCACCATCCTGACACAGTCTTCCAGCGCCTCCCTGGCGATTGTGCTGACCGCCGCCGCCGGTGGTCTGATTTCACTGCACGATGCCGCCGCCGCCGTGATCGGCGCCAATCTGGGCTCCACGTCCACCGCGGCTCTCTCCGCCATTAAAGCAACAGCCAACGCGCGCCGCCTGGCGGTGGGCCACATCCTGTTTAATCTGGTCACCGGCGCCATCGCGCTGCTGATCATGCCGCTGATGTTGTGGACGGTGGCCCAAGTCACTGACCTGCTGGACCTGGCCTCCAACCCGGCAGTCTCACTGGCTATCTTCCACACCCTGTTCAACGTGTTGGGCGCGGCTGTCATGCTGCCCTTCACCGCGCCCTTTGCGCGCTTTCTCGGACGCCTGTTCCGAAGCAAGGAAGAAGACAACGCCGAACCCCGATATCTGGACGACACACTCATCACCACGCCGGAACTGGCCATCGGCGCGGTGGATCAGGAAATGAAACGGCTGATTCGCCACACCCGGGGGCTGCTGCGGGTCTGCCTGGACCGGGAGGGGCTCAACGAGGCGCAGATCGGCCCGAAGGCGGACGCTATTCGCAGCCTCAACAGCGCGATCACGGATTACATCGGGCGCTTGAATGCCGAGAAAATGCAGATATCGATTGTTGAAGCCCTGGCCATCAGCCTGCGCACCTGTCGCTACCTCTCAGAAGCCACCATGCTCGCTCCCCAGCTACTGGCGATGCGACGGCTTTGCGACCGGACCGAGTTCGCCGGCCTGGCATCGCTGCATCACCAGTACCTGGATATTCTGCGGGAGTTGGTGGTCGCGGAAGAACCGTCACCGGAGCTGGTGGGGCGGGCCGAACAGGCCTACCAGGATCTGAAAGCACAGACCCTGCAACTGATGGTGCGTCATACCAGTGCCGCCGGCCCGGGCGGGGAAATGCTTGATGCCCTGAGTGGCATTCGCCGAATGAGCGACCAATGGGGTAAGTCTCTGCACTGGCGTTCAGCCACCGATTACCTGAACAAAGAGCACGGGCACGACCACGATCACGACAGGTTCTCGGAGAACCCACAGTAGCGGTTACGCCCTTCCCGCTTGGCCTGATACATGGCCTGGTCGGCCTGACGGAGCAGCTGGTCCGCATCCAGCTCCTCCAGTTGCGGATACAGGGTGTAGCCGACACTGACCGACACCGCCACGCTGTGGTCGGCCACCCAGACTGGCTCCACCACGACGGCCAGCAGGCGGTCCAGTAGGGCCTCCAGAGCTTCATCACCATCCACATTGACGGCAATGGCGGCGAATTCATCACCACCCAGGCGCGCCAGGGTATCCTCCTCACGCAGTACCGTGCGCATACGACGCCCCATTTCGATCAGAAGCTCATCACCCGCATCGTGGCCAAAGGCATCATTAACCGGCTTGAATTCATCAAGATCGATGTAGATCACGCCCAACTGGTAGCCGTGGCGACGGGCCTGGGCCATCGACTGATGCAAACGCTCGGCAAAGAGTACGCGATTGGGCAACCCGGTGAGGGCGTCATAGTGAGCCATGGTGCGCAGTTTCTTTTCCGACTCCTTGAGACGGGTGATATCGCTGAAGACCCCCACAAAATGAGTCAGGTCTTTGTGCTCGTCGAAGACACTGCTCAATGTCAGGTTCAGTATCAGGCGGCGCCCTTCCCGGCTACGGCTACGGAACTCACCGGTCCAGACACCGTGCTTGCGCGCGGCAATCAATATGGCGCTGCCCTCGTCGATGGGCATTGGCGGCAAGCTGCCAATACATTCCTGGCGGTCCCGTCCCGTGATCTGCTGGTAGGCATCGTTAACATCAATCACCACACCATGACTGTCGGTGATGAAAATGGCCTCCCGGGCATTCTCAAACACCCGAACGGCCAGACGCATGCGCTCCTCGGCTTCCTTGCGGCGGGTAATGTCGTACCAGGAGCACAGCACGGCGGGGGTATCGAAGCCATGGACGTAGACCGGCGCCAGGGTCATATCCACCCAGACCTCCGAGTTGTCCGAGCGAAGGTAGACCCATTCGGTGGTCACCATGTCTCCCAACTGAACCCGTCGTAACAACGCATCAAGCTTCTGGGAGGCGATCTCGCCATCCGGCTGGATGGACTGGGAGAATGCCGCCAGGCCCTTGCCCAGAAACGAGGCTTCCGAGGTATAACGCAGCAGGTCCACGGCGGCCCGGTTACAGTCGACCAGCTCCGAGCCATCCAGCATCAGCATGGGCTGCGGCCAGCCGGCAATCAGCTCCCGCTGGCGTCGCTCTTCCTGCGCCAGTTGGCGACGCTGCCGCCCCAACCACACAGTGGTAAACACCAGCAATGCCAGCAAGATGCCGACCGTCAGAACCCAGCCTCGGTACTGATTCAGTACATCCAGCCAGGTTACCCGCGGGCTCTGGTCATAGGGCGCCACGCGCAGGGCCCGGGCCAGATCCTCCACGGACTGGTAGTCCGCCGGTGGCGCAAAACCCGCCAATCCGGCCGCCCTGGCGGCGGGATCGCCAGGCTCCAACGCATACAGCGCAGATGCCACCCGCCGAACCACACGGGAATCCACATGGGGCAGGGCCACCAACGGCCATTCGGGATACAGCCGGGTTGAGACCTGGAACGGATAACCTCGAAGGTCCTGGGGATTGATCACTTTCAGGATCTCCGCCAGATCCGGGTTGTCCACAAGACGGTCCTCGAGAACCCCGGTACGGATGAATCCCACATCGGTGTCGCCACTGACCACCGCGCGAATGACCCGGTCATGATTACCGAGGTAAATAACCTTGCTGCTACGGCGCACTTTGACACCCGCCGATTCCAGTTCCAGGGCCGGCGCCTGGTAGCCGCCCAGAAAATGCGTACCTGGAGCGGCAATGGTGGCATTTTTCAGATCCTCCAGGCGGTTGATATCGGCCCGATCCGCACGGGTGATGATGACACCACCGATGCTACCTGTCGTCTGGCCATGCCAGTCCCGAAGGAGCGTGGCCAGCACGCCGGTCAAACTGCGCTCACTGCGAATCAACAGGAAATGGCTGGGATTGGTCAGGAAAAAATCAACCTGGTTGGCCGCAATCGCACGGCTCATGGACTCCTGGTCCTGGACAACCAGTCTGAACCGAAGGCCCGTCCTGTCACTCAAGTATTCCGTGAGCGGCCGGTATTGCTGTTGCATAGCCGACTGTGGCCGGTACGCCAGTACCGAGAGAACAATGGCATCTTCCTGCGACTGGGTCTGGGCCTGCACACCGGCCGCCCCGAGTGTCAGCGTCAGACTCAGGAGGGATATCGCAAGACGCTGAAGGCATCGACCGGCTTTCATGAGAAGTCCTCCGGCAGGTAGTCACGGCTGGGCAGGTTTTCCAGGTCAGGCATTCGCTGAATCAGCCCCTCCCGGGCCAGGATCTTGCCAAGGCGCCGGGCAATGGTTTCCACCCGACCTCCCGGTGCAAGGTAACGACGGTTTGCAGACACTTCGGGCAGCATGACAGTAGCCATAGCCTGACGGACCGATTCGGGGGGGACATCGTGGCGGGTGGCAATCCGGTACACCGCATCGTGACGGTTGCGCACCAGGTGCTGGAGTCCACGGAAATGCGCCTTCACCAGGGCGGCAACAGCCTCCGGTTGCTGCTCTTCGGCCTTACGCGTCACCACCAGCAGATCGAAAATGGTGTCCGGTATTTCGCTGCTGTCGAACAGAGCCACGGCACCGGCCTGGGCGAGGCGGGAAGCCACCGGCTGATAACACACCGAGGCATCGATTTTGCCTTGGTTCCAGGCCTCCAGGTGCTGGTTGGCCGGCAGGTCGATCACCGACACCTGATCGCTGCGTAATCCGGCCTCTTCAAGCATGGCAAACAGCATGACGCCAGAGACACTGCTCAGCTCGACGGCAATGGACCGACCAGCCAGATCCGACAGGTTGTTGATTTCAGGGCGGGCCATGACCACGTCTGCTCCCACCGACACATCCGCAACAGCCACCGCCCGAACCGGCATGCCACCGGCCTGGAGCCTCAGGGCTTCGTCGAGTGTCAGGGCGGCGGCATCCAGCTCTCCGGCCAGCATACCATTCAGGGAATCCCGGGAACTCTGGCCTTTAACCAGTTGTACGTTGGCAGGCAGCCAATCGAATTCGTTGGCCAGATACAGCGTTTCATACCCAATCCATGGATGAACACCTGTGCGCAGTGGCGGTTTTTTAAAACAACCAGTCAGGCTGGCCGATGCGGCGACAGCAAGCGACAGCTGCAGAAAGTGACGGCGGTGCATTCATTTGCTCCCGGCGGCGTGACAAAGGCAATCGTGAAGATAACAGCGCCTTGCCACTATACCGCACTATGGGGTCGGGGCGGTGCATTGAGTCAATTAATCCGAGGTTTCCCCACGATCAACCCAGGGACAGAAATACACCCATTAATACCGGCGACAAAAATGACAGCAGGAAACCCGACGCAATGGCCACCGGCACACAGGCCAGGCCGCCAGAGCTGCGTATTACCGGCAGGGTGAAATCCATCGCCGTGGCCCCACCGTAGCCAATGGCAACCGCAGGGCGGGCAGTGATGACCAGCGGGATCAGGGCCAGGGCAATGATCTCGCGGATCACATCGTTAAGAAACGCCACCCCGCCCCAGGCCGGGCCCAGCGCATCCCCAATCACAATACCGGACAACGAATACCAGCCAAAACCGGAAGCCAGGGCCAGCGCCTGGTACCAGGGCACCTCCAGCCAGGGAATGAGCACCAGCCCCGCCAGCAGGGAACTGAACATCAATACCAAGGCAATCCCCAGCCCCTGGCGGTTCATCAAAAGCTTGCGCAATGACAAACCGGCGTTGCGCAGTTGCAGGCCGATCAGGAACAGCAACAGCATCAGTGCCCCGGTGGCGACATCATCCACCATGGGGAGTTTTGCAAACAGGAAATAGCCCAGCAGGGCACCTGCCAACACCGCCAGCAATGGCTTGAGCCCGGCCAGGAACAGCCGGCGATAACCCGGACGAACGTCGGACTCGGACGGTGGCAGCGTCATGGGTTGCCAGCGGTGAAACAGCCACAAGCCAGCGACATTGGCCAGCAAAAGAACAAAGACAAGCCCCAGAACCTGACCGGCCATGGCGGTTAGCTGATCCAGAAGGCCGTCCATTTGCCCCAGCCCGAGGCCCAGTAGAGCCAGAATGAAATACACCAGACCTTCAACGGTGTAATGAATCACCGTCATCAACCGGCGATTGGACAGGGCGAAGGCAAAGCCAAGAAACAAGGGCGCCAGGATCAGCAATGCACCAGTCAACATAACGGTGTCCGCAGCGGGTGGGGGGGAGTTGCCGGATCAGTGCAGATTCTGGCTGGAGCGATCCTGTACCAGCACCCAGGGCGCGATCACCACGGCCCAGAGTTCGGCGTTGCGCTCATACCAGGCACGGGCCAGGTCCGGCGACACCTCGCCCACCTGGCCATTGCCCAGCCAGTGTTCAAACTGAGCTTTGTTGTCAGCCGACAGTTGCGTGGCCACGTTCAGCAGATCCAGCTCCGGCGCCACCCGTACCACCTGGCCACGGGCGTAGTAGGTCTGCAGCTCGTGCCAGTGGATACGGGAGGTTTCCAGATTAAGTTTGGCTTTGAGTTCTTCCGGGGACTCGGGGGATGACATGACGACCTCGATAAACCAGGGTTAACAGTAACCAGTATTGGAAGCGCGCCAGACTAACCGAAATCGCCTCGTTACGCACCCTCACGACCGGCCAACAACTCCCGGATCTGGTCACCCAGGGTCATGGGGTCAAAGGGTTTGGGTATCACCCCAATCGCGCCCATCGCCCGATATTCCTCAATTTCCTCCGGCTGCAGGCGAGCGGTCATGAACACCGCCGGTACCGGCAGACCACCCGGGCGTTCCTGCAAGGCACGCAAAGTCTCCGGACCGTCCATGCCTGGCATCATGACATCCAGCAGTACCAGGTCCGGATGAAAATCATCCACCTGTTCCAGCGCCTGCTGACCGGACTCGCACAGGCGCGCCTCGAACCCGGCAACATCCACCAGGGCCAGTTCCGCCACCGCCCGGATATCCGGGTCATCTTCGACATACAACACACGATCAACCGATTGACGGGGCATTCCCTTCACTCCTCGGCCTTGGTGGCGACATGAACGCCCAATCGATCCAACAGGATCTGGCAGGCTTCCTCTTCCTGACGGCCTTCGGCAATCAGGGCAGCCGCCCGCATGATCAGCCGATCATTACGAACCGCGTCTTTTTGCAGGAAATGCACGGAGCCAATCAGCTCCCGCAAATCCAGAGACAGCCGCCACTGGACTTTCAGGCGGTTACCATAAGGCTGAGCCCAGTCTCTAAGACACTGATCAGCTAGGCCTTCTTCCAGCTGACCACCTTTGGCAATGTACTGGTTGATCACGGAAATGACCGCCAGCTCCCCCACCCGGCTCAACAGTCCGGCTTTCTGGAACATCACCGGCGGCTTTTTCATGGAAATGGCAATCCGCTGGGCCTCACGCCCGACTTTCAGCGCCTGCTCCTGATACTTTGCCGCCAGCTCAACCAACTCCGGCGACTTCAGTTGACGCCCCACATCCAGCGACAGCGCCAGAGCCTGATTCAGGGCCATGGAAACACCCATCAGGTTGATGGCGTCTTTCAGGGTTTCCACGGGTTTGCCGGTGCGTCGAAACGAGCTGCCGTTCGCCACATCCAGCAGTCGTGTCACCAGCGCCGGTTGCTCGCGCCAGCGCTCGGACAACTGGGCCGGCGACAGCTCATTGGCACGCTCGATCAGGGCCAGGATCTCGGCCGGGTCCTGTTCCCCCGGCAGCTGGATGACGTGCTCCAGCGATTCCGTGAGCATCGCCTGCAGGTCCAAATCCTCTGCCGACACCGGACCCGGTTCGATCAGCGCCGCCAGGCGCTCATGAACCATTTCGACACTGAACGGCTTGGTGATGTAGCCATTGATGCCGTAATGGGCCGCTTTCAATACCGAATCCCGGTCTGACCGGCCCGACACCATGACAATCGGCAGTTCACTGTCACGCTCCCGCAGATGGCGAACCAGCTCCAGGCCCGAGCCGTCAGGCAGATTCCAGTCGGTAATCACCAGGTCCAGGTGCTGTCGGCCTGTTTCCGCGATGGCCTCTTCCAGAAGGAGAAACTTTTTCACCAGTGCACCGGGATAGGCACTGGCGATCACAGTCTCCAGCAACTCCGCTACCAGCTCATCGTCTTCAAGTACCAATACGTTCATACATGGGGGTCCAGCAGAAATACGTCACTCATCACCAGCCACGGTGACGCCATTACGCCCGGCACGTTTACGTTGATACAGTGCCTGGTCAGCCGCATCGACGGCATCATCTCCCACACTGTGATCGTTAATGGCCGCCACCCCGGCCGACAGGGTGACACCAAACGTTTCCTGATTGCAGTTGAACGTCAGTTGCCCAAACGCCTCGGCAATCTCGGTGAACAGGCGGCGGGCGGCTTCGGTATCACAGTGCGGTAGCACCACGAGAAATTCCTCGCCACCGTATCGGCCAATCATATCGGTTTCACGCAGGCGGTTACGCAGGGTATTGGCCAGGGCCTTGATCACCACATCACCACACCGGTGACCATAGGTATCGTTAATCTTCTTGAAGTGGTCCAGATCCACCATCACCGCGCTGGCGGCGTGACCATCCCGGCGACAACGGGCCAGCTCCTTTTCCACTTCCTGCTTGATCAGTGAGTGTTTCAGCAGGCCGGTCAGGCTGTCCCGGTTCATCAGCCGGGACAGCTGCCGGGCCCGGAAACACCGGATCAACACCGCCCGTACCAGGTAGCTGTCCGACACCGGTTTCATCAGAAATTCATCGGCTCCCCGAGACAAGGCCTCCAATTGGCTATCGGGATCATCTTCCGATGACAGATAGATGATCGGCAAGCTCAGCCATTGAGGATCGAAACGTACCATTCTTGCCAGGGTCACACCGGAATACTGCCCCAACTGCACGTCCATCAGCAGGATATCCGGCTGGAACGATGACAACTCTGACATTAGTTGCATCGGATCATTTACCCACAGCACATCAACGCCAGCTGCACGTAAAACCAGGGCATAATGTTCGGCCAGCTCGAGATCATCCTCGACAAGAACGACTCGCCCGTGCACACGGGTGCTCCGCTCAAGCGCCAGGTACTCAATACGCTCGGCCAATTCCGAGAGATCAGGTGACCGACCAAAGAAACCATCCGCTCCCAAGGCGGCTACCCTGTAACGACTGCCAAAAGAAAGGTCTTCACTAAGGCACACGACAGGCAGGCGACGTACCTGATCCGAAGGGCTGGCGTCACGGGCACGAATAACGCCTTCAATTCGTACGGACGCGCATAAAATGACGGTGGCGGTCTGGAGCTCCCCAGCCAGGACGGCAATGAGTTCCGGGTCTGTTTCATGACGAACCTGACAATCAAAGCCGTAAGCAGCCAGAGCCTTGTCAAGCCATTGGGGATCGGTCTTCCCCGCAGGCACGATCAGCACTCGGACCCGCACCCCATGACTGCCTTCCGGCCGTTCGACGGCTCCTTGCGCGCTCTCATCGTTCGTAACTTGCGCTGGTAATGGTGGGCTTTCCAGCATGGTTCGGAGGGCCAGAATCCTCTCCACCGCCAGACTGGAGGCCTCCTGAAGGCTTCCATCATCGGCCCTTGCTTCCAGCATGTTTTCCAGGCTCCGGGCCGCCTGCCCCAACTCCGGAAAACCAAAGGTGCCCGCCGAGCCGGCCAACCGGTGCAGGCGGGAACAGACATCGGCCAGCACGGCGCCGTCCGCCCCTTCGCCTTCAAGCAGTTGTGCCCGTTGCTCCAGGGCTTTCAGATCGTCGGTGGCGCGCTCTGCGAAGCGCTTGCGCAATTCCGCCAGTCGCGATGACACATCACCGGAGGCTGCTGATACCATCGTAACTTTTCTACCCAATATCGATTCAGGTTGGTTGAAAAATCCTCTACTCTGCGATTCATAAAAACATGTTTGAACCGCTGGTGCCATTACCACTTGGGGGTACGATTGAAAAACCTGTCTTTCGGCAGTCGCTTTGCGCTTATTGCTGTCTGCAGCACGATACTTACCGTGGCCCTGCTGGCCACCACCGCCTACCAACAATTGGTGGCCGATTTTGAAGCGGTGCTGACCCAGCGCCAGCAACTGGAAACAGAAACTTACGCCCGGCGCGTCAACCAGCGGCTGCAGGTTCGGCTGAGCGCCCTGGGCGCGCTGGCCTCGCAGATGACCGATGGCAAACAACTGCTGCCCATCGACACCCTGGAAAAGTTGCTCGACCGCCAGACCGTACTCAAGGACTATTTTGACCTGGGGCTGATGGTGTTCGATAAAAACGCCGTGGCGATTGCCGAAGACCGCTATGTGGAAAACCGGCTGGGCACCTCCTACGCCGACCGCCCACACTTCAAGGCAGCGCTGAAGGATGAGATCCCCTACATCAGCCGCCCGATCGTCGGCCGTACCACCGACACACTGCTGATATCCTTCCTTTACCCCATTCACAGCAATGAGGGCGAGCTTCTGGGTTTTGCTGGCGGGATCATTGACCTGAACCACACCCAGCTACTACCCGAGCCCGGCGATCTGCTTGAGCATGCGGTCTTCCAGGTACTGGATACCAAGCACTTTACCCGGGTCGATTCGGTTTCCCACGACAACCTGACCCCCGAGCTGCCGCCGCCCGGGGACTCCGCCCTGGTCGATGCTGCTCTCTCCGGCATAACCACCGGTGTCGTGAAAGATCAATCCGGCCAACGCTGGATCTACGCGACCCGACACCTGGAACGGGTCGGCTGGCTGTTCCTGCGCGCCGTGCCCTACGATCAGGCGCTGGCACCTGCCCGGGCCTCGTTCACCCAGTTCGTGACCATCAGTGTGATTGTACTGCTGGCCATGGCAATGCTGGTTCTGGGCCTGTCACGCACTGTCTCAAAACCGCTGGAGCAGATGGCGGCCAAAATGCGACGCATGACCGACCACATGGATAAACCCGGCCGCCTGAGAGAACAGGGCGCCCCGGAAATCCGCAGTGTGGCCCGGGCCTTCAATCAACTGATGGACGAGCGGGAGGCTCTGGATAAGCTGAAAAGCCACTTTGTCTCGAATGTCAGCCACGAACTGAGAACGCCACTGACCTCCATAAATGGCTCCTTGAAATTGTTGGCCTCGGGCAAGACCGGCGACCTGACGGATAAAGCCAACAATATGGTTCATGTGGCGCTGCGCAACAGTGAGCAGCTGCAACGCCTGATCTCCGATCTACTGGATTTCAACAAGGTGGTGGCCGGAGAACTGACCGTGCATCCCGAACCACTGACAGTAGCGGACGTGCTCAAGGAAGCGGGCAGCGCCACGGCTTCCTACGCCGAGGCCCACAGCGTCCGCATTGAGATGGGCTCAATACCGGAGGGCCAGGTTCTGGCCGACCCTCACCGGGTTCGACAGATACTGGATAATTTCATCAGTAACGCCTGCAAATTCGCTCCTGCGGGAACGACCGTTACCCTTTCAGCCGAACGGGAAGAGAACGAGCGGATCCGCCTGATCGTGGCCGATCAGGGAGCAGGCGTGCCCGAGCACTTCCTCGCCCGATTGTTCCAGCGCTTCGCCCAGGCGGAGTCGCATTCCAGCCGGGCCAAGTCCGGCACCGGATTGGGGCTGGCCATTTGCCAGGAGCTCGCCCACCTGATGGGTGGCGAGGTGGGGTATTACTACCGCAACGGTGCCCATTTCTGGGTGGCACTGCCCTGCGTAAAAGATGACTAAAGCGCTCGGGCAGACACAACAAAGCCGGCGAAAACGCCGGCTTTGTTGGTTCGCTGCAGCAAGTTAACAATCAGGCCTTTTTCAGCATTTCCCGCACCACATAGTGCAGGATACCGCCATGCTTGAAGTAAGTAGCCTCATTCGCCGTATCGATCCGTGATTTCAGCTCGCAGCTTTCGGTGGACCCATCCTTGTAGGTCACGGTCATGGTCAGGGTCTGGCCCGGCGTGATCTCGCCAGACAGCCCCTCGATGCTGATGGTTTCTTCACCGGTCAGCTTCAGGCTCTTGCGGTCCGTGCCTTCCGGGAACTGCAGGGGCATCACGCCCATGCCGATCAGGTTGGAGCGGTGAATCCGCTCGTAGGATTCCGCCACCACGGCTTTCACGCCCAATAGGCGGGTGCCCTTGGCGGCCCAGTCCCTGCTGGAGCCGGTGCCGTATTCCTTGCCGGCAATGACCACCAGCGGCGTGCCCTGCTCCTGATACTTCATGGCGGCGTCGTAGATGGGCATTTGCTCACCGTCGGGCACGTACTTGGTGAAGCCACCTTCCACATCGTCCAGCATCTCGTTCTTGATGCGTACGTTGGCGAAGGTGCCGCGCATCATCACTTCGTGGTTACCCCGGCGCGAGCCGTAGGAGTTGAAGTCTTTGGGCTCCACGCCCTGCGCCTGCAGGTACTTACCCGCCGGGGTGTCGGGCTTGAACGAGCCGGCCGGGGAAATGTGGTCGGTGGTCACCGAATCCCCCAGCATGGCCAGGATATGGGCATCCTTGATGTCTTCCAGCGGTTCAGGCTCTTCCTTCAGGCCCTCGAAAAACGGCGGATGCTGGATGTAGGTGGATTTGTCGCTCCACTCGTATACCTTGCTCTCCGGCACCTTGAGGGACTTCCAGGTGTCATCGCCTTCGAACACTTCGGCGTATTCCTTACGGAACATGTCGGTTTTCACCTGCTCCACCGCCTCGGCAATTTCCGCCTGGCTGGGCCAGATGTCGCTCAGGTAGACCGGGTTGCCGTCCTTGTCTTCGCCCAGGGAGTCCTGGGTCAGGTCCACCCGAACGTTGCCAGCCAGCGCGTAAGCCACTACCAGGGGCGGGGACGCCAGCCAGTTGGTTTTCACCAGCGGATGCACACGGCCCTCAAAGTTGCGGTTGCCGGACAGCACCGAGGCCACGGTCAGGTCACCGTCGTTGATGGCCTTTTCCACCGCATCCGGCAAAGGGCCAGAGTTACCAATGCAGGTAGTGCAGCCGTAACCCACGAGATTGAAACCGAGCTTGTCCAGGTCCTCCTGCAAACCGGCAACTTTCAGGTAGTCGGTGACCACCTTGGAGCCCGGCGCCAGGGAGGTTTTCACCCAGGGTTTGGTGCCCAGGCCTTTTTCCACCGCTTTCTTGGCCATCAGGCCGGCGGCCATCATCACACTTGGGTTGGAGGTGTTGGTACAGGAGGTAATAGCGGCAATCACCACAGCGCCGGGGTCCAGACGGGTCTGCTCCCCTTTCATGTGCAATGGCTGGCTGGCCGGATGCTCGAAATACGCATCTTCGGCACCAACGGCCGTGCCACCACCTTCCGATTCCAGCTTCTCGGTTCCGTTGGATGGCGAGCCTTCGGCGGTTTCCATCAACAACTCAAACGAGCGCTTCATGTTTTTCAGGGCAACACGGTCCTGCGGACGTTTGGGGCCCGCAAGACTGGCTTCCACATCGCCCATGTCCAGCTCCAGGGTGTCGCTGTAAACCGGCTCATGACCCGGTTCGCGCCACAGACCCTGAGCCTTGGCATAGGCTTCCACCAGTTCCAGCTGCTCTTCCTCGCGGCCGGTCAGGCGCATGTAGGTGATGGTCTGCTCATCCACCGGGAAGAACGCGCAGGTCGCACCAAACTCCGGCGACATGTTGGAAATGGTGGCCCGGTCGGCCACCGGCATGTCTTTGAGGCCGTCGCCGTAGAACTCCACAAACTTACCCACCACGCCTTTCTTGCGCAGCATTTCGGTAACGGTCAGCACCAGGTCGGTGGCGGTGATGCCTTCACGCAGTTTACCGGTGATCTTGAAGCCGATGACCTCGGGAATCAGCATGGACACCGGCTGGCCCAGCATGGCGGCTTCCGCTTCGATGCCACCCACGCCCCAGCCGAGGATGCCCAACCCGTTGATCATGGTGGTGTGGGAATCGGTACCCACCAGCGTGTCCGGGTAGGCGATGGTCTTGCCATCCACCTCTTTCTGCCACACAGTCTGGCCCAGATACTCCAGGTTGACCTGGTGGCAGATACCGGTACCAGGCGGCACCACGCGGAAGTTGTCGAAGGCCTGCTGGCCCCAACGCAGGAACTCATAGCGCTCTTCATTGCGCTCCATCTCGATGGCCACGTTGTCCTTGAAGGACTTGGGTGTGCCATATTCATCCACCATCACCGAGTGGTCGATGATCAGGTCTACCGGTGACAGCGGGTTGATCATGGCCGGGTCCTTTCCGGCGGCCTTAACAGCCTCCCGCATGGCGGCCAGATCGACCACGCCCGGCACCCCGGTGAAGTCCTGCATCAGCACCCGGGCCGGGCGATACTGGATCTCGGTATCGGAACGGCGGTCTTTCAGCCACTGGGCCATGGCATCAATGTGGGAGCGGTCCACCGTGCTGTCGTCTTCGTTGCGCAGCAGGTTTTCAGTCAGAACTTTCAGGGAATATGGCAGGCGATCCAGGTCGCCCAGAGTGTCTGAAGCTTTCGGCAAGCTGTAATAGTGATAGGTCTTGCCGGCGGCTTCCAGGGTGGAGAGGGTACTCAGGCTGTCTTTACTCAATGGGGTACTCGACATGCGGTGCCTCCTCTGATGGTGAAACCTCCTTTAACTATTGCATCGAATAGCCAGACTTCAACTCCAAACCATTTATGCCCTCTATTCGTATCATGAATAGCCGATAACTCAGGGGTAAGGACAATTCCTCGTTGACACACTCACTCGTGTCTTTAAAGTTGACACACTTTTTGAACCGCACAAATCCGCAGGCCAGACTTTGACCCAGGCATTCTCCGAAACGCTGCAAAATCTTCCGAAAGATGACTCCCTGACCCTGTTTCGCGTGAGTGCCGAGCTGTCGTTCAACTCTATCGTCGTCACGGACGCCAAGCAGGCCATTGTCTATGCCAATCCCGCATTCTGCAGCATGACCGGTTATTCCTCAGACGAGCTGGTCGGGCAAAACCCAAAGATCCTGCAAGGGCCAATGACCGAGGCTGTGGTTATTGATCAGTTAAGGCGGGACCTGAACAACGACGGCTATTTCTCCGGCTCAACCATCAATTACCGGAAGAATGGCAAGCCTTACCTGGTGGAATGGAACATCACTCCGATCAACGACGAGGCCGGTAACCCACGGTTCTACGTTTCCATCCAGAAAGACATCACCCAGCTGCACGCTGCTGAATCCACCGGCAATCTGTTTGCCAAAGCCATCGATGCGGCCTACGACGGTATTTTCATCACCAACGCCGAGGGTACGATCGAGTTTGCCAACCAGGGCTTTGAGATCATTACCGGCTATACTCCCACCGAAGTCATCGGACGTGATCCATCAATTCTCAAATCCGGCCGGCACGACAAGACCTTCTACAAAGGGCTCTGGCGCCACCTCAACGAAGGCCTACCCTTCCGCGCCATGGTGATCAATCGACACAAACACGGCCATGAGATCCATTGCCAACAGACCATCACGCCGGTCAAGAACGCCAATGGCGAGATCTCGCACTTCATCAGCATCATCAAGGATCTGACCGACCGGGTGTTTGCCGAACTCAAACTCCGTGAGCAGGCCTCCCATGATTCGTTGACGGGCCTGCTGAACCGCCGTGCCGGGGAAATTGAACTGGATGTGGTCCTGATTCAGGCCCAGGAGCAGGATGCCTCTTTCAGCCTGCTGATGCTGGACATTGATGACTTCAAGAGCATCAACGACAGCCATGGCCACCCCCGGGGCGACGATGTCATCAAAAAAGTCGCAGAAACCCTGATGGAGCAGACCCGGAAAACCGACAAGTGCATTCGCTGGGGCGGGGAAGAATTTATTGTCATCCTGCCTGGCTGTGACCAGGACAAGGCCTCAGCCATTGCCGAGAAAATTCGCGCCATGATGGCGGAGAACAACTTCGACGGCATCGGCCAGGTCACCCTATCGGTCGGGGTTACCGAATTCATCGACAATGACAACCCCGCCAGTATTCTTGGCCGGGTGGACCAGCGCCTTTATGCCGCCAAAAAATCCGGTAAAAACCGCGTCGTTATCGACTGAGGCCCGCCCAATTGTTATCGCTGAATGATTTCTTCGTGATTGGCCCTTCGCCGGCAAAACTGGTGAGTGGTCAATACACACCCTCGCTGGTTGTCCTGTCCCTGATCATCGCGGTGGGTGCCTCGTATATGGCATTGGTGCTCGCAGCCGCCGCCCGGCGAAGCACATCCCGCCTGATGGAGAGGTTGCACCTGGTCAGCGGCTCGGCCTCTCTGGGGTTTGGCATCTGGTCCATGCATTTTATCGGCATGCTGGCCTTTGAAATGCCTATTCCGGTGGACTACGACCCCACCATTACCTTGTTTTCCGTGGCACCCAGCCTGCTAGCATCCTGGGTCGCCCTGAGTCTGCTGGCCCACAATGACATAACCCCGACCCGGCTGGCACTGGGTGGAATAACGGTGGGGGCTGGCATTGGAGCCATGCATTATCTCGGCATGGCGGCTATGCAAATGGGCCCGACCCTCCGCTACGACCCGGCTTTGTTTGCCGTTTCCATTCTGGTGGCAGTGTTGCTAGGCACTGTGGCGCTGTGGATCAGTTTTGGCCTGCGTCGCCGCCAGCTGCTGACCGGTTACAAACGGCGCTTACTGGCCGGCACGGTGATGGGCTTGGCGATTGCCGCCATGCATTACACGGCGATGGAAGCCGCTCGATTCATTGGCGAACCCAGTCCCGATTTTCTGCCCGGAAGTAATCGCCACTTACTACTGGCTTTGTCCATCGCCTTTGTCACTGTCTCCCTGAGTCTGATGGCCGCAGGCGTCAATGCCGTTGCCCGCTACCGGGCGTTGATGCAACGAAGTCAGCAGACCGCCGGCGAGTTGAAAACCGTTGTGGATGCTGCGGTTGACGGCATTATCAAAATCTCGGAAACAGGCACGATCCTGTCATTCAATGACTCGGCAGAGCGTATCTTTGGTTATGAGGCCGAAGAAGTCCTGGGCAAAAACGTCAAGATGCTGATGCCAGAGCCCCACCAATCAGCTCACGACGGCTATCTGGACAATTACCTGCGCACCGGCGAACAAAAAATCATCGGCACCGGCCGGGAGGTCTGGGCACTGCATAAAGATGGGCATGAGTTCCCAATCCGTCTGGCAATTGGTGAAGCACGGCTAAATGGCAGCAGTACGTTTGTCGGCTTCATTACCGACATATCCCTGCGCCACCAGATGGAAACCGATTTGCTCCGCGCCAAGGAGGAAGCGGAACAGGCTGCGGAAGCCAAGAGTGCCTTTCTGGCGAACATGAGCCATGAAATTCGCACCCCCATGAACAGCATCATTGGCTTTACCGATCTGGTGCTGGGTTCGCCCTTGACCGATACCCAGACCAAGCACCTGAGTGTGGTGAAAACTTCCGCCCGTTCACTGCTGGCGCTACTGAACGATATTCTGGACACGGCCAAACTGGATGGCGGGCATACCGAACTGGAATGTCGTGACTTCTCCCTGCGTGCGGTCTGCGAGCAGATTGTTGCCAGCCAGTCGCTTCAAGCGGGACGAAAGAACCTCTACCTCACACTGGACTACCGGGCCGAAGACCATTTCCGGGGCGACCCGTTACGGGTCCAGCAAATACTGCTGAACCTGGTGACCAATGCGGTGAAGTTCACCCATGAAGGCGGCGTCAAACTTCAGGTACAACAGGGAAAATCAGGCAAGCTACTGATCCTGGTCGAGGATACCGGCATTGGCATTCCTGCCGACCGGATCGACCACATTTTCGAGCCCTTCACCCAAGCCGACTCCAGCATGACCCGCCGATTTGGCGGAACCGGCCTCGGCACCACCATTGCCCGCCAGTTAACCGAACTCATGGGCGGTGAGATCCGTGTCAGCAGCAAGCCGGGACAGGGCAGCACTTTCCGCGTGAGCTTGCCGCTGCCTCCCGGAACGGCGGTGGATAGCAACCCTAAAACAGAACAGGAAGTCACACTGCCACGCCTTTCATTCCTGGTGGCTGATGACGTAAAGCAGAATCTCGAATTGTTAAGCATTCTGCTGAAGGAGCGGGGCCACAAGGTCGAAACGGCTCAAAATGGCGAACAAGCTCTCAACATTTTTGCCGCCCAGCCCTTTGATGTCGTGCTGATGGATGTGCAGATGCCGGAGATGAACGGCCATGAGGCGACCCGTCGCATCCGGCAGCTGGAAACTGAACGCCAACAACCGCCGACGCCGGTGATCGCCCTGACCGCCAGTGTGCTCGAACAGGACCGAAGGGAAGCCAGTGCGGCCGGCATGGATGGTTTTGCCATAAAACCCATCGATCTGGCAGAGCTGACGACAGAAATCAGCCGTGTTCTGGGGCTGCTGCATCTTAACAAGGCGCAGAAAATGCGGCACAAGGCCAGATCATCAGCAGAGGCGGTTAACACATCACTGATCAAGCAGCTCTGGCCCGACTCCCAGGCACACCTCAAGGCAGCAAGGCAGTTTCTGCAAGCATCCCAGAATCAACCGGAAACGCTCAGGCATCAAACTGATGTCGCACCCATTGCCCACCGGTTACGGGGTGTGGCAGGCAACCTGGGATTTGCGCCACTCGCGGCCACACTGGCTGAAATTGAGGTAACGCTCAAAAAGCAACTCACCGTCAGCGAGGGACTGTGGCATCAGCTCGATGAGCAATTCCAGGCAGCGAAGGACTGGCATGACCGCCAGCATAACGAGACTGCGCCGCTACATGAGACGCCCCAATCCTTCAAACCGCTCGATCTTTCAGCACTGGATGACCTGCTCGAAAGATTGCAACACGGCGAAGTACCAGAAGACATCTTCAACCGAATTCGTCCGTCGTTACCCACCGACTGTGCCGAAGCCGCCGCCGAGGCCCTGGACAACTTTGACCCGCAGCGCGCCGCTCAACTGCTGAAGGCCCATCGGGACACTATCAAGGAGGCATCATGCTGACTGCACCGAAAACCCTGCTGTTGGTAGACGACGAACCGGCGAATCTTCAGGTTCTGCGCAATATCCTGAGTGAGCAATACCGATTACTCTTCGCCCGTGACGGTGACCGGGCCCTGGAGCTGGCCGAGGCCGAAAAGCCGGATCTGATTCTGCTGGATGTGATGATGCCCGGCAAATCCGGTTACCAGGTGTGTGAAGCACTAAAACGCAACATCAGCACTTCGGCCATCCCGGTCATTTTTGTCACGGCCCTCTCCGACGTGGAGGATGAAGCCCGGGGCTTTGAGCTGGGAGCGGTGGACTATTTGACCAAACCGGTCAGCGCCGCAATCGTGCGGGCCCGTGTGCGCAATCATCTTTCTCTGGTAAGGGTGGATGAACTGGCGGCCACCCGTCTGGCGGTGGTTCAACGGTTGGGGCGGGCAGCCGAGTACAAAGACAATGAAACCGGCCTGCACGTTATTCGAATGAGCCATTACTCCCAGTTGATCGCCCTGAAGGCCGGGCTCAGTGCAGACTGGTGTGAAACACTTCTGCACGCGGCCCCGATGCACGATGTGGGCAAGATCGGCATCCCGGACGCCGTGCTACAAAAGCCGGGCAAACTGGATGCCGAGGAATGGGCCATTATGCAAAGCCATACGGAAATTGGCGCGGAAATCATTGGCGAAGATGGTTCCGAGCTTCTGGACATGGCCCGGGAAGTGGCCCGCAGCCATCATGAAAAGTGGGATGGCAGCGGTTACCCGCGCGGCCTGAAAGGCAGGGAGATTCCGCTGGCAGCCCGCATTGTGGCACTGGCGGATGTGTTCGATGCGCTGACCAGCGAACGCCCCTACAAGAAGGCCTGGCCGGTGGAACAGGCCACCAACCTGATCCGGGAGCAAAGTGGCAAGCACTTCGATCCGGATCTGGTCGAGGCGTTCTTCCAGTGCCTGCCCGCAATCCTGGATATCAAGAACCGCTGGCAGGAGGAAGCTGCCTAACAGGTCATGTCGGGGTGGGCTTCCACCTCGGCAATCAGTGCGTCCAGCAGGTCGATCACTTCCGCCGAGGATGACTTAAGCGTATCCACCAGCTCCTGGGAGCGGGCATTATAGCGCTCGGGGTCGATGCGCTTGTGGTGATAATCCTGCGCCAGCTTGAACAGCTCCTTGCCTGCCTGGTGCACCCTCGGGTGTACCTGGTTAATCAGGCGATCAGAGTTTTTCAGCTGATCCAGCCCCCGGGCCTTGTCACTGGCCAGGAATTTGCCCAGCCGGCACTGGGTGTGGTCCTTCACTTCCTCTTCGGTGATCGAATCTTCATTGAAGATGGCAAATCGAATCAGCTTGTCCACCCACACCACGTGGTCACGCTTGGCACTGGCCAGGGCCAGACAGGGGGAGATCACCCGCACATTGGAGAAGATGTTGTTGGTGTCTTCGCGCAGGGGTGCCAGGGCGTTCATCAGGCCCTTGAAGATTTCAGCCAGGGCGTTTGAATCCTCAGAGTTGGAGTTCACTTGTTGCGCCATGTCGTGGGACACCTGGCTTTGCTGCTCCGCAGCTGAAGCAATGGAGGTGGCCTGATCAAAGTTCTGGTTGGCCGAATCCCGGGATTTGTGGATGACATCCGCTACCCGCTCCCGGCTCTCACCGGAGGCCTGGACGGCAGCCACGGATCTGCCCAGCCGCTGCTGCACGCTTTCCGAACCACCAATAATCTCGGTCACGATGCCATTGATTTCCTGGGCGGCACCGGCGCTGCGGGCGGCCAACTGGCGCACCTCGTCGGCCACCACAGCAAAGCCACGACCGGCCTCACCCGCCCGGGCCGCTTCAATGGCGGCGTTCAAAGCCAGCAGGTTGGTCTGGTCCGAGATTTCATTGACGGTATTGGTGAGCGATTCAATGCGTTTGGTCTGTTCCGCCAGTGAACGCATTTCCTCGTTGGCCTGGGTGAGCGCGATGTCCACCTCGGCCAGTCGCGCTTCCATCTCATCCAGGGCCGTGCTGGATTCGTGGGTGTAATCGTTGACGTTGGAAGCCTGGCGCAACACGTCCTGGCCCAGACCGCCTACTTCCGAGGCGCTGGCCGACATCTCCTCAATGGCGGCAGACAGGGTCTGAATATTGGCCACCAGGTGGTGGATGCGCTCATCAAATTCCAGGGCGTTCTGCCCCAGATCGGAAATATGGCGGGACACATCCACCGCACCATTGGCGATGGCCAGCTCTTCGTCTGCCCAATCGTCGAGGTATTGGGCCAGGGGCGCCAGCCAGTCCGGGGTATTCTTCCGGCGCTTGCCATCCAGGACATCCTGGATCATCTGTTTGGCTTTATTTTCAGACAGGAACATAAGGGTCACTCATTACCGCGTCAAACGCGGGTTTCGTTATCACAGACGGTTCTTGATATATGTCTATGATAACGGCACCCCTACCCTATCCTTGAAGACCTGAATCAAATTCCCTGCATTGAGTGTGGATTTACTCCTCGCCACGCCGCTTCAAGCGGGTAATCAGCTTGGCCACTTCGTTCAGTTCCCCTTCCAGGACATCAATCGACCCCTGCGCCTCTGCCATCAAACCTGTGGCGCTGTCGCCCAGGTCATTGATACTGACAATGCGACGGGAAATCTCGGCGGCCGCCTGGTGCTGCTGTTCAGCAGCCGAAGAGGTGCTGTCACATGCGTGTGAAATTCTCTCGATATAGGTCACCAGCTCGTTCAGGGTGGCCTCGGAATTACTCGCATCCTCTTCGGTTTTCCGGGCATAGGTGTCGCACTGGGCCATGGAGTCAGTGGCACTGCTTACCACATCACGGAACCGGCCCAGGGTCTCGTTGATCTGTTCAGTGGTACTCCGCGTTCTCAACGCCAGGCTGCGCACCTCATCGGCCACCACCGCAAAGCCCCGGCCGGCCTCACCCGCCCTGGCCGCCTCGATGGACGCGTTCAGTGCCAGCAGGTTGGTCTGTTCGGTGATCTCGCCAATGGTATTAAGGGCATCGGTCACGCCCTTGCTCGCTTCCGTCAGCTCGCCCACGCGATCAGATGCTTCTGCCAATTCGTGGGAAAGAGCGCCCATGCTATGCCGTGTTTCCCGGGTAATGGCCTGGCCATTGGAGACCCCGTCGTGGGCCAGCCGCACCTGCTCCAGCATGTCAGCGGCATTGCTGGACACTTCCTGGGAAGTGGCAGACATTTCCTCACTGGCCGAGGCAATGGTATCGGTAGCATCGGACTGTTCCCGTACCGCGGCACTGGCTTCGGAACTGCGGGCGATGGTGGCTTTCATATCCGCTTTCAGGTCGCGAATCAGGTCGTCCATGCGCTTGACCACCGCATCCAGTTCCGCTTCCCGGGCAGTCATTGCCAGGTTAACGCTGGCGATCTCGTCGTTGCCGCCCGCAAAAATCCGTTCCGTCACGGTATCGTCAATGACGGCCCGGGCGCGCGCCACACACTTTCGGAACGAAGCCGTCAGACCCATGATGGCACCAGCGGCCACAGCCACCGACAACAGCCAGACAAACGCAGACGCCAGGACGGAGCCCATGAACCACTGTGCAGCAGTACTGGCGGCCAGAACCAGCGCCATGGTCAGCACCAGTTTCAAATGCAACGGCAGGCCTCGGGACAGCCTGGCTGGCTCCACCGGCCCCTTTTTGGGCTGCTTGCCACTTACTTGGGCATAGAGCTTTTCCGCTCGAGCCTTGGCTTCAGGCTCCAGGCGGGTACGCACCGACTGCAGCTCCACCAGATTGCCGTTTTTATCAGTAATGGGAATGGCGTAAGCGCGAACCCAGTAATGATCCCCATTCTTACACCGGTTCTTTACCGCACCCAGCCAGGGCTCGCCTTTTTTCAGGCGCTGCCACATTTCTTCAAACGCTGCCCGGGGCATGTCCGGGTGACGGATGATGTTATGGGGTTGGCCCAACAACTCTTCCCTGGAATAACCACTAATCTTCACAAACTCATTATTGATGTGTGTGATTTGCCCTTTCGGATTGGTGGTGGAAAGAATGTTTGCGCCGTTACCTACGGTAACCTCGCGATGGGTAACTGGTTCGTTTATGCGCATCAAGCGTTCCTCGGAACAGGCCTATGGAAAGAATCGACGATCGTTTTACGTGTGGCCATCCTGTACAGATTAAACCTGCCGCACCCTACCGACGTGTTGCCCAGTTTTAAAGTGAGCCAGATCAATTGTTGAGCAGTTTTCATGCCATAAGGTGTTAGAACCATTGAGAAATTAAGATGTCGACCTTGAAACCGGAAAACGGAATGCGGGTTTTTCGTGACCGGAAGTAATCCTGCTGGTTGATTACGGCGTAATAACAGCCACTTGTATGACCACAGAGACGACACTTTTGACAGAGAGCACGGTTATGCCAGCAGAAAGGGAAGTTCGGCGCCTTGAGGACCTCTACGCACTGGATGTTCTGGATACGCCCCCCGAGGAGCGTTTTGATCGCATTACTCGGCTCGCCCGGCGGATTTTTGACGTACCCTACGCCCTGGTTAGCCTGGTTGACCGGGACCGGCAATGGTTCAAATCGCGCCAGGGGCTCGAAATCACACAAACGCCCCGCAATATCGCCATCTGCGATCATGCCATTCGGGAGACCTCTCACTTGATGGTGCCCGACCTGACCCGGGACCCGCGCTTTGCTCACAACCCGCTGGTCACCGAGCCGCCCCATTTCCGCTTCTACGCCGGGGTGGTCCTTAAAAGCGTCGAGGGGCGCCCGGTGGGCACCCTTTGCATCATGGATAACGAGCCCCGCTCGGCCTTGGACAACAACCAGCTGGCGTTGCTGCGGGATTTGGGGGCGATGGTTGAACGGGAACTCAACGAGGGCCATCGTCTGGACCTCTGGCGCCAGACTCTGGTGCACCGAACCCTCTACCAGGCCGACGGCCTGCCTGGCGAAAAGCTGTTTAGCGAGCAGAGCCAGCAGACGCTGACCCGGAGCTCGGAAGCGGCCATGGTGGTACTGGGTGTGAATGAATACGCCCTGTCGATCCTGGAGCTGTCCAGCGAACAACAGGCATTGCTGAACCGGGAACTGGCCGAACGGGTCGCCTCGGTGTTTCGTCTGGCCGATCACATTGGCACCCTGGGCAACGGGCGCTATGCGGCGCTTTTCGTCCTCGACCACAACCTCTTGCTAAAGTCCGCCAGCAACCGTCATCGGCGTTACTTGGCCGCAAAGGCCCTGCAGGCGGAGTTTGCACGGCCGATCCAGGTGGCCAACCGGCGCGTTTATCCAACCGTTGGAGTGAGCCTGTTCCCTGACAACGCCCAATCCGTCGACCAGCTTCTGGTTCAAGCGGAGCTGGCCCGCCCCGGGAAGATGACCAGCGCCATCCGCGCCATCGGTTTTTACAGTTTTGACAAAGAAGCGCAGCTGCAACGCTCGGTGCTGATCGAAACCCGCCTGCGCCAAGCCATTGCCGAAAACCGGTTACGGATGAACTACCAACCCAAGTTCGATCTGGCCTCAGGCAAAGTGTCCGGTCTGGAGGCTCTGGTGCGCTGGCACGACCCGGACCTGGGCGAAATTTCTCCCGCCGACTTTGTTCCCATTGCCGAGCGCTCCGACATCATCCGGGACCTGACCGACTGGGTGCTCGCTGCGGTTTGCCACCAATACGCCCAATGGACCGCCCAGGGCATGGACCGGGGCATCACCATTGCCGTGAACCTGAGCGCCGAGGACTTGCTGCGCCCGAACTTTCTGCAATGGCTGAGAGCATTGCTGGATCACACCGGCACCCCCGCCAGCGCCCTGGTGCTGGAAATCACCGAAGGCAGTCTGGTGGACAATGTTGAACTGGCCGCCGAGCATATTCGCGAGGCCAAGGCACTGGGGCTGTCCGTACACATTGATGATTTCGGTACCGGCTACTCTTCTCTCAGCCAGCTACACCGCCTACCCCTGGACGCCCTGAAAGTGGATCGCAGTTTCGTTAACGAAATCGGCACCAACAGCTCCGGGGAGCTGGTCACCAACGCCATCATCAGCCTGGCCAAGAGCCTGCGCTTGTCGGTGGTGGCCGAAGGCATAGAAACCGACGCCCAGCTGACTGAATTGCGTAAGCTGGGATGCGACAGCGTTCAGGGCTTTTTGCTGTCTCGCCCGCTGGAGGCACTGGCGGTAACCTCTCTGCTGACCCAAACCGCGCCCTGCCAACAATAAAACGATGGCGCGATCTTACGAATCAGGATTCCATGCTTTCCGGCTTTTCAATCAGCCCCATCACCTGATTTCTGCCTGCATGCTTGGCTGCATAAAGATTGTCATCGGCCCTGCGAACCAGGCTTTTCAACGAATCGCCGGCGTTGGCCGTGGCAGTACCCAGGCTGATGGTCAGCGACTGCCGGTGCTCGAACGTTGCCTGCTCGACCGCCTGCCGCAACGCATCAGCAAGCTGAAAGGCACCTTTGGGG
Organism: Marinobacter persicus; assembly: GCF_002934325.1. GTDB lineage: Bacteria > Pseudomonadota > Gammaproteobacteria > Pseudomonadales > Oleiphilaceae > Marinobacter > Marinobacter persicus_A. The sequence continues at coordinate 57,353 of NZ_PTIV01000009.1, forward strand.
TCCGTATCAGGCAGCAGAACAAGGAATTCCTCACCCCCCCATCGAGCCAGACTGTCTGCCTTGCGCAACCTTCGCTTGAGTGTGTTCACCAGTTGAACCAGGACACTGTCGCCCAAGGCATGGCCAAAGCTGTCGTTCACGTTTTTAAAGTAATCGATGTCCAGCAAGACAATGGACATGGGCTGACTCCGGCGCTGGGCTCCGGCCAGGCTGCTTTCCAGGTGGGGCTCTATACCCGCGCGGTTGAGCGCCCCGGTCAGTGGGTCGTGGGTAGCAGCTTGCTGCAGGCGCTGCTCCAGCTCCTTGCGGTCAGTGATGTCCAGCATAACCCCCCGGAACAGTTGGCCGGGCTGATCATCCGCGACCGGCATGGCATGCCCCCAGATCCAGCGAATGCCGTCGCTGACCTGAACACGATACTCCGCCTGCCACTCGCTCGGCCAAGGGTAATTAGCCGCTTGCGTGGCCTGCTCCAGTTTTTCGTGGTCCGCCGGAACAATAAGCGACCAGACGCTAGCGCCGATACGGGCCGGGTCCTCCGAGCGGATCGTTTCAGCATCCAGATCAACCAGCTGCTGGATGCCGTCACTGAAATACAGGAATTCATCGTCACCGACCGGATGGTGACGATATTCGTACACAGCCCCAGGGATACTGTCAGCAATGTCCTTCAGCCTTTGCTTTTCCGTTCCCAAAGCCGCACGCGCCTCCGCCAGCTCGGAGATGGCAACAGCCAGAGCTTTCAACTCACGAACCTGACCAACCGGCACCCGTTCATTCGATACACTCGTATTATCGGGGTTGTGGGCTTGTTCGCAGAGTTTATTCAGGGGCCGGGCCACTTGACGGTGTAGCGCCCTGGACACCAGCAACATCATGACCACCAGAATACTGCTTGCCCAGAAAGCATCGAACAAGGCCTCCCTTGTGGCACTGGCAATATGGGACCGGGCATCCAAGGCAAACATCAGTCGCCCACCCTGTAAACTCCGAATGACCGACGAAGCGGGGTTTACCGGCTCAATGGGAGCAACCACAACGGCCTGAGTTTTACGCTCATCCCAGTAGACCGATAGCTCCTCACCGGCCGGCTTGGCCAGCCACTGTTCATCAATCACGTCATCCAGAACGCTCACATCCGCGTTCTGCCATCTGCGCTTGGATGCCAGCATGACACGGCCACCGGCGTCCACCAGGGCAATGGATTCCACCGACCGCTGTGCCGCGATCGAAAAAATGAAACGTGATATGGATTCCCGGCTGGCTGCGGTTTCCATGGCATCCAAGATCGTCAGTGAACGGTCCACGGCAATAGACCTAGCGTCGGATCGAGCCTCGATAATATGTTCGTAGTAGCTCAGGATCGCCACCAATAAGACCCCGAGAACAGAAAACAGGACCATCAAAAAATTAAAGCGACGTGCCAGAGATGTCGGTAGCAACCGTTTTTTTATCATGGAGCCTCTGAGTTGGGTATGAAACGGTTATTCAAGACTTGTGAAGGTATACCGGTTCCTTCAGCAGCCCGTGTATTCAACTGTTGGACAATTCTGCCTGCGACGGGCAGAAGGCGATGAAGTGGCCCCGTCGGTTGCCAAAAAGCCGCCTGGTTATCCAGTGTCAGCATTTCTATGGAATCGCTGAGTGTCACCAATTCTTCGATAGAGAGCCCGGTGTGCTTTGCCAGCAGTTTGTGCACCTCCGCCGGGTTGTTCTGCCCCCAGCGCAACGCCTCGTTATGGGCCTGAATCACCGAAGCAAGCGCTCTCGGGTGTTGGTCGATCACTGTGTCGGCGACAATCAGCAAATCAACCACGGCGTCCGGTGCCTGACCGGTATCGAACAACCGGTCAAAGCCCGCCAGTGCCTCCAGCTCGCCAGAGATCGGTGGATAAATGATGGCGGCGTCAGCCTGGCCCTTAGCCATGGCAACCGGCATTTCACCCTGGGGCAGAGGCAACAACTCAAGCTGTTCGAGTTGCAGCCCGCTTTCTGCCAGGGCCGCCGCCAGCACCAGAACATTGACCGAGGCCGGCTCCAGAGCCAGGCGCTTGCCAGCCAACTGGTCTAGGCTGGTTATGTCCTTACTCGCCACGATCATGTCGGCACCCACCGATCGGTCAAGTACCAGTACGGCGCTGGCGGCTCTCTTACCCGACTGGTTGATCGCTGCAAGCTCTGCCAGGGTGCCGCCAAGCATATCCACCTGCCCTCGCTTGAAGGCCCGAACAGAGTCGCTTAACGAAGCCGTCTCGACAATTTCCAGCTCGGGCGTGCCGGGCTTGCCAAGCAACCCCCGCTCACGGGCCACGGCAAAATAGCCGTAGCCCGGCCAGGGATTAACCGCAAGCCGCAACGTATCCGGATTATCCAGATCTTCACAGCCGGCAAGGCTCAACAGCACCACAAGTACACACACTATCTTCCAGCAAATCCCTACACGCACACTAATCCCTTTCCAGCAATCTCAAGGTCGACAAAACATTATCCCTGTACTCATACATGGCTGACAGGCTCTCGTGAACCGCCTGCTCATCACCACGGGCACGGGCATCCACCGCCTGTTCTCCGGCCCGATGCAAACGTTCGTGGTGGATCATTAATTTAGTGAGCACCGAGTTGTTCAGGAAACGATCCTGCCCGTCGTTCTCGATCCAGCGGCCAACCTTGCAGTGACTGGCCTGTAACGCCGGCAAGGAATCGATTTCACCCCGTAACCACTGCTCCACCTGGTTGACCCAGTGACGGTGTTCCACTTCGGCGTGCAGCAACGGTAGGTTATGGAAATCCACTGGCTTCTGTTCCTGCCAGACACTGGACGCCCGCCAGTGACGAACCCAGTGCGGCAGATCTTCAGCCCTCATAGGCCGGGCAATACCGTAACCCTGCCCCAGCTCACAACCCAGTCGCAGCAGCAGGTCTCCGTGCTCCTCGGTTTCTATGCCTTCAGCAAGCACCTGCAAACCGAAAGCCTGGGACATACCGACAACGCCGGAAATAATAGACAAGTCATCCGAATCATCCAGCATGTTGCGGACAAAACTCTGGTCAATTTTCAACACACTAGCCGGCAAATGCTTGAGGTAGGAAAGTGACGAGAACCCCGTGCCAAAATCATCCAGCGCGAACCGAATACCCAGTTTGCGGCATGCCTGCATCACCCGGGAAACCTTATCCAGGTCGTGCAAGGCACTGCTTTCCAGTATTTCGATTTGCAGAACCTCGGGAGCAATGCCGGGATGAGCGTTAAGTGCGGCCTGGAGTTTGCTGACAAAGCTATCTTCGAGGATTTGCAAGCTGGTCACATTCACGCTGACTTCCAGGGACAGGCCCTGTGCGTGCCAGGCTTCCGCCTGTGCCAATGCCGTGTGAATAACCCAATCGCCCAGTTCAATTTCCAGCGGATGGTCCTGAATCGCCGGCAGGAACGAGCCGGGTGGAATCACCTCACCTGTCGGCTTCTGCCAACGGATCAGAGCCTCCACCCCCAGCACAGTGCCCTTGGCCATGTTGACCTTCGGCTGGTAATAAAGCACGAACTCTTCATTCAACAGAGCCCGTTTTATGGCCTGCAACTTGCCTGTCAACGCCCGGGTGCTCTGCTCCCACTGAACATCATATTGCTGTATCCGGTTTTTTCCCTGCATCTTGGCCTGGAAAAGCGCTTGCTGGGCCTGGCGCAGCAACTGTTCTTCAGAGACGTTGTCGAGCTGTGGGTATTGGGTAATGCCGATACTGGCGGTAATTTTCAACTCAGTCCCCGAGAGAGTCAGTGGCTCGTTGATTGCCACCAATAACCGGCGGAACAGCAAAAAACTATCGTCATCTGGTTTCATTCGCGGCAACAGGACAACGAACTCATCGCCACCAGTGCGACCGACAACGGCGGGGGCATCACACACCGTGCGCATACGCTGGCTCAGTGCCACCAACACATCATCGCCCAGCGCGGGACCATGGCGTTCATTCGCCTCCCGGAAGTTGTCCAGGTCCAGCAAGGCCAGAACCAGCCGACCGCCACCCTGCTCGCAATGGTCGATCTCTTGCTGGAGCTCATCTACAACGGCTCGCCGGTTTGGCAGGCCAGTCAGGGCATCTTCATAAGCCAGTCGGCGCAATTGTTCCCGGTGCCGTGCTTTTTCACTAATATCCTGGGTCGTCCCCTCGATAAATGACGGCTTACCATCAGGACCACTCTTAAATTGACCGCGGACTTCCAGGTATTTGGTCTGCCCGGACGCAAGGCAGATCCGGTGTTCCGTGTGCAGGAAACCCATCTCGTTTTTGGCTTGCTGGAAGGCCTCGTGGGTTTTCTGGCGGTCTTCCGGGTGCACCATATCGAGATAGCTATCGTAGGTGGGCGTTGAGTCCGACGGGTTACGTTCAAAGATCCGGAACACCTCCGCTGACCAGAACCCCTCACCGGAATCCGGTTTATACTGCCAGTGTCCCAGGTGGGCCTGCTGTTCAGCACGTTCGAGGCGAACGGCCGCCCGTTCTCTTTGTTTCTGTACCTGTCGGTGTTCCAAAGCGATGCTCAGCAGATCACTCATCAGCTCGAGGAACTGCAGAGTTTCCGGCCCCCAGTGCTTCTCTTCCCACACCGCATCGTTACCCATAAAACCGACCAACTCGCCATTCATGTGCAACGGATAAACACAGACTGACTGAATATCCTGGGCTTCCAGGATGGCATGTTCTGCGTGAGCTTCGGGTGGCATGTCGCTCACTCTGGGCACCAACACATGGCCGGTGGTGCGTAATTGCTGCCACCACCAGGGCGTCAGGTTCGAGGGAATATTCTGGAGGTTATCAATTTCGGGGCTAATGCCGGCTGCACACCACTCATGGGTGTTGCTCATATACCGATGATCTTCATTGACCAGAAACACATAGGTACGATCTGCGCCCATGTAATCGCCGGCTCGCTGCAGGGCTCGCTCAATCGCGGCATCGAATTCCTCGGGGGAAGCGGCCATGAAGTCCGAGGCAAAATCACTGATGAGTAAACGGGTATCCCGTTCCCGCTGCAGGATCAGCTCCTGGGTTTTACGCTCGGTAATATCGGTCTGGGTGCCCACAATGCGAGACGGGCGGCCATCGGCATCATGCGCAATCACCTTGCCCCGGGACTGCACCCAGCGTTCGTTGCCATCACCGTCCAGAACCCGGTGCTGATTGCTGAACACCTCGGTCTTGCCCAGCAAGTGGTCCAGAAAGTCTTCTTTCAGCGCAGGCCAGTCTTCGGGATGAATGACCTGCCCTGCCCGGGCAAACAGCTTCTCCGTGGCGTCAGGATCGGCTGTATCCAGCACATCCAGACTCCAGTCCCAGAGCGCGTCGTTGGTAGCCCCAAGTACCGACTTCCAGTGCTCTTCCTGTTCCCGGAGTTTCCTTTCCGCCATTTCCCGGGCATAGGCTTCTCGCTGTAGCGCCAATGTACGGCCCGAGAGCTGTTTGTACATGCTCAGGACACTCTTAATCAGGCCGGATACCTGACCACTCATGGCTTCGTGCGACGCTGCCTTTGCTTCCGGTAAAGACAAGCCCTTGCGCACTTCCAGCAATGCCACTGCCATGCTTCTGTCATCATGCAGAATATGGTGGGCCAGCCAACTCACCAGAAAGGACAGCAGATCATCCACCCCGGCCAGACTGGGGCTTTGTTCCACCTGGGCCTGCATACTGCGGACTTTGTCCACGAACCCGTCGTGGGAATGGTGATGCCGGGTAAACCATTCATCATCTTTAAAGGCTTCTATCCACAAGCCTTCTTCGGTCTCGAAGTGATAGGCCGCGTAATCCACCAGGCCATCAACAATACCCTTGAGTTGGTCCGGTTCCAGGCCATAGACATATTGATGCGCCAAATCGTTCAGCAACTTCACCAGTTGGCGATGTTGCTGGTCGATGGTGTCAATGCCGGTTTCAAAACTCCGGTTCCAGGGGACGATATCGAAGGCGGTGGGGGACTCGTGTGCGGACATGACAGCTCAAACTTATGGTTAATATTACGACATGTTAAAACTTTTACTCTCAACGCACCATAAAGGATCACTCCGATCCGCGGATGCCTATAGCCCTAATGGCTTTCACCTATTGAACTGTTACATTTCGTTAATGGCATAGTTCATAACCTCATTCAAGTAAGAACTAAACACGCCCGAATGAACACCCCCTACCCGTCCGTTGCATTCAAACTTTTCCTCCTGGTGGCACTGGCCCTTACTGCCCCCATCGGTAATTTTTTATCCGTGGAGCTCTTCTACGGGGTGGAGTTTATTTTTGGATCCATTGCGGTGTTTGCGGCGCTGACGTATTTGGGTCCCTGGGCAGCCATTCTGGTAGCCATTACCGGTGGGCTTCAGACCGTTCAGGCCTGGGGTCACCCCATCGGCCTGTTCACCTTTACCCTCGAAGCCGTTGTGGTCTCGTTGCTTTATAAACGGGGCTGGCAAAACCTGGTCCTGAATGACCTGGCTTTCTGGCTTGTGGTTGGAATACCCATCATTTGGGTGGCCTACCCCGCTTTTCTGGGTATGTCCGCCGAGGCCGTCGGTCTGCTGGCACTCAAACAGCCCTTAAACGGAGTATTCAATGCGCTCGCGGCGGGGATCCTGCTCTATGGTATCTCTCAGGTTTGGGGGAGCGAAGGCAGAAACTGGGCCGAAAAGTCAGACAAACTCGCGGGTCTGCTTTTCCACGGCTTGCTGGCCATTATTCTCGTAACCGGTGCTATTCCGATCGTCCTGCAAGGCCACTACCAGCGTCAGACGTTGCTGCAAGACGTTGAGCAAACGCTATCCAACCAGGCTCAGGCCATTAAAGATCGGATGGAATCCTCATCGGCATCTGCAACCGCCATAACTTCGGGAGAAACGGACATTGGCACAACGTCCATGCCCGGATTCCATTACTATTTGACCGATGCTGCCGGCGCTGTTCTTGAGTCCAACACGTCTGGTGCTCCCCGTCCCGAGTGCGTTAACCAGAGACAGCTATTGCTCTGGGAGCCAGATGTCGACAATCCCATCATGCGCGCGCAACGGGGCATATTCTGCTTAAGCCAGCCGGTGGAGGACACGCGGGCTACAGCCATAACAGTGGAAACCGGCTCGGCCAACTATGTCCAGACACTAAAACACCACAGCACCCGCGAATTTCTGATCCTCGCTGGCACTTTCTCTATTGGACTACTGGTGGCCTGGGCATTGAGCCGCATGGTGACTGTGTCATTAACACGGCTGACGCGCGTGGCAAGTGAAACCCGAAACGGTGTGATTGTCACCGACCCCGGCGTGCGAGCTGTTTGGGCAAACGAATCATTCAGTCGGATCTCCGGTTTCAGCCGTAAAGACATCATAGGAAAAAATCCGGGCGAACTGTTACAGGGTCCTGAAACCTCCACTGACACCATCGACTATATGCGCCAGGCCATTGACCAACAGCAGCCTTTTACAGTCGAGATTCTCAATTACACCCGCGACAGAACACCTTACTGGGTCGAGATCAATTGCAACCCTATCTATACGAAGCGTGGTCGATTGGAAGGCTTCATTGCGGTTCAAACGGATATTACGGACAGAAAAGAGGCTCAGGAACGCCTGCAGCACATCGCACATTTCGACCCACTGACCGATCTACCCAACCGGGAACTGGTATCTGATCGCCTGAGAACGGCCATGTCGCAGGCAAAACGGCGTGGCACGATGGTGGGTGTAGCTTTCGTGGATCTGGACGGTTTCAAGCAAGTGAACGATACCCTGGGCCACGATGCGGGCGATGAACTGCTGAAAACCATAGCTACCCGTCTGTCAGGTGTATTGCGAGAGGGCGACACATTGGGCCGGATAGGCGGTGATGAGTTTGTTGCCATTCTTGCCATTCTGGTTGACCTGGACGGCAGAGTCGACCTTGGGTCCGCTCTGGATCGCCTGGGTCAGGCAGCAGCGGAACCGATGGTTATTCGAGGGGCATCCGTGGCGGTCTCGGCCAGTGTCGGTGCCACCATATACTCCAATAAAACCCCTATTGATGCCGACCAGCTGGTCAGACAAGCAGACCAGGCCATGTATACCGCCAAACTCGCGGGTAAGAATCAATTCAGTATCGATATGACGGACACCGCTTCGGATGTTGAGTAACGTTATGTGCCTTCACTGATAAAATCGAGATTTACATTAGGTTACACTCCTCGATCAAAGCCTACCCAACCACAGGACACACATGCCCCGCTTTTCCTCAGAGCACCTCTGTTCCGAATGGCTCGCCATCAATGCGCGTTTCACCGCTGACGCCCAGCGTTTTGTCGCTGATTTCGCCCGACAACATGCCGCCTCGCTGTCCGAACACTTCTATCAGGAAATGCTGGCGGACCCCGGCGCTTCGCAGTTTCTGTCCAATGACGAGGTGCAAAACCGGCTGGGGCAATCCATGCAACGTTGGGTGGCTGGGCTGTTCGCACCGACAACTGAAGAAGATGTATTCCGACTGATTGCCGAGCAACGAAAAATCGGCGAGGTGCATGCGCGCATTGGCATTCCTGTCCACCTGGTGTTGCGGGGAGCCCGATGCCTAAAAGGCCGGTTTGTGCATTTGCTGCACCATACGAGCGAGCTGGATGAGAACACCCATTTTGCCGCGACACGCCTGGCGTCAGACACGATCGATCTGGCCATGGAAATCATGGGCCATGCGTATTCCGTCTCCCATGACCGGAATTCCCGGGCCGAAGAAGCCTACCGGTTGTTTGCCATCACCCAGAACATCGCCAATGAGAAAGACCAGCAACGGGCCGCGCTGTTCGATTGGGAAAACCAGCTGATGTTCAGCCAGGCGATCGGCACCCTGCCCGGCGAACTGCCGCGGATACAGGCGTCCGATTTCGGTTTGTGGTTCCGCCACAAAGGCATTCATGCCTTTGAAGGTTCAGATGAAGCCCGGGCCGTGATGGACACCATGGAGGAGATCGATAACGTACTGCTGCCGCTGTTCGGCGCCGACGAGCAAAGCACGGTGCTTGGCACCACCCATGTGGATTTGCTGAAAGACCTGAGAGACAAGGTTAAAAGCATCCGATTTCACCTCGGCAATCTGTTTGAGCAAAATAACGAGCTGGAAGCCGGCCGTGACGTGCTTACCCGCCTGCTCAATCGCAAATTCATGCCGGTGGTGCTCGGCAAACAAATCAGCCAGGCCCGTGCCCAGAAAACCTCCTTTGCCGTTCTGGCCATTGATATTGATTACTTCAAGCAGGTGAACGACAACCATGGACACCAGGCGGGAGACCAGGTGCTGCAACAACTGGCACTGATTTTGGTGAACAACAGCCGCTCGGGCGACTATTTGTTCCGGCTCGGTGGGGAAGAGTTTCTATTGATTGCCGTCGATATGGACGCCACCCGGGCCAAAGCCATGGCCGAGAAATTGCGTAAAAGCGTTGAACGGGAAGCCTTTCTGCTTCCCGATGGCAAGGAGTTACAAACCAGTATCAGTGTTGGCGTGGCCTGCTTTGAAGGCCACCCGGATTACCAGCTGCTGTTACGGCGCGCCGATGATGCGCTCTATAGCGCCAAAAACAGGGGGCGCAACCGGGTCGTCATGGCTACGGCAACCGATACTGCCCCACAAGCGAATCCACCCGGCTGACGCTGCCTTCCAGTACCAGATCAGTGGCACCGACTGGCGGCTTCTGCCATCATTCCGGGGATTAAGACCAGGGAACGGGAGCCGATCACTGTGAAGCACGATTGCCATTACCATCCGGGCGAACCCGCCAAATGGCACTGCGGTGAATGCCAGATCTATTACTGCACCCAATGTATGCCGGATGCCGGAGACCGGGCGCGCCAGGGGCAGTGCCCTCATTGCAGCAAAATCATGCGCTATCTGGGCGCGGCCACCGAAGTGGTGCCGTTCTGGCAACGTATTGGCGCTTTCTTCCGCTACCCGTTTCACACCGATCCTCTGATCGTCATCGCCATCTGCACCCTGGTACCGATACTGGCCCCCAACAACCTGGTTGGCGGGCTTGTCTGGTTGGTGCTGGCTCTGGCGCTGTTCAAATACACCTACGCGGTGATCAATCACACCGCCGAGGGCCACCTCAAACCACCGCCCCTGGCCATGGCCTTTACCGGCAGTGGTTTCAGCATTGTCGTCCTGCAATTACTGGTGTTTGTGGTGATGGGGGCGCTGGTGTTCGCCTCGGGCATGCTGGGCGGGCCTATCCTGATGTTCCTGGCCCTGGCCTTCGTGGTGCTGGCACTGCCGGCGAGCATCATGGTGCTGGCTATGGAGCGTGCGGTCGGCCCGGCGGTCAACCCATTAAACCTCGCGGTGCTGATGTCCCGCATCGGCAGCCCTTACTTCGTGCTTTATGGATACCTGATCCTTCTGATCGCCGCCTCGGGCGCAGCGCAGGATTTCGCGGTAACCCACTTTCCCCTTTGGGCCGCGCAGCCACTGGCGGGTTTTCTGAACAGTACCTTCATGCTGATGCTGTTCCACATGCTGGGTTACCTGTTATTCCAGTATCAGGAAGAACTGGGCTTCGCCTCCGATATCCAGGACGATGAGCCGGAAGCCGACAATTCGTTGCGTAACCGCAGCTCCCGGCTGGACGCCGATCTGGACATGAACCTGAAAGATGGCAACTACGACCGGGCACAAACCCTGCTCAAGGAAGCACTAAAACGGGACCAGAATGACCCGGTACGCCTTGGCCAGCTCTACAAACTGCTCACAGCCCGCCATGACACTACCGAACTGTATCGCTACCACCCCCGGCTGATGGCGTGGTTGGTAGCGCAGCATGATGGCGATGGCCTGAACCGGTTGCTCAAACAGTTACTGGTGGCAGAACCGGCATTCCAGCTGGATGACCCGGCGCTGGCCGTGCAGAGCGCGGAAACCCTGTACCGGGCTGGCCACTGTAAGGCCGCATTGAGGTTGGTGCAGGATTTCCACAAGCGCTTCCCGGACAGTGACCAACTGGCGCCCGCCTACCTGCTGGCAGCGCGGGCACTGGCCAACGGTCTGCAGCAATGGGATAAGGCCAAGGCCTTCCTGATGTTCATCAAGAAACGCTGCACCAGCCATCCTATTCATCAGCAGATAGACACCTGGCTGGAACAGGCTGAGCAGCATCAACCGTTGAAAGGCCCCCGGGCAACGTTTCAGGTACCCGACTAGATCGTTCCCTGCAACAAGTGGCGGTAGTGGCTGGCCTTGGAGCCGAGTTGCAGCTTTTCAAACTCGGCAATCAATAACCGACACGCCTCTTCCGTCACTTCCGGCCCGGCAGTCTGGCGCAGGCGCTCGAACGCCTTTTCCGCGGTCTTCATGTCCTGCTGTTTGAGGCTGGCGAACAGCACACGGTTATGATCGTCCGCTGCCAGGGGATAATGGGGCTCGCCCTCTTTCAGGTATTCCTGCCAGGTCTGCACCATTTTCTCCGGTTGACGATGGGCAAGGGCATCGCTCATCCGTTCCCGGGCCCGTTGGCGGTAGGCTGGCTGGTCCGGCCGGAGTTTGGCCAGTTGGTAGAGGTGGTCCAGCAGAATGGGTCGGTCGGGATACTGCTCATACAGCGCCTGGAACTGGCGCCGGGCCAGGTCAAACTCCATACGGCCGATGCTGGCCATGGCCTGGGCATAGGCGCTGGTGAAACGGGCGTCTACCTCCTCCTGTTCCGGTTCAAAGAATTCCTGGCGAACCTGCAGCCAGCTTTTGCCAAACGCTGCCACCAGGCCGGCACCGGCCAGCAAGCCGCCCGCGTGGGCCATGTAGGCAATCCCGGTGGCACCGGCAAACCAGTAATCGTAAATCTCCTTGCCCAGCCACACCGGCAGTATGGCCAGGGCGGGCGCCCGGAAATAATTGAAGTACACCCCGAGGAACACGAAGAACCGGATCTTCTGCAGGCCATAAATGGCCACATACATGCCCATCAGGCCGGAAATGGAGCCCGAGGCCCCTACCAGGGGAACGTGACTGCCCATGGAGAAGGCGGTAAAGACCAGGCCTGACAACGCCCCACACAGCAGATAGGCCACCAGGTACCGGGCCGGCCCCAGCGCTTTTTCCACGGTAAACCCAAGCAGGAACAGAAACACCAGGTTGCCGATGATATGGCCCCAGCCACCGTGCAGGAACTGGTAGGTAATCAGTGTGTAGGGCGTTAATTCACCGGGCACCAAGCCAAGCTGGTAGGTACTAATGCGGGACAACCACTGTTGTTCGACCGCGCTCCGGTGTTCCAGCCAATACCGGCGCTCGGCAGGCGTCCAGATCAGGCTTTCGTTGTCTTGCAGGTATTGGTAGAAATCGCGGTCGGTGAGCAGCGCCAGCGCCTGCCAGACTTCTTCATTATCCCGGCGCAGGGACTGGAATTCCTGGAGATCCTGAAGCCGTTCCTGGCGTTCTTCAAAGCGGACTTCCCGTTCCAGGTAATCCTCGTAAGCCGGCGCTTCCAGAACCAGCAGATCCGTTTCCAGATACTGCTCCAGCGCCGCCTGCATCTTGCGGTCGTCGTCCCCCTGATAGAACAGGAACACCAGCACACAGGCCAGCATCAGGCCCAGGGTGACCCAGGGAGGCTTGCGCCAATCAACGGAATTTTCTGCGGGGATAATCAGCATAAGCCCTCACTGCCCTCCGTATTCATCCTTGAACGCCCCGCTATAGGCGTAATGGCGGGGTCAGCCGTACACCTGCCAGACATTCCACAACAGCAGCCCAGCCGCAACGAGGATCGCCAGCCAGGTCAGCAGGATGCCCACCATCCGGGCTTTGTGGGGCTGGCCCTTGCCATTGATCATACCCCAGGCATGCAGGATACGCCCGACCACCAGAGCCATACCGGTCCAATAGATGAGGGTTGCGGGAACGCCGTTGACTTCCGCAATGCCCAGCATAATCAGGCCCAGCGGAGCGTATTCGATCAGATTGGCGTGGGCACGCACCGCCGCTTCAAATTCCGGGTCGTCCGCTACGCCCAGTCCCTGGCGGTACTTGATCCGGTATTTCACCACCTGGGCTGACAGCACCAGCAGAAGCAGGCCGGTAACGGCCGCGAATACAGCAGTGACAGGTGCAATCATGCCGGGCACCCACCTTTATTCATCCCTTTCATCGCGCTCATTGTTCACCACACCAAAATTGTCCAGTCAGCAGACTGCCCGGTTTTGGCCGTCCCTTCAAGCAAGACCGTCGATGGCCTCCGCCATTTGCTCCCGGCAACGGGCCATGAGCTCCGGCACATCACTGGAGCTCATGCCGGCGGTCTCGATCGGGGGCAACACGCGAACGGGCACGGCCTTCCGGCGCCCCATCAAGCCTCGGGACTCACCTTTATAAGGCGCGGCACAGACCATGGTAATGGGCGCGCCGGCGGCAATGGCGGTATGGAACGCCCCTTTCTTGAACTTACCCAGCCCTCGTCCACGGCTGCGGGTACCTTCCGGGAAGACCCAGATACTCTTGTTTTCCCGGCGAATGGCGTCGGTGGTCGCGCGCATGGCCGCCACCGCTTTTTGCTGATCACCCCGGTTCAGGATGATATTACCGCCCAACCAGAACACCTGACCGAAAAAGGGCGTCCAGACCAATGACACTTTGCCCACGGTTACCGTACGCGGTGGCAGCAGATCCGCCATGATAAACAGGTCGTCGTTCTGTTGATGGTTCGCGATCACCACGGTGGGCCGGTCCCGGGGAATATTTTCACCTCCTTCCAGAGGCCGATCCATACCCAGGAAAAATCGTCCTGTGCGTGCAACCACCAGTCCCAGCAAACGGTTGTTATCCGGGTTGAACGGCCGGGCCAGGTACAACACCAGGGCCAGCATACAAATCACCGGTACGCTGACCCACGCCAATACTTTTCTCAACACTGCCATACTGCTTTTCTCAGGAGCTACAAATGGGCGTACAAGTGTACGCCAAACTGAAGGAATGACACTACTGACAATCCGCCATAAGGACCAACCCCACTTCCTACCTTAGAACCAATTCCGCTTACCGGCTGGGTAAGCCGGTCTTTTTCACGCTATGATTCGGCAAACCCTGACATGGCAAGGACCGTATCGTGCCCAACCTACTGGCCTCCCTGGACGTCCATCCGCTGCGTGAAGACCTGTACCGGGAACTTCATTCCCGACCGTTCCAGGTGATCCCGACCCATGCCCGGATTACCCACATCGCGGTGCTGACCTCCCGGGAACAACGTGATGAACAGTTCCGGCACCTCCAGAAACTGCATCGCCTGTTAGGAGAGCCCTGGCCGGAAGAAGAGGTCAGTTGCTACGAGCACACCCTGGGCAACCTGCGCATACGCCGCGAAGTGCACATGGAGTTTGCCACCTACACTTTCACCAACCTGGCCGAATCCAGCGCCGACCCCTTTGCCGAAACCGGCTTGAGCCTGCTGCCGCACGGCTGGCTCGATGAACTGGCCGGCACCATCGTGGCGGCCTTTCACGTCGACGTTAAACCTTCCTCACGGGACGCCCGCAGCGAGCTGGCGTTCCTGCGCAAGCATTTCGAGGGCATGCGGTTAGTAGGCAGCAGCCCGATGGAAGGCGCGGCCCGCATCCTGGGCTCTTTCCAGCTGCACAGCGACGGTTTCGGGCGTTTCATGGTGCTCAACCACGACATGTCGAACAGCCAGCTCGGTCGTCTGGTTCAGCGCCTGATGGAAATCGAGACCTACCGGCTCATGGCTTTGCTGGCCTTGCCGCTGGCGCGGCAAATCACGCCGGAACTCAACGCCATGGACCAGCAGATGTCAGAGATCACGCAATCGCTGGCAGACAATAATTCACCGGACGAACAGGCCATTTTGGCCCAACTGACGCACATTGCGGCCCGGATCGAGGCTTTTCGCGCCCATTCAACTTTCCGCTTTGCCGCCACCCGGGCCTACCACCGTATGGTACTGACGCGGTTGGAGGAGCTGCGCGAAGACGAGCTGTCGGGGCACCTGACCTTCCACGAATTCATGACCCGCCGGCTCACACCGGCCGTGGAGACCTGCGAGGCGGTTGGTGATCGGCTTGAGGACCTGTCCCGCCGGGTCGACCGGGCGTCCGAGATGATGCGCACGCGGGTGGACCTGGCCATCCAGAGCCAGAATCAGCAGTTACTCAGCTCCATGGACCGGCGTTCGCGCATTCAACTGATGATGCAGCACACCGTCGAAGGCTTCTCCGTGGTGGTTATCTCCTACTATCTGATCAGCCTGCTGAAAATGGCCATGGACGCCCTGCAGGAGTCGGGCGTGCAGTTCAATGAACCCCTGGCCCTGGGTATCAGCATTCCAGTCATCATGACGCTGGTTTTCCTCGGGGTACGACGGATTCACTACCGTTTTATCCGCATGGCCAAACACCAGTAGTCCGCCGCGATGTTTCAGGCAGCGTAGGCGGCCTCAGCAGAACCTGGGGTCGCCGGCGTACTGCCGGTAGAACTGCTGGGCGGTACGCCCGTTACGAACACCCTTACCAGTGGCAAACCGCATAGCCTCAAGATGCAGTTCCCCGCGGTCGGGCACGCTCGGAAATAGCGTGTCCACCGCCTGCAGGTAGATATCTTTGGAGAAGGGGTAAAAAGACAGCTGCAACCCGAAACGATCCGCCAGCGACACCTGTTCCTCGATGGCCTCGGCCGGGTGGAGTTCGCCACCGCGCACTTCACTGTTCACATTGTCGTTCATGAACTCGGGCATCAGGTGCCGGCGATTGGAAGTGGCGTAGACCCGGACGTTCTCCGGCGGCAGCTCCAGAGACCCCTCCAGCACACTTTTCAGTGCCTTGTAACCGGATTCGCCCACATCGAACGAAAGATCATCGCAATAAATCACGAACCGAAAGGGCAGCTCACAGATGTCATCCACAATCTCCGGCAGGTTCACCAGGTCGTCCTTGTCCACTTCGATCATCCGCAGTCCCTGGTCCTGATAACGATTCAGGAGAGCCTTGATCAGTGACGACTTGCCCGTGCCCCGGGAGCCCCAGAGCAGGGCGTTATTGGACGGCTCCCCAGCCAGGAAGCGCTCGGTGTTGCGAGCCAGCGCCTGTTTCTGGAGATCAATGCCCGTGAGATCCGACCAATCGACCGGATCAAGCCGGCGAATGGCCCGCAGCCCGGAACGATGACGGCGCCACAGGGCGGCGGGGGTGGTTTGCCAGTCAATGTTCGTGTCGCTCACAACAGTACTCCTGTGTTTCGTTGGCCGGAACCGGGATAGAGTCCTCCCAGACGTCCCAAATCTGGCCATATTGGACTGCCTGCGGGTAAGATCTGCAACTACAATGGACAAACCGACCACATGGAAACGTCACTTTGCCACTCAGTCAGCCCACTCCAGATCGCCAGTTAAGCACCATAGTCGGCCTGCTTCTGGCTGTTATGGTCGCCTTTACTGCGATTCTTGCCCTTCCGGCACAGGCTGAGGTACAGCAAGAGGCGCCCCACGTGGTCACCATTGGCGTGGTCGCCGATAACGAACCTTACACCTTTTTTGAGGGCCGCCAACCCACTGGTTTTTCCATCGATGTCCTGAGGCTGGTCGAGAAGCACAGCAACCTGCGTTTTGATTTCCGGGCCGGGAGCTGGCCAGACATCTACGCAGCCTTCCTGCGCGGCGACCTGGATGCCATCGACGGCATCTCCTGGCGTCCGGACCGGGCCGAGAAGATCCTGTTCACCACCCCTTATCACACCCGCGAAATCTATCTGATGCAGGACAGCGAGCGCCCCCTGCCGACGGTCCAGAGCCTTTCAGACCTCAAAGGCCCCCGGCTGACCCTGGACTATCTGGCCAACAAGAGTGGCTTTCGCTTCCTGGAACTCAATGGTCCCGCCCCACTGGACCGCTACTCGGAAGAGGATTTCCGCATTGGCGTACGCGTCGGCAACCCAGAACTGTTACAGGAAATCCAGCAGGCTCTGGATGCCATTCCCCAAACCCGCATCGACAATCTTCTGCAACGCTGGCAGGAATTCGGCGGAACCCAGGTAACCACCATGGGCAACCTGCCAATCACTGCGCGGCAACAACAGTACCTGTCCGGCCTGGGGCCCTTGCGGGTGGGATTCATGGAAGACTACGCGCCCTTCAGTTTCGCTGACGGCGGACGGGTTCTGGGCCTCAGTGTTGATGTCATGAACCGCCTGGCCGACCTGACCGGCATTCAGGTTATCCCGGTCCAGGCACAATGGACCGAGTTGATTGACATGCTCAAGCACGGCGAGATCGACATCCTGGCCAATATGTCCTATCGCCCCGAACGGGAAACCTTTGCCCGCTTCACCCGGCCGTATCATGTCATTCCCAACGTGGTCTTCACGCTGGACGACACCCTGAACTACTCCGACGTTAAAGATCTCAAAGAATACCGGGTGGCCCTGGGCTCAGGCATCTACTACGAAGACACGGTACGAGAGATTCTGGGCGATTCCGGCATCTACGCTTACGACTCGCAGCAATCCATGATGCAGGCCTTGAGAGAAGGCGATGTCGATGCTGTCATCACCGCCCTGCATTCGGGCAACTACTGGATCCGGCAACTGGGCATCAGTGGCGCCCGGATTGCCGGCGAGTTCAAGCTACCCGGCATGGCCGGCGAAGATCTCCGCTTTGGCGTGCGCCCCTCCCTGTCGCCCCTGGCGGACATCCTCAACCAGGGCCTGGCCAGCATCACCCCCACCGAAGAACAGGTCATTGAAAACCGCTGGCTGGGCGCCAGTCTCCCCTACCTGGACAAATCGGCCCCGGACTTTGAGTGGACCAAAGAACAACAACGCTGGCTGGACCAGCGAAACCGGGAAATCACCTTTTGTGCCGACCCGGCCTGGATGCCATTGGAAGGCATTCGGGACGGCAAGCACGTTGGTTTGGCCTCAGACGCCCTCGCGCTGTTCAGCAAGCGTGGCGAGCTGAGCTTCCGGCTGGTAGAGACCGACAGCTGGCCAGAGGCTGTCGAGGCGGCCAAAAGCCGGCGTTGCGACATGTTCCCCCTCGCCATGCAGACCCCTAACCGGCTGGCTTATATGGACTTCACATCCCCCTACCTGGAAGTGCCCAATGTGGTTGTCGGCCGCATCAGTGCCCCTTTCATCCAGAGGCTGAGCGACCTGGGAGAGGAGCCCGTAGGTATTGTTGAAGGCTATGCCTTTGCCGAACTCCTGGAAAGGCGGAATCCCTCGTTGAACCTGGTGACGGTAAACTCTGAGCAGGAAGGCTTGAGGCAACTGCAAAACGGTGACCTGGCCGGCTACATCACCACCCTGGCTACAGCCAGCTATTATATGCAGTCCATGGGACTGGCCGATCTCAAAGTGATTGGCCGGGTACCAGCTGACTGGTCACTGTCTGTTGCCACGCGGAACGATGAGCCAATCCTGCAAGGGATCATGCAGCAACTGGTGACCAGCATGACGGCCGAAGAGCGGGACCAGCTTGAGCGAACCTGGCGCAATGTGGAGATCAAGGAGCAGGTTGACTATACCTTGCTCTGGCAGATTCTCCTCGCTGGCCTGGTGATCACCACCCTGCTGTTCTACTGGAATCGGAAGCTTGGCCACCTGAACCGCGAGCTGGCCACGGCCAACGAGGCACTCTCCTACCTGAGCGTTACCGATAACCTGACCGGGCTGGGCAACCGCACATTCTTCGACCGCGAGTTTCCCAAGAGCTTCCAGTGGTGCCAGCGACACCAGCAGGGCTTTGCCGTTGCCATGGTTGACGCCGACCTGTTCAAAAAGATCAACGACAGCCGCGGCCACGAAGTTGGCGACCAATGTCTGAAAGCCCTGACGGCTCTCATGCGTGAGCATTTCCGGCGCGACACAGACCGGCTGGCGCGCTTTGGCGGCGAGGAGTTTGTGATTTTCACCAGTTACCGCAGCCTGCCCGAGATCATCAATCGCCTTGAAAGTTACCGCCAGGCCGTGGCCAGCTATCATCATAAGGATCAGGAAGATTGCATACACCTGACCGTCAGCATTGGCCTGGCTTATGGATTGCCCGGCCCCGACAGTTCCCCGGCCCGATTCCTGCGGCTGGCAGACCAGGCCCTGTATCGGGCCAAACACAATGGTCGGAACCGGCTTGAGACCGTTCAGGCCAATGGCGGGCAGCATCACACAACCAATCACTGAAGGAGCCGAACATGAAGCGGATCTACGATGACAACTCTCTGTCCATTGGTAACACGCCTCTGGTCCGACTGAACCGGGTAAACAATGGCGCCACCATCTGGGCCAAGATCGAAGGCCGCAACCCGGCTTATTCGGTAAAATGCCGCATTGGCGCCGCCATGATCTGGGACGCTGAACAGCGCGGCGTCCTGAAACCGGGCATGACCATTGTCGAACCCACCAGTGGTAACACCGGCATCGCACTGGCCTTTGTGGCAGCGGCGCGGGACTACAAACTGATCCTGACCATGCCCTCGTCCATGAGTCTGGAGCGCCGCAAGGTCCTGAAAGCCCTGGGCGCTGAACTGGTGCTGACGGAACCAGCCAAAGGCATGGCCGGCGCCATTGCCAAGGCCGAGGAACTGGTGGCGGCCGATCCGGACAATCACTTCCTGCCCCAGCAGTTTGAAAACCCGGCAAACCCCCGCATTCACGAAGAAACCACCGGTCCGGAAATCTGGAAGGACACCGGCGGTGAGATCGATATCTTTGTCGGCGGCGTGGGCACAGGCGGCACCCTCACCGGGGTTTCCCGCTACATCAAGAAGACCTGTGGCAAGGACATTACCAGCGTGGCGGTGGAGCCATCGGACTCGCCGGTGATCAGCCAGGTACTGCGTGGGGAAGATCCTCAGCCTTCACCCCATAAGATTCAGGGCATCGGGGCCGGTTTTGTGCCGAAAAACCTGGATCTGGACCTGGTGGACGAGGTGCAGACCATCAGCAATGAAGACGCCATGGCCATGGCACACCGACTGATGCAGGAAGAAGGTATTCTCTGCGGCATCTCCTGTGGCGCCGCCGTGGAAGCTGCGGTGCGCATCAGCCAGAAGCCGGAATATAAGGGCAAGAATATCGTGGTGGTACTCCCGGATTCCGCCGAACGCTACCTGTCATCGGCACTGTTTACCGACCGCTTCGGTGAGCAGGAGACGGTTCAGTAACACCCGCAGCCTGCCCGGGTTCGTCATTGCGTATCCTCAGGAAGCTGGCGAACCTGGGCAGGCCGGTGGACGTCAGGCCCCGGTACCGGAAGGTAATGGTGCTGCCCACTGCCGGCGGGTGGCGACGTTGCTGATCGCTGAAACCGGTGCCGATACGCAATGCACGACCATCCGCCAGCTCGACCTCCAACGCTCCAAGCATGCCCGCGTATTTCCCCTGGCCTGCCGTATGGCCCACCACCCTGGCCTCTGCATCCTGGTAGCGTTTCACTTTCAGCAGATCGTCTGAACGACCGGCCTGATACAGGCTGTCGGTACGCTTGAGCATCAAGCCTTCACCACCTTTTGCCACGATGGCGTCAAGCTTGTCCATCAAGGCCTGATGGCTGCCTACCGGCTTCTGCACAACCAGCACCAGGTGCTCAAAGCCCGCTTCGTTCACCAACGCCTTCAACTGCCGGTAGCGTTCTGAAAACGGCGCGCCGTCGGCGGGCATATCAAACACATGAAAACGGACCTGTCGCCACTCTGCATCAACGGGATGGGCTTTGCGGACAACGCCGGATAAGCGCGCAAACTCGCCTCGGCCGGCCCAGAGTTCCCCATCAAGGGGGCGGGCGGGTAATGGGTCGGTGAACCAGTCCGGTGCCTGGTATTGGTGACCACCGCGGGACCACAATCGCTCCCCATCCCAATAGGCGCGCACACCATCGAGCTTTTCACTGAGCCAGTAGTTGCTCAGATCAACGTTTTGATCATAGCGGTTTGCCAGTGGCACTGCCGGCGGTTGAGCGGCATTAGCCGGCGGGAACAACCCATAGAGAAGAAGCCATAAGAAAGCGGAAGACAGCGCCCGTGAGCCGGGACTGACCAGGGTGAGAAGCGGCATTGTCCTTTGCCTTTTAGCAATCCATCAACGGTTTCCCGGGGCGCTCTCTAGCTGGCCCCGGGCACGTTCATCAGCTGGCCTGTGCGGCCTCGTAATCACGAACCATCGCGTACAGCTGGTCCTTGAGGTTCAGGCGAACCTTTTTCCGTTCTTCCAGGTATTCGTCGGAGGCGTGCTCGGTCCCGTTCTCAATGCGATACACCTCGTGGTCTACCTCGTGGTATTCCTCAAACAGCTTGGCAAAGTGATTATCTTTGGTTTTCAGCTCATGAATGGTGTCTTTTGAATTCGGCAATTCATGAAGCAGGTCGTGTTTTTCCAGAGACATAATCGGTTTCTCCCTTGGCGTCCTGAACACACTTAACACCCTCTCACTCTAGATGGGTCTGTGTCACCCCCTTTTGACCCGGATCAAGCCCACTGAAGCCTACACCCAAGGTCTGCCCCCGGGGACTTTGCAACGGTAAAGCGTTTGTCATATTCTGCGCGCCATAATACAACAATAAAATTGACAAGAGTTTTCATCATGGGAATCACGGAAGCCCTCGATCAGTCACGTCCCGGCATGGTGCGCGAAGTCGAAACCGCCATTAGCCAACGCCAGTTCAACCAGCGCACGCAGCAGACTTACCTGCACTGGATCAGTCGTTTTGTGCTGTTTCACGACCTGAAAGACCCGGACGAACTGGCCGACGAAGCCCGGCAACAGTTCCTCGCCTACCTGCGGGACAAGATCCGCCTGTCCCGAGCGAGAATGAACCAGGCCAGCCAGGCTCTGACCTTTTTCTACGAAGACGTGCTGAACAAACCCGCTCCCACTGACACCGTGGCTGCCTGATCCTCTGTGCCGCCAAGGCTATTAACAAATCTTAGTTCGGTGGTAACCCAAGAACGAGGCAATCCCTAGTACCGTGTCCGTAAGCAATCGCACCACACTCCGCGATTGCAGGTGAACTGAAAAGGACATCCGAACTTACTAGGAGGAATGCCTTATGAATTCAGGAATCCGTTTCGCTATTGTCACGGCCATCACGGCATCTGCGTTTGCCGCACCTGCGGCCTGGGCCCAAAGCAATATGCAGCAGGACCAGGCTGGCCCCTATATCACTGGCAGCTACGGTGGCTATAAATCCCACGGTGGGGAATTCGACGATGAGAACGACCTGCTGGGTGCCGGCGTGGGCTACCAATTCAGCGAGTTCTTCGCAGTGGAAGCTGAATACATCGATTTTGGGGATTTCGGCAATGACGAGGTCGAAGGCCAACTCAAGGGTGCGGGGCTCAGCGCCATTGGCCGCCTGCCGTTAACCCAAAGCTTTGGCATCTACGGTAAGGTTGGTGCATTCGCCTCCGCCTTCGACGTGGATGCCTTTGATGAGAGCGAAACTTACGATGAGGTAAATCCTTACGTCGGTGCTGGCGTTGATTTCCGTATCACTCAACACCTCACGGCGTTCGCTCAGTATGACCGTTTCAACGTGGACATTGATGAAAGTGACTTTAATGGCCAGATAACTAACGACGGTCCGGATTTCGATACCGGGCGCTTGGGCCTAAAATTCAAGTTCTAACCCAGAAAAAAGGGGCGGCTTCTGCCGCCCCTCCTATTACGCCCCATCATCATTCATGCTGGTATTCAATCTCGTCAATTTCCCACACCTTTGATGAATCCGGGGTTCTGACGACAATTTCTTCCCCGACGCTTTTACCCAGGCATGCTTTTACTACGGGCGCATGCACAGACACATAGTCCTTTTTGCCGTAGATCTCATCGGGTCCGACGATCCGAAACGTCAGCCTGTCATCGTTTTCGTCCACCAGGGTCACCCACGCACCAAAGAAGGCTTTGCCCTCCTGAGCGGGGCTGTACTCCACGACACGAAGCTTTGACAAACGGTTGCGCAGGTACCTGACCCGGCGATCAATCTCCCGGAGACGCTTTTTGTTGTACTGATAATCCGCGTTCTCCGAACGATCACCCAAACTGGCGGCCCACTGGACCTTTTTAGTCACTTCCGGCCGCTCCTTCCGCCAGAGATCATCCAGTTCCTGCTGGAGCTCGGCATACCCCGCCGGTGTAATTACGTTCGTATCCATAGTGCGCGCTGAAGGTAGGTGAGTTCTGAGGGCATAAAAAAACCCCGTAAGTAACGGGGTAAGGCTAGCGCTGTGCGGGAGTGGGAGGCAAGCGAATTGACCACTTGCCTCCGAATCTACAAACTTCATTATCCATACTTGGAATTACAGCGCCGTGGCCTGAGAATTACGTTTTCGCAAGAACGGAGACTTCCACTGATGAACAAAAAAGACATGCTGGAGCTGGCACTGAGGGGCGTGGATGCCCTGGGCTTCACTCTCGATAACCTGGGGGTCACCAGCCGCTTGAACCGCCACAACATCGCGGCCTTCGCCCTGGCCTGGCAGTGGCGACTTCAAGGCGAGAAAGACCGGCTTCAGATCAGGCTTTCTCGCTTTCGTCGGTGGTTTCCGGTCGGGTCGCCTTGATCCGTTTCCTGGAGCCGGAGTATGCGGGCAGGCGTACCGTCACGGTCAGCCCCGGCTTCTCTTCACCCGGATGGGTATCACTCAGCAGAATCTGGCCCTGATGAATCTCTGCCACCGCGCTGACCAGGCTCAGCCCCAGGCCGTTACCCGGCAGTGAGCGGCTCTTGCCCACCCGGTAGAAGCGCTGGAAAACCTGGTCTTTTTCATCGTCGGGCACGCCAATGCCCGAATCCTTCACCTCAAACACGGCGTCACTGCCATCCAGACG
This sequence comes from Marinobacter persicus, assembly GCF_002934325.1. Taxonomy (GTDB): domain Bacteria; phylum Pseudomonadota; class Gammaproteobacteria; order Pseudomonadales; family Oleiphilaceae; genus Marinobacter; species Marinobacter persicus_A. The sequence goes on from NZ_PTIV01000009.1 coordinate 81,162, forward strand.
CACCACTACTTCAATCAGCCCATGCTCGGGGGTGTACTTGATGGCGTTATCGATCAGGTTGCTGATCATCTGGAACAGCAGATCCCGGTCGCCCTCAATCCGAACACCGGTCGCCAACTGCTGCCGGAACTCCTGCTCCTTATCCTCAGACAGTGCCTCGTAGAGTTCGCAGGCGTCGGTCACCAGCTCATCCAGCGCCACCAGCTTCATATCAGCGGTATTGCCCCGGGTTTCCAGCCGGGCGATGCGCAACAGGGCGTTGAATGTGGCCAGCAGTTGATCCGCTTCAGCCACCGCGCGGCCCACATGCTCCCGGGCCTCGTCGTTGTCGACCGTGATCAGGGTGCTTTCCAGTTGATTACGCAGACGCGTCAAAGGCGTACGCAAATCGTGGGCGATGTTGTCGGAAACGTGGCGGATACCCTCCATCAGGTACACGATGCGGTCCAGCATCTGGTTCAGGTTGTCCGCCAGCTGGTCAAAATCATCATCGGTACCGCGGGTGGGGATGCGCAGGGAAAGATGGCCGTTCATGATCCGGCGCGAGGTGTTGTTGATCACTTCAATACGACGGGTGGTGCTCCGGCTCATCAAAAAGCCGCCCAATAACGCCAGGGCCAGCGTAATACCCATGCCCCAGTTAATCGCGGCTTCTATCACGCGCTTGAGGTTGGTCAGGTCATCCACATCACGGCCCACCAGCAACCGAAGGCCACCCTGCACCTCAAAAATACGGGCTCGGGCCAGCCGTTCGGGGCCAGTCCAGCCCAGTGACTCGTTGAGTGTGAAGTTGATCCAGCCAGTCTCGGAAGCACGACTGTCATCCGGCCAGGTTTCCAGGTTACCGGCCAGCTTCAGGGAATCGTCGGTGGTGAGCAGGTAGATGGACTTGGCGTTCGGATCCCGGGCCACCCGTTCCCGGATGATGGTGATAAGCCCGTTTACGCCGCCACTACGGTACTGCTCCGCCAGACCGGCGATTTCCGCTTCGATCGTCTCGTCGGTCTGGGCGGTCATGAAACCGGCGGTGCGCCAGTAGATGAAGGCCAGCAAAATGAACACGGAGGTGGCGAACACCACCATGTACAACAATGCTAGCTGGAACGAGGAAGTTCTAAGCTGACTAAGCAGTTTCACGCAGCATGTATCCCGCGCCCCGGATCGTCTGCAGAAGCGGGGTATCAAACTCCTTGTCAATCTTCGCCCGCAGACGGCTGATGTGAACATCAATCACATTGGTCTGGGGGTCAAAATGATAATCCCATACCTTCTCCAGCAGCATGGTGCGAGTCACCACCTGGCCAGCGTTACGCATCAGGTACTCCAGCAAACGGAATTCCCGGGGCTGGACATCAATGTTCTTACCCGCCCGCTTGACCGTCCGGGCCAGCAGGTCCATTTCCAGATCCGCCACTTTCAGCACCGTTTCGGTCTCAGGTGTCTGTTTGTTGCGGCGAATCAGGGATTCAATCCGTGCCAGCAACTCATGAAAGGAGAAAGGTTTGGTCAGGTAGTCATCCCCGCCACCCCGCAGGCCTTCCACCCGGGCGTCCACATCGCCCAGAGCGCTGAGAATAATCACGGGCGTCTGGTTACCGGTGGCCCGGACCGTCTTGATGATGGACAGCCCATCCATACCCGGCAGCATGCGATCCACGATCATGATGTCGTAGTCTTCGCTGGCGGCCATCATCATGCCTTCCTTGCCATCGGCCGCGTGGTCCACCACAAAATCGGATTCACGAAGTCCTTTCAACAGGTAGCTTGCTACATCCTGATCATCTTCGATTACCAGTGCTTTCACCGGTGGCCCTCCTGAGTAGTGTTGTTCACTGCCAACTTCATTCATGGCAACAGGGTACGGAGATCTCAAAAAACCGGCCAGTTACGATCCTGTAAGAGGCTGTCGCCGTTTACGACGCTTTATGCCCCGCCCCAAGCCAGCCCAGGGACTTTTCCGTGGTGGTTGAGGGGCGGTACTCCGCACTCATCCATCCATCGTAGCCCAGTCGGTCCAGGCCTGCGAAAACATTGGCAAAATGGATCTCGCCGGTGCCCGGTTCGTGACGTCCCGGGTTGTCGGCAAACTGCATGTGGCCAATCCAAGGAAGCAGACGCTCCACGGAGCGAAGCAGGTCCCCTTCCATAATCTGCATATGATACAGATCGTACTGCAGGCGCACATTCCCGGCCCCCACTTCCTCGATCACGGCGATTACCTTGTCGGAGGTATCCAGCAGGAAACCCGGCATGTCCACCCGGGAGTTGATCGCCTCCAGGCAAAGCGTCATGCCCTCCTCCGCCAGCCGGGCCGCCGCATAACGCACATTGGCCACCAGCGTTTCCCGGGCAATCAACCCGTCCAGCCCTTCCGGCTGCAACCCCGCCAAACAGTTCACCTGCTGGCATGCCAGGGCGCGGGCATAGCGGATCGCCTGCTCCACCCCGGCCCGGAACTCGTCCTCCCGGCCCGGCAGACAGGCAATGCCCCGCTCACCACCGTCCCAGTCTCCCGGCGGCAGGTTGAACAGCACCTGGGTCAGACCATTGGCCTGCAGCCGCTCCGCCAACTCCTCCGCCGGCCACTCGTAGGGAAACAGGTACTCCACCCCGGTAAAACCGGCTTCCCTAGCCTTGGCAAAGCGCTCCAGGAACGGCACTTCCGTAAACAGCATTGAAAGATTGGCAGCAAAGCGTGGCATGGCTTATTCCTTCTTTCCCTTGGCCGCCGGCAGCGACGAGCCCAGCAACGTTCCGTTCAAGTGCTCCAGTTCCAGCAACAACCCACTGTGGTCCACCTCACTATGGCCATTGGCCACCAGCGACCGATAGGCATTGTGCGTCTGCTGCGCCAGCGGAAGCGTCAGCCCCTCGGCCCGGGCCTCATCCAGGATCATTCGCAAATCCTTCAACTGAATCCGCGCCGGCGCCCCCGGCGCAAAATCCCGATCAATCATCCGCTGCCCGTGCAACTCCAGAATCCGACTGCCGGCAAAACCGCCCATCAACGCCTCCCGAACCGCCGCCGGGTCCGCACCGCCCTCGGCCGCCAGCAACAACGCCTCGGACACCGCGCCAATGGTAATCCCCACAATCGCCTGGTTCGCCAGCTTCGCCAACTGCCCGGCCCCCACCGGCCCAATACGCGTACACTTGCCCAGCGCCTCAAACACCGGCAACGCCCGCTCCACATCCTCCTCGGCGCCACCAGCCATGATGCTCAACCGAGCCTCGGCCGCCCCCACCGTGCCGCCCGACACCGGCGCATCCACATACCCGGCCTCCTTCTCTGCGGCCAGCTCTGCATGGCGCCGGGCCACCGATGGCTGCACCGAGCTCATATCAATCACCAGTGCCCCGGGCTTCAACGCCTCAATAGCCCCCTGGGCCACCAGCACATCCTCCACCACGTCACCGTTCTCCAGCATAGTGATCACCACATCCGCGTTGGCCACGGCTTCGGCGGGCGTCGAGGCAATGGTTGCCTCGCTGGCAAAAGGTTCACATTTACTGGCGGTGCGGTTCCACAAGGTCATGGGAAAACCCGCGTCCAGCAGGTTACGGGTCATCGGTGCGCCCATCAGGCCGATGCCGAGGAAAGCGATATGGGGAGTGCTTGAAGTCATTATTAGTTTGCCTATCTCCAAAAGCTTGAAGAAGTGTTGGGGTAGGCCTTTCCAAAAATTTGCGGAGCCAGGGGTGAAGAGCGAAAGCTCTTCACGGGCTGGCCATGGATGGCCTGCCCAGGACCCTCAGCGCGACGCAGGAGCAATTAGCGCTGAGGGGCGGAGGACAAGCGACCCAGGGATGGGCCGCCAGGAGCGCTTTTTGGAAAGGCCTACCCCAGCACTTCCACCCAAAGGTATGAATTGTGGCGGATTATGCCGATTATACAAACAAAAACGCCACCAACCGGAACCCGGCGGTGGCGTTTTCAGACCCTGAGGCTCTGCCCGAAATCAGGCAACCTCGGCCATCTGCATTTTGATCTTCTTCATGGCGTTCTTCTCAAGCTGACGAATCCGCTCAGCCGACACGCCATATTTGTCAGCCAACTCATGCAGCGTCGCCTTACCCTCGGACAACCAGCGTGCCCGAAGAATATCCTGACTACGCTCATCCAGCTTCATCAACGCCTGCATCAGCCGACCGTTGGCGTCCTCGGACCAGTCCGCGTTCTCCAGCTGCACCGCCGGATCGCTACGACGATCTTCCAGATAATGCGCCGGCGCCTGGTAGGCCGTGTCGTCGTCATCGTCCTGCGGGCCATCGAAAGCCGTATCCTGGGAAGCCAGACGACCTTCCATTTCACGGACCACCTTGGGCTCCACACCCAAGTCATCGGCGACCGCCTGCAGCTCATCGTGGTTCAGCCACTTCAGCTGCTTCTTCTGGCTGCGCAGGTTGAAGAACAGCTTGCGCTGGGCCTTGGTGGTCGCCACCTTCACGATGCGCCAGTTGCGCAGGATAAACTCGTGGATCTCGGCCTTGATCCAGTGCACCGCGAACGACACCAGCCGCACGCCGTACTCGGGATTGAACCGCTTAACGGCCTTCATCAGGCCGACATTGCCTTCCTGGATCAGATCCGCCTGAGCCAAGCCATAACCGGCGTAACTGCGGGCAATGTGAACCACAAATCTCAGATGAGAGAGCACCAGCTGACGGGCGGCCTCTACGTCACCCTGATAATAAAGCCGTTCGCCCAGATCGCGCTCTTCTTCCACCGAGAGCACCGGAATACGGCTTGCTGCCTGGATGTACGCTTCAAGATTCGCACCCGGGACCAGCCTGTCTGCCAACTGTAAACTCGTACCCATTCACTAACCTCCGAACCTGACGGCGCTTAAATATAGCAACAAAAAATAAGACCGCCAAGAAGTTAAAAAGTTCCCGAAATCCCCAGTAAAACGTTCTAAATCAACAATCTGCGGAATCAAGAACCAACGCTTTTAATGCTTACACGCTAGTCTTTCGCCAACGCATCTTTCAATACGGTTTTGCCGAAGTCCGGATCACCCTCCGGCAATATCGCCCGGGTCTATGTCATCCATATGACGCTTGACCGCGACCCAGGCACCCAACCAGCCTAACAGCATGGCGATAACAATCAACGCAAAAACGCCTTCAAGCCCCGGACCGTTGAGGGAGAAGTCGCTGTTATAGAGCCCTGCCAACCGCTCAATGGGGCCACTGAGCCACCAGAAGGTCACCTGAATCAGCAACCAGGCCACCACACCACCACCCAGGCCAAACCAGGCCCCGGTGTACAGGAACGGCCGACGAACAAAGGCATCGGTGCCACCCACCAGCTTGGCCACCAGGATTTCATCCCGACGGCTTTCAATAGCCAACCGTACCGTGTTGCCAATCACCAGCACCACCGCCGCCGCCAGCAACAGGGCCAGCGCCCAGGCCGCCCGGGTGAGGATGTCAGTCATGGCATTCAGGCGCTGGAGCCAGCCCAGGTCCACCTGCACCCGTTCAATCTCGTCCATGCCTTCTATAAAGGTTGCCAGCGATTGCACGCCTTTTGCCGTGCGAGCCCCCTCCTCCGGGGTGATCAGTAACGTATGGGGCAGCGGATTGCCCTCCAGAAAATCAAGCACGTCTCCCAACCCCGAAGACTCCCGGAACTCCGACAATGCCTGCCCACGCTCAATCAGCTCCACCGACGCCACCCGGCCGTACCCGTTCACGGTAAGGACCAGTTCATTGGCCTTTTCCAGCGGTACTCCCATTTCGATATAGGCGGTAATACGGGCGCTGCTTTCCCAACCCGAGCTGACGCCCTGAAGACTCCCCAACAACAGCAGCAAGGCTACCGGCAGCGACAGGGCAACCCCCATGACCGCCCAGGTCATCGCTGTGGCCACCGGGGTTTGCCAAAGCCGGCGAGCGGAATCCCGTGCCACCCGACGCTGGTGCACAAGGTACTGTTTCACCGGGGAAGCGGGCGCACCCCGGCCTTGCCTGGCGCCGCGCTGGCTGTCTGCATTCTGGCGAGAGTCAGTGGCCACTTACACCCTCCCGCCAGGCATGACCTGGGAACCTGCGCCGGCGGTCAGACGACCGTGATCCAGCGTAAGACGGCGCCGCCCCATGTCATTGATCAGGGCAATATCGTGACTGGCGATCAGCACGGTGACACCCACCTGACTGAACTGGGTGAATAGATGCATGATGTCCGCCGACAGCTCCGGGTCCAGGTTACCGGTGGGCTCATCCGCCAGCAGCAGCGGCGGCTTGTTGACCACCGCACGGGCAATGCCCACCCGCTGCTGCTCACCACCGGACAACTGCATCGGGTTCATCTTTTCCTTCTTCAGCAGGCCCACCTTATCCAGCGCGGCCCGCACCCGGCGGCCAATGTCCGTGGGGGATACGCCCATCACTTCCAGCGGCATGGCCACGTTGTCGAACACCGTCCGATCAAACAGCAGCTGATGGTTCTGGAAGACCACGCCGATGTGGCGGCGAAGATAGGGAATCTGGCGCTTGGGCAGGGTATTCAGGCGCTGGCCGCCAACCACCACTTCTCCGGCAGTCGGCCGTTCCATCACCATGAGCAGTTTCAACAGGGTACTTTTACCGGCACCGGAATGGCCGGTGAGAAACGCCAGTTCACCGCGATCCAGTTCGAAGCTGACCTGGCGCAGCGCAGTATGGTCGCTGTCGTAGCGTTTGGTGACCTGACGAAACTCGATCATGAACGGGTTTCCGTTAAATCCGAGGGGCGAAACTGGCCCGGTTATTCATCAAAGAGCGCATCCACGAAGGTTTCGGCATCGAAACTGCGCAGGTCGTCCACCTGCTCACCCACGCCAATGTAGCGAATGGGCAGCTGCAACTGGCGGGCGATGGCGAAGACAATGCCGCCCTTGGCGGTGCCGTCGAGCTTGGTCAGGGTAATACCGGACACGCCCACCGCCTGCTGGAACACCTGAGCCTGGCTCAGGGCATTCTGCCCCGTGCCAGCATCCAGTACCAACATGACCTCGTGAGGGGCCGAGTCGTCCAGCTTCTTCATCACCCGGACAACCTTCTCCAACTCGTTCATCAGATTGTCTTTGTTTTGCAGGCGCCCGGCCGTGTCGGCAATCACAATGTCCGTACCCCGGGATTTGGCGGATTGGATGGCGTCAAAAATGACCGAGGCACTGTCGGCACCGGTGTGCTGTGCCACCACCGGCACGTCGTTACGCTCACCCCAGACCTGCAGCTGTTCCACGGCAGCCGCACGGAAGGTATCGCCCGCCGCCAGCATCACTGATTTGCCTTCGCTCTGGAATTTTTTGGTGAGTTTGCCAATCGTGGTGGTCTTGCCAACACCGTTCACGCCCACCATCAGGATCACGTAAGGCTGCTTGCTGGTATCGATTTCCAGCGGTGTGGTCACACCCTTGAGCAGCCCCTGCAGTTCTTCACGCAAGGCTTTGCGCAGGGCTTCACCGTCCTTGAGCTGGTTGCGCTCAAGTTTGTCGGTCAACGAATCGATGATCTCCGTGGTGGCGGTCACGCCCACATCGGCCATCAGCAGTGTGGTTTCGATCTCCTCAATCAGGTCTTCATCGATCTTCTTGCCCACGGAGAACAGGTCGGCCATGCCGCCGGTCAGGTTGGCGCGGGTCTTACCCAGACCTTTTTTGATGCGCTCGAAGACGCTGAGCTGCGGCTCTGGCTCTGGCTCTGGCTCTGGCTCTGGCTCTGGCTCTGGCTCTGGCTCTGGCTCTGGCTCTGGCTCTGAAACAGTCTCCGCTGTTTTGGGCGCTTCGGCCGGTTCAGCAGGTTGCTCAGATCTGGCCTCCGGCTCAGGCTCGGCCTTTGGCGCTGCTTCCGGCTTCTCGGCAGACTCTTTGGAGGCAGCCGGCGCCTTGGACTCAGCCGGCGCCGGGCCTTCGGAGACCTCCGGTTTGCGCTGGGGAACCGGCTTCGGGCGGGGTACTCGTTTCCGGTTACCGACAATATCTGCCACAAAGATCAGGACAAGAAGGGCCAAAAGGCCGATTGAAATCCACTCTGCCGTCATAGTCTTACCGTTGTCTGGAAATGGGCGGGCCAAATAAGCACGACATTCTAGCAGACTGGCCGCGCTAAGTGAGGGCCTTCCCTATTATCGACTGCCTGGCGCTTTCCGGTACCATTACCCTCATTCACAGATCGTTCAGAATCCCGGAGCATTTGCATGGCGCGAGGCAAACCCGCACACCAGAAACCGGGCCCCAGAGGCAAGCGCAGCCAGGGCACCGAAGGGGAATTGCGCATCATCGGCGGCGACTGGCGCAGCCGAAAGCTGCGCTTCCCCGATGCCGGTGGCGTGCGCCCCAGCCCCGCCCGGACTCGCGAAACCCTGTTTAACTGGCTGAATTTTCACCTGGCCGGGCGCGACTGCCTTGACCTGTTTGCCGGTTCCGGCGCCTTGGGTCTGGAAGCCCTGTCCCGAGGGGCCGGCAGCGCGACGCTGGTGGATCACACTCCGGCCCTGGCCGGCGCCCTGAAAGCCAACCTGCAACTGCTAAAGGCCAGCAACGGCGAGGTCGTATGTAGGGACGTAACCCAATACCTGACACACCGGAACCGGCCACCCTTTGACATCATTTTCATGGACCCGCCCTTCCGCCAAGGCTGGCTGGAGCGCCTGCTGCCGCTGATTGACAGCCAACAATGGCTCAAGCCCGGCGGCTGGGTGTATGTGGAACACGAGAGTGAACTGGCTTCGTTTGCGACGCCCGCCGACTGGCACCTGCATCGACAGAAAACCGCGGGTCAGGTCACCTACAAGCTGTTCCGCAACCTTGCCGAACAACAGACCCCATCCGATCAAGACGACTAATCCCTGGAGGCCCGGTGCCGGAATTACCCGAAGTTGAAACCACCCGCCAGGGCATAGCCCCGCACTGCGAGGACCAGATCATCACCCGCGTGGCGGTACACAACGCCAGCCTGCGCTGGCCCGTGCCAGACGATCTTCCGCAGCAACTCGAGGGCCGGATCATCCGCTCCGTGGAACGCCGGGCCAAGTACCTGTTCCTGAACCTGGACACCGGCACCGTGATCATTCACCTGGGCATGTCCGGCAGCTTGAGGGTGATCACCGACGATACGCCGGCCATGAAACACGACCACGTGGAACTGGTACTGGGTAATGGCCGGACCCTTCGCTTCAATGACCCCCGGCGATTTGGCTGCTGGCTCTGGACCGAGAAAACGGCCACCCATCCCCTGATCCGAAACCTCGGCCCTGAGCCACTGTCCAACGAGTTCAACGGCGGCTGGCTGTACCGCTTGTCCCGTCAGAAACAGACGCCGGTGAAATCCTTCATCATGGACAACCACGTGGTGGTGGGTGCGGGCAACATCTACGCCAACGAGGCCCTGTTCAACGCCGGCATCCACCCGAAACGAAAAGCCGGAAGGATTAGCCTGGACCGCTACCACAAACTGGCCGAGGCCATTCGCGAAACCCTCATGGCCGCTATCCTGATGGGTGGCACCACTCTGCGGGACTTTGTGAACAGTGACGGCAAGCCGGGCTATTTTGCCCAGTCACTCTTGGTGTACGGCCGTGGCGGACAGCCCTGCCCCGAATGCCGGACTACCCTGAAGGAAATCCGCATGAACAATCGCAGCACCGTGTACTGCCCCCGATGCCAACGTTGAACAAGAAGCGCCAACACGAGAAAACAGTGAACCACACCCCGTTTTGGCCCAATTCGTGATGGCAGCCCGGCGAAAAACCGTTTGAAATTGAGACAATATGATTCATAGTTAACGCAGGACAAGGAGAGACTGAACATGACCCGCAAGATTTCCCACATTCTGATCGCCACCATGGCCGCCTGCCTGCTGGCCTTTTCATCAGCCGGCCATGCACAGGCCGTGGACGAAACCCCATCGGCCCTGGCAATGACCACAGACGCACTGTTGCTGCGCCCGCTCCTGTTTGCCACCACCGTTGTTGGCGGCGCCGTTTATGTCGTATCGGTGCCCTTTGCTGCCATGGGAGGCAACGCCAAGGAAGCCGGCCGGGTGCTGTTCCTGGAACCGGCCAAGGCAACCTTTGTGCGTTGCCTGGGTTGCACGCGCACGGGCTACAAGCATTCACCGGTCACGCCGTCAGAAGACTGAGCCGAAACCGGGATCCGTACTATCCCGGCTTGCCAGCGCCGCGAATCTGAGGCAGCCTGAAGCAAAATTTTTCAGGCTGCTTTTTGCTTATGGTTGATTGGTCAACGCTGGACACCGTGTTTCTGGACATGGACGGTACACTGCTAGATCTGCACTTCGATACCCATTTCTGGCTCGAACATCTGCCCAAGCGCTACGCCGAGCACAACAATCTGCACCCGCAACAGGCCAAGGACACCCTGGTGCCCATGATCATGGCCGAACGCGGCTCCCTGAACTGGTACTGCACCGATTACTGGAGCGAGCGGCTGTCCCTGAACATCACCCAGTTGAAAGCCGAAGTGGGTGATCGCATCGGTTACCGCCCTCACGTACCAGCGTTCCTTAACGCCCTGCGCAAGGCCGGCCTGCATTCCGTGATCGTCACCAACTGTCACCCCGACCCACTGGCGCTGAAGCTTGAGCGCACCGGCCTGAACCGGTACGTCGACAGCATTGTATCCAGTCACGATCTGGACAAACCCAAGGAAGATCGCGAGTTCTGGCAGGCGCTGGCTAAAGGCACCCCCTACCGGCATGAAACCACCCTGATGGTGGATGACAGCTTCCCGGTGCTGGAAAGCGCACGGGACGCCGGTATCAGCCAGTGCCTGGCGATTCTGGCACCGGACAGCCAGCAGCCGGCCCGGGAACCTCATGCGGACATCCCTGGCATCCACCATTTCGACGAAGTACTGCCCGCCCTGCAGGGCATCCGGTAAGAGCCCATGGCAGATAACAACGATCCGAAAATCCGACTCGACAAATGGCTCTGGGCCGCCCGGTTCTACAAGACCCGTTCACTGGCCAAGGAAGCCATTGAAGGCGGCAAGGTGCATTACAATGGCCAGCGGAGTAAACCCGGCAAAGTGGTGGAAACCGGTGCCAAGCTCACCTTGAGACTGGGCTGGCAGGAAAAAGTGGTGATTGTAGACGCCCTCAGCGACAAGCGCCGGGGCGCGCCCGAAGCCCAGAAGCTCTACCATGAGACCGAAGACAGCATGAAGCGGCGCGAAGAACTGGCCTGGCAGCGCAAGACCATGCAAGCCGCGCAACTGCCGCCGGCACGCCGCCCCACCAAGAAAGCCCGCCGGGACATCCGGCGATTCCGTGAACAGAATGGCCTTTGAATCAGGAGAACACATGGCATCCCGCGATCAATTCCAACGCTTCCTTTTTGAACACAGCCAGGTTCGGGGTGCCTGGGTGCAACTGGCCGACAGCTACCAGACCATCACCAGCCAGGCCCCCTACCCGGATTCCGTGCGCCAACTGCTGGGCGAATCCCTGGCGGCCAGTGTGCTTTTGAGCAGCACCCTGAAGTTCAACGGCTCCCTGTCGCTGCAGGCAGCTGGCAATGGCCCCATGACCACTCTGTTGGCCGAAAGCACCCACAACCGGCACATCCGCGGCATCGCCCGCTTTGAAGACGGCGCCATTACCGGAGAAAAAACGCTGCACGAATTGCTGGGCGAAAGCCGCATGGCCATCACCATCACGCCCGACCAAGGCCACCGTTACCAGGGCGTGGTGCCCCGTGAAGCGGACACCCTCGCTGGCTGCCTGGAGGAATATTTCGAGCGCTCCGAGCAGATCGCCACCCGGCTGTTCCTGTTTGCGGACGGCGAGAAGGCCGCCGGCCTGCTGCTGCAGCGCCTGCCCGGCCATACCGAAGAAGATGACGACCTGTGGAACCGGGTGGAACACCTGGCCGCCACGGTCCAGGCCGAAGAAATGCTGGAGCTGGACAGCGAAACCCTGCTACACCGCCTGTTCCACGAGGAAACCGTGCGCCTGTTTGACCCGGAGCCGGTCGCCTTCCATTGCAGCTGCTCCCGGGAACGCACCCTCGCCGCGCTGGAATCCATTGGGCGGGAGGAGTGTTACAGCATTCTGGATGAACAGGGCAGCATCAACATGGACTGCCAGTTCTGCCACGCAAACTATCGCTTCGATAGAAACGACATTGATCATCTTTTCACCGGACATACGTTACACTAAGTACTTTCACTAAGTGGCCCGGAAGTCGCTGCTGGCGCGGCTTCCGGGGCTGTCGTTTTTTACTGGCGCGTCTGGCATAATAGCGCGCCTGAATTGATCCGATTGTTCAGATTTCCGTCAGAATTCGGGGCGACGGGGCTGGGCAATCCTGTAGACATCCCGAGGGCGAGGTCGAAGTGAGCAACACTTATACTGATCTGAGTACAGCACAACTGGTCGAGCAGGCTCTGGCACGTAACGAAGGCCAGCTGGCTTCCAACGGTTCCCTGGTGGTTACCACCGGTGATCGCACCGGCCGGTCTCCCATGGACCGCTACATCGTCGAGGAGCCCAGCACCTCTGACGATATCCACTGGGGCTCGATCAACCGCCCGTTTGACGCCGACAAGTTCGACGCACTCTGGGACCGGGTTGAAGCCTATATCGCTGAACAGGATTCGTTTGTTTCTCACGTCCACGTCGGTTCCGATCCCGAGCACTACCTGCCGGTGAAAATGACCACCGAAACCGCCTGGCAGAACCTGTTCGGTCAAAACCTGTTTATCCGCCCGGAAAGCTACAACCCCTCTGACAAACAGGAATGGCAGATCCTCAACGCCGCCAACTTCGAGTGTGTTCCCGAGCGTGACGGCACCAACTCGAACGGCACCGTGATGATCAACTTTGCCAAGCGCAAAGTTCTGCTGGCCGGTATGCACTACGCCGGCGAGATGAAAAAAGCCATGTTCTCGGTTCAGAACTTCCTGCTGCCGGAAAAAGACGTGCTGCCCATGCACTGTTCCGCCAACGTCAGCGAGACCGGCGAGACCTGCCTGTTCTTCGGCCTGTCCGGCACCGGCAAGACCACCCTGTCGGCCGATCCCCACCGCTACCTGATCGGTGATGACGAGCACGGCTGGGGCCCAGGCACCGTATTCAACATCGAAGGCGGCTGCTACGCCAAGTGCATCGATCTGAGCCGCAAGAACGAGCCGATCATCTGGGATGCCATCCGTTTTGGCGCCATTGTGGAAAACGTGGTGATCGACCCGGACACCCGTGTTCCCGACTACACCGACACCTCACTGACCGAAAACTCCCGTTGCGCCTACCCGCTGGAGCACGTTGAGAAGCGTGTCGAGGAAAACCGTGCCGGTGAGCCGTCGCACATCATCTTCCTGACCTGCGACATGACTGGTGTTCTGCCGCCTGTGTCCATCCTGAGCCGTGAAGCGGCCGCCTACCACTTCCTGAGCGGTTACACCGCCCTGGTAGGCTCCACCGAGATGGGTTCTTCCTCCAAGCTGAAGTCCACCTTCTCCACCTGCTTCGGCGCACCTTTCTTCCCGCGCCCGGCTGGCGTTTATGCCGAGCTGCTGATGAAGCGCGTGGATGAGTTCAACAGCAAGGTGTTCCTGGTGAACACCGGCTGGACCGGTGGACCCTACGGTGAAGGCAAGCGCTTCAGCATCCCGACCACCCGCGCCATCATCGCCGCGATCCAGAACGGCGACCTGGACGACGTCGAAACCGAGCACCTGGACGCCCTGAACCTGGACGTACCCAAGCACGTGCCCGGCGTGGATACCGAGCTGCTGAACCCGCGCAAGACCTGGGTAAGCCCGGACTACTACGACGGCAAGGCCGAAGAGCTGATCAGCCAGTTCGTGGAAAACTTCAAGAAATTCGACGTGGCGGACGCCATCGTCGAGGCCGGACCGAAGCTCGGCTGAGCCTCACCAACCACAAAAAAAGCGCCCTGCGTCACAGCACGGCGCTTTTTTTATTTGCATATTGAGTGCTTCAGCAGTAAAGATTGCATCTACCGTCGCCTTATCAGGCTGACGGCCTGATGCTTCAACAACGATAAAAGCAAACGCACACAGGAGAGACTCATGCGCAAACCCGAACTTGCTGCCGAGATTGCCGACAAAGCCGGCCTGAGCAAAGAGAAAGCGGGCGAGGTGATCAACGCCTTCACCGACCAGGTATCCGCCGCTGCGGCCCGAGGTGAAGACACCAGCCTGATCGGCTTCGGTACGTTCAGCGTCCGCAAACGGGAAGCCCGCCAGGGGCGCAACCCCCAGACCGGCGCCGCCATCCAGATTCCCGCCAGCAAGACGGTGGGCTTTAAGGCTGGCAAGGGCCTTAAGGACGCCGTAAGCTGACGCAAAAAGGCCCGCAACCGCGGGCCTTTTTTATTCTCAGAGCGAAGGGGCCGAGCTGGCCGGCCAGACTTCCTGGCCCTGAACCAGCGTACGCTCCACCCGGCCCCGCAACGGTCGGTCCAGCACTGGTGCGTGCTTACCCACCGACATCAATGCCTTCGCCGAGGGCTGCCAGGTCTGCTCGGGATCGAATACGCACAGGTCAGCAACCGCACCTTCCACCAGCGCGCCACTTTCCTGCAGGATCGCCGAAGGCCCCGTGGTCAGCGCCTGAAGCAGCCTTACCCGGGATAACTCGCCCCGCGCCACCAGTTCCAGTCCCAGCGACAGAACGCTCTCAATACTCGACAGTCCCGGCTCGGTGGCCGGCAACGGTGCCTGCTTGGCGGCGGAATCGTGAGGCTGGTGCTGACTGACGATGGCTTCAATCAATCCCTGCTCCACGCCCGCCAGCAACGCCTGGCGGTCGGCTTCTGATCGTAGCGGCGGCTGCACGTGGAAGCGGCTGTCAAAACCGGCCAGGGCTTCCTCCGTGAACACCAACTGATGCATGGCCACATCGGCGGTCACCGGCACACCCTGCTTGCGGGCCCGCTCAAGCATTTCCACACTCCTGGCGCAGGACAACTGGCTCAGGTGCAGCTTCACGCCGGTCTCTTCCGCCAACAGCAGCATTTCCGCCACAGCTGCGGTTTCCGCCACCTCGGGAATACCCAGCAGCCCCAGGCGGGTGGTGACCTGTCCGTCATGAGCATAACCATCGGCCGCCAGGGCCTGGTTTTCGGGGCTGAACATCACCGTTAAACCGAAGGTCTCGGCGTACGCCATGCACCGTCTGAGAATTCGTGCGTTGCCAACGGTATGGGAACCGTTACCCAGCAATTTACAGCCCGCCTTCTGCAGGCCCGCCATGTCACTGAGCAGTTCACCCTTCAGGCCCCGCGTCACGGCGCCCACCGGCAGTACGCGCACCACGCCGCGAGAGGCAGCGGCTTCGCGTATCAGATGAGTCACCGCACCGGAATCATTAACCGGCGAGGTTTCCGGCGAGGCGCACACGGTGGTAAAACCGCCGTGGGCAGCCGCCAGGGTTTCCGAAGCAATGTTGCCTTTCTGTCCGTTCCCCGGTTCGCGCAGGTTGCAGCACAGATCAACGAAGCCCGGTGTAATCACACAACCGCTGGCATCGAGCGTGCGATCAGCCGAGGCTTCAAGGGCACTGGCTCCCAAGATGGCCACCCGGCCGTCCGCAATCAGCAGACCCGGGTTATCCCGTTCGATTTGGCCATCGAACAGGGTTCCTCCAGTAATTCGGAGACTGCCGCCTGCCATTGAATTCATATCACTCATGCCCGGCTCCCCTCGTTTTCCGTCTGTGCCTGTTGCCGCTCTGACATCTGTCCGCCCATGGCCATGGACATTACCGCCATCCGGATCGCGATACCGTTGGTGACCTGACTCAGAATCACCGATTGCGGACCGTCGGCCACCGAGGACTCAATTTCCACCCCACGGTTGATGGGCCCCGGATGCATGACAATGCAGTCTGGCTTCGCCAGTGCCAGCTTGTCTTCGGTCAGGCCGTAGAGGCGGAAAAACTCTCTTTCGCTGGGCAACAAGGCGCCTTCCATACGTTCGTTCTGCAGGCGCAGCATGATTACCACATCCAGGTCTTTCATGCCCCGTTCCATGTCGTATTCCACGGTGCAACCCAGACTCTCCACATCCCGGGGCAACAAAGTGCCCGGGGCAATTACCCGGACTTCCTCAACACCCAGCTCGTTCAGGGCGCGAATCTGGGAGCGGGCCACGCGGGAATGCAGCACGTCACCCACAATGGCCACTTTCAGGCCTTCAAAACCACCCTTGTTCTGACGAATGGTCAGCATATCGAGCATCGCCTGGGTGGGGTGCGAGTGGCGGCCGTCGCCGGCGTTGATGATGGCCACGCCCGGCGTGACGCTCTCGGCGATGAAGTGCGGAGCCCCACTCTGGGAGTGACGCACCACGAACATGTCACTGGCCATCGCTTCCAGGTTCAGCAAGGTGTCGGACAGGGATTCGCCCTTGGAGGTGGCCGAAGTGGAAATATCCAGGTTCAGTACGTCTGCAGAGAGCCGCTTGGCGGCCAGCTCGAAGGTGCTTCGGGTGCGGGTGCTGGGCTCGAAGAACAGGTTCACCACCGTGCGGCCGCGCAGCAGGGGGACTTTCTTGATGCTGCGGGTGCCCACCTCAATGAAGGAGTCGGCGGTGTCCAGAATATCGGTAAGCAGTTCGCGGCTGAGGCCGTCCAGAGTGAGGAAATGCCGCAACTGACCGCCCCGGGTCAGCTGCAGGTGATTCGGGGAATGATCATTCGCGGTCATGGCACGCCTGTTTTTCTGTTGGAGTTATGACTGTCCGGATTCCTGAAGCTCAATGCGCAGAGGCTCTGGGCCCCGCAGCTTCACGCGCTGGTGGGCACCCAACTCAAGAACCTGGCCGACCACATCCGGCTGGACCGGCAATTCCCGGGACCCCAGATCGACCAGCGTGGCCAGTATGATACTGGCAGGACGCCCATAATCGAAAATTTCATTCATGGCGGCCCGAATGGTGCGCCCGCTCATAATCACATCATCAATCAGCAGGATGTCGCGCCCTTCGGTATCGAACGGCAGGCTGGAGGGCTTCACCTTCGGGTTCAGGCCAATGCGACTGAAATCGTCCCGGTAAAACGAGATGTCGAGTTCGCCGAAAGGCGTCTCGATGCCCAGACGCTTGCCCAGGACATCCGCCAGCCAGACACCGCCGGTGCGGATGCCTATCAGGGCGGGATCGGTCACGCCACGCTGCTCGAGGGTCCGACGCAGGCCGGCTTCCATTTCATCCAGCAACTGGTTGATATCAAACAAAGCGGTCATTCAAACCTCGTTTTTCAGGTCAGCCGGATTGTTCCCGGCACCAGGTTTCCAGAATTAATACAGCCGCACGGTCGTCCACGCCGTGACGGCCAAAGTCCCGACTGCCACCGGCGGCCATCACATCGCCCTTGGCCTCAAAACTGGTCAGCCGTTCGTCCACCATCTCTACCGGGACATGATACCGGCCATGCAGGCGTTTGCCGAACTTTCGGGCTCGGGCGCACATGTCGTTTTCGGTGTCGTCCATATTCAGCGGCAACCCCACCAGGACGACATCCGGCTGCCACTCAGCCAACAGTTGCTCAATGTCCTGCCAATCGGGAATGCCATCCCGGGCCGGAATCATGGCCACCGGCTGGCCGGTTCCGAGCATTTCCTGTCCGGTGGCCACACCAATACGGCGAGTACCAAAATCAAAGGCGAGAATACGACGGCTGGCAGTCATCCGGCGGACAGCCCCCGCTGCTGGAATGACCAGGTACGGATGATTTCCAGCACATCAAACTGCTCACGCATGTCCTCGGGGAAGGGCGCGAAAGGAGCCGCCATCCGCACGATCTGGATGGCCGCGTCATCCAGCACGGAACTGCCGGAGGATTGCAGTATCGCCACCTCGCGAATGCTGCCATCCTTCTTCAGGGACACCAGCAAGCGCAGGTCGCCATAGATGCCGGCACGACGGGCCTGACTGGGATAATTCAGGTTGCCCACGCGGGTGACTTTGTCGACCCAGTTCTGCACGTACCAGGCATTGTTCGACTGCAAAGTGGAAACCGCGGTCACCCGCTTCACCCGGGGCCGCCGGGCATAGGCCTGCTGCTGGTCAGCAAGACGCGCCTCCAGTGAGGCGATCTCCAGGCTGCGCTCCATCAGGCTTTTCTTTTCAGCACGTGGCAGGGGTTCCGGCTTCGGCTCGGTCTGCTCCCGCGGCTCCTGAACCTGCCGGCTGGCATCACTCCGGGTCTGGACAACCGCACGCGCCTGCTGTGGCTGCGGCTCGGTGGTGGTTTGCGGCTGCGGCTGGACCTGCGCCACCTTCGGCTGCGGCATGTCTGCCGGCTGAGGCGAGGTCATTTCAACTTTCTCTTCCGTGGTACCACTGCCCTGCTGATTGGTTTGGGCCAGGAAATCCGCCTCTTCCGGCGCCTGTTCGTCATCATACTGCGACAGGGTGATTTCCATGGTCTGGGCAGACGCCGGCGGCTCCTCCGGCGCAAAGGTAAGGCCCAACGCCAAAATGGCGTGCAACGCCAGCGCCATGAACAGCGTGAAGGAAAATCTGTCGAAATCCGTTACCTGCGCTGCCATTACCCTTCCCTGGTGTGTGTTCGATTAGCCACGGTCACTTGCTTCAACGCGCCTCCAGTCGGCGGACGATTGCCTCCATCAGCATATCGGAAATATCGATACCAAAGGCGGCATCCAGTTCACGAATACAGGTAGGGCTGGTGACATTAATTTCGGTGAGGTAATCGCCAATCACATCCAGACCAACGAACATCAGCCCTTTCTCCTTGATCACCGGCGCCACACGGGCACAGATTTCCCGGTCGCGCTTGGTCAGCTCGCGCCCCTCACCACGACCGCCAGCCGCCAGATTGCCGCGATTCTCTCCCTGGGACGGAATCCGTGCAAGGGCATAGGGCACAGGTTCGCCCTCGATCAGCAAAATTCGTTTGTCGCCGTCGGAGATCTCAGGAATGAATTTCTGGGCCATCGCCTGGTGCGCGCCATAGTTGGTCAGGGTTTCAATGATCACGCCCAGGTTGGAATCGTTCTCCCGGACCCGGAAGATCGACCGACCGCCCATGCCATCCACCGGCTTCATGATGACGTCACCGTGCTTGGCGTAGAAATCCTTGAAACGCTGGGTTGAACGGGTGACCAACAGCGGCGGTGTCAGGTCTTCAAACTGGGTGGCAAACAGCTTTTCGTTGCAATCCCGTAGGGTCGCTGCCGGATTCACCACCAGTGCACCCTGCTGCTCGGCGGCCTCCAGAATAAAGGTGGCCATCAGAAATTCCCGGTCCACCGGAGGGTCCTTGCGCATCAGAATCACATCCAGGTCACCCAGTGCCCGCTCCTGGTGGGGGCCAAAGTGGAACCAGTTTTCCGGATCGTTATGCACCGTCAGGGTGTGGGTGTGCGCCATGGCGCGACCACCATCCAGGTACATGTCCGCCAATTCCATATACTCGATTTCCCAGCCACGCTTCTGGGCCGCCAACAACATGGCCAGTGAGCTGTCTTTCTTGAAATGGATATCCTCGATGGGATCCATCACGATACCGAGCCGGATGGTCATAGCGTCTCCTGAATATTGGGGTTGAAAGCTCCAGCAAAAACACGAACCGGTACGCAGAGTGAGCCGGGCATTAGCTGCTATGCTTGGACACCAAATAGTATTGTACCCGAAGCAGAAATGCATTCGGAGAAGTGGCCAGATCAATTTTCGCGATGGTAAAGGCAGGTACAATTCGTCCGGACACGGACTAATCGTATACGACCATTGATAGCCATTTAACTGAGCAGGGTTTATAGAACAACCAGAAGGTTTGTGTTAAAACCCGGGATGCAACTTACGACAGTCGCTGGAGCGCAAGGCAGTTGGACAATGGATGACAACTTCGAAAATCTGAAGATTATGGTGATTGACGACAGCAAAACCATTCGTCGCACCGCAGAAACCCTTCTCAAGAAAGTCGGCTGCGAGGTCATCACCGCCACCGATGGCTTTGACGCTCTGGCGAAGATTGCAGACACTCAGCCGAACATCATATTCGTGGACATCATGATGCCACGCCTGGACGGCTATCAAACCTGCGCGCTGATCAAGAACAACTCTTCCTTCAAGAACACGCCAGTAATCATGCTTTCCAGCAAGGACGGCTTGTTCGACAAGGCCAAAGGCCGAATCGTAGGCTCAGATCAGTACCTGACCAAACCGTTCAGTAAGGATGAATTGCTCAATACCATCCGCCAGTATATGCCACAGGCTGAACAGTAACCCTGCTGACACCAAGAACCATCGAGGAAAACATGGCCCGCATTCTGATTGTTGACGACTCTCCTACCGAAGTTAAGAAAATCTCCAGCATTCTGGAAAAGCACCAGCACGAAGTGCTGACCGCTGACAACGGTGCCGACGGCGTTGCCAAAGCCCGCGCTGAAACACCGGATCTGGTTCTGATGGACGTTGTCATGCCCGGCCTCAACGGCTTCCAGGCGACCCGCCAGCTGACCCGGGCACCGGAAACAGCCTCGATTCCCGTGATCATCGTGACCACCAAGGATCAGGAAACAGATCGCGTGTGGGGCACCCGTCAAGGCGCCAAAGGTTATCTGGTCAAGCCCGTTGATGAAGACGACCTGATCAAGACCATTAGCAACCTGATTGCCTGATGCCCGAGCATGGAGCCGCCATGTCTGGCAACACCACTCCGTTTTCCATACTGACGGACATTGCTAACCGTAACCGGGCAATGGCCGCCGGCCTGCCTGAACAGCAGGAAGCTGTTGAACTCTGGAATGGCATCGGTTTCATCCTCGCGGGCGAGCGCTATGTAGCTCCCATGGGTGAAGTTACCGAGATTCTGCACGTGCCCCGGTTCACGCACATTCCTGGTGTTCAGCCGTTCATGATGGGCGCCGCCAATGTCCGGGGGCGCCTGCTCCCACTGGTTGACCTGGCCAACTTCTTCGGGCTTGCGCGTTCTTCGCGTAATTTCCGGGAACGCCGGGTGCTGGTGGTTGAACAGGACGACGTCTTCAGCGGCCTGGTGGTCGATACGGTACTGGGCATGCAGTATTTTGCGGCAGAGAGTTTCAGGGATGACCCGGGAAGGTCGCCCGACAGCGTTCGGCCATTCGTAAAAGGAAGCTACGAACGCAATGAGGAAATCTGGAACGTGTTTTCGGCGGCGGATCTGATTGCCGACGAGCGCTTTCTTGATGTTGCACAGTGGTAAGGGTGGTGAAACCGGCGCAAGCCCACCGTGACACCTGAACCCCGCTATAACAACTTGTCATTTTGAGAACAAAGGCCGGGAGCCAGAAAATGAAAAGCAGAGCCGGAAGATTCAGTAAGGGACAGGGAGGCAACAAGCTGGTTGCCGGCCTGATCGCTGCGCTGATTGCACTGACCGTCCTGCTCGTTGTTGTGCTGTTCATGATCAACCAGAACAGCCAGAACGACCAGGAATACATCGCCAGTACCGCAGAAATGCGAGTGCTCTCCCAGGAGATTGCGAAAAACGCAACGGAAGCGGCCGGTGGTACCGAGTCGGCTTTCGGGCAGTTGCGTCGCTCCCGGGACGAGTTCCAGAAACTGTGGACCGATGTCAGCCAGGGTAACCCGGACACCGGCCTACCACCCAGTGATCTTGCTCAGGAAAGCGGCGTCCAGAGCAGCTGGAAAGACGTTCGTCAGAACGCCGACGACATTCTGGAAACCCGTACCGGCGTTCTGGACCTGCACGGTGTAGCCCAGACGCTCAACGAAACCATTCCGCAGCTGCAGGTGGAGTACGAAGACATCGTGCAGATCCTGCTGGACAACCAGGCTCCCCGTGACCAGATCGCCCTGGCCCAGCGTCAGTCACTGCTGGCAGAGCGGATCCTGCGCTCGGTCAACGCGGTACTGTCCGGTGATGAAGACGCGGTTATCGCCGCCGACCGTTTCGGTCGCGACGCCGCCCTGTTCGGCCGCGTACTGGACGGCCAGCTCAACGGCAACGAAGCCATGGGCATTCCCCAGGTAACCGACCAGGACGCCATCGCCGCACTGGAATCGGTTTCCGAGCTGTTCCAGTTTGTTTCCCAGAACGTTAACGCCATCCTTGAAGCTTCTCCCGACCTCTTCAGGGTGCGTAACGCCGCCGGCGAAATCTTCCAGAACTCGGAAGTTCTGCTGAGCCAGCTGTCCGATCTGGCCAATCAGTTCACGGTCCAGTCCGAAACCCGGTTGCTGAGCCCGACCCTGGCCTTTGCCATCCTGGCCATCATGGTGGCCATTGTTATCTTCATCGGCCTGACCCTGTACCGCGAAGCCCAGGCCCGCCTGGCCGCCACCCAGTCCCAGAACGAACAGAACCAGAACGCGATCCTGCGACTGCTGGACGAACTGGCTGACCTGGCGGACGGTGACCTGACTGCCGAGGCCACGGTAACCGAGGACTTCACCGGTGCCATCGCTGACTCCATCAACTTCGCGATCGACCAGATGCGCAGCCTGGTACAGTCCATTCGTGCCACCGCCGTTCGAGTCTCCGGTGCGGCACAGGAAACCCAATCCACCGCCATGCACCTGGCCGATGCCTCCGAGCACCAGGCCCAGGAAATTGCCGGCGCTTCCGCTGCGGTTAACGAGATGGCCGTCTCCATCGACCAGGTATCCTCGAACGCCGCCGAATCCTCTGCGGTAGCGGAGCGGTCGGTTGCGATCGCGAAGAAAGGCGCGGAAGTGGTACAGAACACCATCCGCGGCATGGACAACATCCGTGAGCAGATCCAGGAAACCTCCAAACGGATCAAGCGTCTGGGTGAATCTTCCCAGGAAATCGGTGACATCGTTTCCCTGATCAACGACATCGCCGACCAAACCAACATCCTGTCCCTGAACGCGGCGATCCAGGCCTCCATGGCCGGTGACGCTGGCCGGGGCTTCGCGGTGGTTGCGGACGAAGTTCAGCGCCTGGCGGAACGTTCCTCCGCGGCAACCAAGCAGATTGAAGCCCTGGTTAAGACGATCCAGTCCGATACCAACGAAGCGGTTATCTCCATGGAACACACCACCGCCGAGGTGGTCCGCGGTGCCCGTCTGGCCCAGGATGCTGGTATCGCCCTGGAAGAAATCGAGAACGTATCCACCAGTCTGGCGGAACTGATCCAGAACATCTCCAACGCGGCCCGTCAGCAGTCGTCGTCTGCGTCGCACATTTCCAACACCATGAACGTCATCCAGGAAATCACCTCGCAGACTTCCTCCGGTACCAATGCGACCGCCAAGTCCATCGGTAACCTGGCCGAGATGGCTTCCGAGCTGCGTTCGTCGGTTGCCGGCTTCAAACTGCCGGAAGAAGACCTTGCGAACCAGGAAGAGGAAGAAGACAACGAGGTTCCGGTGGTCGGCTGATCACCGGACCGGGGCTGATGACGGTCTATGGCGCCAATGCACAAACAACTGTCACCTGCCGAAGGTCTGTGGTCCATGCGCCGCCTTCCGGATATGGATGCGGCCCAGTTCCAGCAGTGGCAGAAACTGCTGGAACACCGGACCGGTATAACCCTGAGCGAGGAACGCCGCTCGTTCCTGGAAACCAACCTGAGCATCCGCATGCGGGAGATTGGTTTCAGCAGTTACCAGGATTATTACGAGCACATTGTTTCCGGCCCTGAGGCCATTCGCGAATGGAGCGTACTGGTTGACCGGTTGACGGTTCAGGAAACCCGCTTTTTCCGGGATCCCGATGCCTTCCGGTTAGTCGCGGATTATGTGCTGACCCGGCCCCGCGAACGGTTTCGGAAAGGCCCCCTGGAAGCCTGGAGCGTGGGTTGCTCCACCGGAGAGGAGCCTTACACCCTGGCCATCACACTGAACGAATGCATGAGCCAGCTTGGCCTGCAGCCTCTGTTCGGCGTTACCGGCTCCGACATCAGCCAACCGGCACTGATCAAGGCGCAGAAAGGGCGTTTCAGTGCGCGCAGCCTCCAGGGCATGGACGAAGATTTGCGGGCCAGGTACTTCCGGCCGGCAGAACGGAACACCGTCGACATAGTCGATAGCCTGCGTGAACGGGTCTGCTTCGCCAGACTGAACGTGCTGAACCTCGACAGGGTTCCCATGCAGGGCGTGAACATTATTTTTTGCCAGAACCTTTTGATCTATTTCCGTCGTTGGCGCCGGCGGGAAATCGTCAGAAAACTTGCGGGGTATCTGGCACCGGGCGGGCTGCTGGTGCTTGGCCAGGGAGAGTTGACCGACTGGCAACACCCGAGCCTTCAGCGGGTCCCCTCGGAACATGTGCTGGCGTGGACCAAACGCCAGAGCAACGACGAATAACCGGAGTGGTTATGGGCAATCACCATGACAGTATCGCCCTCGACTGGGTTCGGGGAGAAATACAAGACACGCTGACCCAGAGTCAGCATGCACTTGAAGCGTACGTCGAAAACCGCGACGACACCGCGCGCCTGCGCTTCTGCCTGAACTACCTCCATCAGGTGCATGGCACCCTGCAGATGGTAGAGCTCGACGGTGCTGCGTTGCTCACCGAGGAAATGGAAGCGCTTACCCAGGCGGTGCTTAATGGCCAGGTCGCCAACGCTGACGAAGCCATCGAAGTACTGATGCAGGGTGTGCTTCAGTTGCCCCAGTACCTGGAGCACCTGGACTCCAGCGGCGACGATTTCCCGCTGGTTCTGCTGCCGTTGCTCAACGACCTGCGCGCCGCCCGTGGCGCCAATCTGCTGTCGGACACCTCGCTGTTCAAGCCCGACCTTTCCCCGGCCCAACAGCCGGCGGACGCCGGTGCCTCTGCTCGCCTGCAAGACCCCAAAGTCGCCGGACACCTGCGCAAATTGCGTCAGATGTATCAGTTCGCCCTGGCCGGTGTGGTGCGTGAGGCGGACCTGAACACCCACTTCGATTACATGCAGAAAGTGGTGGAGCGCCTGGCCCGGCTTTGTCGGAAAACCCCCAGGGGCGAACTGTGGAAGGCGGCAGGCGCCTTTGTCGAAACCCTCCAGGCCCACGCCAACCCGATCAACACAGCGGTTAAATCCCTGCTCCGGGAGCTGGATGCTGAAATCCGGCTGCTGATGGCCGACAACTCCGATGCTCTGGCGCAGCCGGTACCCGAAGCCCTGTTCAAGCACCTCCTTTACTACGTAGCCCGGGCACGCGACCTGGACACCCCACAGGTACGAGCCCTGCGGGATGCCTATCAGCTCGATGAGGCTTTGCCCTCGGAAGACGACGTTGATCATGCCCGCACCCGGGTATCCGGTCCGGGCCGGGACGCCATCCACTCCGTGGTCACCGCGCTGGACGAAGAACTGGCCCGGCTGAAAGATCAGTTGGACCTGTTCGTGCGGGCAGAAACCCGGCAAAACAGCGAACTGGAAGAACTGCTTCCGTCCCTGCGCCAGGTGGCCAACACCCTGGGCGTGATTGGCCTGGGCACACCCCGCAAGGTGGTCAGTGAACAAGTCGAACTGCTGGAGCGCCTGTCAGCCCAGGCCGACACCGTCGACGATGGCACGCTCATGGACATTGCCGGTGCCCTGCTCTACGTCGAAGCCAGCCTGGCCGGCCTGGACAAGGACCGGCATCCCGAACAGGGCCAGGACGGCGACGATAACGAGCCGGTCAACCTGAGTGCCCGTGAACTGACCGAGGCCAGTGAAGCCCTGGTTCGGGAATCGCGCAACACGCTGGAGCAGGTTAAATCCTCCATCGTCAATTTCATTGCCTCCCAGTGGGACACCCGTGAGATTGACCACGTTCCAGGCCTGCTCTACAGCATTCGTGGCGGCCTCAGCCTGGTGCCACTGCCCCGGGTGGCGGACATGCTGGCCGCCGCAGAGCGCTACGTCACCGACGTGCTGCTGGGCAGCAAACAGGTGCCGGACTGGAAACAGCTGGACACCCTGGCCGACGCCATCACCAGTATCGAGTATTACCTGGAACGCCTGGCCGAGGGCATCAGCAACAACGACGCCATCCTGCATGTGGCCGAAGAAAGCCTGGAGAACCTGGGCTTCCCGGTGGGCCAGGAGCCCACCTGGACAGACACTCAAGCGGAAGAACAGCCGCAACCGGAAACCTCGGAGACCGAGGCCCCGGTAGAAGCCCCGAGCGAAACCGACGCCTCAAAGGACACCTCCGGTTCGGACGCGGAACTTCTGGATGACGAGATTCTGGAGATCTTTGTCGAGGAAGCCGGAGAAGTGCTGGAAACCATCAACCAGTACTACCCGCAGCTGCGCCAGAACCACGACGACAGCACGGCCCTGACCGAAGTCCGTCGGGCGTTCCACACGCTCAAGGGCAGCGGCCGCCTGGTGGGCGCCAGCAGCATCGGTGAGCTGGCCTGGTCAGTGGAAAACCTGCTCAACCGGGTGATCGACCAGACCGTCAAACCCACGGACGACATGTTCAGCCTGATCGACGAGGTGAACGAACGCATTCCCTCGCTGATTCAGGAGTTCCGCCACGGCGAAGCCAACGGCGACGTTGAGGCCCTGA
Organism: Marinobacter persicus; assembly: GCF_002934325.1. Lineage (GTDB taxonomy): Bacteria > Pseudomonadota > Gammaproteobacteria > Pseudomonadales > Oleiphilaceae > Marinobacter > Marinobacter persicus_A. The sequence continues at coordinate 107,627 of NZ_PTIV01000009.1, forward strand.
TTGCCCGTGCCGAGGCGCTGGCCACCACCCGCAAGACCGAGACCGCCGAGACACTGCAAACCGAGACGGCTGAAGCCACCGCCGGACAGGAAACATCGGCCGCATCCGTCCACGAAACGGACGATTTCCCAGACGCGGAACCGGACACCGAATCAGAAACCGAATACGAGCCCGAACCTGAGCCCCAGGCCACCACTGAGCCGGCACAGGAGCAGGAAACAGGTGATGCATCTGCTGATCATGACGACCTGATCGATGATGAGATCCTGGAAATCTTTATCGAAGAAGCGGGTGAGGTACTGGAAACCATTCGCGAGTACCTGCCAATGCTCCTGCGGCACCATGACGACCGCAGCGCATTGACCGAAGTACGCCGCGCCTTCCACACCCTCAAGGGCAGTGGCCGCATGGTTGGCGCCAATGTTATCGGTGAGCTGGCCTGGTCCGTCGAGAACATGCTGAACCGCGTGATTGACGGCAGCATCTTCATGAACGATGACATTGCCCGCCTTCTGGAAGAGGTTACCGAGAACGTTCCGGGGCTGGTCGAGGACTTCGAGAAACGCACGGCACCGCGCCTGGATACCTCCAGTCTGGAAGCCCGGGCCAACGCCCTTGCCAATGGCGAAATTCCGGACGCCACCCTGATGCCCGAGCCAGAGACGGAAAGCGTCCCGTCCCAGGAGGCCACTAGCGCGTCCACCGGCTCGCTCCCGGAGGTGGAGGAAGAGCTTGATCCAGTGCTGCTGGAGATCTTCGAAAACGAGACCGAAACGCACCTGCAGACCATCGATGAGTATCTGGAGCAGGCCGGCGACCGCCACTCCGTGGCCTACACCGACAGCCTGTCCCGGGCGCTGCACACCCTCAAGGGCAGCGCCAACACCGCCGGCATCAAGCCCATTGCGACCGTCATCACGCCGCTGGAACACTTCGTCAAAGAGGCTCGGGCGCAAAACAAGCGGGCTGACCAGCAGGTACTGGGACTGATTGGCGAAGCCCGTGAATTCCTGACCCGCGGCCTGGCGCAACTGTACGATGACCCACAGGCACCGCTGGATGGCACGGACGATTTCCTGGCAAGGCTGGACCGCCTCACGCGCCAGACCCTGCTGACCCAACCGCAGGCCGATGCCGAGCCAGCCCAGAGCCAGGATTCTGCCCGTCTGGTGCAGCTGTTCCTCGGCGAAGGCCTGGACATCGTCATGGATGCCGAAGACATCCTCGAAGAGTGGTCCCGGAACCCCGAGCAACGCTCCTCCGTGGATACCCTGCGCCGGGAGCTGGCCCAGCTGAACCAGGGTGCGGCGGATGCCGGCCTCACCGATGTTGCCGACCTCGCGGCGGCGCTGAACGACGTTTACAGCGCTGTGGCCGATCACCAGCTTACGCCGGACCAGGATTTCTTTGAAATTGTCCATGAAGGGCATGAGCAGCTGATCAACCTGATGGATCAGGTCGCCGCCGGCTTGGCGACCGACTCCAACGAGGCATTGATTGAGCAACTGGGACAACTGGCAAGCAAAATCGCAGAGCCAGAGCCAGAGCCAGAGCCAGAGCCAGAGCCAGAGCCAGAGCCAGAGCCAGAGCCAGAGCCAGAGCCAGAGCCAGAGCCAGAGCCAGAGCCAGAGCCAGAGCCAGAGCCAGAGCCAGAG
>NZ_PTIV01000010.1 GCF_002934325.1 Marinobacter persicus
ACCGCCTGATGCGATTCCTGTTCGTCGGGCCAGTGCTTTGCCTGCGGCTTCCTTCAGATTCCACCTCGCGGTGGACACCCTTGCCGTCCGGCTAGCGGTTCCCCTTGCCGGGCCCACAGGGGACTTGCACCCCCAAGTCATCCGGCCAGCACCACCTGTACCGGAACAGCGCCCGTCAAGGCGCTACGCGCCATGCCTGGCGCACCATAAAAAACGGCGGCTCCTCGGAGCCGCCGTTTTAGCATCTGTGCCAGCAATGCCGGTGGCGTTTACACCAACGGTTTCTCGGACACGATGATGCCGTTGTTGTCGGCATAGACGTAGTGACCGGGCTGGAAAGTAACACCGTGGAAGGTCACCGGCACGTTCAGGTCGCCAATACCACGCTTAGCGGTCTTACGGGGCACGGTACCCAGCGCCTGCACGCCCAGGTTGGTGGCGCCAATCTCATCCACATCACGGATGCAGCCGTAGATGATCAGGCCGGCCCAGCCGTTCTCTGCGGCTTTTTCCGCCAGCATGTCGCCCAGCAGTGCGTTACGCTTGGACGCGCCACCATCAACCACCATCACACGACCGTTGCCCGGCTGGCCCACCTGCTCTTTCACCACGGAATTGTCTTCGTGGCACTTCACAGTCACGATTTCGCCGCCAAACTGGCGAACACCGCCGTAGTTGTTAAACCCAGGCTCAACCACCTGTACTTCCGGAAACTCATCGCACAAATCCGGCGTAATAATCTTGCTCACGTTTCGCTCTCCTTTTGCCTGAAATGGTCGTGTTTAATCGGTTTTCTCGTCCGCCAGGAAGAACCAGGTATCCATCACCGAATCCGGATTCAGGGACACGGAATCAATGCCGTGTTCCATCAGCCACTTGGCCAGATCCGGATGATCAGACGGCCCCTGGCCGCAGATGCCCACATACTTGCCGGCACGGTTACAGGCCTGGATCGCGTTGGCCAGCAGCTTTTTCACCGCCTCATTACGCTCATCAAACAGGTGGGCGATGATGCCGGAATCCCGGTCCAGCCCCAGGGTGAGCTGGGTCAGGTCATTGGAGCCGATGGAGAAGCCATCAAAGTGCTCCAGGAACTCGTCCGCCAGCAAGGCGTTGGCCGGCAACTCGCACATCATGATCACGCGCAGGCCATTCTCACCACGCTTGAGGCCGTTCTGGGCCAGCAGATCGATAACCTGCTCCGCTTCACCCACGGTACGCACGAACGGCACCATGACTTCCACGTTGGTCAGGCCCATCTCGTCACGCACCTTTTTCAGGGCACGGCACTCCAGCTCAAAGCAATCCTGGAAGGTATCCGAGATGTAACGGGACGCGCCCCGGAAGCCCAGCATCGGGTTTTCCTCGTCCGGCTCATACAGGGTGCCGCCAATGAGGTTGGCGTATTCGTTGGACTTGAAGTCCGACAGGCGCACGATCACTTTCTTCGGAGTGAACGCCGCCGCCAGGGTGGAGATGCCTTCCACCAGCTTGTCCACGTAGAAATCCACCGGGGATGCATAACCTGCGATGCGCTTTTCAACGGTCTGTTTGATATCGCCCGGCAGGCCATCAAAGTTCAGCAGGGCTTTGGGGTGAACACCAATCATGCGATTGATGATGAATTCCAGCCGTGCCAGGCCCACGCCTTCGTTCGGCAGTGCCTGGAAATCAAAGGCCCGGTCCGGGTTGCCCACATTCATCATGATCTTGAACGGGATTTCCGGCATGGAGTCCACGGTGTTCTCGCGCAGCTCAAAGTCCAGCGCGCCTTCGTAGATCAGACCGGTATCGCCCTCGGCACAGGAAACCGTCACTTCCTGGCCGTCTTTCAAAAGGTCTGTGGCTTCTCCACAACCCACAACAGCCGGAATACCCAGTTCGCGGGCAATAATAGCGGCGTGACAGGTACGGCCGCCACGGTCGGTCACAATCGCAGAGGCACGCTTCATGACCGGTTCCCAGTCCGGGTCCGTCATGTCGGTGACCAGAACATCGCCCGGCTGGACACGATCCATTTCCACGATGCTGTCCACGACTCGCACCGGGCCGCTGCCGATCTTGTGACCGATACTCCGGCCTTCCACCAGCACCTTGCCGGTTTCCTTCAGCAGGTAGCGCTCCATCACGTTGGCACCAACCCGGCTCTTAACCGTCTCTGGACGCGCCTGAACAATGTAGATGCGGCCGTCGTCGCCGTCTTTGGCCCACTCGATGTCCATCGGACGACCGTAGTGTTTTTCGATAATCATGGCCTGCTTGGCCAGCTCTTCCACTTCCGCGTCGGTAATGGAGAAACGGTTACGGTCTTCCGGCTCCACCTTAACGGTTTCCACATACTGACCATGGCCGGGCTCGGAATGGTAAACCATCTTGATGGCCTTGCTGCCCAGGTTGCGACGCAGCACCGCCGGGCGACCGGCTTCCAGGGTGCCCTTGTGCACGTAGAACTCATCGGGGTTTACCGCGCCCTGCACCACGGTCTCACCCAGACCGTAAGACGAGGTGATGAACACGGCATCGCGGAAGCCGGATTCAGTGTCCAGAGTAAACATCACGCCACTGGCGGCGGTTTCACTGCGCACCATTTTCTGAATACCGGCGGACAGGGCCACCAGCTTGTGATCAAAACCATGGTGCACACGATAGGAAATCGCACGGTCGTTAAACAGGGAGGCAAACACTTCCTTCACGGTATGACGCACCTGATCCAGACCCACCACGTTCAGGAAGGTTTCCTGCTGGCCGGCGAACGAGGCATCCGGGAGATCTTCCGCCGTGGCGGAGGAACGCACGGCAACGGCCATTTGTTCGTTCCCGTCCTGCAGCTGGCCAAAGGCCTCTTTCAGGGCCTTGTCGAGGGATTCCGGAAAAGCGGTGTCCACCACCCACTGGCGAATCTGCGCACCTACCCGGGCCAACTCATTCACGTCGTTCACGTCGAGGGCATCCAGCGCTTCGTCGATGCGATCTTTCAGGCCGTCGGTTGCCAGAAATTCCCTGTAGGCATGGGCGGTGGTGGCAAAACCACCCGGCACCCGGACACCGGCATTGGCGAGATTACTGATCATTTCACCGAGTGAGGCGTTTTTGCCGCCAACCTGGTCAACATCGTTCATGCCCAGGTGGTCAAACCAGATAATGTAATCTTCCAAAGCGTGTCTCCCTTGAATCTGAATGGCGCAGAGTCTCGAATATGCGCAATATGATACTGTAACCTACAAAAATTACCTAGGGAGCCACGTCAAGACTCCCGGCAATTTGCCCATACTGGACCGGACATATCCATGAAAAGAACCGCGTTTTTTATTTCTGACGGCACCGGACTGACTGCCGAAGCCCTTGGCCATGCGCTGCTCGCCCAGTTCGAGAAAATAGACTTCGAAAAAATAACCGTGCCTTACGTGGACACTGAAGACAAGGCCCGCGATCTGGCAAAACGCATCAATGACGCCGCCGAGGCCACCGGTTACCGCCCCCTGGTGTTTGACACCATTGTTAATGGCGATATACGCCAACTGATCGACACTTCAGAAGGCTTCATGATCGACATTTTTGGCACTTTCCTGAGTCCACTGGAGCAGGAACTGGCCTCTTCGTCGTCTTACACCGTCGGGAAATCCCATGCCATCAACAACGAGGGCAGCTACGAGCGGCGCATTGAAGCGGTCAACTTTGCCCTGGACAATGATGACGGTGCCCGCACCCGCCACTACGCCGACGCGGACCTGATTCTGGTGGGCGCATCCCGTAGCGGTAAAACGCCGACTTGCCTGTACCTGGCCCTGCAATACGGCATCAAGGCCGCCAACTACCCAATCACGGAAGAAGACCTGGACGATCAGACCCTGCCGGCCGCACTGAAACCCCATCGGGAAAAGCTGTTCGGACTGACCATCGACCCCGAACGGCTGGCAACGATTCGTAACGAACGTCGCCCGAATTCCCGCTATTCGTCGCTCAAGCAGTGCATGCTGGAAATCGAAGAGATCGAACTGATGTACAAGCGCGAACGCATTCCCTACCTGAACACCACGGCGTACTCGATCGAAGAGATTTCCACGCGAATCATGGTCTCCACCGGCCTGAAGCGGCACCGGTAACCCCGCCATACGGTCACAAAAAAAGGCGGAAGATCAGGGGTCTTCCGCCTTTTCTGGTTCACAGCTCCAGTGCCGGGGTTTACAACTCCTGAATACCCAGCCCCAGGCTCTCGGCCGTCGCCCGGTTTTCCGGGCTGGTTACCACCGCCACACTGGCGTTTTCCGGCTTCAGCCAGGTGCTTGCCACGCGGCGCAGATCGTCCAGAGTGGTGGCCAGTACCCGTTCACGGAAGCGCGCCCGCTGCTCGGGCGTGCGACCGAACAGCTTGTCATGGTAGGCATGGCGCGCCGCACCCGACGGGGAGCGGGGCTTGTCCAGCCCGCCAATCACACCCAGGATGGCTTCTTCGAGATCCTTGGCTTCGTGCTCCTCGTCCTGAAGCCACTTCAACGAGGCATCAAAGTCATCCAGGGTCTCGCCGAGGCGCGGGTCCCGGTAGGAGAAGAAGCGGAACACCCCGGTAACACTGTCCTGCCCGGCGCCACCGCCATAGGCACCGCCCTTCTCACGAATCGCCCGGTGCAGGTAACCATTGCGCAGGAAGCCACCCAGCACCGTCAGCGCCGCTGCATCCGGGTGATCCACCGGCACGGTAGCGTAAGCCTTGGCACAGAAATTTACCTGAGTGGAGGTGAGCCAGGCTTCCCGGGTGTTGTAGTTCACCGGCTCCATGCGCCAGTTGCCCTCGCCGCCGGCCGGCTCGCCCTGCCAGCAACGTTTCAGCTCGTCCAGCATGGGCGCGGCCTGCTCGTCTTCACCCACCAACAGGAATTCGCGCTTCTGGTTGCGAATGCGATCATGCAGCGCCTGCAGCTTGCCGCAGAACTCCTCAAGCCCCTGCTCGTCTTTCAGCGCCTTGTCGAGTTCCTTGGTGGCCTTGATGGCCGCCAGGCCACCAATTCGATAGGCCAGCCAGGAACCGGCACTCAGGCCCTGTGCCGCCGCGCTCATGGCCAGGGCATGGCCACTGCCAGTCACGGCCTGTTCACGGCGGGCCCGGATCTGGGCGATGATCTCCCGGATGCGCTCCTTTTCATCAAACCGGGCACCGGCATACACGTCCTTGAGCAGGTCCGTCAGCTCCCGGCTGTTCCGGGCCAGGGCCTTGCCGCTAAAAATCAGGTAACCGGACATATCCTGAACGTCGTCAATGCGGCCCTTGGCGGTCAGCGAGGCGCCAATACCGCCAGACTCCGCGGAAATGCGATCCTGCATCTGCAGGTAATCCAACTCGCCGCAGCCCACTTCTGAAATCAGGGTGGCGTAGTACGGCAGCATCAACAGCTCTTCTTCGGTCAGCTCCGGCAACGGCAGCACCACCTGCTGGTACACCAGGCCATTGGTGCCGGCGGAATACACCGTAGCACCGGTTTCGGCATCGAAGCGGCCTTCCGGTTCCGGGCGCTGCAGGGGCACGTCCTCGATTCCCACCTTGGGCAGGATCGAATCATCATCCTTGCGCATCTGGCGCTCTTCCAGAGCCTTGGCCCGCTCGACGATCTGCCGGGTTTCTTCTTCCGTGAGCTGCGCCTTGCGTTCGGCCAACGCGTCCTTGATGGCTTGCTGCCGACGAAGCTCCAGCTGCTGGTCCGGGCGCAGGGTCAGGGTCACGCGGTGCGGGTTATCCAGCAGTTTGCGACTCACCAGGTTGGGCACGTAATCCGGGTCCTTGATCTTTTCACGCAGGGTGGCCAGGGCCGGCTCGATGTCCAGGGTGTCCACCGGATCACCACCATGCACCATGGGCGAGATGGCGTTCATGATCAGTTGCAGGCCGTAGGGGAAGTGATCCCCGGCAATCTCACGCTGATGCAATTCCAGCTGGTGCAGGATGGCTTCCAGCCGTTCCTTGCTGACGCCCTCTTCCACTACTTTCTCAAGCGTGGATTCCACCAGCGCCTCAAATTGCTCACGGCGCTCCGGCTCCGAACCTTCGATGCCACAGACAAACGTCATTTCCCGGTTCGAATCTTCCAGTCCCATCATGGGGGACGGCGCATGACCCAGGTCGGTGGTTTCCAGAGCCTGCATCAGCGGCGAGGCACTGTTTTCCAGCAACACGGCCGACAACAGCTGGCCTTCCATGTTTTCCAGGAAATCAAAGCTGTGGCCCAGCAGCCACCCCATGACCATGTGTGTCTTGTTGGCGGTCTCCTCACCCTCGTTCACGGCGTAGCCCTGCTCCACCCGGGTCGGACTGAACAGGCGCTTCTCGTCCCGCACCGGCAGGTCAATCTCCAGGCGGTCAAAGCGCTTGAGGGCCAGCTCTTCGAACTTCTCATGGTGTTCATGGGCCGGAATGTTGCCGTAGGTGGCAAAGATGGCATTACTGGGGTGGTAGTGGTGCTTGTAGAACGCCAGCAAATCCTCATAGCTCAGATCGACAATGTGATCGGGCTCTCCACCACTGTTGTAATGGTAGGTGGTGGTTGGGAACAGGTGGCTGGACAGGTTCTGCCACAACTGGGAGGTCGGTGCGCTCATGGCACCTTTCATCTCATTGTAGACGACACCACGATAGACCAGATCACTGGAAGGATCGTCCGACTTTTCAAATTCCAGGCGATGGCCTTCCTGGGCAAAATCCAGCGGATCAAGCTTGGAGAAAAACACCGAGTCCAGATACACGGACAACAGGTTGTCGAAATCCTTTCGGTTCATGCTGGCAAACGGATAGGCGGTCCAGTCACTACTGGTGAAAGCGTTCATGAAGGTGTTCAGCGAGCGCTGAATCATCATGAAGAAGGGATCGCGCACCGGATACCGCTCACTGCCACAAAGTGCGGTATGCTCGAGAATGTGGGCGACCCCGGTAGAATCCATCGGGAAGGTTCGCAGGGCCACGAAGAACACGTTTTCTTCGTTGTCGGCCGCCAGGTGAAGGTGGCGGGCACCGGTTTTTTTGTGTCGGTACTCCTCAACCTCAAGGTTCAGGGTACCAACCCGGTGACTGCGAAGTTTCTCGAAAGCTGGATGCGTTGCGGTATCTGTCGCTGCAGCCATTAAAAGATCCTGTGATTGAAAGTTTAAGAATGACAGGGTAACACGTACTATTAATTATAATGCCCGGAACCAGCAACTATGATGCCCGGAACAAAATAAACAAGGTAACCTGCTAGCCCATGACGCAACAAACCCCGGACACCAATCCCATCGAAGCCCCTCAGGTTGCCGCCTGGTGGGCCGAACGCCGCCGTTATCTTGAACAGATCCGGAAAGTACCGGACATCAAACAACGCTTTCGCAAGGAGCTGTTCTTTTATGTTCTGCGCCGGGTGCTCTGGTCCTACGGCTTTTTCCCGGTGGTTCTGGCGTTCTGGTTGCCGCTGGTGCTCGCCAGTTTCAACCCGGTGGTCATGGCCCAGGATCTGATTACCCTGCTTCAGGGCTTTGTTGCCACCAACCCCGAACAACAGGCCAATACCCTGAGCTCTCTGACCATAGGCTGGCTCTCCATTGGCACTTTCTTCCTTGTATTCGATGTGGTCATCAGCCCCTTCCGCTCACCCTATGAATATGAAGCGGACGTTTACATGAAGTCGTGGGAGCAGTTGAACGGTACCTTTGGCTCCGAGTTCCCCGCCCCGTCACCAGAGTAACCGCACTGCCCCCATCTTTGTTAGAATGAGAGATCATGCATTCAAACCGGGCAAGCTCTCTCATGGACCACCTTTTCGTCGACAACCTGACCGTCATCGATTTCGCCTACCTCCATGCCACTCGTGGCCTGGTGGGTGAAAGCTGGATTGTCGATGTCGTGCTCGGTGGCGAGCTGGACGAACAGGGTATGGTGTTCGATTTCAGCAATGTAAAACGCACCATCAAGCAGGTCATCGATGAGCGCGTGGACCATCGCCTGGTTATTCCACGGGACTACCCCGGGCTTAACCGACAGGCAGACACCCCTGACACTTTCACTTGGCAACTGACCGACGGCAGCCACATCGACCATAGCTCTCCCGATGAAGCCGTGGTCTGGCTCCCGGCCGAGAAGGTGGTGCCTTCCGCCGTCGCCAGGCTTCTGGAAGACGAACTGAAAGCGGTGCTGCCTGGCAACGTGACCTCGGTAGAGATCAATCTGCGTGAGGAAGAGATCGAGGGCGCCTACTACCACTACGTCCACGGCCTGAAAAAACACCTCGGCAACTGCCAGCGCATCGCCCATGGCCACCGCTCCCCTATTCGGATCGACCGCAATGGCTATCGCGACTACCGGCTGGAAAGCCGCTGGGCGAAACTCTGGCAGGACGTCTACGTGGGCACCGAAGAGGACGTAGCCCGGCGCTTTGTAGGCGACGATGGCAGCACCTATATCACTTTCGAGTACGAGGCCAACCAGGGCGAGTTTGCCCTCACCCTGCCGGAGCAGCGCGTGTACATGATTGATACCGACAGCACGGTCGAGTTTATTGCCGCGCACATTGCCGACACGCTGAAAGTGGAGTTCCCGGAAGACCAGATTCGAGTAAAAGCGTTTGAAGGGGTGGGCAAAGGCGCCATTGCCTGCCGCTAACAGACGGTCCCTGTAGAGAGAGGCCCCGCTTACGGGCGGGGCCGTCCCTGACAAAACCTGCAGACACAAAAAAACCGCCCGAAGGCGGTTTTTTTGTTGGCTTCGCGGTGGACTAAACCGCTAAGCCGAATTGGCGTCCCCTAGGGGGTTCGAACCCCTGTTGCCGCCGTGAAAGGGCGGAGTCCTAGGCCACTAGACGAAGGGGACTAGAAATTGGTGGAGCCAAGCGGGATCGAACCGCTGACCTCAACACTGCCAGTGTTGCGCTCTCCCAGCTGAGCTATGGCCCCTCAACGGATGCGTATATTAAGGATCGACCCTGGGGGCGTCAACACCTGAAAACACATTTTTTAAAGTTTTTTGAACATCCCTGTTCATTCCGTTTAATTCTCAAACAATCCGATTATTAAACGTCCAACGCAGCGTATTCTTTCTCTACCCGCTTGGTTTCTTTCTTGGAAAAGCCACCCAGAATCTGCAGCGCGTAACGCAGGCGGGAGCGGGTCATGTCCGGCCCGAGCAGATCCATGGAGTCCATGACCGACCAGGAATTGGGTGTACCGGCAATGGCCACAAAAATAGCGAACATGAAATCGCCCATCTTCATGTCCATGGCCTTGGCCAGGGATTTAATGTCGGCAAAGATGGTGTCCTTGCTCCAGTGCCGCTGGGCCTCCAGTTTCCACAACGTGAACTGAAGTACCCGCTTCACCTCGCCCTCTTCCAGCTTCTTGTGCTCAAAGTCCTCAGGCTTGAGGTCGAGCATGCCGCTGAACATGAACTGCGCCATGGGGGCAATGTCCGAGAACACCTCCGCACGCCCCTTGATGTGCGGCACCAGGGTTTGCAGGTCGTCCTTGTTGAACCACCACTGCTGCAACCGCTCCATGAACTGCTCGTCGTTGAGCTCTTCGCGGATCCAGTGGCCGTTCAGCCAGCGCAGCTTCTCTACATCAAACACGGGCCCACCGAGCGATACACGCTGGATGTCGAAGTTCTCGATCATTTCATCCAGGGTGAACTTCTCCCGCTCATCGGGCATGGACCAGCCCATGCGGCCCAGGTAGTTGGTGACCGCCTCCGGCATGAAGCCCATGCGCTCGTAGAAATTGATGCTGGTGGGGTTCTTGCGCTTGGAGAGCTTGCTCTTGTCCGGGTTGCGCAACAACGGCAGGTGGCACAGCTCCGGCATGTCCCAGCCAAAGTATTCGTACAGCAACTTGTGCTTGGGTGCCGAGTTGATCCACTCCTCGCCCCGCAGTACGTGGGTGATTTTCATCAGGTGGTCATCGACCACATTGGCCAGGTGATAGGTGGGCATGCCGTCGGATTTCAGCAGGATCTGGCAATCCACCTGGGCCCAGTCGATCTCGATGGTGCCACGCAGCATATCCTGAATCTCACACATGCCCTCATCCGGCACTTTCATGCGGATCACGTAAGGCTCGCCGGCTTCCAGGCGACGCTTGACCTCTTCTTCGGGCAATTCCAGGTCGCCCTTGATACCCGGATTCTGGCCGGCCGCCTTACGCTCCTCACGGATGGCGTCCAGCTCTTCCGGCGTGCGGAAGCAGTAGAACGCGTGCCCGGCGGTGACCAGATCTTCTGCGTACTGGGCGTACATGTGCTTGCGCTCTGACTGGCGGTACGGGCCATAAGGGCCACCCAGGTCGGGGCCTTCGTCCCAGTTCAGGCCCAACCAGCGCAAGGCCTGGAGAATGTCGCGCTCGGACTCTGCCGTGCTTCGAACCTGGTCGGTGTCTTCAATGCGCAGAATGAACTGGCCGCCGTGCTGGCGCGCAAAACACAGGTTGAACAGCGCCACGTAGGCGGTCCCTACGTGGGGATCGCCCGTGGGTGACGGAGCAATTCGGGTGCGTACTGTCATGAAACCATCCTGAAAATAAGTGGCCGGTGAATAAACGCGCCATTATAGCGGCCATCGGATCATTTCGCATGATCGTCTTTGCCCGCGCACCGGTTTAATGTAATATTATAACATTCCCAATAACGCACAGGTCTGTAACAATGGCATTAAAAGCAACGTCTCTGGCCTTGGGGCTGAGCACCCTGATGGCAGCCCTCCCGGTTTCCGCCGCCAATGTGGTGGCCTCCATCAAGCCGGTGGAGCTTCTCGTAAAAGCGGTTGGAGGCGACACCACAAACATCACCACGCTGGTGCCGCCCGGCGCCAGCCCCCACAACTACAGCATGAAGCCTTCCCAACGACGCGCGCTGGAAAACGCTGACGTTGTATTCTGGATTGGCCCGGACATGGAAACATTCCTGGAGCGACTGCTCGGTAGCGAGGAGTTTGAAGGGAGAGTCGTCGCCCTTGCCGATCATGAAGATGAAGAACGCCCGGAGCCTGAGCGCGACGATCATGGGCACGAGCCCCATGGCCATCCCCATGGGGGTGGCGAAGATCCACACATCTGGGTAGACCCACAGCTGGCACTGGAGATGGCCCAAAAAATACACGCCCAGCTGGGCAGCCTGGACGGCGCCAACCGGCAGCAATTGGACGCCAACCTGGCACAGTTTGAACAGGCGTTACAGGAGACCGAGGAGACCATCAGCCAGCAATTAACGGCCGTGGAAGACGTTAGCCTGTTCGCCTACCACAGTGCGTTTGAGCGTTTCGCTGAGCACTACAAGCTCAACCTGGAAGGCGTGCTTACCCTGAACCCCGAACTGTCGCCCGGCGCAAGGCACATTGCCGACGTGCAGAACAAACTCCGGAAGGCCAACCAGCCCTGCCTGCTCACCGAACCCCAGTTCGACCGCCAGTGGTGGCGCTCGATCACCCAGGGACTGGACGTAACCTTCAGCACCTGGGACCCACTGGCCATGGACATTGAACCCAATGCCGAGGGCTACCTGAAGTTCCAGCAAAGCATCGCCGATGCCGTGCTCAAATGCTCACCAAAGCACACTAAGCAGTAACGGAATCGACACCATCGCCAATAGCGTTTGCCCGCTGATGATTCCCGCCATCAGCGGCGCATCGCCGCCCAGTTGGCGCGCCAGAATATAGGCCGACGTTGCTGTGGGCAGGGTGGCCAGCAGCACCGCCACCTGCACCAGCAGGCCTTCCAGTCCCAACAGCATCGCCAGCCCAGCCGCCATCAGCGGAAACGCCACCAGCTTCAACACGGAAGACACGACAAAGGGCGCCGCACTGCCCCGCAGGGCACTGAGCTGCAGGCCCGCGCCCACCGTCATCAGACCCATGGGCAGGGCCAGATTGCTCAAGGGTTCCAGCACGCCAGCCAGCAAGGGGTGGAAACCCACCTCGAAATAGCCCCAGAGCACGCCCAACACCGAACCGACAATCAGCGGGTTGGTCACAATCGCCTTGAGTACCTTGGTAAACTCTATGCGGCTCTCATCCGCCACCAGGGCGAACATCACAATGCACAACAGGTTGAGCAGCGGCACCATAATGGCGACGGCAATGGCCGTCATTTGTAAACCTTCGTCCCCGAGCAGCATGCCACCGGCGGCCAGGCCCACGTACGAGTTGAAACGGATCGCCCCCTGGTAAACCGACGAAAACACCGGCCCGCGCCAGCGCCAGAACCACTGCACCAACACCAGCACCACCGTCATGGCCGCCAGCATGGAGCCAATCAACAACGCGGTATCGCCATAGGCGGAAGCCGGCAGCCGGGCCTGGCCCAGCTTGTACACCAGCATCGCGGGAAACAGCACGTAATAGGTAAAGCGTTCCGCCTGGGGCCAGAAATCCCCACCCGGGAAGTTCCAGCGGCGCAGTGTGTGCCCCAGGGCAATCAGGACAAACACCGGAAGAAGAGCGTGGACCATCACTGGCATACCGGGCGAAGACTCCATCAAAACATGATCATATGGGAGCCGCTAACATACCACAGCCACTCAGTAGACATCTTCCAGATATCGTCCCTCCTGCTTGAGGCTTTCAATATCTGTTTTCAGTGGCTTGAGTATGTTGTTGATCACCGCACGCACCTCAGCCGCCATGCCACTGCCACCGCAAACCAGGACCTGGGCACCCATTTCGATCATTTTGCGTACGTTCTGGGCATCCTCATTCAGCTTGTCCTGGACATAGGCACTTTCCCGGGTTCTGGAAAATGCCGTCCGCAGTCCGGTAAGTCGTTGATCACGCAGATAACTGCCAAGCTCTGGTCGGTAGAGATAATCGGAATGAGGGTCCCGGCCTCCCCAATAAAGATACATGGGATGACGCGCGTCGTTTTTCCGGATAAAGCCCGCGAGCGGACCAATGCCGGCACCCGCTCCAATCAGAATAACCGGGTGGCTGCCTGGTGCTGGCCGAAATTCCGGGTTGGGCTGAATAAACCCCTGAATCCGCTCGCCTGGCTGCAGGCCATGCAGAAATCCCGAGCACTTCCCTCCCGGCAGTCTGCGTACGCAAATCTCAAGCAAGCCATCGTCACTGGATGATGCCAGGGAGTAATACCTCGGTTTATCGTCGCCTGGAGGGCAAACGCCAATCAGATCGCCCGCGTGAAAATCCACCAGCGGGTCCCTCTTGTTACCTACCCTATTGATCCAACGTTTGGTACCAGCATCGGGCCTGAAGCGAAGAATGCTGGTAGGCGCCTCCACTTCCACACCGAAATCAGCCCGATCGACCAGCTCCAGGTCCAGAAGGGCTGGCGGCGCCGGATTATGCGACAGCCGAATGTTCAATCCCGTCACTTCTGCTAGCCGACTTCCCCACTGACTGAACTGTTCTGGGGACTTTTGGTCCACAAATGCAGGGCTTTGCAGCCGTGCGAGCCCATGGGACGCCAAGGCCACGTCAACGTCTTTGGCAAACTGGCAAAACCGGGGGAACTGACGGTCACCAAATCCGAGCACGGCAAATTTAAGATTGGTAGAGCAGCGAAAGAGCGCAAGCTTCTCCATGAACCGGCTGGCAGAGGCTGGCGCCGCACCGTCACCATAAGTGGATGTCAGCACGAACAGCAGTGACGCCCTCGGATATTCCTCCGCCAACGCATTCATGTCGGCAGAGTGAACGCATCTTCCCGCGCGGGAAAGCTGTGCATGCAAGTCCCCGGCAAAACCACGAGTCGAGTTGCCTTCCGAACCGATCAGGATCACTGTATCCGCATCTGCCGGGCTGGCATTATCCTGAACATCACCTGAAGCCCTTCTGGACCACCACACACGAATGCCGGTTATAGAAAGCACAGGCACTGTTAACGCCGCCAGCCCCAACAGCAAACCCAGCCACCACAGACCCTCCCCGGTATGAAGGCGCACTATCCACTCAACAACCTGATTGCCGGTCGATGCACTCTTGTATTCAACAAACTGGCCTGTCGCCTGGTCGATAAATCCCGCGCCCTGGCGGGTGCTCAGAGAAAAGACATCGCGAGGATCACCGGGATACGGAAACACCAGTTCGCGCAGATTATTGACGTCTGTACTTCTCAGTGCCTCCATTGAGCCGACAGGTAGAGGTTCACCATCAGACACCTCCATCGGAAACGGCGGCTCGTTATCCGCAGGTTCTGGCAACAAGCCAAACCGGGTCGCAGACATGTAACTGCCGGTCAACGCAGACAACAGCAAACCTATCAATGCAAAGCGCGCCAGCTCAGAATGGACACGACTGTCGCCACTGCCCTTGAAACCACGAAGCAAAAGCAGCCAGCCACCGGCCCGGCGGGCAAGCATAAATGCGCCTGAAATACACATCAGCACCATGATTGCAGCCAACACACCGGCCAGCACACGACCCGCTTCGTCTAAAAGAAACGAACGGTGCAGATCTTTTACCCAGCGGAATAAGGCGGACGGCTCATAGGGCCCGATGGTTTCACCGGTTTCAGGGTTCACCAGGTCCGCGCCTGGCTTGCCATCCCGTGTGTAATAGACGATAACAGCGCCAGACGGTGTGCGTTTGATCTGCTCCGCCGACGGATACCGCTCGACCACACTCTGCGCAAGCTGGGCGACGCTGATCATGCCATCTGACGGCACCACGGCGCTGGAGCGTTCAAGCGCCGGTGAAACCGCCAGAATCACTCCTGTTATGGCCAGCAGGATCAGAAAAGGTGCCGCCAGTAGCCCTGGGTAAAAATGAAGCTTCCGCCACATAAAAACGTCCTTCAACGCTGATTCAGAAGTTGTAGGTGAACGATTTCACGTAACCCCGGCCAGCAACCGGTTTGCCCGCACCTTCGGACGTCAGCGGGACCATGACATCGGAACGATTGTCTCGCCTGTCCTCTACCGCAGTGTCCACGTGGATCTCATAGCCGTTATCAATGAACGAATCATCGATATTCATGGTCATCGTCAGTGTCCGGCCACTGGTGATGCTGGCGCCCGTCAGGCCGTCATACTCGGCGCGTCTCATTCGACTGCCCCGGGCCCAGCCGCGCAGGTGCTTGTAATACTCACTATCCCGGCCGGCAATCCAGAGCGTACCCTGGTAAACCCCGTTGGAGTCCGTCAGGTAAATGGCCAGATAAGCGCCGTCACCACGATAGTTCGTCAGTTGCGTATCAAAGGTGACTTCCCGGGCGCTGGCCGTCGCTGAAAAAAACATGGTCATCACAAGACCGAAAACAACAAAATACTTTCTCATGGCACTCTCCTTATTGAGCCCGCTTCCAATGCCTTACTGAACGCTGACAGAAGGACGACCTTTCACAATGCCGTTACTGGGCATGGTTTGCTGGCGATTGCCGTCAGCCTGATAATTCCGACGTTCGTCATCATCCCTCTCGTCGTCATCGTCATCCTCGTCTTCCCGCTCCAGTTCCATGAGCTCAAAATTTGAGGGTGCAAAGCTGGCTTCCACCCGGCTACCGTGCGGATTCCTTCCTTCCACCTCATAACAGCCGTCATCGACCTTGATCCGATAGACTTCCCAGCCATCGGCCTCAAGCTGCTGTCTCAGATTTTCACGAGGCTGCCAGCCAGACACCGGATCATCGCAGTCGTCATCGGCGAGCGCGGCACCGGTCAGAAGAAACATCGACAAACCCAATGCAATAGATCTGTTTTTCATCATTACTCTCCTCTGTGTGGACACCGTCAGTGTATTCAGCCTTCCTGACAGCAACCTGAAGAACACAGATCTTTTTGTGCCATACACCGAACGGCGTGTCTTAAGGCTGTTGTCAGGAAAGGCGTGTATCCTTGCTTTAAAATCTTCAACAAAAGGAACCGGCATGCGGGTATTGTTGGTGGAAGACGCCGACCGGCTGGGAGCAGCGGTGCAGGAACAAATCAGGGAGGATGGCCATGCCACGGATTGGGTTCAGACCCTCACTTATGCCGAAGCCAGCCTTCAAACCACCGCCTACGGTCTCATTCTTCTGGACCTGATGCTGCCCGACGGCTACGGCACCGACTTCCTGAAAAAACTACGAAAAAGCGGCGACAACACACCGGTTATCATCCTTACCGCACGGGACCAGATATCGGACCGTATCGAAGGACTAAACGCAGGTGCCGATGACTACCTGGTGAAACCGTTCGACTTGTCGGAACTTTCAGCGCGCGTTGCTGCCGTGGCGAGGCGCTATCGTGGCAACCCCAACCCCACGGTTTGTCTGGGAGGGCTGGACATCAGCCTTCAGGATCATACCGTGCTGCGTAGCGGCGAGAAGGTGGGGCTGACGGCCCGTGAATGGGCACTACTGGAGGCACTTCTTCAGCGCCCGGGGATGCTGTTATCAAAGGCCCAACTGGAAGAACGACTCTACGAGTTCGACGCCGAGGTTGAAAGCAACGCCATTGAGGTGCATATCAGTCGATTACGCAAAAAGCTGGGGCGGGATGTTATTGTGACCGTCCGTGGGATGGGGTATCGCCTGAGCACCGATGAAAACTGAAAACAGCTTACAAAAAACACTCAGCCTGTGGCTGACTGTTGGGCTCACGTTGCTCTGGTTGGCAGGTGTGCTGGCATCCGGGCTGGTCGCCCGGCACGAGATCAATGAAGTCTTTGATAGCGCGCTTCAGGAAACCGCCCAGCGAATTCTACCCCTTGCCGTCACCGAGATTCTCAACCGCGATGCCGCCGCTGGTCCTGGCCGCGCACCGGCCACGGAAGACCATGAGGAGTACATCACCTACCTGGTCCGGGACAATTCCGGCAACATCCTGTTGCGCTCCCACGATGCAGACCCTTCGGTGTTCAACACCAAGCCGAAAATCGGCTTCTTCGAAACCCCTAGCCACCGGATATACGGTGACTCTGCTGTCAGCGATACCTTATTTATAGAGGTCGCAGAGCCCCTGGCCCACCGACGGCAAGCCGCGATTGAAACCAGTCTTGCTCTTCTTCTGCCATTAATTCTGCTGGTACCTGTCAGCCTGATCTGCGTCTGGTGGGCCGTCAGATTCTCGCTTCGCCGGGTATTGGTATTCCGCCAGTCGCTCGAAACCAGGGGCAACACCGACCTGTCGCCGATAACGGTAACCAGATTGCCAGCAGAGTTTGGACCCATCGCAACCTCGATCAACCAGTTGCTGGAGCGGCTCAGAAATGCTCTTGAAGCTGAAAGAAGTTTTACAGCAAACAGCGCCCACGAATTGAGAACGCCACTGGCAACGGCGCTGGCGCAGGTACAGCGATTAAAAACGGAACTCGCTGAAGAACCAACGCACCAGAAAGCCTGCGAAATTGAGGAATCGTTGCAAGATCTTTCCCGCCTATCCAGCAAGTTGCTGGAGCTGGCGAAGGCCGAGGGCGGCGGTATTCTGGCGGAAAAGGAAAGCAACCTGGTACCGGTTCTGCGCACCCTCGTGAGCGACTACGATCGCTTGCACCCCGGAAGAATCCAGCTTGAAGCGGCGGACATGCCGGTAACCTCCCTACTGGACCCGGACGCTTTTGCAATACTGGCCAGAAATCTGATTGAGAACGCACTAAAACATGGCTCTGAAACAGACCCGGTCACTATTCGGCTGCTTCAAGACGGCACGTTAACCATTGCCAACAGTGGCCCTGCCATTCCCCCTGAAGCAATGCCCCAACTGCAAAACCGGTTTGTCCGCGCCAATAACAAGGTCTCCGGCTCCGGCTTGGGGCTTGCGATTGTCCAGGCCATCGCCAGCAGTGCGAATCTGAAATTAAGCTTCTACTCCCCCGCCCGTGGACGGGAAGATGGTTTTGAAGCCGAGCTGAACGTTGTGATCAGACCTTAGCAAGCGTCGTCATTAATCGTCTATAAACACCAGGCTTTCATCACCGGTGGCCTCTTCCAGACGACCCAGGGGCTGCAGCTCCAGCCCCTGCTCCCGGGCACTGGCTTCAAATGCTTCACGACTGCTTTCAGCCACGCTCACCATCAAACCGCCACTGGTCTGTGGATCACAGAACACCAACTTGTCTTCTTCAGTCATGCCCGAAATCGCGTTACCAAAGGCATGAGCGTTGCGGTGGGTACCGCCAGGAATGCAGCCGGCTTCAATGTAGGGCTGAAGGTTGGCCAGCACCGGCACCGCCTGGCGACTGACCCGGGCACTCACGCCGCTGCCCCGACAGATCTCCAGCAGGTGGCCGGCCAGGCCAAAGCCGGTGACGTCGGTCATGGCATTCACGCCATCAATTTCCGAGAACACTTCGCCCACTTTATTGAGGGTGGACATGCTCTTTACCGCTACTGCCAGGTCCTCCTCGGATACCTTGCCCTTCTTGGAGGCGCTGGTCAGGATACCCACGCCCAACGGTTTGGTGAGGTAAAGCAGATCCCCGGCCTTGGCGGTGTCGTTCTGCACAATACGGTCTACCGCCACCTGGCCGGTCACCGCCAACCCGAAAATCGGTTCCGGCGAATCAATGCTGTGGCCACCCGCCAGGGCGATGCCCGCTTCGGCACACACGGCGCGACCGCCATCGATCACCTTGCCGGCAATTTCCGGCTCCAGCTGATCCACCGGCCAGCCCAGGATGGCAATCGCCATGACCGGTTTGCCCCCCATGGCATAGACGTCACTGATGGCGTTCGCCGCTGCGATACGACCGAAATCGAACGGGTCATCCACCACCGGCATGAAGAAATCAGTGGTACTGATAATGCCCAACCCATTACCAACGTCCGCCACTGCAGCATCATCACGGCTGGAATTTCCCACCAGCAACTTCGGGTCTTTGAACTCGGGGGCATCGGTATGAAGGATGCGGTCCAGAACGTCCGGAGCAATCTTGCAGCCACAGCCGGCGCCGTGACTGAATTGTGTCAGTTTGATGGACAAGGTTTGTTCCTTCTGAGCGTTACGAAATTTGGTACTATTCCCCACACATACGAGCCAGTTTACAGTCCGGTGCACCTTGTCGCCAACAAACAGGATTTTTGATGAAGACCCCAGGCCCCGCCACCCGTATCATTCATAACCGCCGCCACCACGACCAGCACGGCAGCCCCTATTCACCGGTGTACAACACCACCACTTACCGGTTTGAGAATACCCAGGCCCTGTTGGATGTGATTGGCAAGCGCACCGAAGGTAACCTCTACACCCGCTGGGGCACCAACCCGACCATCCAGGAACTGGAGCAGGGCCTGGCGGCACTGGAAAATGCCGAGGAAGGCCTGGCCTTTGCCTCGGGCATGGCGGCCATTTCCGCCACCTTGCTGGCCCATGGCCGCAAGGGCATTGTCTGTGTGGGCGATCTGTACGGCGGCACCCAGGAATTTTTAATCAACCACTGCCAGGCGCTGGGCATCCCGGTCACCTTCCTGTTCCGGGAACAACAGGACGAACTCGCCAGCCACCTGAGCGAGCCCGGCAAGCTGGTGTATTTCGAAACCCCGGCCAACCCCAACATGCGCCTGCTGGATATCCGGAAACTGGCGGAAACCGCACACCAGCACCAAGCTCTGGTGGCGGTCGACAACACCTTCGCCAGCCCCATCAACCAGAAACCGCTGGACCTGGGCGCGGATCTGTCCCTGCACAGCGCCAGCAAATACCTGGGCGGGCACAGCGACATCACCGCCGGCGCACTGATGACCAGCCAAGCGCTCGCCGAACCGGTCGCCGCCTGGCGCAAGAATCTGGGTCAGCTGATTGCGCCGGAAACCGCCGCCCTGCTCTCCCGCAGCCTGCGCACCCTGCCGGTACGCATCCGCCAGCATAACGAAAATGCCCTGGCGGTCGCCCAGGCCATGGAGAAGCACCCGAAGGTGAGCAAGGTTCATTACCCTGGCCTGCCCTCGTTTGACGATCACGAGCTGGCCAAGCAGCAGATGACTGGTTTCGGCGGCATGCTCAGCATCGAAGTGGCCGGTGGACGCGAAGCTGCGGCCAAGGTTGCCGACACTCTGAAGGTTTTCCTGCTGGCCACCAGCCTGGGCGGCGTGGAAAGCCTCGTCAGCCAGCCAAGCGCCACCAGCCATTACGGCCTGAGCCCGGAAGAGCGGGAAAAGCGAGGTATTGGCGAGGGAATGTTGCGGCTGTCAGTAGGACTGGAAGATGTTGAAGACCTGATCGAGGATCTTCAGCAAGCGCTGGCGTAGCGCAAAAGCTGTAATCAGACGGGCCGCCCTTAAGCGGCCCGATCCATCACTTGGAAGCTTTCTTCAATTTCTTCTTCAGTGACTTGAGCTTGCCCTCGTGCTTGGCAATCTTGGCTTTGCGGGCATTGATCTTCTTTTTCAGATTCTTCTCGACTTTCTTGGACATCACAAGTCTCCTGACGTTAAAGGTGCTGCCAACGGCGTTAGCAACGAACGATCTTCCTTGTCGAACCCCCACTCACGACGGATACAGAACGCCAGCACAGTGACCATTAAACCGGGAAGATGTGATCATCATATACAGACGTCGGGTAAAGGCAACGGAATCATGGGAATATGCGAGCACAGAATCAGCGTCGGCGTGGGCTGGATCAGGAATCAAGAAAAATGTGAGATGGATCAGCGATGGCCTTCAAGGCCGCCTCGTTCAAAATCTGAAGCTGGCGCCCCTGAATCCGTATCAACCCTCGGTTACGTAAGCGACCGAGAACACGGCTCAGGGTTTCCACCGCCAGGCCCAGGTAGTTGGCTGCGTCGGTTTTGGTCATCGCCAGGCGGAATTCGGTGCCGGAGAGCTTCCGCTGCCGGTAACGGTCAGACAACTCCAGAATAAAACGCACCACCCGCTCCTCGGCGGTGCTTTGGCTCAGGCTGCAGATCAGACCGTGGGCCGCATTCAGCTGGTCGCTCATTAATTGCAACAACAGGCGCTGGAGCTTGGGCATGCGCGCCATATGCTGCTCCAGATCGGCAAAATTGATTCGGCAGATCAGCGAGCGCTCAAGAGCCTGGGCGGAACAGGTATGGCTACCGTCTCCCACTCCATCCAGCCCAAACAGGTCACCTGGCAGATACAGCCCCAGTACTCTCTCCTGGCCCTGAGCATTGATATAAACGGTTTTTACAGCGCCGCTTTTGACGATGTAGCAGGAATAAAAAGGCGCGTTCTGGCTGTAGATCCGCTGCCGTCGCACAAACACGGCAGGATGCCGGGCGAGAGCGTCCAGCTGCCGCCACTGCTGCCAGGGAAGCCCTTTGGGCAGGCACCCGGCAGCCAGGGAGCAGCTGGTACAATTTTCCGAGACTGTATTAACACTGACTTGATACGTCTGCGCGCCATCCATGCTTTTCTCCACCGCTTTCCGTTACACGATGTAACACACCGATGGAAAAATCCAATATCAACTCACCATTAAACAGGTACTCGTTATGCCCATTCATTCTTGCCTGAATCAACGAGCCAAGGATTAACGACTCACATAGACGCACTCGGCAGGTTAGGCCGCGAAACCTGTCGAAGGGCCTCAATTAACTCGCTGGCCGCGTACTGATTCTCCGATCTCGCTTTGCCGGAATTGGTGGTGTGCTCCACGATATCGTGCATCCCGATCATTCCCATGACCTCGCCCTGGCCATTCAGAACTGGCACCCGGCGCACCTGCGACTGGCTCATCATCTTCAGAACATCGTGAATGTCGTCTTCCGGATGGCATACATGACACTGCTTATTGGCAATCAGGTCAGACGCTTTCATTTCCCACAGTGGTTTATGTTGCAACGTGGCCGCCATGGCAATGTCCCGGTCGGTAACGACGCCCTTCAACTGTTTGCGCTCGTCAATGATCGGTACGATGCCAAGGTCGTTTTCCCACATGGTCCTGGCCAGATCATCCAGGGTGCTGTCCTGGTCACAACAGGTGGCATTCTTATGCATAATCTCTGCTACGGACATCTCACATCCCTCCCCTTTTAGTTGCCGGACTTTCAGGCTAGCCCAACCCGCCGATCAAACTTTGACCAAAATCATGATTACACCCTCATGCAACTTCGTGACAGGTTGACTGGCATCAAGCATGGCCGAATAGACGACAGATTGATCTTTACGAAGTGCGTATAATTTGCTCCAAACATTGAATGAGTTTTTGAACGAACATGTCTCGAACCGCGCCTTCGATCCAACGCTACCTGCTAACCCGAACATTTTTGTTTTCGGCCATTGGTTTCATGATCCTGCTGTTCGTATGCCGCCTGGCTTACGAAGCCAGCATCCGGGACAGCGCCGACCAAATTGCCGAATCGGTAGCGGAAAGTACGTTCAATTCCATGTATCTGGTCATGAGCCAGGGCTGGACGCGTGCCCAGCTCGAGCAGTTCATGGCCCAGCTTTCGTCCTCCAAGGACTCGGACGCCGCCATCGATGTCATGGTCTATCGCGGCGAGAAAGTGGTCGACCTCTATGGTGAGATTGACCAGCCCAATATGGACAAACAGATTCGCGACGCCATGCGCACCGGCGAAGTTATCCAGCGCAGCTTTGGCAACCAGCAGCGTTACCTCCACCCTCTCAAAGCCGAACAAATCTGCCTCCAGTGCCACACCAACGCCTCCGTGGGCGATACGCTGGGCGTTATTGAGGTAGAGCAGGATCTCAGCAAGCAGATGGACATTGCCAGCCGAAACCTGCTCTATTATCTGTTGGTGCTCTCCCCCCTCCCGATTCTGTTTGGTTTCTGGGCCGTCCGTTCGGTGGCGTTCCGGGTCAATCATTCAGTTGATGAATTGAGCAAACGCATCAGGAAAGTCGAAACCCTGGAAGACCTGAGCCAGCTGTCCCGCGACAACGAAGATCTGGGTTTCCGGGAGTTGAACCAGATTTTCGGACAGGTGGAAACCCTGGCCGACCGGCTTCAGGGCATCGCGGTGGACAAGGACCTGCTGGAGTTCGAGATCCGCCTGCTTGAGAAGTTCGTGATCACGTCGGAGGTGGTGCGCGACTGGCGGGAATACATCAACATGTTGATGCTGGATATCAACCAGGTGATCCAGATCTACACCATGTTCTCTATTTTCAAGGTGGATGACGAGGTCTTCGACCTGGAGATTTTCTGGCTGACAACGCCCTCCGACAACACCCGAAAAATGATGGAAAAAGCCATCCGGAAACGCCTGGCGGGCAATGAGCATTTTGGCCTTCCCGGTGAGGTTATCATTCATCATAACAGCGTCAGTACCGACAGCACCCCGCTGGAGCTTGAGCCGGCAGAAATCGAATTGCAGACCAAATCCCTACTGGTGGAGACGCCCAAAATTGGCGGCATTGTCGGTATTGGTGTGCATGCCAGCATCGTCAAAGACAACACCAAGGTATTGGTGCTTGAGAGCATCCTGTCCACCCTGTTGAACGTGGTGGGCTCGGTGAAAGCCATCTACAAATACACGCGGGACCTGGAGTACTACGCCACCCGTGATCCGCTGACCAACCTCTACAACCAGCGCATGTTCTGGGAGTTGCTGGACTACGAGCTGGACCGCTGCCAGCGCCACGATTATCAGGTGGCCCTGCTGATGCTGGACCTGGACAACTTCAAGGCTATCAACGACGGCTACGGCCATGCCACCGGCGACAAACTCCTACGCCAACTGTCCATGGAGCTGCAGAGCGTACTGCGCACCGGCGACATACTGGCCCGTTACGGCGGTGATGAGTTTGTGGTGGTACTGCCGGAAACCAGCCTGGAACACGCGGAACAGGTCAGTGAGCGACTCCTTCAGTGCATGCAGGATTTTTCACTGGAAACACGCAATGACGGCGTTGTTCGTGTCACCGGTTCCATTGGTGTTGGGCTGTTCCCGGACCATGCAGATAACCGGAAGGATCTGTTCATGTTCGTGGACAACCTGATGTATCGCTCCAAGAGCCAGGGCAAGAACCGCATCAGCCTGCCGCATAAGGACGACGTGGCGGAAATCTTCAACGACCTGAACCAGAAGATGGTGCTGGTGAACGACGCCATCGAGAATCACAGCGTGGTACCGGTGTTCCAGCCCATTCAGCCCAACGGAGACGACCTGCCTGCCGTTGAGGTGCTCAGTCGGATCCAACTGCCTGACGACACCCTGATGACCGCCGGAGAATTCATCGAGATCGCCGAATCCATGGGCAAAGTACACCTGATGGATTACATCGTGATGGAGAAGGCCTTCGAACGGGTGCGCGATACCGGCTACCAGGGACTGCTGTTCATCAATCTGTCACCTCGATCAATACTGGTGCGCGACTTCCTGCAAACCCTGCACGAACTTACCGACCGCTACCAGTTGGACCGCAGCCGGATTGTGTTCGAGATTACCGAAAGGGATACCGTGAAAAACATGGGCCTGCTGGAAAACTTCGTGCGCAACCTGAAAGACGCCGGCTACCTGCTTGCCATTGACGACTTCGGCTCCGGCTTCTCGTCTTTCCACTACCTCAAGTACCTGCCGATTGATTTCGTGAAAATCGAAGGCGACTTCATCGCCAACATGGCTAACGATCCGCGGGATCTCGCCTTTGTGGTCAGCATCACGGACCTGGCCAAGAAACTGAAGCTGAAAACCGTGGCGGAGTTTGTGGAAAATGAGGATGTGCTGAACATGGTTCGGGAAGTGGGCATCGACTACGCCCAGGGCTTCCATGTGGGTCGCCCCAACCGGGAAATGCCAAACTTTGAGGTAAGTACGGCCTGACGTAAGGGCAAGCACGTCAGGTCACCAAACCTGCATTCCTGTTACACTGGGTCACCATCAATACCGGTTATACACGAGTGACCCAGAAGCAGCCCATGCAAGAGAACAGCCCTACTCCCGTCGCACTGTCCCGCAAGTTCAGCATTGCCCCGATGATGGACTGGACAACGCCCCACTTCCGTTACTTTGCGCGGCTGTTGAGCCGCCATACCCTGCTGTATACGGAAATGGTCACCACCGGCGCACTGATCCACGGCGATACCGAACGCTTCCTGCGTTACCACGAGGCCGAACATCCCCTGGCACTGCAGCTGGGCGGCAGTGATCCGGCGGAACTGGCTCACTGCGCACGATTGGCCGAACAGTTCGGATTCGATGAGGTAAACCTGAACGTGGGCTGCCCCAGCGACCGGGTGCAGAACAACATGATCGGTGCCTGTCTGATGGCCTACCCGGACAAAGTGGCCGAAGGGGTGGCGGCCATGAAGGCGGCCACCGATTTGCCGGTAACGGTCAAACATCGCATTGGCATCGATGGCCGGGAGTCCTGGGACGAGCTGTGTGAGTTCATCGAGAAGGTGGCCGCCGCCGGCTGCCAGACATTCATCGTGCACGCCCGCATTGCTGTGCTCGAGGGCCTGAGCCCGAAAGAGAACCGGGACATTCCACCGCTCAAGTACGACTGGGTCTACCGCCTGAAGGAAAAATACCCCCAGTTGGAAATCATCATCAACGGCGGCATCAAGACCTTCGAGGAATGCCACCAGCACCTGCGCCACACCGATGGCGTGATGCTTGGCCGTGAGGCCTACCACAACCCCTGGCTGCTGGCCGGCGTGGACCCGGAATTCTTCGGTGAACCGGCCCCGGTCACCAGTCGTCAGGAGGCATTGCGGGCCATGTTCCCGTTCATTGAAAAGGAGTTGGAACGCGGGGTATTTCTTACCCACATTTCCCGGCATATCATGGGGTTGTTCCATGGCATGCCCGGCGGGCGCCAGTTCCGCCGGCACATCAGCGAGAACGCCTATAAACCCGGCAGCGGTCTGGACGTTATCGAGACCGCGTTGAGCAAGGTACGCGAACCACAAGGATAGAAGGCCGAATGACCAACAAGCTCGAACAACTCAAGAACATGACCACCGTGGTGGCCGACACCGGCGACCTGGAGGCCATTGGCCACTGGCGCCCGCAGGATGCCACCACCACCCCCTCATTGCTGCTCAAAGCCGCCGCGTCGGAGGCCTATCGCCCGATGCTGGACAAGGCGGTTGCCCGGGCCGCCCGGCACAGCAGTTCAGACCGTGAACAGTTATCCATGGCCACCGACACCCTGGCGGTGCTGGCGGGCAAGGAAATTCTGGGGCTGATTCCGGGCATGGTTTCCACGGAAGTGGATGCACGGCTGTCGTTCGACACGGCGGCCACTCTGGAGAGGGCCCGACGCCTGGTGGAACTTTATGATCATGAGGGCGTAGACACCAGCCGGGTGCTGATCAAGATCGCCTCCACCTGGGAGGGCATTCGTGCCGCCGAGCAGCTGGAGAAAGAGGGCATACGCTGCAATCTCACCCTGCTGTTCTCCTTCGCCCAAGCCGTGGCCTGTGCCCAGGCCGGAGCCCACCTGGTCTCCCCTTTCGTGGGCCGCATCCTCGACTGGCACTTGGCCAACAGCGGCCGTGACCACTTCCCAGCAGCCGAAGACCCTGGTGTACAGTCGGTTAGCCGCATCTACAATTACTACAAGAGCAATGGCTTTGACACGGTAATCATGGGTGCCAGCTTCCGTAACACCGGCGAAATCGAAATGCTCGCCGGCTGTGACCGCCTGACCATCAGCCCCGCCTTGTTGCAGGAACTTAAGGACGATGAGGGCGAGTTGCCCCGCCGGTTGGCGCCGGACACCGCCAGCAGTGATGAGAAACTCGGACAATTGACTGAAAAAGCCTTCCGCTGGCAGCTTAATGAAGATGCCATGGCCACTGAAAAGCTCGCGGAAGGCATTCGTAAATTCGCGGCGGACCAGATTGAACTGGAAAACCAGGTGCGCCAGTTAACCAACAACGCCGCCTGACCCACCCGTCAAACAGAGGCCTTTGTCATGATCGAACGCCTGAAACAGCTGTTTGCAGCACCGGAGGAAGAGCCGGTAGAACCCGACGCCCATCAACTGGCCGTGGCCGCCACAGCACTCATGGTGCAGCTTTCCCGGGTCGATAACAATGAGGACGAGCGTGAACTGGAGGTCATCGTCGATTGTGCCGTCAAGGCACACCAGATCACCCGGGAGGAAGCCCGGGATATCCTCGACGACGCCCTGAACCACGCCGAGGACGCCACCTCCCTGTACGAGTTCACCGGACGCATTAACGAATACCTGGATCAGGTACAAAAGCAGGCCCTGCTGACCAGCATCTGGCGGGTGGCACTGGCCGACGGCCGCATCGACAAGTACGAAGAACACCTTATTCGTCGGATGGCGGACCTGTTGCATCTTAATCATCGTGAGTACATGCAGGCCCGGCACCAGGCGGAAGACGCCGCCGACTAACCGGAGGAGAGTCCATGTTAGCAATTCTTCACCCCAACACCCCGCTGGACAGCGATGCCTACCGCCAGACGCTTCATTACCTGGAAAACCTGCCGGGCGTGACCCTGCGGGTTCATGAGGTCCAGGGAGCCAGTCAGCGGCTGACCGAGATCTACCTGCTCGGCGACACCAAGCCTCTGGACAAAGAGGAGATTGAGGCGCTTCCGGCAGTGGAACGGGCGATTCGCATTTCCGAGGATTACCGCATCCTGGGTCGCCACAAGGACGACCACCGGCAAAGCGGGTTCACCTACAACGGCGTTGAGTTCAGCCAGAACAACCTGAATATCTTTGCCGGCCTTTGCGCGGTGGACATACCCGACCATGTCGAAATGATGATGCGAGCGCTGGAAGACAATGGCGAAGTCTGTACCCGCATGGGCGCGTACAAACCTCGCACCAACCCCTACTCTTTCCAGGGACATGGCAAGGGCTGCCTGCCCTGGGTGTTTGAAAAAGCGGGTAAGCATGGCATCAAGGTGATCGCCATGGAGATCACTCACGAAAGCCACATCGAGGAAATCGACCACTGCCTGGAACAGTTGGGGCGCCCCACCGGCGTCATGCTTCAGGTAGGCACCCGAAACACCCAGAACTTCGAGCTGCTCAAGGCCATCGGCCGGCAAAGCACTTACCCGGTGCTGCTGAAGCGGGGCTTTGGCATCACCCTGAACGAATCCCTCAATGCGGCCGAATACCTGGCCAGCGAAGGCAACGCCAACGTCATCTTCTGCCTGCGCGGCATGAAGACCGAGGCCGGCCAGCCCCATCGCAACATGGTGGATTTTGCCCACGTGCCAGCCGTCAAACGTCTGACCCGCATGCCAGTGTGTGTAGACCCATCCCATTCCGTGGGCAGCCGCGAACAGTCCCCGGACGGCATCCTGGATGTCATGCACGCCACCGCCCAGGGCGTGGTGGCCGGCGCCAACATGGTACTGGTGGACTTCCATCCGAAACCCGAGAAGGCGCTGGTGGATGGCCCACAGGCACTGCTGATGGACGAATTGCCGGCTTACCTGGAAGACATCCGCCTGTGCCACGAAACCTGGAAGAGACGCCAGGACATTTACCGGAAACTCAAAGGTACTGCGTCAGAATGATCGTATACGGTCACCGAGGAGCCAAGGGCGAGGCACCCGAAAACACCCTGCCGGCTTTCACCCATGCCTACCGGCATGGCATCCGGCATTTCGAGCTGGACCTGGTGCTCTCAAAAGATGGCATCCCGGTGCTGGTGCACGACCTGACGGTAGACCGCACCACCAGCCATAAAGGCAACGTCGGCAACTACACCGTGGCCGAACTGGCTGCCATGGATGCCCGCCGAAATGTTACCGGCTGGCCGACCCGAACCGGCATCCCCACGCTGGAACAGTTGCTGGATCAGTTTGCAGACATCGAGCACCTGCAACTGGAGGTCAAAAAAGACCGGGGCCGGCGACTGAACGTCCTGTGTAACCGACTGACCGAAATCATCCAGCGCCGCAACCTTTACCGCACCGTCGCGGTCACCTCCGCGGATACGCGATTTCTCCGGGAAATCCGCCGACGCGACCGCAATATCCGTATCGGCCTGGTGGCAGAACGCAAAATCCCGAAACCGCTGACCCAGGCAAAACGCCTGAACTGTGAATACTTCTGCGCCAAGTGGAAGATCCTGAGTCGCAACATGGTCGATCAGGCACACCGGATGGACATGCACGTGTCCGCCTGGACCGTGAACCGGATTCACGACATGCTGAAAATCGAGGAAATGGGGGTGGACAGCGTGATCACGGACTTCCCGACCAGTACGCGCATGTACTTCGACAACCGGGCACAATCGCCGCTACTGCCGGCTCAGGAAGCCTCTCAGAGCCCGGAGCCCGCCTGAGACGGCGGAACCGGGCGCTTATTCGACCTGACTCAGAAAATCCGGTTCAGGCCATTGAGGGCCGCTACCCGGTAGGCTTCCGCCATGGTCGGGTAGTTAAACGTGGTGTTGATGAAGTAATCCAGGGTATTGGCTTCACCTTCCTGGTTCATGATGGCCTGGCCGATATGGACGATCTCGGCCGCCTGGTCACCAAAGCAGTGAATCCCCAGAATTTCCTTGGTTTCCGGATGGAACAGGATCTTCAGCATGCCCACGGACTCACCGGTAATCTGGGCGCGCGCCAGGTGCTTGAAGAAGGCCTTGCCGATTTCGTACGGCACTTTCGCCTCGGTCAGTTCCTGCTCGGTTTTGCCCACCGAGCTGATTTCCGGAATGGTGTAGATGCCGGTAGGCACATCATCCACGAAGCGGAAATACTCATCGTCGGCAATGTCCGAAGCCGCCGAACGGCCCTGGTCGTAGGCGGCACTGGCCAGGCTCGGCCAGCCAATCACGTCGCCTACGGCATAGATGTTCTCAACGTCCGTACGGTAATGCTTGTCGACCGCCAACTGGCCACGATTGTTGGGCTCCAGGCCAATGTTTTCCAGCCCCAGGTTGTCGGTGTTACCGCTGCGGCCTGCACACCACAGGAAGGCGTCGGCACGGATGCGCTTACCGGATTTCAGCGAGAGCACCACGCCGTGGTCGTCGCCCTGAACCGATTCGTACATTTCGTTGTGGCGAATCAGCACCCCGTTACTGCGCAGGTGATAACTCAAGGCATCCGAGATTTCGTCATCCAGGAACGACAGAATCCGACTGCCCGGATTGATCAGATCCACCTTCACACCAAGACCGGCAAAAATAGAGGCGTACTCGGAGCCGATTACCCCAGCACCGAAAATGATCAGTGTGCGCGGTGTGTGCGACAGATTCAGGATGGAGTCGGAGTTGTAAATGCGGTGATGGCGGAAATCGACATCGGGCGGAAGGAACGGCCGGGAACCGGTGGCCACGATCGCCTGCTTGAAATGCAGGGTCTCAATGGCCTTATTGCCGCGTACTTCGATACGGTTCTTGTCCAGGAAGGAAGCCCGGCCATTAATCAGATCAACCCGGTTACGGGCGTAGAAGCCGGTTCTCAGTTTTACCTGCTTGCCAATAACCTTCTGGGCGTTCTGCAGCACCCGGGGAAAGGAAAACCAGCGCGGTTCGCCAATATCCCGGAACATCTGGTTGGTGTTAAAGGTAATGATCTGTTTAACCGAATGCCGCAGCGCCTTGGAGGGAATGGTACCCCAGTGGGTACAGTTGCCGCCCACGGTTGGCTTGTCCTCGATAATGGCGACACGCTTGCCATGTTTCGTCGCGTTCATGGCCGCCCCTTCACCGGCCGGGCCGGCTCCGATAACGACAACGTCGTAATGATGTTCTGCCATCTGCGCAGTCACTCCTTATGCACGTTGTAAATATTTTTCGTTTTTACTGCGTTGCTGCCGGGCCCCTTACTTTTCGACCCGGGTGGCGTCATAGGCCAGATCTTCCGGCTGGGCCTTGGCATCCGAAGTCTCTCGGCTGTCCTCACACTTCTGAGTGTCACCACCACAAATCTCACATGAGGTGCTGATACCGAGCGCACCAATACCACCACAGGTGCCGCTGATGGGCTTGCGCCCGAACATAACGCCAATAGACATCGCGGCGATCAGCAGCACCACGATAAAAAGAACCAGTAGAAAGGTACCCATCACTGCCCTCCGTTACTGAACCAGGTACGAGGAGAAGGCCGGGGTCTGATGCCCCTCAAAACCATCCTGTCCCCGCACGATAAAATACGCGGGAATGTTTTCCCGGGTCGCCAGCGCCATGGCTTTCTCAAGACCCATTACATTAAACCCGGTGGCAAGCGCATCGGCGGTCATGCAGTCGTCTGCAATAACCGTTACCGAGGCCACCGTGTGTGTTATTGGCTTACCGGTTTCCGGATCAATTGTATGGGAATAGCGGCGGCCTTCCGATTCGTAATAGTTACGATAATCGCCGGATGTAGCCATTGAGTTACTGGAAAGCGCAACCACGCTATTCACATCCCTGGCGCCCCCGTTGGGCTGTTCGATAGCCAGCTTCCAGGCCGAACCGTCCGGCTTCCGGCCATGCACCCGAACCTCGCCACCAATTTCCACAAGATAAGCCGCCACCCCCTGACTGTCGAGATAACCGGCCACGGCATCCACACCGTACCCCTTGGCAATGCCCGACAGGTCAATGTACTGGGGTGGGGTTGCGCGAAGCGAATGACTCTCCGCATCCAGCTCAATATGTTCAGTGCCAGTGATCGACAACAAACGGTTCAGCTCATCCTGGTCCGGGATGGTTTCCGGGCGGGCCTTTGGGCCAAAGCCCCACAGATTGACCAGCGGGCCGACGGTAACGTCAAAAGCCCCGCCGGTCATTTCGGAAACCTCGACAGCCCGCTGAAGCACCTTGAATAGCGGATCAGACAGTTTCATCCACTCGCTCTGATCCTCCCTGGCGTTTAATCGGGACAGTTCGGAATCAGGCTTGTAGGTGGACATGGTCTGATCCACCTTCCTGAGGGTTTCCTCAATGCCCTGGGCAAGAGTCTGCAGACGCTGCTCATCTTTTGGCAAAACCACGTTTATGTGGTAGCGGGTACCAAAGATACCACCGGAAATTTCCCAGATTTTTTCCTCGTTCTGAAACGAGCAACCCGCCAGGGCAGCCACAGCCAGCGCGATGATCACGCTGACTATGCCTACCCTGACGGGTTCCAACATACGGGATGTCATTTGAGTAACTTATCCCCCGAAGTCATCCAGCATGATGTTCTCATCCTCAACGCCAAGATCCTTCAGCATCTTGATCACCGAGGAGTTCATGATGGGGGGCCCACACATGTAGTACTCGCAGTCTTCCGGAGCCGGGTGGTCCTTCAGATAGTTGTCGTACAGCACGTTATGGATAAAGCCGGTGGGGCCTTCCCAATTATCGTCCGGCAGCGCATCAGACAGGGCCACGTGCCACTCGAAGTTCTCGTTCTCTTCGGCCAGCATGTCGAAGTCTTCCACGTAGAACATCTCACGACGACTACGGGCGCCGTACCAGAAGCTGATCTTACGCTTGGAATTCAGGCGCTTGAGCTGGTCGAAGATGTGGGAGCGCATCGGTGCCATACCAGCACCACCACCGACGAAGACCATTTCGTTGTCGGTGTCCTTGGCGAAGAATTCGCCGAACGGACCCATCACGGTGATCTTGTCACCCGGCTTCAGGTTGAACACATAACTGGACATGATGCCCGGGTTATGGTCAGTGCCCGGAGGCGGTGTGGCAATACGGATGTTGAACTTCAGTACGCCTTTCTCTTCCGGATAGTTGGCCATGGAGTAGGCACGGACGGTTTCTTCCTTGTTGACCGTACGCAGATTCCAGAGATCGAACTTGTCCCAGTCTTCGTGGAATTCTTCTTCGATCTTGAAGTCCTTGAAGCTGATATCGAACGGCGGGCACTCAAGCTGTACGTAACCACCCGCGCGGAAGTCCACTTCCTCGCCTTCCGGCAGCTTCAGGACCAGCTCTTTGATGAAGGTGGCCACGTTGTGGTTGGACACCACTTCGCATTCCCACTTCTTCACGCCGAAGAACTCTTCCGGCACTTCCACTTTCATGTCCTGCTTAACCGGTACCTGGCAGGACAGGCGCCAGCCTTCCTTTTCTTCCCGGTTGGTGAAGTGGGTCTTCTCGGTTGGCAGCATCGCGCCACCACCGTCAAACACCTTGCACTTACACTGGGCACAGGTACCGCCGCCGCCACACGCGGAAGACAGGTAGATGCCGTTGTTCGCCAGGGTGCCAAGCAGCTTGCCGCCGGCTTCCGTTTTCAGCGTATGTTCCGGATCGTCATTGATCTCGATGGTCACATCACCGGTGCTTACCAGCTTGGAGCGGGCCGCGAGGATAACCGCGACCAGCGCCAGCACGATAACGGTGAACATGACCACGCCAAGAATAATTTCTGTACTCATGGTCTCGCCTTTTCGTTAAACCGTCTCACCGGATGGATTACAGGGAAATACCGGAGAAGGACATGAAGCCCAGAGACATCAGACCTACGGTAATGAAGGTGATGCCCAGGCCACGCAGACCTTCCGGAACATCGCTGTACTTGAGCTTCTCGCGGATACCCGCCAGGGCAATGATCGCCAGGGCCCAACCCAGACCGGCACCGAAGCCATAAACCAGGCTCTCACCGAAGGTGTAGTCCCGCTCAACCATGAACAATGACGCACCCAGAATGGCGCAGTTCACGGTAATCAGAGGCAGAAACACACCCAGCGCGGCGTAAAGCGCAGGAATGTACTTGTCCAGTATCATTTCCATGATCTGTACGATGGCGGCGATAACACCGATGTATGTCAGCAGGCCAAGGAAGCTCAGGTCCACATTTGGCAGACCCGCCCATTCCAGGGCGCCTTCACGCAGGATGGTGTTGTACAGCAGGTTGTTGACCGGCACGGTGACGGTCAACACCACCACTACCGCAATCCCCAGGCCGGTGGCCGCTTCAATCTTCTTGGAGATCGCCAGGAAGGTACACATCCCCAGGAAGAAGGCCAGTGCCATGTTCTCAACAAAGACGGCCTTCAGGATCAGGCTGATATAGTGTTCCATCAGAAGGCCTCCTTAACTTTGTGAGCAGAGAGCTTGTAGTCCTTCTCTTCCACCTGTTCCGGCTTCCAGGTACGCAGACCCCAGATCGCCAGACCGATGATGAAGAACGCACTCGGCGGCAGCAGCAGCAGACCGTTGGTCACGTACCAGCCACCTTCGTTCACTGACGGCAACAGAGTCACGCCGAACAGGGAACCGGCTCCAAACAGTTCACGGAAGAACGCCACAAACAGCAGCATCACGGAATAGCCGAGGCCGTTGCCCACACCGTCCAGGAAACTCATGCCCGGGGTGTTGTTCATGGCAAAGCCTTCCGCACGCCCCATAACGATGCAGTTGGTGATGATCAGGCCCACAAACACCGACAGCTGTTTGGAGATCTCATAGGCATAGGCCTTGAGTACCTGGTCCACCACGATTACCAGGGAGGCAATGATGGTCATCTGCACGATGATCCGGATGCTGCCCGGAATCTGGGTTCGCACCAGCGAGACCGCCAGGTTCGAGAAAGCCGTTACCGCAATAACCGCCAGGCACATAACGATGGTTACGTTCATGCTGGTGGTTACCGCCAGCGCCGAACAGATACCCAGGATCTGCAGGGCGATAGGGTTGTTACTGAAAATCGGTTCGAAGAGAACCTCTTTGGCTGATACACCGGCCATGATCAGACCTCCCCTTCACGAAGTTTTTTCAGGAACGGGGCGAAGCCACGGTCACCCATCCAGTAATTGACGAGCTGCTGCACACCACGGCTGGTCAGTGTCGCGCCAGACAGAGCGTCTACCTTATGCTCCTTGTTCTTGGCGTCGGCATTCACGCCCCCCTTCACCAGCCGGATCTGCGGCTCGCTCGGGTCGTCAGCGTAAAGCTCTTTACCAACCCACTGCTGCTTCCAGCGGGGGTTATCCACTTCGCCACCCAGGCCCGGGGTTTCCGCGTGGGAGTAAAAGCCCAGGCCTTCAATGGTGTTCAGGTCGCCTTCGAGTGCCATGAAGCCATACAGTGTCGACCACAGACCGTAACCGTGAATCGGAAGCACCACGCGCTTCAGTTCACCGTTTTCACTCAGGGTATACACCTTCGCCACGTTCGGGCGACGCTTGATGCCAGCCTTGTCTTCCGAAGACGGGATGTCCGTTGACATGGCGGGATCAGAGGCCGCCTTGTACATGTCGTACTTCATCGGGTCCTTAACGCCAACCGCTGACGGCTCGACGAATTCCCCGCTATCCAGGTCGACCAGTCGAACATCGAAGCGCTCAAAGGTGCTTTCGATCTCATCGGCGCTGGCGCCAGGCTCCAGCATGCCGGAGGCCGACAGGATGTTGGTTTTGATATCCAGGTTCTGGTTCTTGATTTGCGCCGGCCGCAGCGTCACCGCTGCGGTGGACACGACTACCGAGAATACAATACTCAGCACCAGCGCAACCATCACCGTTCTGGAGACGGTATCTTTTGCCTTAGCCACGAGCAAGCCTCCGTTTGATGTTGGCCTGAACCACGTAATGGTCCATCAGCGGTGCGAACAGGTTGGCGAACAGGATGGCCAGCATAATGCCTTCCGGGAACGCCGGGTTAATCACACGAATCAGCACAGTCATCACACCCACGAGGATGCCGAAGCACCAGCGACCGGTGTTGGTCATGGCAGCCGATACCGGATCGGTGGCCATGAACATCATGCCGAATGCAAAGCCGCCCATCACCAGGTGCCAATGGGGGCCCACGTTGAAGAACGGGTTGGTGTCGGAGCCAATTGCATTGAACAGCAACGCCGTGGCGATCATGCCGATCAGTACGCCACCAACAATGCGGTACGAGGCAATTTTCATCACCAGCAGGATCAGGCCGCCGATCAGGATTGCCAGAGTGGAGGTTTCACCCACGGAACCCTGAATGGTGCCGATGAATGCGTTCATCCAGCCAATCTGTTGCTGCAGCGCTTCGAGGCCACCAGATGCCGCCCAGCTAAGTGCAGTCGCGCCACTGAAACCGTCAACCGCGGT
Organism: Marinobacter persicus; assembly: GCF_002934325.1. Taxonomy (GTDB): domain Bacteria; phylum Pseudomonadota; class Gammaproteobacteria; order Pseudomonadales; family Oleiphilaceae; genus Marinobacter; species Marinobacter persicus_A. The sequence continues at coordinate 35,774 of NZ_PTIV01000010.1, forward strand.
CCAGACCGTGTCACCGGAAATCTGGGCCGGGTAGGCAAAGTACAGGAAGGCACGACCCGTCAGTGCCGGGTTCAGGAAGTTCTTGCCGGTACCGCCGAATACTTCCTTACCGATTACCACACCAAAGGTAATACCCAGGGCCACCTGCCACAACGGGATGTCGGGCGGGCAGATCAGGGCAAACAGTACCGAGGTTACGAAGAAACCTTCGTTCACCTCGTGCTTGCGCACGGTGGCAAACAGCACTTCCCAGAAACCGCCAACCGCGAAGGTGACAAAGTAAATGGGCACGAAGTAGGCCATGCCGTAAACGAAGTTGTCCCACCAGCCAGCACCAGCGCCGGTCACCGCCAGGGCCTGGATGAAGGCGGTACGCAGACCACCGTCAGCCACCATGGCGTCCGGGTTAGCGGCCAGGAAGCTATTGGCCTGGAAACCGATGTTCCACATACCGAAGAACATGGCCGGGAAGGTACACAGCCACACCGTGATCATGATGCGCTTGAGATCCACGCCATCACGCACATGGGAGGTGGTGCCGGTTACACTGCCAGGCGAATAGAAGATAGTGTCAACGGCTTCGTATAGCGCATACCAGCGCTCGTACTTGCCGCCTTTCTCAAAATGATGCTCGATACCATCGAGAAACTGTCTGATTGCCATCGTAGTTAGCCCTCGATCTCGATTCGGGTCAGGTTCTCACGGAGAATCGGACCGTATTCATATTTGCCGGGGCACACGAAGGTGCACAGCGCCAGATCTTCTTCGTCCAGCTCCAGGGCACCCAGTTTCTGTGCCATTTCGGTATCGCCAACAATCAGTGAACGCAACAGCTGGGTTGGCAGGATATCCAGGGGCATAACCGCTTCGTAGTTCCCGACAGGCACCATGGCCCGCTCACTACCATTGGTCGTGGTCGTAAAGTTGAACAGCTTGCCCGGATTCAGCTTGGACAGATAGATGTTCATCACAGAGAACTTGTTCGGGCCTGGAGACAACCAGCCCATGAACTCGCGCTTGGTACCCTCTTCAAGTACCGACACCTGATTGGCGAAACGCCCCAGATAGGCACAGGGACCATCACCACGGCGACCACCAAACACGGAACCGGAAACAGTGCGCACCTCACAGTCGGTCGCAATTTCACCATCCAGCAGTTCCGGCAGGCTGGCGCCCAGACGGGTGCGAACCAGACGAGGCTTCAGGGCTTTCGGGCCACCGATGGCAACAATACGCTCGACTGGCAGCTCACCGCTTTCAAACAGCTTGGCGATGTCGATCACGTCCTGGTAGTTGATCGACCAGACCGTTTTATTGCCGACAACCGGATCCAGGTAATGGATGTGGGTACCCACATTACCAGCCGGATGCACACCGTCAAACTGATGCACTTCGACAGCGTCTGACTTGGGCACAGGCACATCAGAGCCCGGCTTGCCAGTCACAAACACCTTGCCGTTGGTGAGGCGGGTCAGAACATTAAGACCCTGTTCAAAGGCCTTGGCATTGTCGCCAATGATCACCGTTGGATCCGCCGCCAGCGGATTGGTGTCCATTACGGAAACAAAAATCGAGTTGGGCGTGGAATCTATTTCCGGGACCTTACTGTAAGGACGCGTGCGGAACGCGGTCCACAAACCGGATTCAACCAGATTATCCACTACCTGCTGGCGCTCCAGGCCGGCGAGATCAGCCTCGTTATAGCGAGCGAAGGTCTCCGCTTCGTCGCCATCCACTTCGATAACGATGGACTGGAATACGCGGCGCTCACCGCGATTGATTTCTTTTACCACGCCGGCGGCCGGGGCGGTATAACGAACGCCTTCGGTCTTCTTGTCCGTAAACAGCAGCGTTCCGCGCTTTACACGGTCCCCTTCTTTAACAGCCATCGTCGGCTTCATGCCGTTGTAGTCAAAGCCAATCAACGCCACATGGCGAATCGGCTTGCCGTCCGTAATGGTCTGTTCGGGAGCGCCGCTGATGGGAAGATTCAGGCCTTTTTTGATCTTGATCATTAGCCTCGTCCAATCATCAGAAACTATCTGAGAATTTCAACGCCCGACTCCCTGCGGCCCAGGATTCCTGCTTATGCGGCAAGCCCGAGCCTAAGTGCCTCGGGCTCGCTAATGTCCGCACGTTTGCTTGCTCAGATCATTAGCGACAGGAAAAGTTGGGAAACGGGGCGCCAGACATACCCAAAATCGCGCCAATTATAGAGATTAAGAAAGTGTATTTCCACCGAAAACCGGCGCGGCATTGTTGCTGAAAAACACAAAAAAGCCCCGGCAACCAACGGCTGCCGGGGCCTTTTGATTCGCAATGCGTAGTTAACGCTACAACCTTAGTCGCGAACCCGCTTCGGGAAAACCGGGTGGTCGACGCCAGCCATATCGTTCACGCAACGAATCACCTGGGCGCTGTAGCCAAATTCGTTGTCGTACCATACGTACAGAATCAGACGGTTGCCTTCAGCAATCGTGGCCTGGGCATCCACCACGCCCGCATGGCGCGAGCCGACAAAATCGGTGGAGACCACTTCCGGCGAGTTCACGAAGTCGATCTGCTTCTGCAGCTCGGAATGCAGGGCCATGTCGCGCAGGTAGTCGTTGACCATATCAACGTCCACATCTTTCTTCAGGTTCAGGTTCAGAATGGCCATGGACACGTTTGGTGTCGGAACCCGGATGGCGTTACCGCTCAGCTTGCCCTTCAGCTCCGGCAGCGCCTTGGCCACAGCCTTGGCAGCACCGGTTTCGGTGATCACCATGTTCAGCGGCGCAGAACGGCCACGACGGCTGCCCTTGTGGTAGTTATCGATCAGGTTCTGGTCATTGGTATAGGAGTGAACAGTCTCAACGTGACCATTCTCAATGCCGAACTCGTCGTTGATCGCCTTGAGGACCGGCGTAATGGCGTTAGTAGTACAGGAGGCAGCCGACAGAATTTTGTCGTCCTCGGTGATGGAATCGCTGTTGATACCATACACGATGTTCTTGATGTCGCCCTTGCCCGGCGCGGTCAGGATAACCCGGCTGACGCCCTTGGATTTCAGGTGCAGACCCAGGCCGTCTTCGTCGCGCCAGATACCGGTGTTATCGATAACGATGGCGTTGTTGATATCGTACTGGGTGTAGTCCACCTTATCCGGACCATCGGAGTAGATCACCTTGATGTAGTTACCGTTGGCGATCAGCGCGGAATTTTCCTCGTCCACGGTAATGGTACCGTCGAACGGACCGTGAACCGAGTCGCGGCGCAGCAGGCTGGCACGCTTCTGCAAGTCATTTGCCGCACCGCCCTTGCGCACAACAATCGCCCGCAGACGCAGGTTGGCACCGCCGCCAGCTTTTTCGATCAGGATGCGGGCCAGCAAACGACCAATACGACCGAAGCCGTACAGGACCACGTCTTTGGTGTCCCGGACGTCCTGGTCGGCACATTCGGCTTTATACTGACCAACAATCGGCCCGATTTCCTGCTTCAGGAATTCGGTGAGATCGCTCATACCGCTTTCCTTGAACTTAACCGCCAGCTTGCCGATGTCCACGTGGCCACGGCCCAGCTCAAGCTTGTCCATCGCTTCCAGAATCGGCAGAGTGTCGCAAACAGACAGCTCGCTATCTTCCACCTGACGCACGAACCGGTGAGCACGAATAATATCAATCACCGACTGGTTGATGATCGCACGGCCATAAACAGACGTAACAACGTTGTTCTTGCGATTCAGCCGGCCGATCAACGGGATCATGGCTTCGGCGGTGGACTCTCGTTCGGTCCAGTTAGACAGGTGCTGGTTGATCTGTTCGTGACTCACGGTTGTGACCTCGTTTCGCACTGAAAATAATTTGGGGCGCGTATTATCCAATTTAAGGAGCCTCTAAACAACTCCGGATCACCTCTGGTGAGCTCCGGGGGCAAATGATCTGGGCACAACCACGTACCCGCTGCCATGACACTGCAACACCCGGGCGCTAGAATAGCGCCGCCCAGGTTTCAGACTCATTCATTCAGGAGATGTTCCGGCCCATGAGCAAAGGTTCTTCCCAGGCTTCATCCTTGCCCTGCCAGCTTCTGGCGCCAAAGGCGCCGGAAAATCCCGCCGATCACCGGAAGTGGGGTGAGCTGCATGGCTGCAGTGATGCGCTGGCGATCTGCGAAAGCGCAAGAACCCGCAAGGGGCTCACCCTGGTAGTCACCCGCAGCACGGATGAAGCCATCCGGCTCGAACAGGCCATCCGCTTCTTCCTCAACCTACCGCCCGAGGAAGATGGCGCCACGGTTACCGAAGAGGGGCTGGAACTGCTTTCACTGCCGGACTGGGAAACCCTGCCCTACGACTTGTTCTCGCCGCACCAGGACATCACATCGCGGCGTCTGCGTACTCTGCACCGGCTGCCCTCCACCCAACACGGCATATTGGTGGTACCGGCGCGCACGCTTATGCACCGACTGGCGCCGCCCAGCTATCTGCAGGGCAACACCCTGCTACTGGAAGTGGGCCAGACCCTGGATATCGACAGCTGGCGCCTGCAGCTGGAAGCCGCTGGCTACCACCACACCGAAAACGTGTACGAACACGGCGAGTACGCCGTGCGCGGGGCCATTCTCGACATTTACCCCATGGGCTCGAACCTGCCCTTCCGGATTGACCTGTTCGATGACGAAATCGAAACTCTGCGCACCTTCGACCCGGAAACCCAGCGCTCCATTGACCGCATCGAGCAGATCGAACTGCTGCCGGCCAATGAATTTCCGTGGCACAAAGAAGCACGCTCAGGCTTCCGCAACCGCTGGTTCGAGCACTTTCCCAACGCGGACAAGAACGCGCCGGTCTATCAGGACATCAGCAACGGCATCACACCGCCCGGCATCGAGTATTACCTGCCGCTGTTCTTTGATGAAACCGCTACCCTGTTTGACTACCTGCCGGGCAGCACCCTGGTCTTCACCGCCGACGGCCTGAACGACGCGGTGGCCGCCTTTGACGCCGAAACCCGCGCGCGCTACGAAGACCGCCGGCACGACCGTTTCCGTCCAATTCTGCCCCCGGACGAGCTGTTCCTGCAGCAGGACGAAGTATTTGGCCAGTTCAAGCAATACCCCCGCGTTACCTGCGCAGCGAACGAACTGCAGGGAGCGGCGACTCACAACTGTAATACCGACTCCCTGCCGGATGTAGCCATGGACGGTCGCGCGGCAGACCCAGCCGCCCGACTGAAACGTTTTCTCAACGATTTCTCCGGCCGGGTCCTGATCTGTGCCGAATCGTCCGGGCGGCGTGAAGCGCTGATTGAAAATCTGGCCGACCATCAACTGAAACCGGCCACCGTCAGCAACTGGGACGCATTCCTCAGGGACGACCGTCACACCCTGGCCATCACCATCGCCCCGATGGAACAGGGCATGGTGCTTCCCGGCCAGCACCTGGCACTGATCACGGAAACCGCCCTGTTCGGCGAGCAGGTGCTGCAACGCCGTCGTCGGGAAAAGCCCACCGAGGTGGACGACTCCGGCTACCGGGATTTGTCGGAGCTCCGAATTGGCTCCCCCGTCGTACACATTGATCACGGCGTGGGCCGCTACAAGGGCCTGGAAACCATTGCCGCCGGGGGCGAATCCAACGAATTCCTGACCCTGGAATACGCCGGCGGCTCAAAACTCTATGTGCCGGTGTCGAACCTGCACCTGATCTCACGCTACACGGGCACCGACGAGGAACACGCCCCGTTGCACAAGCTGGGCACCGAGCGCTGGAGCAACGCCAAGCAGAAAGCCCTGGAAAAGATTCGCGACACCGCCGCCGAGCTGCTGGATGTCTACGCCCGGCGCGAGGCCCGCAAGGGGTTCCAGTTCGAGGACCCGAAAGAAGCCTATCGCGCGTTCGCCGCCGGCTTCCCCTTCGAGGAAACCCCGGACCAGCAAGTCGCCATCCAGGCCGTGTTCGAGGACATGACCAGCGAGCAGCCCATGGATCGCCTTGTCTGCGGCGATGTGGGCTTCGGCAAGACCGAAGTGGCCATGCGCGCCGCCTTCCTGGCCACCTGGTCCGGCAAGCAGGTCGCCGTCCTGGTGCCCACTACCCTGCTGGCCCAGCAGCATTACGAATCCTTCCGGGACCGTTTCTCGGACACGCCGGTGCAGGTGGAACTACTGAGCCGCTTCCGCAGCGGCAAGCAGACCACCAAGGCCATGGAGGCGATTGAGGAAGGAAAAGCCGATATCGTCATTGGTACCCACAAGCTGCTGCAGGGCGACATCAAGTTCAAGAACCTGGGCCTGGTGATTATCGACGAAGAGCACCGTTTTGGTGTCCAGCAGAAAGAAAAACTGAAGGCCCTGCGGGCGGAAGTGGACATGCTCAACCTGACCGCCACGCCCATTCCCCGCACCCTGAACATGGCCATGGGTCACCTGCGGGACCTGTCGATCATCGCCACCCCACCGGCCCGACGCCTGTCGGTTAAAACCTTCGTGCGCCAGCGTGACGACGTCATGACCAAGGAAGCCATCCTTCGGGAAATCCTGCGGGGCGGGCAGGTGTATTTCCTGCACAACGATGTCGCCACCATCGAAAAGACCGCCGAGGATATCCGCAACCTGGTGCCCGAAGCCCGGGTGGCAGTCGCCCACGGCCAGATGCGCGAGCGCCAGCTCGAACAGATCATGTCGGACTTCTACCACAAGCGCTTCAACGTGTTGGTGTGTACCACCATCGTGGAAACCGGCATCGACATCCCAAGCGCCAACACCATCATCATCGAGCGTGCTGATAAATTTGGCCTGGCCCAGTTGCACCAGCTCCGGGGCCGTGTGGGACGCTCCCACCACCAGGCCTATGCCTACCTGCTGACACCGCCGCCCAAGAGCCTGTCAGCCGACGCCAAAAAACGCCTGGATGCCATCGCTGAAGCCCAGGACCTGGGCGCCGGCTTCATGCTCGCCACCCACGACCTGGAAATCCGGGGTGCGGGTGAGTTGCTGGGCGAGGAGCAGAGCGGTCAGATCGAAACCATCGGCTTCAGCCTGTATATGCAGTTGCTCGACGAAGCCGTAAAAGCCATCCGCGAGGGCCGCACGCCCAACGCAGAGCTGCCCCTGAGTCATGGCACCGAGATGAACCTGCGTATTCCGGCGCTGATTCCCGACGACTATCTGCCGGATGTCCATAACCGTCTGATGCTCTACAAGCGCATTGCCAGCGTGAAGAATGAGGAAGAGTTGAAGGAATTGCAGGTGGAAATGATTGACCGCTTCGGCCTGCTGCCCGAGCCCGCGAAGAACCTGGTAAACCAGACCCGTCTGCGCATCAAGGCTGAAGCCCTGGGTATCGACAAGGTGGATGCCGGTAAAGAATGGGTGCGCCTGGAATTCGGCCCCTCCACCCCGGTCGATCCGCTGGAACTGGTAAAAAAGGTGCAATCCGCGCCGGACACCTACCGGCTCGAAGGCGCCAACACCTTCCGCTTCCGGCTGAATGATGATTCCACCAGTGGTAAACTCGATGCCATTGCCGCCATGCTCAGCGAACTGGCCCCGTCAGACACTTCACAAAAGGCCTCCTGAGCCCGAACGAATCACCTGGAGTTAATGCCCTTGCAAACCCAACGATTCCACCTCAAACACACAGCGCTGGCCCTGGCTTTCGCCACATTCGCGACAGGTTCCGCGCTGGCCCAGACGCAACCCGAGGGCGCCCTGCCCGAAGAGATCCCTGAGCATTATTACCGGGCCGAACTGGTGATTCTGGAACGCGTGATTGACCCTGCCCTGGTTGAGGAGAAAATGGCCGGCAAGCAGGTGGAGCCTCCGGTCAGCTCCGACACCAACCTTTGGGTGGAAGGCGAAAACAACACCCGTTCAACGGATCTGGAGCTGGTTGATACCAGCGAGCTTCACCTGAACCAGGCCGTGCAACGCCTGGAGCGCAGTGGCAACTACCAGGTACTGGCGGCGGCAGGCTGGTATCAGGGTTTCCCGCCCGATTATGACAGCGGCCCCATGCGGGTGGCGATGGGCGACTGGCTCGAAGCCGCAGATCAGCGGGAGGTGGATGGCTACATCAGCATCGAGCGCCGGCGTTACCTTCATGTCGGCGTCCACCTGAATCACTGGCAGGTGACGGAAGAAGCACTGCAGGAGGCCCAAGCCCAGACAGAGGCCAATGCGGCCGCCACCGGGCCCACACAGGACGCGGCAACCGGCACACCCGCAGGACAGTCACAACCGACAGAGAACGATCAGGGTCAGCCGAACCCAACGACCGTACCAACTGATTCAGCAGTCCCGGTAAACCCGGAGTTGGTCACCTGGATTCGGGAAACCCGCCGGATGCGCAGCGGGGAGATTCACTTTATCGACTCCCCCACCATCGGCGTACTGGTGTATTTCGAGCCTATTGAGCAGACGGAGCAGGAAGAGGAGTAAGCTGGCCGAGGCCGGCAACCGACTGTTCCAGTATCTGCTTGACCCCGGACATGCCCTGGTTGATCGCCTCTTCGATCTCCGCCATGGTGATGATGTCCTCGGTCTTGCCCGCGGCCCAGTTGACCACCAGCCCCAGACACACGTACCGCATGCCCAGCTCGGCCGCCAACACGGCCTCGGGCATGCCAGTCATACCCACCAGATCGCACCCATCCCGCTCAAGGCGCCGAATCTCTGCCGCAGTTTCCAGTCGGGGGCCCTGGGTGGCGCCGTAAACGCCAAAATCCGAGAATGACACGTCGAGCTCCCGCGCAGCGGCAATCAGCTGCTCACGGGCGGAATCATCATAGGGATGGGTAAAGTCAATGTGGGTAACATGCTCCAGATCGCCTTCGAAAAAGGTGCTGGCGCGGCCCCAGGTGTAGTCAATCAACTGGTCGGGCACGACAACCTGCGCCGGCCCCATCTCTGAATGAATCCCACCAACAGCATTGACACCCACCACGGTACGAACACCGGCGTCGTACAGGGCCTGTATGTTGGCCCGGTAATTAACCTGGTGCGGCGGGATACGATGCGGGTTGCCGTGACGGGCCAGAAAAATCACCGGCTGCTTGCCCAGGCTGCCAAATACCAGCTTGTCGGAAGGCTCGCCCCACTGATTCGGGGTGGCCTGCTCACGCTCAATTGCCAGATCTTTGAGGGTGGTCAAGCCGGTTCCCCCAATAATTCCAACCGGCGGGGTCTGTTCAGACGGATTCATTCACCTTCTCCTGACTCGGATTCACCATCAGACGGGGCATCACCCGATTTCGTGTTGTCACTCGACTTCCTGGCCTCGGCCGGCTCTCTGGAGTCCCGTGTTTGATCTCGCTCCTCACTGGCCAACCGGACCCCATCGGGCAGATGCAGCGTACGGGTCGGGAAGGCCACCTCGGCACCGTAACTCTCGATAATGTCACTGATCCTCAACAGGATCTCCTCCTTCACCTGATGGAAGCGGACCCAAACTGTGGTCTTGGTAAAGGTGTACACCATGATATCCAGTGAGGAGGCGTTGAACGTGAGGAAATTGACGATCAGGGTCTGATCGGTATCAATTTCGTCGTGGTTCTCCAGCATGTCGCGGATATCATCCACGATCTTCTTCATGGAGCGGACATCGGCATAGCGAATACCGATAGTCTCGTAGATACGACGGTTATGCATGCGAGAGGGGTTTTCCACCGCAATCGTGGTAAAGGTGGAGTTGGGCACATACAGTGGCCGCTGATCAAAGGTACGAATGGTCGTCAGGCGCCAGCCAATCTGCTCCACGGTGCCCTCAATCTCACGGTCGGGGGAGCGAATCCAGTCGCCGACCTTGAAAGGCCGGTCCAGGTGAATAATGAACCCGCCAAAGAAGTTGGCCAACAGGTCTTTGGCGGCAAAGCCGATGGCAATACCACCCACGCCACCAAAGGCCAGTACACCGGAAATACTGAAGCCCAGTGTCTGCAGGGCCGTCAGGATGGCGGTGATCGCAATGACCGCCCGCAGCAGTTTGCTGATGGCATTCACCGTGGTGAAGTCCATCGGCTTACGCATTTTCAACGGCGATACCAGCGTACGCTCAACCTGTTTGACCAGGCCAAACAACGCCCAGACCACCACCAGGATAAAACCTACCTGCAGCATGGTGGCGTTCGCCTTGAACACCTCCGCCTCGGAAAACCGATGGGCAACTTCCGCGGCCCAGTAAACACCCTGCAGCCAGACAAAGGCCACCATCGGCCTGCGGGCCGCATGCAATATCGCGTCATCCCAGAGGTTGCTGGTTTTGGCGAACTTTTTCTCCAGCCGAAGGATAATCCGACTGACCGCAAAGGAAACAATGGCCGTGGACAGGACCACCACGAAAACCAGAATGCCCGCCCGCCAGGCTTCTGACAGCAAGCCGAACTCTTTGATCCAGCTGTTCAGGTGGCTCACCATTTCGCCGATCATGCTCTTCCTCTGAAACGTCCGTTCACTGAATTATGACCCGCATACCGGGCTCGACCTGTTCAAACAGTTCAGCAATATCATGATTGCGCATGCGGATACAGCCATGACTCCGGGCAACACCCATCGGCTCGGTATCCGGAGTGCCATGAATGTATATGAAGCGTCGGAAGGTATCCACACCGGGGCCACGATTCACTCCCCACTCCCGACCACAGAGCCAGAGAATGCGGGTCAGTATCCAGTCCCGTTGCGGATGGGCGCGCGCCAGGTCCGGGGAGTAGCATTCCCCCGTGGGGCGCCGGGCGATGAAGACCGTATTCAGGGGAGCATTTCCGCCAATCCTGGCCCGGATGTAGTGCTCACCCCTGGGGGTACAGCCGCTGCCGTCCTGTTCGCCAGCCCCATTCAAGGCCGTGGAGACCGGGTAACACTGCCCGACCGTACCGTCAGCGGCCACCAGCTCCAGCGTCTGGGCCTCCAGGTTGATTCGAATGAGTGCACTGCCGGGAAATGTGATCGTCACTGGGTGACCGGTGGTAGTGTCTGCATTTTGTCGGGGGCCTTCATGCCTGCCGCCAGGAAAGGCACCAGGCGGGCCGCGATTTCCTGGACGCTGGTCTCCACCCCGATCTTGGTCTCCAGGATATCAATCAGCGCATCGCTACTGGACATGGTAAAGGCCGTTGCCCCCAGCATGAACTGGATGCGCCAGTAACGGTCCACGGCTGACAGCTCCGGCGTCGCTTCCTTCAGCAGGCGCATGAACCGCCCGAAGGTGTCACTGTATTCCTGCTCCAGGAATTTACGCAAATGGCCCTGGGACTGAGTGTAGGCGAGGCCCAGCAGGCGCATGAAAATGGAGATTCCCCGTTCATTGCGTTGCGGCATGCGCGCGGCACTCTCCGCCAGGGCCCACAGCAGCCTGTCGAGTGTGGGCACGGCACCTTCGGCCTCCGCCTCGAGGTCGTCAAAGACTTCATCGAGCGTGGCCGAATACGGCGTCAGGAAGCGGGCAAATACCGCGTGAATCAGGGCATTCTTGGAGCCAAAGTGATAGTTCACCGCAGCAAGGTTTACCTTCGCCTTGCTGGTGATCATTCTCAGGGATGTTTCCGAGAAGCCTCGATCTGCAAACAGGACCTCAGCGGCATCAAGAATTCGGTCAACGGTATCGGACTGAGCCATGGGTGCGGGGCCTTAAGGGAATTTGTTTGAAACCTACGTTTGAAACGCTCCGGTGTCAAGCGCCGCTCTGTGGTTCTGCCGCCACGTCCTGCCAACCGTTATCAATGGCCTGCTGGTTACTGTCAAAAAAAGCCTTCTGCACCCGGGTGTAGGCTTTTTCCGCTTCCAGCAGGTAGATCAGGTACAGGCGCACACGGTCCCGGCGAGTCAGCCACAGTGGCAGCATGTGGTGTTCCGACATCTGAACCAGTTGCCGGAACCGTGGGTGGCGTAGCGCGTGGTTATAATCCGCCATGCGCACGCATTGCCACACCAGGCCGTCTTTGCCTTCCAGGTGCTCGGCGTGTTTGCGGGCATCCCTCATCATTCGTTGGCGTTTGAACAGCAGGTCCAGGTAGGAGGGCTTGGCGGAGTACAACCGCCGCACAAAAGGCACACCCAATAGCAGGATAATCACGAAAGCGCCAAAGCCGCCACCGGCCAGCCAGGCAGGCACATAGCCGGTCAATCCACTGAGGAATACCGAGGCCGCCGCCAATGCACTGAACACCCAAAGATCCCGATTACGCCGGGCTGCGGCCATTTCGAAGTTATCGGGCCAGTCAGCCATCGACAGCAGGTTGAAGTCCAGCAACAGCACCCGGTCACACTGTTTCAACAACAACCGACGCTGCCGTTGACTGGACTCTGCCAGGGACTGTTCGATGTCCTGCGATTCAGACTCACCGGCTTCTTCACTCTCCTCATCCTGCTCGGTGATCTCTTCCTGTTCTTCTTCAACGTCCACTGTGTTTTCGGCGTCAGGACCGGCCTGCGACTCTGCCGGAGCCTTGGAAGGATCATGGTTCTGCGGGGCCACTGACGTACCAGCTTGAACCGCCGGCTCCTTTACCGGGTCAGCTGCGCGCCCCGGGTGCAGGACTGCCCCCGGAGTCTCGGTTTTGCTGTCAGCCGCGGTATTTTGTGCCATGCCAGTGTATGCCTGTCTGTCTTCTTTAATAAAGTATCGACGTTTCAGGGCAATTCTTGAACGCCCTTTTTTACAAGGGGTCTGGTATTCTGTCGCCCCAGAACCCATTTACGCAGGAGATCCGCCATGTTCACAGGTATTGTTCAGGGTGTCGCCGAAATTGATCACATCACCGAAGCTCCAGGCCTTAATACCCTGGCGATCCGGTTTCCTGAAGGCACGGTGGAGCATGTAACAACCGGCGCCTCTGTTGCGATCAACGGCACCTGCCTGACCGTTACCCGTCAGGAGAGCAATATACTGTTTTTTGACGCCATGCAGGAAACCCTGCGGCTAACCACCCTGGGTGACCTGGGCGAAGGTGATGGCGTGAATTTCGAGCGGGCAGCCCGAATCGGCGACGAGATCGGCGGGCACCTGCTCAGCGGTCACATTCATACTACCGCCGACATCGTGGAAATTGTTCATTCCGAGAACAACGTCACGCTCTGGTTCGAGGTACCACACGACTGGGCAAAATACGTGTTCGCCAAGGGCTACATCGCCATTAACGGCGCCAGCCTGACCATTGGTGAAGTGGCCGGCAACCGTTTCAATGTCCACCTGATTCCCGAAACCCTACGGGCCACCACGTTTGGCACCGCCCGGGAGGGCCAGCGCGTCAATATCGAGATCGACAGCCAGACCCAGACCATTGTCGACACCCTGGCGCGGATGGGCTACGACCAGCCCGCCCGGTAATTTACCGGGCCCTGGCCGCCTTTCTGAACGCCCGGTAGACGGTAAAACGCCGATCCTGGGCGAGTTTTTCCACCGGGCCCACGTAACGCTGGATCAGTGCCTCGTACGGCAGGAAGCTGTTCGCCACCAGGCGCAGCTCTCCCCCGGCTTCCAGGTGCCGGGCAACCTGGGCCAGGAACTGCTCGGTCATGGAGGTGTCTGTTTTCACCCCACTGTGGAAGGGCGGGTTGCTGACCACCGCCTGCCATCGGCCTTCGATCCCGGCCAAGCCATCGGAAGGGATAATCTCGCCCTGCACCTGGTTCCGTTCGTAGGTCGCCCGGGCACAGGTAACCGCCTGGGCCTGGACATCGATACCATCGACAATGCCGGGCGTTTCCCCCCTGGTTTTCCGGAAGGCTTGCAGCCAGCTGCCGATCACGCCGGCCCCACAGGCAAAGTCCAGCACCCGATCTCCCTTGAGAGGCTGTTCCGCGAGATTTTCCAGTAACAAGCGGGTACCGGCATCGAGTTCCGCCTGGCTGAAAATACCCGGCATTCCGGCCACTGGCCACTCAATTCCGGCGCAGCTCAGCGACTGCCACTGGACCCACTCCATCATGTCAAAGCGATCCAGGGGCTGATGATTGCTGCCCGCCCACACCTGGCAATGGCGGGCGCTGTCGACCTTGCCGGCGTCCTCGGTGGCAAGCTGGAAGGGCTTGGCAGCACCGGCAATGCCTTCTTTCTTGCCTCCAATCAGTACCAGCCGGGCACCTTCGCGCCCCAGGTAGCGAGCCATGGCAAGGCGCAGTTCCAGTTCCGCCCTTACCTTGGGCATAAACACAATCACGGTATCGCAGCAGCCAGATTCCAGCCCGGCGCACTGGTAGCCAAAGCAAGCCTGCCAGCCTGCCTGGTCCGCCAGCCGGGCGAACACACCGGCGTGTTCACTCATGGCAATGCCGGGAGCCGGACATAGCGGCAGCAGTGCCGGGTCTGTCACACCCAGCAGAGCTACCTGGCCTTCCAGCAAATCGGCATTACGAAGCAACACTTCATGGGTATTGGAGAGTGTTGCCATCAGTGAATAACCGCCTCCGGCGTCTGGTGCATGGTCGCCTGGGCAAGATCCAACAGCTCCCGCAAGGCCACGGAGAACATCGCGTACTCAGGTTCACGCACGCCTTTGAGTTCAGCCAGCATGCTGTTCCAGCGCTCAATCATCGACTGGTACTTCTGCTCCCAAAGCTGAACACTTTCCGGAATGTTCTCGGCCTTCTCGGCACTAATCAGCACACCGGTTGTAAGGGCACGCTGCTGCCACTCCAGGTCTTCCCGGAAGCTCTCACGCGCCAGGGCCTGCCAGTGGGAACTCGGCTGAAGGTTGGCGATGGCCTCGCCAAACCAGTTCAGGTCAAGGCGGTCTCCCAGGTCGTAATAGAGGTTGGCCACGGATTTCAGAGGCATACCGGTTGTTTCCTGGGCCTCGATGATGCCCAGGGAAGAATACAGGTAACCGGTGCCAGCCAGTACCGAGGCCAGGTCCTTCGGAATGCCCGCTTCGGCAAGTTCATCGTGGCGGCTCTCCCAGCTGGCCCGGGCCTGGTCCCCAAGGTACTCCGGCAGGCCGGAAGTAATGGCCCAGACACCGTCGGCAAAGCGCTCAATGTGACTCTGGATGTTCAGTTCTGCCCGACGGTTGCGCAACAGCCAGCGCACGGCACGGCGAATCAGGCGCATCAGGTTCTGCATCAACTCCAGCTGCAGCTTGGCGGAGACGTGATAATCCAGGGATTCGATCTTGTCCCACCAGCTGTCCAGACGGAACACATCCCGGGCGATGATCCACGCCAGCGCGATGGACGGTGCATCGGCGCCCGTAGACTGGTTCAGCCGCTCCACAAAGGTGATACCCATGTGATTCACCATATCGTTGGCGATCTGGGTGGCGATGATTTCCCGGCGCAGCTGGTGCTCACCCAGCTCCTTCGAGAACTTCTGGTTCAGGGCCTGGGGGAACACTTTGTACATTTCACCGGCCAGCAGCGGATCGTCCGGCAGGTTGCTGTCGATCAGTGTCTGCTTCAGGTCACCTTTGACGTAGGAAATCAGCACCGACAGCTCCGGCCGGGTCAGCCCCTTGTTGGCCAGCTTGCGCTCGCTCAAGGTTTCATCGTCCGGCAGGAATTCCAGGCTCCGGTTCAGTTTGCCCTCGCTTTCCAGGGTATTCATCAGGCGCCGGTATTCCTCCAGCCGGGTAGAGGTATCTGCACTGGCGATACTCAGGGCCTGGGTCTGGCGATAGTTATTCTTCAACACCAGGGCCGCGACGTCATCGGTCATTTCCTCCAGCATGACGTTACGCTGCTTGCCGGTCAGGTCGCCCATGGCCACTGCCCGGTTGAGCAGGATCTTCATGTTGACTTCGTGGTCCGAGCAATCCACACCGCCGGAGTTGTCGATGAAATCGGTATTCAGGCGGCCACCCTTGAGGGCATATTCAATGCGCCCCAGCTGGGTAATCCCCAGGTTGCCACCTTCGCCAACGACCTTGCAGCGCAGTTCCTTGCCATTGATGCGCAGGGCATCGTTGGCCTTGTCGCCGACATCCGCGTGGCTTTCATCGCTACCCTTCACGTAAGTGCCGATGCCACCTACCCAGAGCAGGTCCACCTGGGCCTTGAGGATATGGCCAATCAACATGTTCGGCGGAACCCGGTCGGCCTTGATGCCCAGCAGCTTTTTCATTTCTGGACTGACCGGAATGGATTTGGCGCTGCGGCTGAACACGCCACCACCCTTGGAAATCAACTTGGGATCGTAGTCGGTCCAGGCGGAGCGTGGCATCTCGAACAGGCGCTTGCGCTCCTTGTAGCTCTTCTCGGCATCCGGTTCGGGATCGACAAAGATGTGAACATGGTTGAAGGCCGCCACCAGGCGGGTCTTCTCGGAGGACAACAGGCCATTGCCGAACACGTCACCGCCCATATCACCAATACCAATGGCGGTGAACTCGTCCACGGCCGGGTTAATACCCATTTCCCGGAAATGCCGCTCGACAGACACCCAGGCACCGCGGGCGGTAATGCCCATTTTCTTGTGGTCATAGCCGTTGGAGCCGCCGGAGGCAAAGGCATCGCCCATCCAGAAGCCATACTCGGCGGCCAGACCATTCGCGATATCGGAGAAAGTCGCCGTGCCTTTGTCGGCAGCCACTACCAGATAGTGGTCGTCTTCATCCTGGCGCACGACTTTCTCCGGTGGCTGAATACCACCGTCCACCAGGTTATCGGTGATGTCCAGCAGACCCCGGATAAATGTCTTGTAGGCAGAGATACCCTCGGCCTGGAAGGCCTCCCGGTCGGAGGGATCGGGCAGCTGCTTGGCCACGAACCCGCCTTTGGCGCCAACCGGCACAATGACGGCGTTTTTGACCTGCTGGGCTTTCACCAGGCCCAGGATTTCAGTGCGGTAGTCCTCGAAGCGATCGGACCAGCGCAGACCACCCCGGGCAACTTTGCCGCCCCGCAGGTGCACACCTTCCACCCGGGGGGAGTAGACAAAGATCTCGTACGCCGGCAATGGCAGCGGCACATCAGGAATCCGTGTCGGATCGAACTTCACACTGATGTAGGGTTTGGGCTGCCCGTCAGCATCCGGCTGGTAATAGTTGGTTCTCAGGGTCGCCTGCAT
Source organism: Marinobacter persicus (assembly GCF_002934325.1). Taxonomy (GTDB): domain Bacteria; phylum Pseudomonadota; class Gammaproteobacteria; order Pseudomonadales; family Oleiphilaceae; genus Marinobacter; species Marinobacter persicus_A. The sequence goes on from NZ_PTIV01000010.1 coordinate 52,755, forward strand.
CAGTTCCAGGTACAGGCGCAACACGCGGTCTTCGCTGAGATTCTCGACCTCATCCAGACCGGCGTTAAATTCGATTTCCAGCTTCTGCTGGGCGGCCTCGCTCTTCGCCCGGCTCTGGAAGCGATCCGGATTGAAGCGGGTATCAAAGTACTCCAGCAACGTGCGGGTCAGGTTAACGTGGTTAACCAGCGTGTTGGAGATAAAGGTCTGACTGTTGGAGATGCGAATCTGGCGCATGTAACGGGCGTAGGTACGCAACAGGGCAATCTCACGCCAGCTCATGTAGGACGACAACAGCAGACGGTTAAAGGCGTCACTCTCTGCTTCGCCATACCAGACCTTGCGGAACAGGTCCTCAAAGATCGGCCGGACACGATGAATGTCCACCACCGCGCCAGTCTCGGTCTGCAGGGTGAAATCGTGAATCCAGACAATCTTGCCGCCGTGGTCACGCACCTCGAAGGGGTGTTCCCCCAGTACGCGGAAGCCCAGGTTGTCGAAAATCGGCATGACATCGGACAGCGGCAGCGGCTCATCCGGATAGAAGAGTTTGAAATGCAGAATGCTTTCATCCTCTTCCAGGGCCCGGTAAAAGCTCATGGCCAGATCGTCATTGCTCGCTGAACTGGAGATATGGTCCAGGTCGATCGCGGCACGCCGGGCCGAGAACATGTCTTTGTAGCTGGCCGGGAAACCACCACCCCAGATCCGGTACAGCTCATTGCCCTGCTCTTCGCCATAGGCTTCGCTCAGGGCTTCGCTCAAGCCATCCCGCCAGGATTGTGCGAGCTCGATCACCCGGTTACGAATCTTGGTGACCGGCACCTCGCGGTTCTCCATCTGGGGCACGCGGATGGTGAACTGGACGCGGGCCAGCACCGATTCCGAGAAATGGGTGACAAATTCAATGTCTTCCGCTTCCAGCTCCTCAATCAACACCCGCTCAACTTTCAGGCGCAATTCCGTGTTGTAGATATCCCGGGGGAAGAACGCCAGGCAGGTGACAAACTGGCCGTAGACATCTTCCCGCATGAACAGCTCGATGCGCCGACGCTCCTGGATGTAGAGGATGCTCTTGGCCACCTTGAGCAGTTCGTTGGACTCAATCTGGAACAACTCATCCCGGGGATACAGGGTCAGGATCTGTTCCAGTTCACGACCGGCGTAGTCGTCCGCCAGGAAACCGGAACGCTCCATGACCGCCCGGGATTTACGGCGCAGCAAGGGGATCTCGACGGGCCGCTCGTTGTAGACCCGGGCGGTATAAAGGCCCAGGAACCGGCGCTCACCCACAACCTCGCCTTTGCTGTCGAATTTTTTCACCGCGATGTAATCGGGGTAAGCCGGACGGTGAACCCGCGAGCGCTGGGCCGATTTCGCGAAGATGAAGACATCATCGGTACGCGTCATCTCATGCCGTGTGCGCTGGGGCAGCTCATTCAGGCGCACCTTGTCAGAGCGCTCGTTGTTCACTCGCAGGATACCCAACTCTGAATTGTCGACCCGGCGCACTTCCATGCCATTCTTGTCTGACACGAAATCGTATTCGTCATAGCCCAGGAAGGTGAAATGATCGTCCGCCATCCACTTCAGAAACGCCTGGGCTTCTTCGCGGTCGTCTTTGGAGATACCGGCCGTGGTGCCCTCCAGTTCCTTGCAGATCTCCCGGACACGATCCTGCATGACACCGAAATCGCCCACCGCGATCCGCACTTCATGCAGAACGGCCTGAAGTTCTTCCTCCAGTGAGCGTAAGTCCTTGGGATCGCTGTGACGGTCAATCTCAAGAACAATAAACGCTTCAAAGCCGGCTCGTTCAGAGGCTTTCTTCGCAGGGTTGGGATACAGCTTTTTCAGCTTGCCACCGGTGTCCCGTTCAACCTGGAAAATGGAATGTTGCAGTGAATGCGTACCGATGTCCCGGCGATTGATCGCCATCCGCAGGGAATCGATCAGAAACGGCATGTTCGGATGCAAAATGAAGATGACCGTGTGGGTGGACTGCCAACCGTCACTTTCCAGTTCCGGATTGAAAACGGCCACCGGCGTTTCTTCGGCATCGCGCTTCTGAAGGAACTGCCAGGCCGCCAGGACTGCACCGTAAGTATCTGAAAAACGGCGACTGACCAGTTCTTCCAGTGGAATATGGGCGTAATGCTGACGGGCAAACTCAGTGACCTTTTTCGCCTCGGTCTTGGGAAGCTTGTCCGTGAACGCATCAGCCAGTTGTTCGAAAAACTGTTCCTTGCTGGCGATAGTCAGCGCATTCATATTCCAACCTCTGGTTTTTTATGTGAAATAAGGGTAATTCATTCATGCTGCCATAAGCATAGTCAAGCCCTTGATTTTTGCCGAGATGCCACGAAAACTGCGGCAATTACCTAGACGCTTTTTCGTCTTCTGCAACTGACCAGCAACCAAGGGCTTAACACCTCATGTCGTTACAGCAAACGTTCGGTGATCTGAAAACCCAGCTCAGTCAACGCATCATCGGCCAGGAAGCCCTTGTTGAACGGCTTCTTGTTGCCCTGCTGGCCGATGGCCACCTGTTGGTGGAGGGCGCGCCCGGCCTGGCCAAGACTACGGCCATCAAGGCCCTGGCCGATCACCTGGAAGGCGATTTCCATCGCATCCAGTTCACGCCGGACCTGCTGCCCTCCGATGTGACCGGCAGCGAGATCTACCGCGCCGAAACTGGTCATTTCGAATTCCAGCGCGGCCCTGTGTTCCATAATCTGCTTCTTGCCGACGAAATCAACCGGGCTCCGGCTAAAGTCCAATCCGCTTTGCTGGAAGCCATGGCGGAACGCCAGGTCAGCGTGGGTCAGAAAACCTTCCCGTTGCCCGGACTTTTCATGGTCATGGCCACCCAGAACCCCATTGAGCAGGAAGGCACCTACCCCCTGCCCGAGGCCCAGCTGGACCGTTTTCTGATGCATGTGATGATTGACTACCCCTCGGCAGAGGCAGAAAAACGGATTCTGCACCTGGCGCGCGACGATTACCGGCACGGCGTCCCCAAGGCCGACATTCGCCTGACCGAAGAAGACGTCATGTCCGCACGTCGCGCCGTGGCCGACATCTACATGTCCGAGCCGGTTGAGCAGTATCTGCTGGCACTGATTCTCGCCACCCGGGATGCCGCCACCCTGGACCCGGAGCTGGCCCAGTGGACCGCCTTTGGAGCCAGCCCCCGGGGCACCATTGCCCTTGACCGCTGTGCCCGCGCCCTGGCCTGGCTGGACGGACGGGACTATGTCACTCCCGATGATGTTCGTACCATGGCGTTCGATGTATTACGCCACCGCATTCTCCTTACCTTCGAGGCAGAAGCAGAAGGCCTGACCGCCGACGATGTACTACAGCGACTGATTGAGCGGGTACCGGTAACCGCTTGATCCCATGGACCTGACGCAGGTAGAGCCAATGTCCGCCCCCAGTGAAGCGACTCACGTTACATTGAGCGACCTGGTCCGACTCCAGGCCGACGCCCGTGCCCTGCGCCTGCCTTCGGTAAAACCGGCGCGCAGCCGCCAGGCAGGCCTGAAACAGTCACGCCAACGAGGCCGGGGCATGACCTTTGCCGAGGTGCGCCCCTATCAGCCGGGCGACGACATTCGCAGCATCGACTGGCGGGTAACTGCTCGGCGCCAGTCCCCACACACCAAGATCTACGAAGAAGAGCGGGAACGGCCAGTCCTGCTGGTTGCCGACCTGGGTCCCACCCTGTTTTTTGCCAGTACCGGCGCCTACAAACAGGTACGTTGCGCGCAACTCAGTGCCCTGCTTGCCTGGCTGGCGCTAAGGGCCGGTGACCAGGTGGGCGGACTGGTGTTCAACGAAACCACCCTGGAAGTCGTCCGGCCCGCCCGCCGGAAAAAATCGGTGCTGCGGCTGCTGGATCACCTGGCGCGTCAACAGCACCAGCCGGGATCGGCACCTGCAAACGCCACCCCTGCCAACCGGCTGGACGTCGCTCTGGCCGAAGCGCGTCGGGTGGCGCATACAGGGAGCAGGATTTTCGTCATCAGCGACTTCATGACGCCTGGTGAGAACACCCGGAACCTGTTGGGCCAGCTTGGCCGACATAACACCGTTACCGCGATCCGCATTCAGGACCCACTGGAAAAGCAGTTGCCCGAAAAGGGCCGATACGCCGTTGCCGGGCCGGATGGTCCGCTCTGGTTTGACGCCGGCAACCCGGTGTTCCGGGAAGCCTGGCAGCAAAAAGTGGATAGCCATGAGCAGCAACTCAACGAGTGCTTTCGCACCACCGGCGTGGGTTTTACCACGGTCGTTACCGGCGAAGCGCCCACTGAATCGTTACGACGGCTGCTCGGGCCAGGGGGGCGCATCCCGTGAACGGTCAGGATCCGCTCTCGCAATTGCGCGATATCCAGTTGCCTGAAACCGGCGGCTGGTGGCCGCCCGCACCCGGTTGGTGGGTCCTTGCGATCCTGCTATTCCTGTTAGTGGTGGGCTCCCTGCTCTGGTGGCGCCGCCGGCGTCGCCACACCCAATGGCACCGGGACGCGATGGCCGAACTCCGGCAACTGGAACAACGCGCCGAGCCCCACCCCGACTGGTTTGGCGAGCTCAATACCCTACTCAAGCGGGCCGCCCGACACGCTTTCCCAGAGCGACGGCCGGAATCATTGAGTGGCAACGCCTGGCGTGATTTCCTGCTTGAAACCATGCCACTGGGTACCGGCGACGAAGAAGCCATCCAGGCCATGATCACCGCCTGCTGGCAGCCAGTCCCGACCCTGCCGCCCACAGAGGCCACGGACATCGCCAAAGCCTGGCTGGAGGCGCGATCATGATCACGCTGGCCTACCCCTGGTTATTGTTGCTGGTGTTATTGCCCTGGTTGCCCTTTGTCCGCAGGCCGCATCGGCAGAGCGTCGAGGCACCGGTGTTGCCGATCGGTCACTGGTTAACGTCCATGCCCGGTGTCAGCACCCATGGCCAGGGCACACCCCGGTGGCGGCGGGCACTGATGCTTCTTGCCTGGCTCTGCCTGGTGCTGGCCCTGGCACGCCCCCAACATGTGGGTGAACAGACGCAACTGCCGGTCACCGGTCGCGATCTGATGCTGCTGGTGGACATCTCGCCCAGTATGGAAGAGCGGGACATGATCCAGCAGGGGCGAAGCCTGAACCGGCTGCAGGCGGTCAAACGGGTACTGGACGATTTCATCACCCGGCGCGAAGGCGACCGTCTGGGGCTGATTCTGTTTGGCACCCGACCTTACGTGCAAGCCCCGCTGACGTTTGACCGTGAAACCGTAAGAACGCTGCTGCATGAAGCCGGACTGGGCATGGCCGGCCGCGCCACCGCCATTGGCGATGCAGTCGGCCTGGCCGTCAAAAGGCTGCGTGAACGTCCCCGGGAACAACGGGTGGCTATCCTGCTGACAGACGGCGCCAATACCGCTGGTGAAGTCACTCCGGACAAGGCAGCTGAGATCGCCCGCGCGGCAGCTGTGCGGCTTTACACCGTGGGCATTGGCGCAGAATCCATGATCCAGCGGGGCATCTTTGGCAACCAGCGGATAAACCCATCCCGGGACCTCGACGAGGGCCTGCTCACACGTATGGCCCAGCAAACTGGAGGCCGGTATTTCCGGGCACGCAACCTGGAGGAACTGGAAGGGATTTACGATACCATCAACCAGCTGGAACCGATTGAACAGGACGGACAGACCTACCGCCCGGTTAAAGACCTGTATGTCTGGCCCGCCGGCCTGGCCACCCTGCTGGGGCTGTTGTTGCTGGCCAGCCGCCTGGGCGGTGGGCACCGGCGCAACAGGGCCAACGCGGAGGCCAGCCATGACTGACTTTCATTTCCTGCGACCGCTCTGGCTCACGTTACTGCTACTCCTGCCATTGCTTTACGCACTCCGACACCGACTGAACCAGCAGGAAACCGGCTGGCAGGCTCACATTCCCGCCCGCTTGCTCAAGCCACTGATCCCGAACCGGGAGGGGCCGGAAGCGCATCAGCCCCGGCGCTCACCGTTGCTCGCCCTGAGCCTCGCCTGGATAACCCTGGCCATCGCCCTGGCCGGCCCAAGCTGGCGCGAGGCACCGACCCCCCTGAAACAGTCCGAGGACAGCCTGGTATTGGTTCTGGACCTGTCACTATCCATGCTCGCCACCGATGTCCAGCCGGACCGACTGACCCGTGCCAAACGCAAGATACGGGACATCCTGGCCGCGCGGGAGGACGGCCTGAATGCCCTGGTGGTCTATTCCGGCGACGCCCATGTAGTCACGCCCCTGACCCAGGACACCCGGACCATTGAGGCTTTATTGGACGTGCTGGAACCCGTGATCATGCCCGCCCAGGGCAATCGGGCCGACCTGGCCATCAAACAGGCCATCGAGTTACTCAGGCAAGGGGCCATTGGCCAGGGCCGCATCCTGTTGCTGACCGACCAGGTTAACGACGCCTACCGAGAACGGATAACTCGCGATCTTAACGCAACCGATTACAGCCTGAGCACGCTGGTGGTGGGTACCCGAGAGGGCGGCCCCATGCCGCTGGCCCAACGGGGTTTTATTCGCGATGGAGAGGAAATTGTCATAGCCAGGGCCGAACCAGAGGGGTTGGCCAGTCTGGCGGAAACCAGCGGCGGCCAAAGCCATGTTCTAACCCTTGATAATACCGACATCCAGGCCCTGAACCTGACAACGACCCAAACCGGTGAATGGACCGATGCCGAGGACGGACTGAGCGCCAACCGCTGGCAGGATGACGGCTACTGGCTGCTCTGGCTGGCTGCCCCGCTCCTGTTACTGGCCTGGCGGCGGGGCGCGTTTGCCATACTGGCGTTGGCACTGCTGCCCATGGCGCTGACGCCCAGACCGGCGCAGGCACTGGATTGGGCGGGGTTGTGGCAGCGGGAAGACCAACGAGCCCCGGAGCTGATTGAACAGGACCCGGAGACGGCCGCCCGGCAACTGGAACAGCCCGGCTGGAGAGGCACGGCGCTCTACCGGGACGAACAATACGAATCAGCCGCCCAGGCCTTTGCCAAACAACCCGGGGCCATCGGCCACTACAATCGTGGTAACGCCCTGGCCCGGGCCGGCAAGCTGGAACAGGCCATCAGTGCCTATGATGAGGCCCTTCAGGCCAACCCGGAACTGGAGGCCGCCCGCGAAAACCGGCAACTGGTCAAACGGGCGCTGGAGCAGCAACAGCAACAGCAACAGCAACAGCAACAGCAACAGCAACAGCAACAGCAACAGCAACAGCAACAGCAACAGCAACAAGATGGTGGCAATGGCAACGAGGGCCAGCAACCATCACAGCAAACCGAACCGGATCAGAAGCCCGAAGAGCGGGCGGCCAAACCGTCGCAAAGCCAGGAGCCCGACAACGAACCCGGACGTGGCAATCAGCCTGCCCCATTGGCGGATGACACACTGGACCAGGGCCAGGAGCAGTGGCTAAGGCGCATTCCCGATAACCCGGGCGGCCTGTTACAGCGCAAATTCCTGCAACAGCACGAACAACGCCAAACGGCGACCGATGAAGGCGATACCCCATGGTGAAAAACGTACTCTGCACCCTGCTCACTCTGGCAAGCCTGCTCGCGGCATCCCTGCCGGTCACGGCGCAAAGCCGGGACGCCTTCCTTGAGCTCTCCGCGGACAAAGCCGAAGTCTATGTCCAGGAACAGCTGATCCTCAGTGTGCAGCTGTATTTCTCCGGAGCATTGGTCCAGGGCGAACTGTCCGAACCCTCGCACCCGAATGCCATCATTGAAAGGCTTGGCAGCCAGCGGGAATCGGTGCAGTTCCGGGACGGCGTCCGGTATCAGGTCATCGAACGGCGTTATGCCATTTTCCCCCAACGCCCGGGTACGCTCACACTGCCGGCCATCCACTTCGAAGGCCATGTCCGTGATTCCTCAAGGCGACTGCAGGCGGTTAAAGACCGTCAACAACTTTACGATGTACCGGTGAAGCCAATACCCGATGCTTATCCAGCCAACACACCATGGCTGCCCGCCCGCGATGTAACCTTAACCAGTGACGGCCTGCCGGCATCGAAGGAACTGGAGGCAGGACGAAACCTGACACGTCAGCTCACCCTGGAGGTGAACGGACTGCCAGCAGAAGCCCTGCCTGCATTCCCGCAAACCGGCTCGCCGGCAATCCGTCAGTACCCGGATCAGCCGGAACGGCACACACAGGCCTCGCCCGACGGGCTGCAGGGAATTCTCCAGCAAAGCTTTGCGCTGGTTCCGGTAGAAGCCGGGCCGGCTTCGGTGCCGGAGTTGACGGTGTATTGGTGGAATACCCAAACCGATCGGCTTGAACAGGCAGCATTACCTGCCCGGAACTACCAGATCAGCGGTTCCCAGCCGTCGTTGGAAGCGCCGGCCCCAGCCGACACACCGACCATGGATGCGGAGGATGCGCCGGGCACCAACAAAGAGGCGGAAAATCACGACATGTCAGTCTGGTTCTGGAGCACCCTTCTGTTCGCTGGCCTGTGGCTGGCAACGCTCGTGCTCTGGTGGCGTACCAGGGGACCAGCGGATAAAGCACGGAGAAAGCCCGCTCAGCAAACCCATGAAACGGACAAACAGGCCTATGAGCGATTGATCCAGGCGATCAAAGACAGCTCTCCCCGCACCTCCGCACTTCTGGTGCACTGGGCCATCCAAAAGTACGCCGGAAAACGCTTTGTCACTACCCAGGATGTGCTTCGTTACTTAAGGGATGCGGAGCTGGAAGCCGCCTTGACGGCCTTTGAGGAAAGCCTGTTCTCGATGAAGGGCCAGGACCAGCCAGTGCCGAAGGCACAAAGAGAGCGCCTGATTCAGGCAATCGAGAAGGCAAAGCGAGGAAACGCCGGGACGACAAAGCCCACTGGCCTGCCGCCTCTCTACCCGCCGGGACTGTCAGGGTGACAGCCTCGACGGGTACAACATTCATCAGTTGGTGAGCTGCTCGTCAATGACCAGCAGTACAGGCTGCCCCTGTTCTCCAGGAGCCATAACGCTGGCCTGCACCTGACCCTGCCAGTCACCCGGCTGAGGCTGCACACTGCCGGTGCGGCTCAGGCGCGCAACGACGGTCACCTCTTGCTGTCCGGAAATGGCGGCTTGAGGCGACATCGCGTAATTGTCATCCAGGCGAATGTCCGCCGGCAGATTACCAGCCGTCATCCGCGCCACCGCCAGCGGTGGGCCGTCCGATGCGCCAACCGGCCGGGCAAAAATGAACAATGTAGTGTCGTCTGAAACCTGCTGTTTCACGTCCTCGGCCAGGGAAACGCGCAGATCTACCCCTTCGCTGGCCACCGGTTCAGGCGCCTGGGGCACCGGGGGTGTTTCACCCAACCGGCGATAGGCTTCAGCAACACCCTCGCGGATAGAGGCCACCTGGGGGTGATCCGGGGCAACTTCCAGAATGCGCTCCCAGGACTCGATTGCCTCCCGATAGTTTTCCTGGCCAAACGCATAAATGCCTTCCAGGCCCAGCGAATTCACTTCGTCAGGGTTCAATGCCTTGGCTGCCTCAATGGTATCCACCACCTCCGGCGTCATCTGCCCCTGGCTGGCAAAGAACTGTGCCTGGGCCGCCAGACCGAGTGCAGTGGCACGGGCATTGGCATTACCTTCAACCACATCCGCCAGCTGCTGATAGGCGCGGGATGCCTTTTCATACTGTTCTATACGCATGTAAGTCTGGCCCAACATGGCCCAGCCTTCAGCGTTATCGGGGCTTTCCTCCAGGCGATCACGCAACTGCTCCGCCAGCTCCGCCATACGCACGGCCTTGTTGCCGCCGGAGGCTTCCATCTCCTGCATGGTGATGAACTGTTCAACCTGGTCCATCGCGCCCCATTGCTGGTACCCCAGATAGGTACCCACTGGCAGAAAAACCAGGGCAATCAGCGCCACCACGATGGCACTGCGACGACCGGGCACGCGTTTCTCGGGTGCCTGGTTCTCCGGCACGTCATCAAGCATGGCACCGGCCAGTTCCTCTTTGAGCTGATCAAAGCTCTCATCGTCCAGAATGCCGGCTTCATGTTCCCGCTCAAGCTCTTTCAGACGGGAACGGTACGCCAGCAGGTTCTGGTGTCGAAGGTCCGCTTCGATCCGCGCCTTGGGCCGGTGGAAAAACACCGGGTAAAGCACGAAAACAAGCGCAAAAAGAATGAATACCGTTGCGGCAATCCAGAATGTTTCGGTCATGGGTCAGGTTTCGTTATTCGGTACGTGTAAAAACCATTAGCGCGTGGAACGTTCTCAGCCCTTGGCCGATTCGTCGCTCTCACCCGCCAGGATACGTTCGGCCTTGCGTTTGTCTTCCTGGCTGAGGGTTTCGCCCTGCTGTTCACGCTGGCGCGACCGCATGACCACACCAACAACCACCAGGAACCCACCAATCACCGCTATCGCCGGAAAGGCCCAGAGCAGGATGGTGCGCCGGTCCACCGGCGGTTTGTACTGGACAAACTCACCGAAACGGCTCACCAGGGCGTCCACGATTTCCTCGTTGGAAGCGCCGTTTTTCATCATTCGGTAGACTTCATCCCGCATGTCCTGGGAGATCGCAGAATTGGAATCCGCAATGTTGTTGTTCTGGCACTTGGGGCAACGAAGTTCGGCAATCAGATTCTGGTAACGCTGTTCCTCGGCTCGTGTATCAAAGTCGTAAACGTCTTTGACTTCAGCCTGAACCGTGAAACTCAGCGCGAAAAGAGCGAACAACAGGATCGGAAAACGGCGCATCAGCTATTACCCTTCGCTTTGTTGATCACTGGCAACAACTCCTGTTCCCAGACTTTCTGGTTCACAACTCCGACATGGCGATACTGGACCACGCCGTCGGCATCAATCACGAAGGTTTCGGGTGCGCCATAAACCCCCAGGTCAAAGCCCAGTTTGCCCTTGGGATCGAAGATAATGGTTTCGTAGGGATTGCCCAGCTGATTCAGGAAACGGAAGGCCGCCTCCCGCTCATCCTTGTAGTTGAGCCCAACAATCCGCACGCCCTTGTCCTTCGACAAACGCATCAGGTACTTGTGCTCGTCCCAGCAGGAGGGGCACCATTCCGCCCAAACATTCAGCAATGACACCTCACCCTTGAGCAGCGACGTATCCAGGCGGCGCTCCGGGTCATTCAGGCTTTCCAGGCTGAATTCAGGTACCGGCTTACCGATCAGTACCGACTCCAGCCGGGTGGGATCCTTGCCAATACCGGCGAAAAGGAACACGCCGACAGCGATCGCCACAATCAGCGGCAAAAACAGAAACAGGCGCTTCATGAGGTCACCTCAGCCGTTTTTCCCGAAGCATCCGGTTGAATCACCTTGGCTTCCTTCTCTTTGTTCACGCGGATCCGGTAACGCTTGTCGGCAATGGCCAGGAAGCCACCCAACGCCATCACCAGGGCACCCAACCACAGCCAACGCACCAGCGGTTTGTATTGCACCCGGATGGCCCAGGCTTCGTCGCTGATGCGCTCACCAATGGCCACAAACACATCCCGGAACAGACCGGCATCAATGTCGGCCTCGGTCATCATGCTCATGCCAACCGTGTAGTTACGCTTTTCAGGATGCAGTTCGGACACCTGTTTGCCATCCAGGTACACATCGAAGCTGCCATATTCAGAGGTGTAGTTGGGGCCTTCACGCTGACCAATGTCGGTGAACACAATCCGGTAATCCCCCACCATGGCGGAATCCCCCGGTTGCATGCGTACATCCCGCTCAATACCGTAGTTCGAGACGATGGTGGCACCGGCCATCACCATGGCCACGCCCAGATGCCCGAGCACCATGCCCCAGTAGCTGCGAGACTGGCGACGCAGGCCATACAACCGGCCATTACGCGACGACGACTTGTCCCAGATATCCCAGAAGGTGGCCACCGTCACCCAGACGGCTGTAAACACACCCAGGAAAGCCCAGGGCGTAAAGCCTCCATAACCGATCATGACAGCCGCCGTAATAGCGGTACTCAGGGCCAGGGGCCAAAGCAGCTTACGCGCCAGCCAGCCGCCGTCGGTTTTCTTCCAGCGGGAGAAAATTCCCACACCCAGCAGCAAGCCCGTCGCCACGGCCAACGGACTGAAGGTGGTATTGAAGAACGGCTCACCGATGGACAGCTTACCCATCTCCAGATAATCCAATACCAACGGATACAACGTGCCAATGCCCACCAACGCGGTGGCTGACACCAGCAACACGTTGTTGAACAGCAGGAAGACTTCCCGGGAGAGGGAGCCGTAACGGGAGCGCACGTGCACCACCGGCGCCCGGAACGCATAAAGCACCAGGCTGGCCACTACGGTAATACCCAGCAGCATCAGCAGGAAGCTGCCCCGCTCCGGGTCAGAGGCAAATGCATGCACGGAAGTAAGAACGCCGGAGCGAACCAGGAAGGTACCCAGCAGGCTCAAGGCAAAGCTGACAATCGCGAGCAACACGGTCCAGCTTTTGAACACACCACGTTTCTCGGTGACCGCCAGCGAATGCATCAGGGCGGTGCCGGACAGCCACGGCAACAGGGACGCGTTCTCGACCGGGTCCCAGAACCACCAGCCGCCCCAGCCAAGCTCGTAATAGGCCCACCAACTGCCGAGGGCTATACCGACGGTCAGGAATGCCCAGGCCACCGTCGTCCAGGGCCGCGACCAGCGCGCCCAGGCCGCATCCAGCCGACCATTAATCAACGCGGCAATGGCAAAGGCAAAGGCCACCGAGAAGCCCACATAGCCCATATAAAGCATGGGCGGGTGCATAATCAGGCCAATGTCCTGCAGCAGCGGGTTCAGGTCACGGCCATCGGCGGGAATATTGGGAAGCAGGCGATCAAACGGGTTGGAGGTGATGATCACAAACAGGAAGAAACCGACAGCGATCATACCCAGCACGGAGAGCACCTGGGAGATCATCACCGACGGCAGTTTGCGACTGAATATGGTAACGGCGAGGGTCCAGCCCGACAGCATCAGCGCCCATAACAGCAGCGAGCCTTCATGGCCGCCCCAAACGGCGCTGAACTTGTAATACCAGGGAAGCATGCTGTTGGAATTGTTGGCCACGTAGGCGACCGAGAAGTCATCCACCAGAAATGCGTGCGCCAGAATGGCAAAAGCCAGACCGGTGAACACGAACATGCCCGAAGCCAGTGGCCTGGCGAAGGCCTGGAGGCTATCTCGCCCGGTCAGGGCACCAACCAGGGGCACAACAGAGAGAAGCACTGCCAGCAACAGCGCAAGAATCAGTGCAAGCTGTCCGAGTTCCGGATACATCAAGCTTCCCCAATTTCAGGTGTACGTTGAAAGATTAATAGGAGGCGCTCTGTGCGGCTTTTTCCGCATCAGCCCGACTCTTCTCGGCACGCTCCAGGGAGTCCGCAACTTCCGGCGGCATATAGTTTTCATCGTGCTTGGCCAGGACCTGATCGGCCACGAATAGCCCCTCGGAGTTCAGGCGGCCCATGGCAACGACGCCCTGCCCTTCCGCAAACAGGTCCGGCAGAATGCCGTCATACTGCACCGGTACCGACGCCGAGTAATCGGTTACCCGGAACTGTACCTTCAGACTGTCCGACTCACGCTGGACACTGCCCTCTTCCACCATGCCACCGGCCCGGATCCTGACATCCGTCGGCGCCTCCCCGGCGGCGATCTGGGTCGGGTCATAGAACAGGTTGATGTTCTGACGCAGGGCGTACGTGGTGAGGCCCACCGCGATAGCAATACCCGCCATCAGGAAGACCACAATCGTCAGTCGTTTTTTTCGAATTGGATGCATGAATTATCGCCTGTCAGTCCTGGGAAACTTCTACTCGTGTAAAGGTGGCTGACGCCTTTTGTCTGACATCCTGCCCGGAAGTTCCCTGCTGTTGCTCAAAACGGCGCTTGCACCCTTCGATGACGGCCCGGTTGCGCCTGGCCGACCAGAACATCATGCCGGCCACGAAGACCACAAACACCGCATAGCAGGTCCAGACATAGGGGCCGTGACCTTCCATTGCGAGAAATGCTGAAAAGGAGTCGAATGCCATGGATCAGCGCCCTCCCGCCATAATCATATCTTTTACCCAGCGGGTTCTCTGTTCCCGCACCAGAATCTCGGTTTTCATCCTCAGACAGGCCAGCCAGCCGAAAAGCAGGTACAGCCCCGCAATGGACAACAGCAAAGGCACCAACATTTCCGTTGGCATTGATGGCTCCTCAGTCAGCTTCAGGGTGGCGGGCTGGTGCAAGGTGTTCCACCACTCCACGGAGTATTTGATGATGGGGATGTTCACCACGCCCACCAGCACCAGGACCGCGACGGCGCGAGCGGCGGATTTTTCATCGTTGATGGCCCGGTCCAGGGCAATCACGCCCCCATAAAGGAACAGCAAAATCAACATGGAGGTCAGGCGTGCATCCCAGATCCACCAGGTGCCCCAGGTGGGCTTGCCCCAGACAGCGCCGGTAAACAGCGACAGAAAGGTAAACACCAGCCCTACCGGCGCCACGGCTTTCACGAACACATCCGCCAGTTTCATTCTCCAGACCAGGGTAACGACACCCGCCGCAGCCATCATGATGTACATGGACTGGGCCAGGAAAGCGGTGGGCACATGAATGAAGATAATCCGGTAGCTATTACCCTGAAGGTAATCCTTGGGCGCGAATGCCAGCCCCCACACCAGGCCGGCCAGCAACAACATCAACCCTGCCACCAGCAGCCAGGGCATAAACCGGGTTGCGATCCCGTAAAACCATTTGGGAGAACCCAGCTTGTGAAAAAATTGCCACATCAGTTGGTCACCGTCTTACTGTTTTACTGTTCATTGTTGCCAGCCTCACAGACCGGTCAGCTGTTGGACATACTGATCCGCAACGCCGCCGCCGATGCAAACGGAGCCAGAGTCAGTGCCAGCACCAGAAACGCCCCCATCAAAGCCAGATAGCCGGCCACCGGGGCGCCTTCTGACGCCGCTGCCACCGTTCCCGTGCCAAAAATAAGCACAGGAATGTACAGCGGAATGATCAGCAGTGACAAGAGCACACCCGCCGACCGCAATCCCAGCGTCAATGCCGCCCCAATGGCGCCGATCAGACTGAGAACCGGTGTGCCAATCAGCAGCGTTAGACACAGGATGGCAATAGAGTTCCCTTCCAGGTGCACCATTATGCCCAGTATCGGCGTCAGCAGCACCAATGGCAGACCTGTCAGCATCCAGTGCGCCAACGTTTTCGCCAGCACCAGCAGGAAAAGTGGCTGAGGCTGGAGCACCAGTTGTTCCAGGGTGCCATCATCAAAATCGTGCCGGAACAGGTGATCCAGGGACAGCAATACGGACAAGAGCGCGGCCACCCACAGTATGCCGGCGCCCGACTGCCTGAGAAATTCCACTTCCGGGCTAACCCCCAAGGGGAATAGGGTTACCACCATGACAAAGAACAGCAGGGGGTTGAGCAGATCCTGGCGCTGACGGAAGGCAACGCGCACATCCCGGCTGAACACGGCGATCATGGCCTGCACGGGACCCACCCCGGTTTCCACCGGCTTCAGAACAGCATCCACCTTAGCATTCATGGTTCTGCCCCTGTCCCAGCGTGATCCGATTCATCCCCGGCAACTGCAAATCGTGGTGGGTTGTCACCAGGACCGCCCCACCTTCGGCCGCCCGTTGCTGCAGCAAGGCTTCGATGGCCTGAACACCACTGGCATCAATGGCGGTAAAAACCTCATCCAGCAGCCACAGGGGCTCGTCGGCAATCAGTAACCGGGCCAATGCCACACGTCGCTGCTGGCCGGCAGACAGATTACGGCAGGGCACACGTTCAAAGCCGGCCAGCCCTGTCCCGGCCAGTGCCTGGGATAACAGTTTGTCGCTCACCGGGCGTCGACCCGCCATTAAGGCCCGCAGATTTTCCATCGGCGTCAGCAACGGTTTGATACCCGGACGATGCCCCAGGTACAGGGTGTTGCGCAGGAAAGATTCCCGCTGGCGCGAGCGCGGCTCTCCACACCACAACAAATCACCGGACCAGGCATCATTCAGCCCCGCCAGGATTCTCAACAAGGTGGTTTTACCAGTACCGTTAGGCCCCTCGACACGGGTCACCGTACCGGGCAGTATGGAGAAAGACAGGTTTTGGAAAAGCAAACGTTCGTCACGTTCGCATTCAAGATTGATAGCCTGTAGTAACGGCTCGGACATCTGGGCCCCGTTTTCAGAGCGAGGGATGCACAGCAGGCATCAGGTGCATGGAAAAGGCATTCTTTGCCGGTGCGGCGCATTATAACGAAAGCATGGCAGGATTACTCGTGCCTCACATCAAATCGGCCATATGAAACTGAACGGTGGACAACCCCCGAACACCCAGATACCGGAACTGACAACCCGGCAGACCGCGACGACGCGCCCCACGGGCCCACTCACCGCTGGCACCGATGCCAGTGTGCGCATCGATCCGTCCCTGACCGCCCGCCAGCAACTGGCCCAACTGCAAATGGCCAACCGGGAAACCGCATTGGCACGCGTCGCCGAGGTACTGCAACAGAAAGGTGGCGGTCATGAGCTGATCCTGGAGCTGAAAGGACGCTCACTGGCAGTGAACACGGGCAACCGGCCTCCTGACTTATCGGTGGGCGATCTGGTCAAAGTCATGCGCGCCAATAATGAACTGCAGCTGATGGGCAAGCTGGCGGCGAGCCAGGAGTCCACCATTGCCCGTGCCCTCGCCCAACGCCTGCCCTGGCAACAGAATCTGCAGAGCGGACTGGCGCAGCTGGTGAAAGCCATGGAAGTCGGGATCAAACCACAGCCGCAGCCCGGGCAACTGCCCAGCACCACCCCGGCACAACCCTTGCCGGTTGCGGCCCGTCAAGCGCTGGAAGGCGTGCTTTCCCAGCTCCCCCAGGCCAACAAACTGCCCCCTGGTTCTGGCAGCCAGCAGAATGTCGCCAGTCAGGTGAAACAGTGGTTATCGGAAAGCGGCGCTTTTGCCGAATCCAGGCTGCTGCAAAGCAACCCATCGTCGCCGGCGCCCAACGACCTAAAACTGGCGCTGACCCGGGCCGTGGCCTCCCTGTTGGCGAGCCAGAACCAGGGCGCGGAGCACTTTAACCGACTAACTCCCACAGCCAGCCGGGAATTCCTGCAGGCGCCGCTACAGTTCCCGCAAACCACGACGCCTTCGGCGCAAACATCCAGCGAGCCAACCAGTACCGGACAGATGCTGCGACTGTTGGCAGGCATGCTCAACCGCATCACCGTCAATCAGCTGCATAGCCAAACCCTGACCGCCCGCGCTGGTGCTGATCCGGGCACACCGGTAAATACGCAGCTCATTGACCTGCCCTGGCTCAATCCCCAGCAGGAACCCAAAATCGCGCAGCTGCGACTGGAGCAATATGAGCATTCCCGGGAAGACAACGATAAGCCACAACAGCGCACCAGCATCAGTGAATGGCGACTGACGCTATCGATGGACATGGACGAAGCCGGCCCCCTGCATTTCGATGTCAGCTTCCGCCCGCCGTCGGTCAGCGCGCAGGTCTGGGCCGAGAAGCAGTCAACCCTGAGGCAGGTTCACCAGGAACTGCCATTATTGCGCAAGAGCCTGACTGATCTGGGTCTGGAGGTGGGGGAACTCGATTGCCGGCGCGGCTGTCCACAGCAGACACAAACCCGGCTGGAACACCGACTGGTGGATACCAAGGCATGAGCAGACAAGACACCGATCACACCCCGGCAGCAGTCGCCCTGAAATACGACGGCGAGCGGGCGCCCATCATTTCCGCCACGGGCACCTGGGAGTTGGCCGAAGAGATCATTCGCATCGCCCGGGAACACGAAGTGCCTCTGTACGAGAACGCCGAACTGGCCGGCATCCTCGCCCGATTGTCACTGAATGACGAAATTCCCGAAGAGCTGTACCGGGTAATTGCAGAAATTCTCGCCTTTGCATTCCATATTCGTGGGCGCACCCCCGAAGATGCCGCCCCCGCCGACTCTACTGACTAATGAATCAGTGAGCGTAGTGCCCAGGCCTGCTGCCAGTGGGCTGATTTGCGCGGTGCCACGGCGGTCTCAAAATAATGCTTCAGGCGCCGCCGGTCTTCCGGCTCATCCTTTAACGCCGAACCAATCAGGTGATGCATCAGGTGTTCGACCGTCATGATGCCATCGCCGTAATACCAGGCATTGAGGCTGGCGGCATGGGCCACCGACACCGCCTCCGCGGTGGACAGGGCCGAGCCCGCCAGACGATCAGTGCTTCGCCCATCCAGGGTCTGGCCGTTGCGAAGTTCGTGAAACATGGTCACCAACACTTCCACCACCGGCTCTTCCAGCGCCACCTCAACACCAGCCTGCCGGTTGGCTTTAGCCACCTCGCGGTGAACCACTTCAACCTCATCCGCCAGATTACGAATTGGCCGAATTTCCTCAAAATCCATCCGGCGTTTGAGCGCGGCACTCATGGTGTGGACACCGGTATCCACGCTGTTGGAGGTGGCAACTAGATTGAAGCCTTCACGGGCCAGGATGACACCGTCATCGCCGCCAAGCTCCGGAATAACCACCACGCGGTCCGACAGCACAGACAGCATGGCGTCCTGCAAGGCCTGGGGACAACGGGCTATTTCCTCAAAACGCACCAGACGCCCTTCCATCATGCCCCGCAACAATGGCGTGGGGATCAGCGCCCGACGGGTTGGTCCTTCGGCGCGCAGCAATGCCTCATTCCAGCTGTACAGCATCTGGCTGACCTGGCTAATGGCTCCGCCCTGCAGGGTCAGGGTGGAATTGGCGGAAACCGCAGCCGCCAGCAGTTCCGAGAGCCAGGACTTGGCGGTTCCCGGCGGGCCAACCAACAAGCAGCCCCGGTTGGTACACAGGGAGATGACGATTCGGGTAATCAAGGCCCGATCCGCCACAAATTTGCGCTCAATGCCCAGCTTCTCGTCGCCGCAGAGAAACTTCTCGACCGAGCGGGGCGACATCTGCCAGCCCGGCGGCACCGGCCCGGAATCCTGAGCCACCAGCCGGTCGAGCTCGTCCCGATACACCACTTCGGCGGGCTGGCGCTGCACCCCATTCGCCGGCTTGTCTTCGCGTTTCATGGGTTACTCCTCCGGCCACCGCGTATTTCCGGCGCCATGCGTTCCCGGGGCAGAATGCGCGGCAGTTCCGATAAGGGGATAATGCCTTCAATCACGTGGTCCAGGGCGCTGTCACGCATGGTCACCAGCCCGGCATCCAGCGCCCGCCAGCGAAGTTCACCGATGGGGGGCTGGCTGGAAATGGTGTTACGAATATCCGTGTCTACCTCCATGTATTCCACAATGGCAATCCGCCCCTGCGTGCCTCGACCATTGCATTTATCGCAGCCCTCGCCCTCATAACAGGTAAAGCCCACCGGGGGCCCGTCCGGGAACACTTCCGACAGGATGACCGGATCGGGCTTGGCCGGCTTGCGGCAGTGCGTGCAGATGCGCTTGGCGAGACGCTGGGCAATCACCGCCAGCAGTTCGCCGGCGATGGAATTCGGGTGAATGCCCAGATCATAGAGACGCTGCAGGGAATCAACCGCATCGTTACAGTGCAGCGTTGAGAGCACCACGTGGCCGGTCTGCGAGGCGCGAATGGCTTCCAGGGCGGTCTCCTGGTCACGAATCTCCCCGATCAGGATCACGTCAGGGTCTTCCCGCACAAACGCCCGCATGGCGTCGGCGAAGCTGAAGCCGATCTCCGAGCGCACTCGGGTCTGCTGGATATTGTCGATGGAATACTCAATGGGATCTTCCACAGTAATCACTTTTCGGCGACCATCGTCCGCCAGGGTCTGAAGCCCGGCGTAAAGCGTGGTGGATTTGCCGGAACCGGTTGGCCCTACCACCAGCACCAGTCCCGCCGGGTTATCCAGCAGCCGCTGGTAACGGACACCGACCACCGGAGACATGCCCAGTTCGGCAATGGTCATGGCCCGACCGGTCTGGGGCAACAGGCGGATAATGGCGTTCTCACCATGGAGAGAAGGCTGAGTCTGGATGCGCAGATCGTAAGTGGCATCGCCCAGCTGCAATCGGGAACGACCACCCTGGGGCAGCCGGTGCTCGGCAATGTTCAACTCCGCGCGCAATTTGATGACGTTGATCACGCCACGGATTTCCCGGGCCGACAGCTGGTATTGCGGCAACTCGTGAAGGTCGCCGTCCACCCGCAGGCGGATGCGTACCCGATCCTCATACTGTTCAATGTGGATGTCACTGGCCTTCTCGCTAACGGCATCCAGCAGGATCGCCTCGTAAACCGAAACCAGGTAGGGGCTGATATGCTTGTTGATCTCCTTACCCAAAAGATCTTTGCCGTTTTCGCCTTTGTCCGGAGAAGGCTGGAGGCCGGCATTCTGCTCGGCAACGAAACGGCTCCCTTTCACCGTCAGGTCCAGGGCCGACCAGATCCTGCGAAAATCGGTCGGCGTTACCAGCAGGCAGACAATCCGGTGCTTGGGAGTGAGCCTTTCCAGTTGATCTGTGCGGACATCGGGATCGTCGGTAACGACCGTCATCGAGCCATCTTCTTCCGCCACGGGAATCGTCCGTGAAAGGTCGAGAAACGTTCGGGAAAAACGCCTGAAGAGATCGGAATTGAGGTGATTGAGAACATCATCGGCTTCAGCAAAAACCAGGCCCCGCTGCTCAGCCAGGGACCGGTAGAGATCGATTTCCTCGAGATTTAGCGAGCGCCGAAGCACATCCAGAACACGCTCATTGCGGCTGGAGGCCTCAGCGCGGGCCTTGTCCAGCTCACTGTCGTTGACCAGACCCAGGTCAATCAGGATCTGTTCCGAATTGCGATTAAAGTCCACCCAGCCCAGAGTCCGGCAACGCTCCAGCTTGTCACCGTCCCGCCGGTACATTGCAACGCTGGGTACCGGCCCTGCCCGCCCCTCCAGGCAGACCAGGTGGCCACCTTCCCGCAGGTTGGCGGTCAGGACTTTCACATTGGGCAGAAAGGTGGTGCACAGCACCCAATCGCAGGGTTCGTCCGTGCTCACCCCTTTATCGGCCGAGGCCTGGATTACGTCGATATTATGCAACCCGCGCCTGAAGAAGCGTTCACGAGCCGTATCGGCAAGCACGGGGTTACGGTCCACGTAAATCACACGGTGAGCCAACTGTGACAGTACGGCAGTCAGGTAGCCGGAGCCGCCGCCCACGTGCATCACCACCTGGTCGGGCTCAATCTCGGGCATCAGGCCCAGCAGATGGTGGACGGTTTCCTGGCGGGGAATGGAGTGGCCGGTAATGGAAGGTGCCAGGTCGGCGCCGGCCACGAAGTCATGACGGAAGACACTGTTGAGGGCTGCTTCGGCCCTCGGATAAATCGGTTTCATTCAGCAGCGTCCTTAAAGCCGGATAGGCTTAGGGGAATCAGGCCGCCTGACGTTTCTTCAGTGCTGAAACCAGTTCGGCCTCGGGGCGGGAAATTCCGCACGTGTCCATAAGATCGTCGATATCGGCACCAAGATCAACCAGGCGCGCTGCTTCGTCATAGGAAATCCGGAGGGGATCGTTCTGGCGCATTTCGTCCAGGGCATTGCGCAGTTCGAACAACTGACGCTCACAGGCCACCAAACGCTGACCCACGCCCATGCTGCCACTGGTGGTGGCATGCAATTCACGCCCAAGCGTGTCGCAACGATCTTTGACATTCGCCTGCAAGGCCCGGATCCGGCGGCCGTTGACAATGCCCTGCAGCAGCACCAGACCCAGAGCGACAGCGGTAAGGCTCCATGGGAGCCAGGAAGGAATGGCAGCAATGCTCATAATGGACGTCTCCGTTGGTTAGTGACCGGCGTGGACGTCCATCGTAAGCGCTGCAAAGTCCTGCTTTACAGCGATGCGATTTCAGCCCACTCCTGATCTGACAGCATCTTGTCGAATTCGACGAGAATAATCAGCTCGCCGTTCTTGTTGCACACACCCTGAATGAATTTGGCGCTTTCTTCGTTGCCGACATTCGGGGCCGTTTCAATCTCGCTGGCCTTGAGGTAAACCACCTCGGCCACGGAATCCACCAGAATACCCATCACCTGACTGGACGATTCCATCACCACGATGCGGGAGGCGTCGGTGATTTCCGCGTCGGCCAGCCCGAAACGGCGCCGGGTATCGATCACGGTGACCACGTTGCCCCGCAGGTTAATGATGCCCAGCACGTAATCCGGTGCGCCGGGTACCGGGGCGATCTCGGTGTACCGCAGTACCTCCTGGATCTGCATGACATCAATGCCATAAGTCTCTTCATCCAGCCGGAAGGTCACGTACTGCAGTACCTGATCATCCTGGGCCTGATTTTGCTGTCCGCTCGGGGATGCCATAACGCTCTCTCCTTACTCGGCTGCCCGGCGGGCAACCTGATCGTCAAAAATTCATCATCAGTGCCCAATACTATAATTAAGGGCACAAACCGTGCCAGCATTGCACGGTTTCATTCAGTAACTGACCTGTTCAACTCAGGTCGAGATGGTGTTCACGTTCCGCACGCACCAGCAACTGGGCCATCGCACGCACGTCAATCAGCGCACACATGTGGTCCACCACCGTGCCGGCCAGCCAGGGCCGCTTGCTGCGCCCGGTGCGCCAGCGCACTTCGTCAGGCCGCAAGGTAAAGGACTGGGCAACGTCATCACAGGCCAGCCCCCACTCACTGTCGTCCAGGCGAATCACGAAGCGGTAATTTTCGCGGGTATTATCTGGCACCCGCCCCGCCATGATCCACTCCGCACTGTCCACAACCCGCAGGTTCTGTTCGCGGTCCGGACGAATGCCCATGTACCAGCGCGGGCTGCCAGGAATCGGACGGATTTCATCGTCCCGTTCCAGGCGGTGAATTGCGCCCAGCAACACCAGCGGCACCGCTAACTTGAGCCCGGCGACGGTAAAAATCAAACACTCAAACGGTTCCTCCGACCAGTCGGGCCGGTCCTCCGTTTCGACGGGAACCGGTTGCGCCTGCAGCTCCTGCTCAGGCTCGGCTGGCGGAGCCTCAACTTCCGGTTCTACTTTCGCGGGCCTGGCTGTTTCTGTCTTGATCGCCGGCTCGGGCTCGGCTTTCTGCTCCACTGGTGCAGGCCTTGGACGTGGGACGGTCCGAAGCCTGCGAGCCGGCCGCTCCGGTTCTGGCTCAGGCTTCGGCTCGGGTTTTGGTTCCGGCTTCGCCTGCTCCTCTTCCAGAGCCGTGCTGGTCGCGGTGTGCAGCAGGTCGTCCAGATAGCTGGCTATCGCCGCTTCCGGCTCCGCCAACTGCGTCATTTTTTTGTCAGCCATCCTGCGGCTCCTTGAGCTTCTCCGTCCACTTCAGGAGATCGTCAAGCAAATGACTGTAGGCTCTCACGCCATGGGTATTGGGATCCAGCATAGAGGGAATCATTCCCTGCTGGCTGGCATCCCGGAATTTGGTATCCACCGGAATCGCAAACCGCCACAAGCTGTCGGTGTAGGTCTTGCGCAACAGATTCAGGCTCTTTACGGATGCCTGGGTCCGGCGGTCATACAGCGTTGGTACGATGGTATAGGACAACTGGTTCTTCTGGGAGCGCATGATCATCTGCAGGGTATGCAGCATGCGCTCCAGGCCCTTGATGGCCAGAAACTCCGTCTGCACCGGAATCACCAGATGCTGGGCCGCCGCCAGGGCGTTGACCATCAACACCCCCAGCGATGGCGTGTTATCGAGGATCACATAATCAAAATCGTCCCACAGCTGTGCCAGGGCCCGGGAAATGATCAACCCCATGCCTCCCACGCCCACCATTTTCCGCTCCAGGGTCGCCAGGGCGGTGCTTGCCGGCAGCAGTGACAGGCCAGGGCAACTGGTCTCGGTAATCAACTGCGCAGGCAGCCCCTCCGGCACCTTGCCTTCGTGCTGGAACAGATCAAACACACTGTGAGCGATGGTATCGGGGTCATAACCGAACCAACTGGTCAATGAGCCATGCGGGTCCAGGTCGGCCACCAGCACCCGCTTGCCTTGCTGGGCCAACAGCCCCGCAAGCGCCACCACGGACGTTGTCTTACCAACACCACCTTTTTGATTCGCTACGGCCCAGATTCGCACTCTTGATACTCCAGCTACAGATCAACGCGGCACAACGTGCCAACGCATACTTCTTAACGGCAGGACAGGGCGTAACTTGAAAGCCCGGACCACCACTCAGTGGCAATTCCTTGCCGATTCAATAAAGTTGGAAAAGAAGTAATACAGGAAGTGTGCCAATTTCAGGTTTACCACGCACTGATATTAGCGCATGGCACCACGAATACTGGCTCCCTTGGAAATCAGCAATACCACACGCCGGTTACGACGACGCCCTTCCTCGGTGTCATTCCGGGCGACCGGCTGATACGGGCCGTACCCCACTGCCGCCATCCGCTCGGGCTCGATGCCTTCCATCGCAAGCATTCGAACCACCGTCGCGGCCCGGGCGGCAGACAGCTCCCAGTTCGACGGGTACCGGCCGGTACGAATGGGCTGGTTGTCCGTGAAGCCTTCTATTTTCACGGCATTGTCGTGGTTCCTCAGCACACCGGCAATTTTTTCGATCACCCCAAAAGCGTCGTAATGGGGCTCGGCATCGCCACTGCTGAACAGCAGGCTGTTGGGCAGGTTCAGCTCCAGCCATTCGTCACTGGTTTCCAGAGAAACCACACCCTGGTTGATCAGTTCGTCAAATTCCAACTCAAGCTGGTTGGCCATGGTTTGCAGCACCTGCGCCCGGTCGGGCGAATCCAGCTCCGGCATCTGAACATCGTCTGTGGCTTTGTCGGAATCGGTTTCGGGAGCCGTTGTCTCCGGTGGCGCTGGCTGGACCTGATTATCACCCACGGGGATCGGCTGCATGGAACGCTGGGGAGTATTGAAAACACCGGTGAACGTATCAGACAAGACTTTGTACTTGCCTTCATTCACCGAGGAAACCGAGTACATGACCACGAAAAAAGCGAACAGAAGTGTGATGAAATCCGCGTAGGAAATCAGCCAACGTTCTTTATTATGGAGATCATCCTGTGACTGTCGGCGTCGACGCATAGGCTGCTATCCCGTCCCCAGGCCGTTTATTGCAGGAAGCCCCGCAGCCTCAGCTCAATGGATTTCGGGTTTTCGCCCTCGGCAATGGCGATGATGCCATCGATCATCATGTCTTCATAACGGGTGCGATCCCGGATGATACCCCGTAGTTTGTTGGCCACGGGGAAGAACAGGAGGTTGGCGAGAGCCACGCCATAGATGGTGGCGACAAAGGCTGTGGCGATGCCACTGCCCAGGGATTCAGGGTCTTCCAGGTTGGTCATCACCTGGATCAGACCCATCACCGCACCAATGATACCGATGGTTGGCGAATAACCGCCCATGGCTTCATACACACGGGCAGATTCCAGATCGCGCTCTTCCCGGGATTCGAGATCCACTTCGAGGATACTGCGAATCGCCTCTGGCTCGGCACCGTCCACCAGTAGTTGAAGACCTTTACGGGCAAATTGCTCCGGTTCTTTCTCGGACATGCCCTCAAGACCAAGCAGCCCCTGCTTGCGGGCCTTCACGCTCCAGTCGATGACCTTGCCGATGCCGTCTTCCATGGAAATATAGGGCGGAACCAGAACCCAGCGCACCTGTGCCGAGGCACGCTTGAGTACAGGCCAGGAGGTTTGCAGAATGGTGGCCGCCAGGGTACCACCCACCACGATCAGCCCTGCCGGACCGTTAAACAGGGAGCTTAGCGCGCCCCCTTCCAGCACATTGCCGCCCAAAATAGCGACAAACGCCAGGACAATCCCAAGCAGGCTGAGAATATCCATCAACTCACGCCTTCAACCAGCCGTGGGCCGACATCCTGAAGTGGCAGAATTTCGTCACTGAGCCCTGCCTTGGCGACCGCCATGGGCATGCCGTAAATCACTGACGTTTTCTCATCCTGGGACCAGATCACCGAACCGGTCTGTTTCATCAGGCGACAGCCGTCTTTACCGTCTGCCCCCATGCC
Organism: Marinobacter persicus; assembly: GCF_002934325.1. Taxonomy (GTDB): domain Bacteria; phylum Pseudomonadota; class Gammaproteobacteria; order Pseudomonadales; family Oleiphilaceae; genus Marinobacter; species Marinobacter persicus_A. The sequence continues at coordinate 78,797 of NZ_PTIV01000010.1, forward strand.
GGTCAGGATCACACCCAGCGTCTTGCCGGGGAAACTGCGCGCCAGTGAGCCGAAGGTCACATCCACACAAGGCTTGTAATTAAGCCGTTCATCGCTGGCCAGGATGCGAACACGAGCCTGACCACCGCGATTTTCAACCATCATCTGCTTGCCACCGGGCGCGAGCAGCGCCAGCCCCGGACGCAGCACGTCACCGTCTTCGGCTTGGCGCACCTCAATCCGGCACAACCGGTTCAGCCTTTCGGCAAAGGCGGGGGTAAAACTGGCTGGCATGTGCTGAACAAGCACAATGGGCGCCGGGAACGACGCCGGCAGCTCAGTCAGCACTTTCTGCAGCGCAACCGGGCCGCCCGTGGAGGTACCAATGGCGACCACCTGATAATGCTTGGTCGGTGTTTTCGGCCCGGATCGACGCGGCGCTTCCGGCTCTGGAGTCTCCGGACGGGCTGTTTCCCTGGTCGGTGACATTGGCCGGGCAGCCGCCGGTCGTGCCGGGCGAGAGGGAGCAGCGGGCCGCCGCGCTTCCGGGCGGGCGGGCGAAGAAGCCGGAGCCGCGCTGCTTCGCGCAGGCGCGGTTCTGGCGCCCGGCCGACTGCCGGAGACGTCCATCACCCGCTGGATCAGGATTTTCTGAAGCTGACTGCTATCGCGGGCGATTTCCTCAAAGTTCTTGGGCAGGAAATCCACGGCGCCAGCCTCGAGGGCATCCAGGGTTACCCGGGCGCCTTCGTAGGTCAGCGAGGAAAACATCAGAACCGGGGTCGGGCATTTTTTCATGATTTCCCGAACCGCCGAGATGCCATCCATTACCGGCATCTCGTAATCCATGGTAATCACATCGGGGCGAAGCTTTTCGGCCAGCTCCACACCTTCGCGTCCGTTCGAGGCAGTGCCCACCACCTTGATCTGACCCGAAGCCGTAAGGATTTCCGCCAGTCGCTTGCGGAAGAAACCTGAATCGTCAACGACCAGGACAGAAACTGTCATCCATTTCTCCTAAACAATCCCGGACTTCTGCCCGATTGAAATCAGCCGTAATCGTGTACCGCTCAGCCGTAGTGATGCAACAGGCTGGGCACGTCAATAATCAGTGCAATGCGGCCATCGCCGGTGATGGTGGCGCCGGCCATGCCCGGCGTGCCCTGCAAGGCACGACCCAATGGCTTGATCACCACCTCTTCCTGACCGATCAACTGGTCCACCACAAAGCCAACCTGCCTAGTGCCCATGGCCACAATCACCACGTGGGCGTCCCTGGGCGGCTCTTCTCCGGCCGAGGCCGGCACCAGCCAGCGCTTGACGTGAAACAGAGGGAAGACCTTCTCGCGCACCACAATGCATTCCTTGCCGTCCACGATGTTGGTTTTGGTGAGATCCAGGTGGAAGATTTCCACAACGTTCACCAACGGCAGGGCAAAGGACTGATCGCCCAGCATGATCATCAGCGTCGGCATAATCGCAAGGGTCAACGGCACCTTGATGATGATGTTGGAGCCCTTGCCCTTGATCGATTCGATGTTGATCTGGCCGTTGAGCTGGCTGATCTTGGTTTTCACCACGTCCATGCCCACACCGCGGCCAGAGACGTCGGAAATCTGGTCCTTGGTGGAGAAACCAGCGGCCAGGATCAGGTTATAGCATTCACTCTCGGTCAGGCGTGACGCTGCATCTTCATCGTACACACCCTTCTCGACGGCCTTGCGGCGAAGCACCTCGGGGTCCATACCGGCGCCGTCATCGGAAATCGACAGCAGAATGTGGTCCCCTTCCTGCTCGGCAGACAGGGTGACCGTGCCTTTTCTCGGCTTGCCGTTTTTCTCCCGCACATCCGGATCTTCGATACCGTGATCCACGGAATTACGAACCAAGTGCACCAGGGGGTCAGCCAAGGCTTCGACCAGGTTTTTGTCCAGGTCGGTGTCTTCGCCATGCATGACCAGATCCACTTCCTTTTTCAGGCTGCGGGACAGGTCCCGCACCACCCGAGGGAAACGGCCAAAAACTTTCTTGATCGGCTGCATACGGGTCTGCATCACCGCCGATTGCAGGTCCGAGGTGACCACATCCAGGTTGGACACGGCCTTGTGCATCTCGCTGTCTTCGCTCTCGGAACCCAGGCGCTGCAGGCGGTTACGCACCAGTACCAGCTCACCCACCATGTTCATGATGTCATCAAGCCGGCTGGTATCAACACGCACCGTGGTGTCGCCCTTGGGCGCCGCTTCACGACCACCGGACTTGGCCGCAGGCGCTGGTTTCTTTTCCTCTTTTTTCGGTTCCGGCTTGGGCTCGGGCTTTTTCGGAGCAGCCGGCTTCGGCGCCGGAGACGCATCCTGCGCACTAGGACCTGCACCTTTGCCATGCAACTGGTCGAGCAGATCCTCAAACTCGTCGTCGCTGATCAGATCATCGCCGTCACCGGATGAGGCATCGGCCTGCTTGGGCTTATCACTGGATTGTGCCGCTGGGCCGCTGGCGTCTTTGGCAGCCGAGGCACCGGAGAATTTACCTTCTCCGTGCAACTGGTCGAGCAGGGCTTCGAATTCATCTTCAGAGATTTCATCGTCCGCCCCATCCTGGCTGCTATCTGGGCTGTTCCCAGAAGAGGCAGGGGCGTCACCACCCTTGTCATCACCGAGCGCATCGAGCAACTGCTCAAATTCATCGTCGGTGATATCGCCGTCGTTCTCGGCGGATTCCTGACCGGCGCCCGATGATTGGCTGGCCGTGTTGGCTGCTGGAGCCGGTTGTGCGTCTTCGCTTTCCGGCTGGGCGTACTGCTTCAATGCTTCGATCAGCTCATCCGGAGCCGGATCCGGTTCCTCGCGGTTGCGGACCTGGTCGAACATCTCATTGACGTTATCGAGGGCCTCAAGGACCACGTCCATGAGATCAGACGTCACTTCACGCTTATGGTTACGCAAGATGTCGAACACGTTCTCTGCCGCGTGACAGCAGTTCACCAGGGCGTCCAGCTGCAGGAAGCCAGCACCGCCCTTAACCGTGTGGAAACCACGGAAAATGGCGTTGAGCAGATCAGCGTCATCCGGATGCTGCTCCAGATCCACCAGCTGTTCTGACAGATTTTCGAGAATCTCGCCGGCCTCAACCAGGAAATCCTGGAGGATATCTTCGTCCGCTTCTAACGCCATGCGTCACCCTCTTTTATTATTCAGAAACCGAGACTGGACAGCAGGTCGTCTACATCGTCCTGCCCGGATACCACATCTTCACGCTCTTCAGCCTTAACCTGGGGCCCAACCCCTTTTTCGGCCGATTCCTCTTTTTCTTCAATGTCGTGGATCGTTCCGGTCAACTGATCCACATGGCCGGCCATGACAACGAGGCTCAGCAGATTCTCTTCCACTTCCTTTACCAGGCCCGTCACCTTCTGGATCACCTGTCCGGTCAGATCCTGAAAATCCTGGGCCAGCAGGATTTCCGACAAGCTGCGGTACAACACATCGGAGTCGGCCGTCATGCTGACAAAAAACCGGTCAATGCGGCCGTACAGTTCACGAAACTCCGCTGGTGCCATTTCCCGACGGCGCAGACGTTGCCACTCATCACGAAGTTCTATGGCTTCATCACGCATGGTGTGAGCCAGGGGCATGCTTTCCTCGACCAGGTCCATGGTCCGGTTGGCGGCCTGGTTGGTCATTTCCACGACATAATTCAGCCGGTCCGAAGCGTCTGACATTTTTGACAGGGCTTCCTGCTGTTCGGCACTGCGCGGATCGATCTGGAAATTGCGAATGGCCTCGTGCAGGCTTCGGGTCAGCCGCCCCACTTCCTGGTAAAGGCTTTGATCCCGGACATCACTCAATTCATTGATGATGGACATCGCCTTGGCGTAGTCGCCGGCATTGACACTTTCTGCCAGTTCCGAGGTCTGCTGCTCCAGCTTTTCTGTGACCTCCGGGTCCAGGCCCGGCTGGTTGTTTTGGCTGTCACTCATGGCAGCTATCCGGCCTCTGGTTAGTGGATTCGGTCAAAGATTTTTTCGATCTTTTCCTTGAGCGTGGCCGCAGTGAAGGGCTTGACCACGTAACCGTTCACGCCAGCCTGGGCAGCGGCAATGATCTGATCGCGCTTGGCCTCGGCGGTGACCATCAGGATCGGCAGATCCTTGAGTTGCTCATCCGCACGAACCGCTTTAAGCAGATCAAAGCCGGACATGCCGGGCATGTTCCAGTCCGTCACCAGAAAGTCGTATTTGCCGCTTTTGAGCATAGGCAATGCGGTGTTGCCATCGTCAGCCTCATCGGTATTGGTGAAGCCAAGATCACGCAACAGGTTTTTGACGATTCGACGCATTGTGGAGAAATCGTCCACAATGAGTATTTTCATATTCTTGTCCAATGGGACCTCCAGTCAGTAACACCCGGATTTCATTCTGCGTTTCACTGGAACAGGTGAAACCCCGTCTTAATCTTTGTCGTCGTGCCAACCCGAAAGCCGTCCGCGCAACCTTAGTGCCGCCTGGCTATGGATCTGGCTGACCCGACTTTCACTGACCCCGAGCACGGCGCCTATTTCCTTCAGGTTGAGCTCTTCCTGGTAGTAAAGGCTCAGCACCAGTTTTTCCCGCTCGGGAAGCCCTTCAATGGCTTCGGCCAGATGTTGCCGAAAGGCATTGGATGAAATACCTTCCAGCGGATTGTCGCTGGTCTCTACTTCCTGTAACGGCAGCTCGCCCGATTCATTTAATTCATCAAGACTGAAGAGGCGGCCGCTGTTCGAATCGGCCAGGGAGGCGTGGTAGTCATCAAGCTCCATCCCCAGCTCTTCGGCAACCTCAACGTCCTGCGCCTCACGACCGGTGCGATCTTCCACTGCTTTAATGGCAGCCGCAATCTTGCGGGCATTGCGATGGACCGAACGCGGCACCCAGTCGCCCTTGCGGATCTCGTCAACCATGGCACCGCGAATGCGAATACCGGCGTAGGTTTCAAACGTGGCGCCCTTACCGGAAGAATAACGCTGAGCCGCTTCCAACAACCCGATCATGCCAGCCTGCATAAGGTCTTCAAGCTGCACGGACGCCGGCAACCGACCCATCAGGTGAAGCGCAATTTTCTTGACCAGCGGCGCATGCTCTTCAATTAATTCTGAAGGCGTTTTGGCGCTTGTTTGCTGGTACAAACCCAGGTGTTTTGCCAACGTCATGTAACCGGCTTCTTAAAGCAATGGATTCCGTTCGGAGTCAGGCTTCGATCAGCCGCTCCACAAAAAATTCCAGATGCCCCCGAGGTGTCGTCGGCAGGGGCCAGTTGTCCACTTTCTGCGCCAGCGTGCGAATAGCCGACGATGCACGCGCCCTCGGATAAGCCTCCAGAAAGGCTTTCTGGCGCTGGACCGCTTTTTTCACGGCCTCATCATAAGGCACTATGCCGACGTATTGTAGCGCCACATCCAGAAACCTTTCGGTGACTCGGGTCAGTTTATCAAACAGCACCCGCCCTTCCTGGTCGTTACGAACCTGATTGGCCACGATACGGAAACGGTTGGTGCCGTAGTCACGATTCATCAGTTTGATCAACGCGTAACAGTCGGTGATTGAGGTGGGCTCGTCGCAGACAACCAGAAGCACCTCCTGGGACGCCCGCAGGAAACTGACCACGGATTCAGAGATACCGGCGGCTGTATCGACAATCAGAACGTCAATCTGGTCCCCCAGCTCGCTGAACGCGTTGATCAATCCCGCATGCTCCATCGCACTCAACTGCGTCATGCGTTGGGTGCCGGAGGAAGCCGGCACAATTTTGATGCCACCTGGCCCGTTGACCAGAACGTCCTTAAGGTCGCACTCGCCATTGAGCACGTCCTGAAGGTTGCGCTTGGCCTTGATCCCCAACAGCACGTCAATGTTGGCCAGACCGAGATCCGCATCCAGAATCACGACTCTCCTACCCTTTTCGGCCAGCGCAATACCCAGATTGACTGACACGTTGCTTTTCCCGACGCCGCCTTTGCCGCCGGAAACCGCGATTACCTGAACCGGATGTGGTCTGCTCATACTGTTCTCAGTCTCTCACTACGTTCTTGTAGGCATGCCTGCCGGGTTGTTGTTCTGCTGCCAGTGCTGTTACGCACCCTCGGCAACCGCCTGTGAATGCTGCATGGCCCGCAGCCGCTCGACACCGAGCCGAACCAGGGGAACGGCCTGGGCCCGGTGCAGGTCTTCGGGAATTTTCTGGCCATCGGTATACCAGGCCACCGGAAGACCGGTTTCCATCACAAAACCAAGCGATTCACCCAACGTGAGGGCCTCATCAATCTTGGTCATCACGCAGCCGGCAAGGTTTGCCATCTTATAGCAATGCCAAACGGATTTCATGATTCTTGGCTGGCTGGTAGCCGAGACCACAAGGTGGCTGCGAATGTTGTGGTGGCTGCGTGCCAATTCAGCCAGTTGCTCTTGGTAGCCGCGGTCAGCACTGGTCAGGCCGGCGGTGTCGATCAACACCAGGTGACGGTCTGACAGCTCATCGAGAATGTCGTCCAGCGAATGGGTTTCATCAACCACCCGCACCGGGACATTCAGGATGCGACCGAAGACAAACAGCTGTTCGTGTGCCGCCACCCGGTAGCGGTCGGTGGTAACCAGCGCCAGGGAATCCGGGCCGTGTTCAAGCACATAGCGAGCCGCCAGTTTGCCAATTGTGGTGGTTTTGCCAGAGCCGGTTGGCCCGACCAGGGCGTAGACACCGCCAGCCTCAAGCCAGCTTTCCCGTGCCGTGCGCACACCGGTGGCCAGCATTTTCAGGGACTGCTTCCAGGCATCTTCCAGCCGGGCGTTGCGATTCTGCTGAGCCAGGCTACCGGCCAGTTCATGGCCCAGACCGAATTCCTGCAGCCGCTCGGACAGACGCTGCTGCACCGCATTGCCAGGCCCTTCCGGCTTTTTACGCTCGGCCTGGGCGGACGAGTTGCTTACCAGCTCGCGCAGCGACTTGATTTCCGCTTTCATGCTGGCCAGTTCGTCGGAATAGCCGCTATCCGTCGCCGGCTTCTGCGGAGCTTGGGCAACCGGCATTTCTTCATCCAGCGCCGCATCGTTAAAGGCCACACCGGTGTATTGGGCGCCGGCGGCGGCCCGCTTCTCACGGACTTCCTGGATACGGCTCCGGGAACGGGTCAGCTCGCTTTCCAGGTGGCGGTGCTGGTCGGCCTGCATTTCGGCCAGCCGGGCACCGTTGGTGGCTTCCCCTGCTTTTTCGCCCAGCCGCTGACGCGCCATATTTTCGTCATAATCCAGGGCCGTCACAATTTCGACGCCGCCATCCACCCGACGATTGGACAGAATAACGGCATCCGGGCCCATTTCGTTACTGACCTGCTTCAGGGCCTCTGCCATGGTCTGCGCGAAAAACCGTTTTACTTTCATAGTGCTTCATCCTCCACCGGCTGCCGGTTTGGCTGCCCGCCCTGCCCTGAGGCCCTTACTGGCCTACAGAGGCGACGATCGTGATCTGTTTGTTATCCGGCACTTCCTGGTACGAGAGCACATGCAAGCGCTCTACTCCGTAGCTGGCAAACTTCGCCAGCACTGGCCGCAAGGGCCCGGAGACCAGCAGGATGGCTGGCTTGCCCATCATTTCCTGGCGCTGAACGCTGTCTTGCAGTGAGCGTTGCAGCTTTTCCACCATGTTGGGCTCGAGCACCAGGCCAATATCTTCCTGTCCGCCGGATTGTTGACTCTGTTGAACAGACTTTAGCAATAACTGTTCCAAGTCTGGATCCAATGTGATCACGGGGATCTCTTTTTCGTTGCCACAGATGCTCTGGACAATCATCCGACGCAAGGCCTGGCGCGCCACAGTGGTAAGAATCTTGGGGTCCTGGCTCTTCGGATGAACGTTCACAATAGCCTCGGCAATCGAGCGCATATCGCGAATCGGCACTTCTTCTTTCAGCAGGTTCTGCAGCACCTTCAACAAAATACTGACGGTGATGGTGGTCGGCACCAGCTCTTCGGCCAGTTTGGGCGAAATCTTCTCGAGCTGGTCCAGCCACTTCTGGGCTTCCTCGTGGCCAATCAGCTCGTGGGCGTGGCTCTGCAGGATCTGGTTCAGGTGGGTCGCTACCACAGTGCTGGCATCCACCACGGTGTAGCCGAGGGTCTGGGCCTGGTCTTTCTGGTCGGGCTCAATCCAGGTGGCCTCCAACCCAAACGCCGGATCCTTGCCGGCAATACCTTCCACCTTGCCGAACACCTGGCCCGGGTCGATGGCCAGTTCCCGCTCGGGGTGTATCTCAGCCTCGGCAATGGTGACGCCCATCAGGGTGATTCGATAAACATTGGGCATCAGGTCAAGGTTGTCGCGAATGTGCACCGAGGGCATCAAAAAGCCCAGGTCCTGGGACAGCTTCTTGCGCACACCCTTGATCCGGCTGAGCAGCTGACCACCCTGGGATTTGTCCACCAGCGGAATCAGGCGATAGCCCACCTCCAGCCCCACGATGTCGACGGTAGCTACATCGTCCCAGCCCAGCTCGCGGGTCTCACCCGGCGCCGGCAGGGCTTGTCCGTCACCACCCTGGTCGGCAGAAGTCTCCGTACCCTGGCGCTGCGCCGAGCCTGCCGACGCACCTCGGCCAGCCCACGTGCCTTCCTCCTCAACAGTCTGACGCTGCTTCTTCCAGATAAACCAGGCGGCACCTCCGGCAATGCCACCCAGGCCAAGGAAAGCGATGTGCGGCATACCCGGGATCAGACCCAGAATAATCAGGATGGTTGCGGCAATAGCCAACACCTTGGGGGCACTGAACATCTGCTCGATGATCTGCCCGCCCATGTCCTGGCTGGAGGTGACACGGGTCACCATGATGGCGGCGGAGGTGGACAGCAACAGTGACGGAATCTGGGCTACCAGGCCGTCACCAATGGTCAGCAGGGCGTAACGCTCCACCGCCAGCCCGAAATCCAGGCCATGCTGCATCATGCCGATGGCAATACCACCAATAATGTTGATGGCCAGAATCAACAGACCGGCGACGGCATCGCCTTTCACGAATTTGGAAGCACCGTCCATGGACCCGTAGAAGTCCGCTTCCTGGGCAATTTCTTCCCGACGGTGCTTGGCTTCATCCTGATTGATCAGACCGGCGTTCAGGTCGGCATCGATGGCCATCTGCTTGCCGGGCATGGCGTCGAGGGTAAAGCGGGCACTTACTTCGGATACCCGGCCGGCACCCTTGGTCACCACCAGGAAGTTGATGATCATCAGGATGGCGAACACCACCAGACCCACGGCGTAGTTACCGCCGATCAACACTTCACCGAAGGATTCAATCACCTTACCGGCGGCATCCCCGCCCTCGTGCCCTTCCAGCAATACGATCCGGGTGGACGCCACGTTCAGGCCCAGCCGCAGCAGTGTGGCAACCAGCAGGACGGTGGGGAACGAGGCAAACTCCATCGGCCGCAAGGCGTACACACACACCAGCAGAATGACGATGGAAAGCGTGATGTTGAAAGTGAAGAACACGTCCAGCAGGAACGCGGGCATGGGCAGAATCATCATGCCCAGCAACCCCATCAGCATCAGCGGAACACCAAAGTTCCCCCGCGTCAGGGTTTTGACGTTATTCAGGACTAATGATCTGTCCATGCTGGAATGTTCTCCGGTTTCTGTGTTTTCAGTCGGGTGTTGAGTCGAAAACCTGGCACTTACCGTTATTCAGGAGGTTCTCCGGCAATATTCATACCAGGCCATAGAAAATTGCCGAATTCAGGGCGATCAACGCCTGACGCGAGCAGGCAGATACGGTATCCTTCGGCCGTTTAACTGATCAAAATCCAAGCTCGCAAATTCGCAACAGGTGACCCCATGCCGATCCACGAAGTGAAGCACCCCCTGATCCAGCACAAACTCGGCCTGATGCGCCGCGCCGACATCAGCACCAAGAACTTTCGCGAACTGGCGCAGGAAGTTGGCGCCCTGCTGACGTACGAGGCCACCAAGGATTTCAACCTGCAGGAGCAAACCATTGAAGGTTGGGCGGGCCCGGTGACCGTGGAACAGATTCACGGCAAGAAAATCACCATTGTACCGATTCTGCGGGCGGGCCTGGGCATGCTCGATGGCGTACTGAGCCTGATTCCGGTCGCCAGAGTAAGCGTGGTTGGCCAGATTCGCAACGAAACAACGCTGGAAGCCGAAACCTATCTGGAAAAACTGGTGGGCGAGATGGATCAGCGCACCGCGCTGATTGTTGATCCGATGCTGGCCACTGGTGGCTCGATGATTTCCACCATCGACCTGCTCAAGAAAGCCGGCAGCACGGAAATCCGGGCACTGGTACTGGTCGCGGCTCCCGAAGGCGTGGAAAAGGTTCTGGAAAAACACCCGGACGTGTCCATCTACACCGCTTCCGTGGATGACTGCCTGAATGAGAAAGGCTATATCCTGCCGGGGCTGGGCGATGCTGGCGACAAAATCTTCGGCACCAAGCAGAAGGACGAATAATCATGCAGGACCATCTCAAGGACCCAGTCTGGAAACAGGCCATTGCCGGTTCACAGATGCTGCTGGTGGCCTTCGGTGCACTGGTACTGATGCCACTGATTACCGGCCTGGACCCAAACGTAGCCCTGTTTACCGCCGGCGTCGGCACACTGATCTTCCACGTGGTGACCGGCGGGCAAATTCCGATTTTCCTGGCATCGTCCTTTGCCTTCATTGCACCGATCATTGCCGCCAAGGGCAAGTTCGGAATTGAGGAGACCCTGGGCGGGCTGATGGCCGCCGGTATCCTCTACGTTATCCTGTCCGGCGCGATTCGCCTGCGCGGCACGGGCTTTGTCACCCGCCTGCTGCCACCGGTGGTGATTGCGCCGGTGATCATGACCATCGGCCTGGGTCTCGCGCCGTTGGCGGTTCACATGGCCTCCGGCCGCACCGGCGACGGTAGCTCGCAATTGATCCCCTATGACACCGCCATCTGGATCTCCATGATTTCCCTGGCCGTGACCATCATCATGTCGGTCTGGGCCAAGGGCATTTTCCGCCTGATCCCGATCATGATCGGTGTGATCGTGGGCTACATTATTTCCTGGTTCACCGGCGTCGTCGACACCACGGCTGTTGAGCAAGCCCCCTGGTTCGCGGTACCGAACTTTACGACCCCGGCATTCAGTTGGAGCGCGATCCTGTTCATGATTCCGGTGGCCATTGCGCCAGCTATCGAACACATCGGGGATGTTCTGGCCATTGGTAACGTCACCCGGAAGAACTACCTGGAAAAGCCGGGCCTGCACCGCACCTTGCTGGGCGATGGCCTGGCCACCAGCGCTGCCTCCATGCTTGGCGGGCCGCCCAATACCACCTATTCAGAGGTGACCGGTGCGGTCATGCTGACCAAGAACTTCAACCCCAAAGTCATGTGGTGGGCCGCTGGCGTGGCCATCGTCCTGGCTTTCATCGGCAAGTTCGGCGCAGCCCTACAGACCATTCCGGTGCCGGTCATGGGCGGCATCCTGTGCCTGCTGTTCGGCTCCATCGCGGTGGTGGGTCTGAACACGCTGATTCGTCACAACGTGGATCTGTCGATTTCACGAAATCTGGTGATTGTGGGTGTGACCCTGGTGTTCGGCATCGGCAACATGGTGCTGGGGCACCTGGAAGGCATCGCCCTATGCGCGGTAGCTGCGGTCATCCTGAACCTGGTGCTACCGGGTGAGAAGGAGGCCTGGGGTAAGCGCATGCACGAAAAGCGCGTTGACTGAAGCTTTGTGCCGGCCCTCTTTTCCGGGGGCCGGCATGCTTTTCAGCATTCCCTTCGTTTTTCCAGATTACTGATTGCCTCTGCCCTAGCCTGCCAGCTCGGGAGACATCAGAGCCAGTCAGCCCTGATGTTTCGGCTTTTCTGGTATCGCCAAACCAAATCAAATATCACGCCGCATATCCTTGGGAATCGGGAAGTCCGGCATGGTGGGTTTGGCTGCGTAGCCCTTGCGGAACTGACGTAGCTGGAACACATAAGCCAGCACCTGGGCGATGGCCATGTAGAGGCCGTCGGGGATTTCCTCGCCGACGTCGGTGTTGTGGTAAACCGCCCGGGTCAGCGGTGGCGTGCGCAACAGCTCGACTTTGTGCTCCCGGGCAATTTCCATGATCTTGAAGGCGACCTCATCCGCGCCCTTGGCCACCACCACTGGCGCGCCCATGCTATCCTGGTCGTATTTCAGTGCCACGGCATAGTGGGTCGGGTTGGTGATGACCACGTCGGCTTCCGGCACGTCCTGCATCATGCGCCGGTTAGCCATTTCCCGCTGCAACTGGCGAATCTTGCCTTTGACCTCGGGCTTACCTTCGGTGTCCTTGAACTCGTCCTTCACTTCCTGCTTGGTCATGCGCAGCTTTTTCGTGTGATCGTAGATCTGGAAGGGTACATCAATCGCAGCAATTGCAATGGTGGCCGCCGACAGCAGCAGGAAGCTCCAGCCCAAAGTCCACAGCACGTGCACCATGGCAGGAATGGCGGGCTCTTCTGCAATGCTGAGCAGGTCCTCGGTGCGGGCGTTCAGGATCAGTATCGCGACCACCATGACCAGCCCAACCTTGGCAATCGCCTTCACCAGCTCGATCAACGAGCGCATGGAGAACATGCGTCCCAGCCCCTTGATCGGGTTCATGCGGTTAAATTTTGGCTGGATGGCCTTGCCGCTGAACAGCAACCCGCCAATAGCGATAGAGCCGGCTACCGCCGCAATCACCAGCACGGCCATAAAAGGCGCCAATGCCCAGGCAGCTTCCTTGGCCGAAGCAAGCAGCTGGATGCTCATGTGGCGGGTATCAAACATGGCCGAACGTTCAATCACAAAGGCATCGCGCATGATGCCCTCCAGGGCCGCCCCCAACTGACCACCAAACACCAGAAGCCCAATAGCCCCGGCCATCAACACCGCCATGGTTCCCAGCTCTTTCGACCGGGCGGTCTGGCCGTCTTCCCGGGCTTTCTCAAGGCGTCGGGGCGTCGGCTCTTCCGTTTTTTCCTGACTGTTGTCGTTCTCTTCAGCCATGATTCACCAGCCTGTCAGGGTTGCCCCTGAAGGCCCCGCATGAATTGGAAGGTTTCCCGGGTATACTCTTCGAAGTGTGGCAGAAAATTGGCATGCAGCACCCAGATAGCAAACAGGCCAAAAATCAGACTGATCGGGAAGCCGAGTGCGAAGATGTTCATCTGCGGCGCGGCCCGGGTCATCACACCGAAGGAAATGGTAACGATCAAGACGGCCGTCATAGCCGGCAGTGCCAGCAGCATCGCGGAGGCAAACATCCAACTGATGCGATGGGCAATTTTCCATACTCCACCCTGGCCCAGGCCTTCCATGCCAATGGGCAGGGTGTAGAAGCTTTCGATAAACACCTCGAAGGCCACCAGGTGACCGTTCATCACCAGAAACAACAGGGTAATCGTGATGGTGTAGATCTGGGACAGGACCGGCACGTTTACGCCGTTTGCGGGGTCCACCATGGACGCGAAACCAAGGCCCATCTGCATGGCGATCATCTGGCCGGCGACAACAAACAGTTGCCAGAGGGCAGTCAGGGCAAAGCCCATCCCTACCCCGATCAGGACCTGCTGCAGCGTAATAACCACCGCGTCGGCGCTAAGGGCCTCCACCTGGGGCACTTCGGGAATCATCGGAGAGATCAGCACCGTCATCATCAACGCCAGCCCCAGGCGGACACGGGCCGGCACCAGTTGGGTACCAAAAATAGGGATGACCATCAGGAAACTACCCAGGCGGAACAGCGGCCAGAAGTACTGGCCCACCCACTGACCTATCAGGTCTGCACTGACTTCCGCTGGAATCATCCGTCAGCCAATCAGGTAGGGAATACGGGAAATCAGGCCGTTGGCATGATCCAGGAGCTGGGTCAGCATCCATGGCCCCATCACGATGATCACGATGAGCGTGATCAGCAAACGGGGCAGGAAACTCAGGGTCTGCTCGTTAATCTGGGTTGCGGCCTGGAAGGTACTGACCACCAGGCCGATGGCCAACCCCGGCCCGATAATCATGGTGGCCAGCATTACGATCAGCCACAGAGCTTCCCGGATGATGTCGATAACGGTGTCCGGAGTCATTGATGCCTCCTATATTCCATAGCTCGCGGCCAGAGTCCCCATAATCAGGGCCCAACCATCCACCAGCACGAACAGCATGATCTTGAACGGCAAAGAAATGATGATGGGTGACAGCATCATCATACCCATGGCCATCAGAACACTGGCCACCACCATGTCGATAATCAGGAACGGTATAAACAGTATAAAGCCGATCTGGAACGCGGTTTTCAGCTCACTGGTCACAAACGCCGGCATCAGTACCCAGAAGGACACATCCTCCGGGGTCGCGTACTGCACGTCGGCAATGCGCATGAACAGCCCCAGATCGTCTTCCCGGGTCTGTTCCAGCATAAAATTCTTGAACGGCTGACTGGCCAGCTTTACTGCTTCCAGCGAGGTGACCTCCTCCTGCAGGTAGGGCTGCAGGCCTACCTCGTTGGCCTCCTCCAGCACCGGCTTCATGATGAAAATGCTCAGGAACAGGGCCAGCCCCAGAAGGATCTGGTTCGAAGGCGTGGCCTGCAGGCCAAGGGCCTGACGCAGGATGGCAAACACGACAATGATGCGGGTGAAGGACGTCATCATCATCAGCATCGCCGGCAGGAAGGTCAGCGCCGTCATCAGCGCCAGGATCTGCAGGGTTACGCTGTATTCCTGGGCTCCACCATCTTCACCAGGGGTCACGGTGAACGCTGGAATCCCCGGGATACCCGTGGGTTCCTGTGCCAGTGCCAGCGGCGCCCAGGCCATTCCGGCCAGTATTACGAGTAGCGGAATCAGTCGTCGGAGAGTCGCGGCAAGCATGGAGACTAGTCTTTCCTTTTCGGAGCGGTCCAGGATTTGCCGATCATGCTCTGCAAGCGGCGGGCAAAATCACTATCGGGCGGATTGCCGGCATCAACCACCGGTTCTTCAAACACCTGCAGGGTGCGAATAGCGCTGGGGGTGATGCCAAGCAGGATTTGCTGGCCACCCACTTCTACCAGGGCAATCCGTTCCCGGGCGCCGATGGCCATGACCGACACCACCCGTATGGCGTTGTTGTTCATGCCCGTCATGCCGCTCATGCGGCGAATCAGCCACGCGCAGCCATAGATGATGGCGATCACCGCCAGCAAACCGGCACCCAGACTCAACACAGTAGCCAGGGTGTCCGGTGCGCGGGCCGCATTTTCCGCGCCGCCCTCATCGGGACTCAGCTGCGCCATCACGGGCGCGCTGGCCAGTACCATGGCTATCAACCCCCAAACGCGTGCCATGTTATTTCTGCAACCGGCGGATACGCTCGCCCGGGCTGATCACGTCGGTCAGGCGGATACCGAACTTCTCGTTCACCATCACCACCTCGCCGTGGGCGATCAGGGTGCCGTTGACCAGCACGTCCAGCGGCTCACCCGCCAGACGATCCAACTCAATCACCGAGCCCTGGTTCAGCTGCAACAGGTTGCGAATGGGAATCTGGGTATTGCCCACTTCCATGGAAATGGTAACCGGGATGTCCATGATGACATCCATATCGGGTGCACCGCCCTCTCCCGTTGAGCCCGAATCGGGGCCAAACTCTTCCATGGGTGCGGCGCGGACGTTGTCGTGGTTCGAATCATCATCGCCCCCACCCTCGGCTTCCGCCATGGCAGCCGCCCATTCGTCTTCCCGTGAATCGTCGTCACCGGATTCGCCCATGGCCGCTTCCCATTCAGCCGCCAGTTTTTCGTCTTCGCTGAGTTCCTGATCGTCTTTCTTGTCGTCATCAGCCATTGCGATTCACCTTCAATTGTTTCTTCACCTTGGGCAGCTTCACCCGTTCATGGATTCTCAGCGCCAGTTTGTCGTCTCGGGTTCCCAACGTGGCCTTGTAGACCGGAATGCCGTTTGCGGTGACGGTCAGATGTTCCGGAATTTCTACCGGTATGACATCACCTGCTTTCAGCCCCGCAATTTCCCGCAGGGAAATACGGCGGCGGCACACCGTTGTGTTGATCGGAACTTCCACTTCCTTGATATCTTCACGCAGGGCATTCACCCAGCGTTCATCCACATCATCGATGTCACTCTGTACACCGGCGTCCAGCACATCACGAATCGGCTCGATCATGGAGTACGGCAGGGCGAAGTGCAGTTCACCGCCACCGCCATCCAGCTCAATGTGGAACGTGCTGACCACCACCACTTCACTGGGGCTGACAATGTTGGCCATGGCCGGATTGACTTCCGAGCTCAGGTATTCGAACTCCACCGGCAGTACCGCATGCCAGGCTTCCTTCATGTCGTGGAAAACCTGCTCCAGCACCATCTGCACGATGCGGGTTTCCGTGGGGGTGAACTCCCGGCCCTCGATCTTGGCATGACGGCCTTCCCCGCCGAAAAAGTTGTCCACCAACTTGAACACCAGCTTGGCGTCCAGAACAAACAGTGAGGTGCCGCGCAGAGGGCGGACCTTGCACAGGTTCAGACTGGTCGGTACGTAAAGGGTGTGCCCATACTCACCGAACTTCATGATCTGCACACCGCCGGTGGATACGTCGGCATTACGACGCAAGAGGTTGAACAGGCTGATGCGGGTATAGCGGGCAAAACGCTCGTTGATCATCTCGAGCGTGGGCATCCGACCACGAACAATCCGATCCTGACTGGCCAGATCGTACTGTTTTACGCCTGTGTCGTCGGTTTCTTCATAGGTATCAATGTCCCCGTCATCCACACCGTGGAGAAGGGCATCAATCTCGTCCTGCGACAACAAGTCCTGCATAGCTGGTCCTGCCCTGACTGTATTTCACCCTACCCGGGCGATCATTGAACGACAAAGTTTCTGAACAACACCCGCTCAATGGTCGGTTCTTGTTCCTGTTCGAGCACCTGGTTAACCCTTTCCGACATGCGTTCCGCCAGTGCCTGTCGTCCTTCAGGACGACGCAGTTCGGTGAAATCGGTATTGCTGAGCAACATGGTCAATTCACTGCGCAGCAGTGGCATATGAAGCTCCACCGCCTCCAGGGCCTGAGGATCCTTCGCTTCAAACGACAGATATACCTGCGCGTACCGCTGTCGGCCTTCGGCCCGGAGAGAGGTCACCAACGCGTCTTCCAGGTCGGTGTAGTTGCTTGGGATAAACTCCGGCTCGGCATTCTCCGCCGTTTCATCCGAACCCATGCCAGGCAGACTGCCATTCAGAAACCAGAGGGTCCCCGCCACCGACAGGCCGATCGCCAATATCAGGATGACCACCAGCATGATAATGAGCTTGAGTTTGCCCTTTTTCTTGGGGGCTTCTTCCTCGGGTGTGGTGTTTTCTGCCATGTTGTCCGCTTCGTCGATTTTCCGTCGCCCTGAGAGGTCAGGGGATCCTGTTAAGACTTTGAAGCAAGGGGCGAGCCAAGTTGCCCATGCTCTCGGATTCAGGAAGGCAGTTTAGCGCCGCCAGAGAGCATGGGCAAAGGGGATTGCGGTGAACCGGTAAATTGGTCGGAATTCGATCAATCTTTAGGCAAACAAATCAACCTCACCTTTCCAGGAAAGATCCAGATGAGAGGCTTGAACCTCATCCATGTCGGACTCTCCCTGGGCCAGCATTCCGCCACCCTGACCGGACCCACCGGTACCGGCTTCGTCGCCCTGCTCACTGGTTTGCTGTTCGGACTGGCTGGAAACATCAAACTGCCCAAGCTCCACTCCCTGTTCGCCCAGCATGTCGCGCAAGCGGTGGGAGTTCAGTTCCAGCTGTTCCCGGACTACCGGGTTAGCAGCATGCACAGTGACATGAGCCTGTTCGTTATGCATGCGCACTTTGACTTCCATCGGCCCCATGTCTGGTGGCGTGAGATGGATTTCAGCCTCCTTCATATTGCGGGCCGTCAGGAAGCTCAGTTTACCCATTACCTTGTCTCCCCACTCAGCCTGCCCGACCGGCACATCGACCGAGGTGGCATAGCTGCGCAAGGGAACCGCATTTTCGGCCGTCAGTTTACCGGCTTGCAGGTTACCTGGCTGGAGTGATTGGGCCGCCTGATCCAGCGTTGTCTGGAATTTGGGGACACTGACCAGGCTGGCCGCATCAATCGGGCGCGACGTGTCGCTGCCCACGTTGGCCGAGAGCAGGTCCGTTAGCTGTGCACCAGGTGGCAATACTTTGCCAGCACTGCCTGCTGGCTGCCCCGGCTGATTGGACTGGCCATTCAGCATGCCCTGAAGAAACGACTTGCCGGTCATTTGTGAGTTCACAGCAACGGCATTTTCGGCACCAGAGGCGGTGTTTGCCGCGCCGGTCATCGTCTGCAGCATGGCGAACGTTACCGGCGGCATGGCGGCATCAGGGTCCTCTATAGCTATTTCAGCACCCTCGGAAATGTCTTTGGTTTCCGTATCGGTCGAAGCCGTCTCTTTCTTCTCTGTGGCCTTTTCGGCGTTTTCAGTGGACTTTCCGTCAGCCTTCGATGCCTCGGACTTGTCAGCTTTATCGTTTTTCTCCGCAGCTTTATCGCTCGACTTTTTATCCACTTTCCGGTCGTTACGCGGTTCATCCGCGCGACGGTTATCCGACTCCTGGGCACGCTGCTCCGCACGCTTTTCCTGCAGCCGATCCGCCTCTTCCCGGCGGTCGGCCTGCTTCTGGTCCAGGCGCTTTTGCTCCAGACGCTTGTGCTCCATGCGCTGCTGTTCGGCACGAGACACTTCATCAAAGCGACTCTTGCCGGTATCCGGATCACGGCTACTTTGGCCTGCCCGGGAACCGGGCACATCCTGTGGTGAGCCGGAAGCCGGCACTTGGGAGAGAATGTTCTGCTGCATGGCAACCTCTTGCCGCTTTTTTCTCAGAAAGCCCTTAACGGGCGATTTTCTTAAGTACCAGCAAGAGCAATGCCAATGACATCAACCTTGTCTTTGATCTCAGAGTTGCTCAAAGCAGGAGGCAACCTCCGCGAACTCCGCTTCAACACCATCCAGTAACCGGGCGGCGGCCGACAGATCAGCCGCCTTGCCGGCCCGCTCCAGCTGCGCACACAGCTCACTGAGATGCGTTGCGCCCATATTGATGCAACTGCCCTTGAAACTATGGGCCGTTTTCGCCAGCTGGTCGGAATCTTCCTGCTCCAGCACCTGGTGCAAGTGACGAAGACGAGCCCGGGAATCAGCAAGGAAGGTATCAACCAGCACGCCAAAGTCGTCTTCCATTACATCTCGAAGTTCCGCCAGGGCGGCTTCGTCCAGGTGGGGTTGGTCAATCATCGTCTTCCCTCCCAGGTTGCCAGTCATAAACAATTTCCACCCGATTACCCTCGCCATGCACGTGGAAATGGGTCGCCATGCGACGCAGCAATTCCAGGCCGCGACCGGCGTAGGAACTGCCCGGAATGGACCGGGTTTTGGACGCCCTCGCCGAATGCTCCGCAAAATCAAAGCCAGCACCGCTGTCTTCGCAGATCACCCTCAGGCGCCCACCGGGGTCTCGGGATTCGTGACTGAGCGAAAATCGAATGAAGTGGCCATCGGTATCAGATAGCCGGCGTTGGCGCTCCTCGTAATAAAGTGCAAAGCCCCGGGGCGAGCTCTTCCAGTCCGAGGACAGCGCCAGCACACCGTGCTCCAGAGCGTTGTTGTAGAGTTCTGACAGCAGGGTATACACCTCCCCGCTTCGACTGCGCAGCCCCGGCACCTCCATGCAGATGTGCAGCAGCAGGGGCAACGGGTTGAACTCAGACAGGGTTCTCTCCCGGATTTCGTAGACACACTGCCAGTCCGCCGGCCCAATGGGCTCAGCGTCTGGCGGTTTCCGAGCCGAGGGCCTGGCCTGCTCCAGTTCCGGGATGGCCACACAACAAAGCGTCAGGTCATCCGCCGCCTCGGGCTGTCCCGTGAACTCCCGGACCCGGTGCATCAAGGCGTCAAAGGCATCAGACGGCGAACTCAGCCCGGCCAGCACCTGCCGAACGCCGGATTCCCCCAACAATTCCCCTTGCTCATTGGCACTCTCGGGGAATCCGTCGGTCATCAACAGAACATGATCACCAGGCGTAACCTGAAAAACCACCATCGATGTGGAGAAGTTTTCCGCGTTCTGTACGCCCAGCGGCAGATTGCGGGAAGGGATGGCGACCCGCTCGCCCGAGCCTCGCAGGAGCCAGGCATCCGGCAGGCCACCGTTCCAGGCGCGAACCAATCCCTGGCGGGAATCGGTTTCAAGCATGGCGCCGCAACAGAACATGCCAACCGGCAATATGCGCCTGAGCTTGGCGTTGATTTCACGCAGAATGGCCGCAGCCCCAAATCCCTGCCCCACCATGCCGTAAAAGATCTCTGCCACTGGCATGGCCCCAATGGCGGCCGGAAGACCGTGGCCGGTAAAATCTCCAAGGAACACCAGACTACCGCCACCCGGCCGGGTAGCAGCAAAAAGGACGTCGCCATTAAAGACCGACATGGGAGAGGCGTGATAGCGAATATTCGGTGAATCCAGGCTCCCGGTGTGGGCAATGTTGTCAAATACCCGGCGGGCGGTCTTTTGCTCCGCCAGCATCTGTTCGTTTTTCTGGCGCACCTGATCAACCTGTTCCGCCAGGGCCTGATGCAGGCGGCGCATGCGGTCCAACGCATTCAGCTTGGCATCGAGAATGACACGATTGAAGGGTTTAATCAGGAAGTCATCACCGCCCGCCTCCAGGCAACGGGCCAGTTCTTTGGGATCTGTCAGGGCCGTCAAAAAGATCACCGGCACCAGGCGCTCACCCGCCATTGACTTGATTTGCCGGGCGGCGGACAGGCCATCCAACTCTGGCATCATGGCATCCAGCAAGACAATATCGGGATCGACTTCGTGAAACTGGTCCACAGCAGCGGTCCCGTCAAACACCTCAAACACCTCATGTCCAAGCTTCTGCAGCAACGCACAGAGGATCATCCGGTCGGGCTTGTTATCCTCCGCGACCAGTATCCGAAGCCTGGAGGGTTCAGCAGATCCGGAAAAGCTGTTCAAAGTTTGAGATGGAGAGAATTCGCCGGACATCGCTATTGCAGTTCTCTATGGAGATCCGGGCGGAGTCGCCACCGGCATGGTCCCGCAGCAGCAGCAGCATGCCCAGCGCAGAACTGTCCAGGTAGGTGGTATCGGAAAGATCGACAACATAGCGTTTGATGGCGGGGTCGGCCTGTTCGTAGGCATCGCGGAACGCCTGATGGGTGCTGAAATCAAAACGGCCATCGACCCGGATTACCAACGTTTGCCCGTCATCCACACGATGCGCTGCTATTGGCATTACCTAACCCCCCGAAAAATGACGACAATTGTTATCCTTTAACGCGACTTCCGCCACTTACTGTCTGAGGACAAGCATAGCTGACATGTGAGATTTTGCATGCATCAATACCACCACTCAATGGAACAGCGTTAGCGTTGGCGCCTGGCAAAAGCGCGCCCTGCGGCCTCGTCCGCCAGCTTCTGCTCTTTCAGATCCTGCTCTCGTTGTTCCTGCTGCCGACAGGTTTCAATGTACTTCTCCATGCCCCGGCGGCGCTCCCACGCTTGCAGCCATTCCTGGCGACGGGCTTCAAACACCTGCTCGGCCTGCTGCAGCTGCTTTTCCTGCTGCCGAATGACCTGATCCAGCTGTGCGATGAATGCCTGCCAGGCCTGCAGGCGGTTGACCGAGACCACCCCCTGCTGGCTGGCCCGTATCTGGTTGCGATATTCCTGCTGGTACTGCTCCAGGTTCTTCACCTGCTCGCGATGCGCTTCCACCTGTTGCCGGGCCTCACCCATGCGGTCCAGGGCCTCCTGTTCCTTGCGCTCTTCCAGCGCCAGGACTGGCTGTAATCGTTGGGAACGACGCATCAGCCATTACCCTTCTGGTTGTTTGGCGGCCGTTTCGGGCGATCCTGACCACGTCTTTCCGGCACCACTGCCATCAACTGATCAATACTTTCCTGCAGCGGCGCACTCTCATTCAGGCCCTGTTGCAGGAACTGGCGCATATTGCCAATGTGCTGGATCGCAAAGTCGGTTTCCGGGTCCGAGCCTTTTACGTAGGCGCCAACACTGATCAAATCACGGGCCTGCTGGTAGCGGGAATATACCTGTTTGAAACGCTGGGCCCGAGCCATGTGCTCAGGATCGGTCACCTGGGGCATGACCCGGCTAATGGAGGCTTCCACGTCGATAGCCGGATAGTGGCCTTCTTCGGCCAGGCGTCGGGACAGCACGATGTGGCCATCGAGAATGGCCCGGGTAGCATCGGCGATGGGATCCTGCTGATCGTCGCCTTCGGTGAGGACGGTGTAGAACGCGGTGATGGAACCGCCACCAGGGCGGCCATTGCCGGTTCGCTCCACCAACTGCGGCAGTTTGGCAAACACCGACGGCGGGTAACCCTTGGTGGCCGGTGGCTCGCCCACGGCCAGGGCGATTTCCCGCTGGGCCTGGGCATAGCGGGTCAGCGAATCCATCAACAGCAGGACACGCTTGCCCTGGTCCCGGTAATACTCGGCAATACGGGTGGTCAGCATGGCGGCCCGAAGGCGCATCAGGGGGGAGTCGTCCGCTGGTGAGGCAACCACCACGGAACGGGCCAGGCCTTCATCGCCCAGGATATCCTCGATGAATTCCTTGACCTCCCGGCCCCGCTCGCCGATCAGGCCCACCACGGTGATGTCGGCGTTGGTAAAACGGGTCATCATGCCCAGCAGCATACTCTTACCGACGCCACTGCCGGCAAACAGACCCAGGCGCTGGCCCTGGCCCACCGTCAGCAGGGAGTTAATGGCGCGGATGCCCACATCCATGGACTGGCGCACCGGCGCCCGGTCCAACGGGTTGATAATGTCTCCAGACAGATGAACCCGGGCCTCGGCCTGCAGCGGGCCCTTGCCATCCAGCGGATCGCCGGCACCATTGACCACGCGGCCAAGCATTTGCGGGCCCACGGGCACGCGGCTGGTGGCGGATAAGGGCACGACCCTGGCGCCAGGTTTCAAGCCTTCAATGGCCGTCAGTGGCATGAGGTAAACCTTGTCTTCCTCAAAGCCCACCACTTCGGCCTCGACATTGCCAGTGGCTTCACCCTGAATCACGCAGCGGTCGCCCACCACCATGGGGCAACCCACGCATTCCAGGGTCAGGCCCACCATGCGGGTAAGACGGCCAGACAGCTCCGGGGCGGGTTCGGGTGGAATAGCGTCCTGTAA
The DNA here is from genome assembly GCF_002934325.1 of Marinobacter persicus. GTDB lineage: Bacteria > Pseudomonadota > Gammaproteobacteria > Pseudomonadales > Oleiphilaceae > Marinobacter > Marinobacter persicus_A. The sequence continues at coordinate 102,053 of NZ_PTIV01000010.1, forward strand.
TTGACGCAGACGGTCAGCCAGCCGGGAGGTCATCGTCCTCCTCCGGCTCATCGCCTGACTGGGGACTGGAGGATAGGGGCTCCATGGCAGACGATTCGAGCACATCCCGATGGAAATCGGTCAGCTCACCCATCTGCATGCCTGTATCCGCAGCGATGGCATCCACGGGTTCACCAAACTGCTCTTCCAACATGTTTTGGATGGCATGCTGGAAGCGCTTTTCCACGGTGTAGTCCACCAGGCTATGACGGGTCTGAACTTTGCAACCACCGGGCAACAGGCTGTCGTCTTCTATCAGGTTGGGCGTGACTTCCAGGCGCTCGGTCACTTCACGAACCGGCTCCAGGTCATCCGGATGGATGTGAATACGCAGGTTTTCGGTAGTGGAAGGCAGGGCCGCCAATGCCTGGCGCACCACCTGACGAATCTGTGAGGAATCCAGGGTCAATTCCCGATAGACCACTGACCGTGCCAGGGCCGTGGTGAGGTTTACCAGCGCCGTTTCAAGCTCTTCTTCATGGCGCTTGATCGGCAACACCAATTCCCCCATGAGGTGTTCCAACCGATCCATGGTGGCGGCCATTTGCTGACGGGTATCTTCAACCCCCTGCTGTCGCCCCTGCTCGCGGCCCTCTTCCTGGCCAGCGGCAAAGCCTTCCTCACGACCATCGGCCCGGCCCTGCTCCAGGCCACTCTTGTAGCCTTCCTCACGACCTTCCTTGAAACCGTCGTCCTGCGCGGCCTGGCGAATTTCCTGCAACTCGCCGGCGGTCATGGGTTTGACTTCCGCTTCCTGGGCCACTTCGTTGCCCTGTTCGTCAAGCAGGGGCAACTCCCACCTTTCCCAGGCGGTCATCTGTTCTTTGGGTCGGGTTTTGCGATCCTGGTCCGAGTCTCTCATTACATCATTTCTTCACCGGCACCGCCGAGGGAAATCTCGCCGGCTTCCGCCATACGACGGGCAATGGTGATGATGTCCTTCTGGGCTGCTTCCACTTCGCTGACCTTGACCGGACCTTTCGCCTCGAGGTCATCCTGCAGCAATTCGGCCGCCCGCTTGGACATGTTGTTGAAGATCTTGTCCTTGACGCCATCGTCGGCGCCTTTCAGCGCGACAACCAGCACCTCGGAGGATACTTCACGCAGCAGCGCCTGAATACCACGATCGTCCACATCCTTGAGGTTATCGAAGACAAACATGAGGTCTTCGATGGTGGTGGCCAGGTCCGGGTCCATGTCCTTGATGGAATCCATCAGACCACCTTCGATGCTGCGATCCATAAAGTTCATGATGTCTGCCGCCCGCTTGACGCCGCCAATACGGCTCGTCTGGGCCGCGGAACCACCGGAGAACTGCTTCTCCAGAATCGAGTTGAGTTCCTGCAGCGCCTGGGGCTGAATGCTTTCCAGCGAGGCAACGCGCATCATCACATCCAGTCGGACCTTTTCATCCAGTGTCGCCAGAATTTCCGCGGCCTGGTCCGGGTCCAGGTAGGAGATAACGATGGCCTGAATCTGGGGGTGCTCGTAACGGATGACATCGCCCACCGCCTTGGGCTCCATCCATTTCAGCGTATCAAGCCCAGTGGTGTCACCACCGATCAGAATTCGGTCAATCAGCCCGGAGGCTTTGTCGTCCCCCAGTGCCTGAGTAAGCATGGTGCGAATGTAATCGTCATTGCCCACACCCAGGCCGGTTTGCCCACCCACGGCATCCACGAATTGGGACAGCACGTACTCCACTTCGTCCTTGCTGATATCCTGCATCTGGGCCATGGCCACACCGACCCGCTGAACCTCCTTGGGGCCCATGTGTTTAAGCACTTCGGCGGCATCCGCCTCACCCAGGGACATCAGCAGGATAGCGGCCTGCTCGACACGAGGGATCTTACGCATTGCCTTCTGGCCATTCTCATCCGTCATCGACGTTCACCCATTGACGCAATACTTGTGATACCCGAGCCGGGTCTTCAGCAATCAGACCCTTGAGGGCATTCAGGTGCCTATCATAACCGTCGGTTGCGCCCGGCAAAAGCAGGTCATCCTGGGATGACATGGCATCGCGCAACGCACCGCCGCCTTCAATACCATCCAGCGAACCGTATTCATCATCGTCTCCGCTCCGCTGCTCACTGCGGCCACCGCCAGACAGCGCCTTCAGAGTCGGGCGCAACAAGCCCAGTACCAGAATCAGGATCACCAGGCCGGCCAGCACCTGTTTCATCAGGTCCCAGAACCAGGGCTGCTCCCAGAACGCCGGCTCTTCAAACTCCACGGTTTCTTCCGGGGCAAATGCAGTGTTCATCACCGTCACACTGTCGCCCCGAGCGGCGGAGTAGCCAACCGCATCGCGCACCAGCATGCTCAGGCGCTGCAACTCTTGCTCACTCCAAGGCTCGTAGCTGACTTCACCGGTTTCCGGGTCCACCACTTTCTTGTCATCCACGGCCAGGGCCACGGTCACACGGTTAACGGCACCCAACTCCTTGCGGGTGTAGCTGACGGTGCGATCCACTTCGTAGTTACGGGTTGCTTCGCGGCGCACATTCGTGGGCTGGGCATTGCCGCCGTCCTGGCCATTCTGGCCGTTCTGGGCATTGTTGGCCTGCTCCGGCGCAGACGCCGCTCCCGGAGGCTGGTTGGACAGGGCTCCCGGAACGCCGCCATTGCTGCCATTAACGGTTTGCTCGGTCAGCTCACGTTCGCTGCGAATGGCTTGCTGCTCCGGATTAAACAGCTCCTCTGCGCGCTCAACAGACGAGAAATCCAGGTCTGCGCTCACCTCTGTCCGATAACGGCCATCACCCACGATAGGTGAAATCATGGAAGCAACACGACGGGTCAGGCGCTCCTCGAGTTTGGCGGTGTACTCGTACTGGTCCTTCATCTGGTCCACTTCTGTCTTCGGCTCATTGCCGGTCAGAAGGTTGCCGTTCTGGTCAACGACCGTCACTTGTTCGCGCTTCATCATGGGCACACTGCCCGCGACAAGGTTAACAATGGCGCGGATCTGCTCCTGCTCCGGCCGACGACCGGCAAACAGGTCGAGAAATACCGACGCACTGGGTTCACGGGCGTCACGGATAAAGACAGAACGCTCCGGAATGGCCAGGTGAACCCGGGAACTCTTGACGCCACGCATACTGCCAATGGTGCGGGCCAGCTCGCCTTCCAGGCCACGGCGATAAGTGATGGTTTCCATAAACTGGGAGGTACCCAGGCCCCGCTCCTGGTCCATCAACTCATAACCAATGGTCTCCCGGTCGGTCACCCCTTCGGCCGCCAGTTTCAGGCGGGCATCATAGACTTTGTCCGACGGCACCAACAAAGCCCCGGAACGCGGGTCCATCTTGTACTCGATGCCGTTGCTTTCCAGGATACTGGACACATCCTGAGGGTTGTATGAGGACAGATCGCCCAACACCGGCTGGTAGTTGGGCTCCTGGGCCCAAAGCACCACCGCGACGCCCAGAGCGACACTGGCGGCCAGGCCGACCATCAAGCCCACCTGGCGCAGCAGGTTCAGCCGATTGAAACCAAGCAGCATCTTGTTGCCGCTCTCAGGGGTTTCGCCTTCGCTGCTTGCAGGCAGGTCAGAAGCGTTGGTTTGTGCGGGTACGCTTGCCATGCTACTGCTCCGTTATCAAATCGGCATGTTCATAATGTCTTCATACGCCCTGACCACACGGTTGCGCACCTGGGTCAGCGCCTCGAAGGACACGGAAGATTTTTCGGCGGCGATCATCACCCGGGTGATGTCCACGTTCGGGTCGCCCATATCGTAAGCGGTTCTCAACTCGCTGGTCTGCTGCTGAAGCTCGTTGACGTTGTTCACAGCGTTGCCAAGCATATCACCAAAGCTTGGTGTTTCGCGGGTTTGCTGCACATCGCGAGGGCTATCGACACGACCGCGAACGTTCTGATTCGGCTCAATCTGCTGGTTCTGCTGATTTTGCATCATCTGGGAACGCAGATTCCGGATGTCGGACAGTACGCTGTTGATGTCGGCACGCTGGACCATGTTTCTCTCCCGGTGACCCCCAAAGGGGTGCCTGTTCATCTTTTCATGACAGAGGTTGTTACAGGGGATCAAGCAATCAGAAGGCCAACATTTATTTATCGTTCATTTTCAAATACTTGAACAACACAAAAGACGACATAAAATCTTCTGCGTCGGAGAATTGACGGCTCGGGAGAACCACAAAGGCGAGAAACAAAAAAGTGGCACCCCGCAGGGTGCCCGAAGGAGTAGAAGTTATATTTAAGCGATTTCGCGATCAGGCCGTGGCCAGCTCGGCATCCAGATCAATGCCAGCATCACGCATCTGGGCCAGCTTGTAGCGCAGGGTGCGGGGGCTGATACCCAACTGCTCGGCCGCGCGATTACGTCGGCCACCTTCATTACGCAGTGTCTGGATGATGATGCGGAACTCCTGCTGACGCAGGTCGTTACCCAGTGAACCACTGCCATCGCTTGCGTCTTCCTCCGCAGGAGCCTGCTGTGCCGCCTGCTCTTCCGCAGTGTAAATCGGCACTTCCGGCGCGGTGGCCGCCACCGGCTCGGCGGCCTGCAGGTCCGGCTTGCCGGTGATGCCCAGCTCCAGGCAAAGGTCACCGGCGTGAATAACGTTGCCCTGCATCAACACCAGCGCCCGCTGGATGGCGTTATCCAGTTCACGCACGTTTCCGGGCCAGGCATGGGTGGTCAGTGCCTTGCGGGCATCTTCGGCCAGGCTGATACCGGTCAGCTTCATCTTGCGGGCATGCTTGCGCAGCAAGGACTTGGCCAGCGGCAGGATATCCAGGGGCCGCTCGCGCAGCGGCTGCCAGTGCATCGGGAAGACGGTCAGGCGGTAGTAGAGGTCTTCCCGGAACTTGCCTTCACGCACGTAATCACCAAGATCACGGTTGGTGGTGGCAATCACCCGTACATCCAGGGAAATGGTCTTGCGACCGCCTACCCGCTCCACTTCACGCTCCTGCAAGACCCGCAGCAACTTGGACTGCAGGTTCATGTCCATCTCGGAAATTTCATCCAGCAGGATGGTACCGCCATTGGCCTGTTCAAATTTACCGGGTGAGGAGGACACTGCACCGGTGAATGCGCCTTTCTCATGGCCAAACAGGATGGCTTCCAGCATGTTCTCGGGGATGGCTGCGCAGTTACTAATCCGAAATAAAGTAAGCGAACATTACCCGGAGATATAAGCCAGGTCCGGATGACCGAAAAACGATTTCAATAGCTTTGGCAATTTCT
>NZ_PTIV01000011.1 GCF_002934325.1 Marinobacter persicus
CTGGCGTAGCCAATGTTCTCTTGTTTGCAAAATTGCGAAGCCGAGAGGCCGCTGGCGCACTGCTGATCAACCAGGGTCTGCCACTGTTCTGGAGTACGGTGCTTTCTCATAGGGGTAACCTCATGCTGGGAAATGTGAGGTTACTGTAGGGCGAATTTCAGCAGGGCGGCAGAACGTCGTGGAATGGACGCTTACGAGCATCGGAACGTCTTGATGGGACAGCTTCCTTGCAATCAACCTCTCTGTTTCAAACAATGGCACTCATCTCTCCCTGTGCATAACGCGAAAATTCAGCGGCGCGCTTTAGCGCGTCCGGTGGAGTGGCCGAAGGCCACGGAACGAACTGCAATGCCTGGTTATGTGGGAAACGCATCGTTCTGAGTTTGTTCTGCTGGCTTAGCCACTGCTTCGAATGCCCCACCACTGCCATGATAAGTTTCAGCATGGAGATTGAACCATTGCCCACAAGCCGGACAACTGAAATAGTTGTTCACGAAGTCTCCCCAGCCGCCCCCATGGGCAATAGACTTAAACGGGTCACCCCAGGCACCAGCCCCTTCGTATTGTAGGACGCCTGCTTCTATGGCTGAGGCGGCCGTTATGATTGCTTTGGAAAGATCATCGGGCCGCTTGATCTGTTTCGGCTGAACCGCCTGTTCACAATGTTTGCAGGTCATGGGCTCCTTTCCACGTAACGCCGCCATCACGCGCTTGTCGCGTGCATGGCCTTGTTAACTGATGCTTTCCTGGTAGTCCTCAAACTCCCAGTTAAGCTGCCTACACAATTTTCTTGCAACCACATCCCAAGATTCTCCGCCACACTGCATGAGGTATTGCTGCAAAGCCTGCTCTACGGCCTTCCACTCAAATGAACCAACCAGGAGCGTCCCTTTGAGCCACGTAGCGCCTGAATTCCGTTCAAATGCTTTGGGCGTGCATACTTCAAACGAGAACACATCGGCACCCTCGGAATCAGGTGGCCCTATCTCAGCCTCTATTAGCACCCGGCAATCATCGGGGGCCGGGGGAATGCTCTCAGCGTCCAGATCCGGGCTCATCAAGCTTTTAAGTTTGGGGATCACCTCATCGTTTCCTTCAGTTAACGCCAGCCATAAACGGCGCCCTGACAAGGGCGTCCGGTGGAGGCCGAAGGCCGGAACGTATTTGATGGCATTGTTAGAAACCTACAAAGCAACGTCATGATGATGGACGGTTTCCTCGTAGTGTGACATGAGCGCCTTTACCTGTTCCGGGACGACAGCCTGCTCGAAATTTGGACCAGCAAAGTTTTTTACGGCGTCGAGAGATTCAAACCAGAATATAGTTGTGAATTCCACGTTTTCATCAGCTTCGCGTCGCAGTAGGTTGGTACTGACGTACCCCTCAACCCCCTGGGTAACTTTTGGCAGAACAGTATTCTTGAAAAGCTCCTCGTAGACCGAGGCATTTTCGTGAGTGGTCCATCCTTTCCAAATTCGAGCAATCACCTCGATCTCTCCCTGATTTCTAACAGCTAATTATACGAACCCGTTCATCTTTCACGCATTCGCATAATTCCAGAATTTTCCGGGGAGAACCGGAAAGGCATTCCTGAAGGGAAACAGCCACATAACTCCAATCCACCACGGCTACCGCAGGAGTTATGCGCCCTGTTTTGAGCCACCCCTGCTCACGTTCTTGGGCGTATAACTCCGCCCGACTCCTTTGCTGTTTCCAACCTTATCAGAAGGTTATCGCGATTTCCCGGGTCTTTTGCGAATCCGTTCGTATAACTCCGCCTGCAGTCCTGGGTTGACAACTGCCTGGCACGATATACTGTATATCCATACACACAAAAGGAGAGCCCCGGATATGGACATCCGCACGCCCATTCCCCCGCAATCCACCCGCTTTCTGGATCGTCTCCGCAATTTCATTCGCCTGCGAGGTCTGGCCTACAAAACGGAACAAACCTACGTGTTCTGGATTAAACGTTTTATCCGCTTCCACGGCCGCCGGCACCCGGAAACCATGGGCACCGCCGAGGTAGAAGCATTTCTATCGCACTTGGTACTGCAAGCCAACGTCAGTGTTGGCACGCAAAGGGTTGCCCTAAATTCACTGATCTTTCTGTACCGCGAATTTCTCGGCACTCCGATTGAAGATCTCCAGTATGAAAAGTCCAGAAAACCCAAAAAGCTGCCAGTGGTGTTTAGCCCGGAAGAGGCAGCCAGCGCCATTGGCAACCTGGAAGGTGAATACAAACTGATTGCCATGCTGATTTACGGCGCAGGTCTGCGCATCAATGAAGTGCTTCGACTACGCGTGAAGGATGTGGACTTTGGCATGCAGCAGCTCATTGTCCGGGATGGCAAGGGCGGTAAAGACCGAATCACTTTATTACCAGATCGCCTTGTAGGGCCATTACAGCAGCAAATCAATGCCGCCCTTCATCTTCACAAGGCGGACCTGGCTCGTGGTTTTGGCTCGGTCTATATGCCGGCAGGACTTGCCCAAAAATATCCCAGCGCCAGCCAGGAACCGGACTGGCAGTATGTATTCCCTGCTCCAGACTTATCGGTTGATCCCCGCTCAGGCGTTAAAAGGCGGCACCACATGCTGGATCGCACAGTCCAGAAGCATTTCCGAATCGCCATCCGGGCAGCTGGCATTCGCAAGCCGGCAGGCAGCCATACTTTTCGGCACAGTTTTGCTACCAGACTGCTGGAGGCGGGGTATGACCTGCGCACAATCCAGAAATTGCTGGGCCATTCCGACGTACGCACCACAGAGATCTACACCCACGTAGTCCGAAAAGGTGGTTTTGGTGTACGCAGCCCGGTTGATGAGGCTTTCTAATCGCTGGAAGCGCAGGGCCCACAAAATGACAGAGCGAGCATTTGCCTATAACCTTAGTGGGTCAACGTAGGGATACTTTTACATGCACCGGCACTGGCTGCTCAGCCTCCTTTTGATTATTGCGAACTTTGCGGGCCAGGCTCTGGCCCAAACCGGTGATGGGGGCCCTTCTGTACCGGTTCTGGATGTTCGTACGGTGCATGAAAGCGCAATCACGGATCAGGTTGCCTTTGTTGTGGAAAAGGGAACCACGCTCTCTGTTGACGAACTCCAGTCGCTGATTCGGGAAAACCCCGCCGTTCTGCAATACACCAAAACCAGTGTACTGGCCCGGGGCATCGATTCCGGGGCGATCTGGCTCGTGGCGATGGTGCTCAACCCCACCAACGAAAGCGTGTTACGGCGAGTGTCGGTGCGTACGGGCTGGCTGGAGCGGGTCGATTTCTTTTTTGTGCCCTCCGGGCGCCGGCCTCAACAGTTTGTGAGTGGCGATGCCCTTCCCCTGAATCAGCGCTCCATCCCCAAGCGCATTGCCAGTGCCGATTTTTCGTTTGAACCCGGCGAGACTCAGTTGCTGGTTCGAGTGGAGACGGCCGATCCCATGGTTGCTCCGCTGTACATGTCCACTATGGCCATCAGCCAGGACCACGAGCAGTTCGAGACAGTATTCTACAGCTTTGTCTATGGCGTCATGTTTGCGTTATCGGCGCTTACGTTGATGCTGTTCCTGGTTATCCGCAAGCCGCGCTACCTGAGTTATTCGCTTTACACAGGCAGCTTTGTGGCCATGACGGCCTCTTACAACGGCATCGGCATGGCGCTCCTCTGGCCCGACGCCACTGCCTGGCAACAGTGGGCACCACCGTTACTGATGCTGTGTTTCACCAGCTCCGGGCTGGTGTTTGCCATGAACTTCCTTAATACCCGCCACCACAGGCCGCTACTGCATCGTGGCATTCAAGCAATCATCCTGGGGTATTTTGCGCTACTCAGTGTTTTCTTCGTTCTGGGCAACCAGGGGCATGCTCTGAAGCTGGCGTTTGTGGTGGTGCCGATATTCAGCGGCCTGATGCTCTATATGGGCATATCAAGCTGGATGGGGGGCAATCAGTCCGCACGCTACTTCATGTTCGGCACATTACTTTCGGCGATTGGGGCATCGATTACGGCGTTAACGGTGGCAGGCCTTGTACCTTACACCAAGCTCGGCTTCTACGCGGTGGATATCGGTATGGTGGGGGACGCTCTGCTGCTCATGCTGGCCCTGGCCGACCTGGTGCGCAAGAACGAGGAAGCCCGGTTAATCGCCGAGCGGACCGCAAGGATTGATCTGCTGACCGGGCTTAACAACCGCCGGGGGTTTCTGCCGGTTGCCGAGTCACTGTGGAACCTGGTTAGCCGCCAACACCGGCCCATCTGCGTGGTCATGGCGGACATTGATCATTTCAAGGACATTAATGATCAATACGGCCATGCCACGGGCGATAAGGTGTTGAAAGCCATCGCCAGCGAACTCGACCGTTCTTCCCGCGAGAGTGATATTCTGGCCCGTTGGGGCGGTGAGGAATTCATGCTTTTGTTGCCGGAAACCGATGAAGCGGAAGCCTTCCAGGTGGTTGAACGTTTTCGCCGCAACGTTGAGCAACTGGTGGTCAAAGACCGGGGCAATGAGATTCGGTGCACCATCAGCGCCGGAATCGCTGGCCGAGACGCCACTCACATCACCCTGAACCAGGTCATTATCAGAGCCGATGAAAGGCTCTACCAGGCCAAAGTGCAGGGCCGCAACCAGACCTGCTTCAACACCCCTCCAGATCTGCCTGATGAAGCCCTTGCTCAGGCATGAATAGTGGTGCCCTGAAAAATGGCTAAGACTCCCAGTTACTTTCCGGAATACGCTGTATGTGAATGTGGCTCGCCAGCCGAATGGCGGGGCGTACCAGAAACTGGAAGCTGCCGATGATAAACAGCCATATGGCGGCTTTTTCATACTCTGGGAAGAGGAACAGGATGCTGCCAATCAGGAACCAGACGGCGATACAGAAGTCATTGGCAATGCTGATCACTTCATACCGCCGCCGTATTACCAGCTCTTCCTTTCCCAGCTTTACCGTCATTGGATTGTCAGCCTGATTCTCAACCATGAAATCCCCTGTTCCACGTTTTGAAGAAGCAGCGAGGCCCGCCAGCGCGTAGCCAGGATCACTGGCTTTGCCCTCGCCATTTCTGGTTCTTTTTAAAAAGTGGTCTCGGACCTCAGCTTTATCAACCCATCCTTGCAATCCGGTCATTTTCGAAATACTGTATATTTAAACAGTATTCGGAGATTGCCATGAGCGAGTTACTGAGCACCCTGCTGCACGACGCCCGGGTGTGGCAGGGCCACCGTCACCACAGCACCACACAACCGGCTGAAACCACGGGTTACCAGGCGCTCGACAACCAGCTTGGCGGCCTGGGCTGGCCCCGTGGGGCGCTCAGCGAATGTCTGCTGGACGCCAGTGGTATCGGCGAATTGCAGCTGGTGATGCCGTTGATGAAGCGCATGACCGAAGCCGGGAAAACCGTGTTCTGGCTGAACCCGCCCCACACACCCTACGCCCCTGCCCTGGCCCGTGAAGGCGTTGGGCTGGATATCCTCGTGGTGATTCATACCGAAGACGCCAGTGATTTCCTGTGGACGCTGGAAAACTGCCTGCGCTCGCCGGTCACCGGGCTGGTGCTGGCCTGGCCGGGCAAGCTGGCCACTCGGGATGTTCGCCGCCTGCAACTGGCTTCCGAAGCCGGCCAGAATGTCTGCGTGCTGTTCCGGGAGCGCCGGCAGGCCGAGCAGAACTCCCCGGCGGCGTTGCGCCTGGAACTGGTGCCGGATGAGCAGCAGGCACTGAAAGTGAATGTGCTCAAGCGCCGTGGCAGCTGGTCTGGCCAGCGCTGCACCCTGGCCATGGCCCACCGGGCAGACATCCATGTGCAGAATTCGCCCCGGGTCGTTCAGGGCCCCTGGCCCGTCACCGCACGGTAATTGTCATGCTCTGGCTTTACCTGCATTTCCCCCACCTGCTGCTGGACCACGTTCGCCGCAGCCAGCCCATCGAGAACGCCCTGGTGATTGTTGAAGGCACCGGGCAGCACGTGCTGCAGGCCTGCCCGCTGGCGCAGGATCTGGGCATTCAGCCGGGCATGCGTCTGAAAACCGCGTTGGGGCTGGCACCGGATCTGCACATTCTCCAGGCAGACCAGCAACAGCAGGCACAGCTTCTGGAAGAACAAGCCCGCTGGCTTTACCGCTATGTGGCCCACATCACCCTCGCGCAACCGGACGGCCTGTGGGCCGAGGTGAGCAGCCTGCAGCGTTTGTATGGAGGCCTGACTGCCATCTGGCAAACCGTGGAGCAGGCCCTGGCCGAACACCAGCTCACCGCCTGGGCCGCGCTGGGCCATACTCCCTTGGCGGCACGGTTGCTGGCCCGGGCCGGCAAGGGCGAATGCAGTGCCGACAAAGGCCACATCCAACGGGCCCTGTCACAGTTGCCTTTGGCCGCAGCAGAATTTGATAAAACCGCCTGCACCCGGCTGAACCGCCTGGGCCTGGAAACCCTGGGCGATGTCTTCGCCCTGCCCCAGAAAGAGCTGGCACGGCGGCTGTCTCCGGAGCTGCTGGCCACCATCCAGAAAATCCAGGGCACCCGGGCAGACCCACGCGCTCCCTGGCAGCCACCGCACCGGTTCCGCCAGAGGGCGGATTTCATCCAGGAAGTGGAGCATACCCAGGGCCTGCTGTTCGCCCTGCAACGCATTTTGGCGGAGTTGGAAGACGACCTGTGCTGGCGTCAGCAGGACACCGACACCCTCCTGCTGGTGTTGCAGCACCGTCACCAGGAACCCACCCGCTTGCGCCTTCGCACCACCGGGCCGGAACACCGGGCTGAGACGTTCATGAAGCTGATCCGCCTGAAGCTGGACCAGCAACCGCTGAGCGCGCCGGTGGTCAGCCTGGTACTGGTGGTGCGCCGGTTTATCAGCCGGGAAGCGCCGGGCGGGCAGGACTTGCTGGGCGAAACCCAGGACCTGAACGAGGCCTGGCACACACTGATCAGCCGTCTGCAGGCCCGGCTGGGCGACCAGGCACTGAAACAGCTGTCCCCTCAGGCCGATCATCGCCCGGAATTTGCCTGGTCTGCCGGGGAAGTGAAACGGTCTAAAGGCTCGGGGCCGGTGAACCCGCAATCCCTGCCGCGCCGCCCGTTATGGCTGCTGCCCGGCCCCTGCCCGCTCACCGACACACCGGTGGCCTGGTTCTCCGGCCCGGAGCGTATCAGCGGCGGCTGGTGGGATGGCCAGCGGGTGCACCGGGATTACTACATTGCCCAGCTACCCAGTGGACAACTGGCCTGGGTGTTCCGGGATACACAGAACGCCTGGTTCGTGCACGGCTGGTTCGGGTGATGGCCATGGGTTACGCGGAACTGTGCTGTTTCAGCAATTTCACCTTCCTGACCGGCGCCTCTCACCCGCAGGAGCTGGCCGAGCGTGCTGCCGAGCTGGGCTACCGTGCCCTGGCCATCACCGACGCCTGTTCGGTGGCCGGTATTCCCCGGGCCTGGGCCGCGCTGAAAGACAGCCCGGTGAAGCTGATTACCGGCAGTTGGTTTGCCCTGGAAGACGCCCCGCCTAGCGCCGCCACACCGGAATTCGTGTTGCTGGCCCGCACCCGCAAGGGCTACGGCCAGTTGTGCCAGCTGATTACCACCGGCCGGCGACGGGCCGAGAAAGGTCAGTACCAACTGTTCGCGCAGGATCTTGAAACCCACGAGCTGGGCGATTGCCTGTGCCTGTGGCAACCGCCCTCCCCCGTCAGCGCCGATGCCGACCAGGCCCTGGCCTGCGGGCAATGGCTGCAACGGCTGTTCGAACACCGATTGAGAATCGCCGCCACGCGCACGCTGGAAGCCGGGGAAGATCAACAACTGGCGCGGGTGCGCTGGTTGGCCGATGACTTGCGCTGCCCGGTCGTGGCCACCGGTGATGTGCACATGCACAGCCGCGAACGCCAGCCCCTGCAGGATGTGCTCACTGCCCTGCGCCACCACCGCACACTGGAAACCGCCGGTCACTGCCTGTTCCAGAACGGCGAACGCTACCTTCGGCCCATCCCGGTGTTGCGACGACTGTTCCCCGAGCCCTGGCTGCGGGAAACCCTGGCCATTGCTGAAGACTGCACCTTCGAGCCCGGCAGCCTGCGCTACGAATACCCGCCCGATCTGGTGCCGGAGAACGAAACTCCGGCGGCCTTCCTGCAACGACTGACCCGCGAAGGCGAACGCCGCCGCTACCCGGATGGCACGCCCATGAAGGTGCAGGCATTAATCCGCAAGGAGCTGGGCCTGATCTCCGAGATGCGCTACGAACACTACTTCCTCACCATCCAGGACATCGTGGCCTTCGCCCGCAGCCGGGGCATCCTGTGCCAAGGGCGGGGGTCGGCGGCCAACTCGGCGGTGTGCTACTGCCTGGGCATTACCGAGGTGAACCCGGCGAACGTGGAACTGCTGTTCGAGCGCTTCATCTCCAAAGACCGGGACGAGCCGCCGGACATCGACGTGGATTTCGAACACCAGCGCCGAGAGGAAGTGATTCAATACATCTACCAACGCTATGGCCGGGAGCGCGCCGCCCTGGCCGCCACGGTGATCCGGTATCGCCCCCGCAGCGCCATCCGCGATGTAGGCAAGGCCCTGGGATTCGACGCGGCCCTGGTTGAGCAGCTGCTGGACGGCATCGACTGGCGCGACCGTGCCACCAACTGGCGCCAGCAGATTCTCGACAAGGGCCTCACCCGCAATCCGAAAGTGGCGGACCAGTTCTTCACCCTGGTGAATACCCTGCTGGGCTTTCCCCGCCATTTGTCCCAACACGTGGGCGGCTTTGTGATCAGTGCCGGGCCGTTGGCGGAACTGGTACCGGTGGAAAACGCTGCCATGGAGGGGCGCACTGTGATCCAGTGGGACAAGGACGATCTGGAAAGCCTGGGCCTGATGAAAGTGGATGTGCTGGCGCTGGGCATGCTGACCGCCATTCGCAAGGCGCTGGCGCTGGTCAGTGAGGAAAAAGGCGAGCCCTTCCGGATTCAGGACATCCCCCAGGAAGACCCGGCCACCTACGCCATGCTGCAACGGGGCGACAGCATTGGCGTGTTCCAGGTGGAATCCCGCGCCCAGATCAACATGCTGCCCCGACTGAGGCCGGAAACCTATTACGACCTGGTGATCGAAGTGGCCATTGTGCGCCCCGGCCCCATTCAGGGCGACATGGTGCACCCGTACCTGCGGCGCAAGCACGGCCTGGAGCCGGTGGATTATCCCAACGACGCCGTGCGCCAGGTACTTGAACGCACCCTGGGCGTGCCCATTTTCCAGGAACAGGTCATCAAACTGGCCATGGTGGCCGCCGGTTTCTCCGCCGGGGAGGCGGACCAGCTGCGCCGGGCCATGGCCGCCTGGAAATCCCACGGCGACCTCACGCCCTTCCGCGACAAGCTCATCAAGGGCATGCGCGAACGGGGCCACAGCGAAGACTTTGCCGAACGGCTGTACAAGCAGATCTGCGGGTTTGGTGGCTACGGTTTCCCGGAATCCCACGCCGCCAGTTTTGCGCTGCTGGTGTATGTGTCTGCCTGGCTCAAGCGGCACCACGCGGCGGCGTTCTATTGCGCCCTGCTCAACAGCCAGCCCATGGGGTTCTATTCCTCCTCCCAACTGGTGCAGGACGCCAAACGCCACCAGGTGACGGTGCTGCCGCCGGATGTTAATTACAGCGAGCAGGACCACACCCTGGAAGGCCCGGACAATCACCTGCGTCTGGGCCTGCGGCTGATTCAGGGGCTATCCGCCCAGGGTGCGGAGCGCATCCATCAGCACCGCCCGACAAGAGGCTACCGTTCCGCCGCCGAAGTGCGCCAGCTCGCCGGCCTGGACCAACGCGATATGGAAAAGCTGGCCGGGGCCAACGCCATGCCGGGTTTCACTCATAACCGCCACCAGGCTTACTGGCAACTGCTGGAACACGAAGAGCCCGCCGAGCTTTTCGCCCAAAATACCGGCATTCGGGAAACCGGAGACGACTACGAGGCAGAACCCTGCGACTATCTGCCCGAGCCCACCGAGGGTCAGAACATCCTGGCGGATTACAGTAGCCAGGGGCTCACCCTGCAGCGCCATCCCCTGGCCCTGCTGCGCGAACAGGGCCACCTGAAGCACTGTACCCAGGCCGAACAACTCAAAGGCCTGAAACCCGGCCTGCCGGTGCAGGTGGCCGGGCTGGTCACCGGGCGCCAGCGTCCGGGGTCGGCTTCCGGCGTTACGTTTGTCACCCTGGAAGACGAAACCGGCAATGTGAACGTGGTGGTCTGGCTGGAAACCGCCCGGCGCCAGCGCAAACCGCTGCTCACCGCCCGGCTGTTGCACGTGAAGGGCGTTTTGGAACGGGAAGGCGATATCGTGCATGTGATGGCCGGCAAGCTCACCAACCTGAGCCATCTGATCAACTCGTTACCCGTAAGCTCCCGGGATTTTCACTGATGGAACCGGCCCGGCGGCGTTGTTGAGCGTTTATACACGGCCTCCTACACACCAAACGGATACGTCTCCGGGGTTTCATCCAACCATTTGGAAACGTGATCCAACGGTTTCAGTGCGTGGGTCCGGTCAAAGTGGAACACGGCATCAAACTGCCTGGGCAGCTCACTCACGAAGTAATGGCTGGCGCGCTCCGAATGGGGCAGGTAGAGAACCCCGATAGCCCGCTCCAACCGGGGTGAACGCAGTATCCAGGGCGCGTCTTCCCCCAGCTTCACGAAGAAAGCCGGCTCGCCGGTTTGGTGGAACAGGTATTCGTAGCTTCCGGGCAACGCCTCCCGAACCGCCTTGTGCTGTACCTTGCCGCCCCAGGATGAAGCCGCCGAGACTGCCCCACCGTAGGTGGTGAAACCAACCAGCAATGCCTCATTGCCAAAGCGTTCTCGCGTAAGCTGGCCCACGTTGTGGTCGCCCCGCTGCCCCATCTGGGTGGCTCGGGCATCCCCCAGGTGAGAATTATGCTCCCAGACGGCGAGTTTGGCCGGTTTGCCTGCACGGGCCGAGAGGTGTTCCCTCAACGCCGCCAGGGTTTCGGTCATGTGTTCGTCGCGCAGGTTCCAGGTGTTGTCCCGTTCACCAAACATGGCCCGGTAATAATGTTCGGCGTTGCGAACCAGGCGGGCGTTCTGCTCAGCCTGGAATTGCTCGTCCCGGGCCACCATGCCATCACGTCGCACATACTCCGGCGCCTTGCGCTGAAGTTCGACCAACTGGGCCACCACTTCGTCCTCACAGGAGGGCCGGCGGCCGGTCACCACACCCAGTCCGTATTGCTGCTCATCGGTCATATGCCCCAGGCAGCCGTAATGCCGGCGGGCTTCTTCAGCCGCCTCGGCATCCACCGAATCCAGGTAGGCCAGCACCGCATCAATGGACTCATACAGGCTGTACATATCCAACCCGTAGAAACCTACCCGGCGCTCCGGCGGCAAGGAATCATTATGGGCGCGGAGCCATTCGATGAATTCCAGCACTTCCGTGTTGCGCCACATCCACAACGGAAACCGCTGGAAATCCTCCAGCGCCTGCTCGGCCGACGTGTCTTCACCCAGGCCCTGAACATAACGGTTCACCCGGTAGGCCGCCGGCCAGTCGGCTTCCACAGCCACTGCCTGCAAGTCCTGCTCAAGGATCAAACGCTTGGTGATCTGGGCCCGGGCTTCGTAGAACTCGTGGGTGCCGTGGGAGGCTTCGCCCAAAAGAATCAGGGATTTGTTTCGGCCCAACTGCAGAATCGGGTCGTAATCTTCCGGCCGGTTTTTAAGTGGCACCAGCGCCTGCTTGAGTTCCTGCAGCGATTGGTTCGTGCTTTCAGTCATCAGAGACCTCCCTCGGGTTGCCTCTTTCCTCATTTCACTCAGTGTAGCAATGCCTGAAACGAAAAAACCCCGCCGAAGCGGGGTTTTCTCAGTGCCATGGTGGGAATGAATCAGCCCAACAGCTTGATCATCACACCGGCAGCCACCGCAGAGCCGATAACACCGGCCACGTTCGGGCCCATGGCGTGCATCAGCAGGAAGTTATGCGGGTTGGCTTCCAGGCCCACCTTGTTGGACACCCGCGCGGCCATAGGCACGGCGGAGACACCGGCCGAACCGATCAGCGGGTTGATCTGTTCCTTGGTCAGCTTGTTCATCAGCTTGGCCATCAACACACCGCAGGCGGTGCCAATGCCGAAGGCCACGATGCCCAGCGCCAGGATGCCCAGGGTCTGACCATCCAGGAACTTGTCGGCCATCAGCTTGGAGCCCACGGACAGGCCCAGGAAGATGGTCACGATGTTGATCAGTGCATTCTGGGCAGTGTCACTCAGACGCTCCACCACGCCGCACTCGCGCATCAGGTTACCGAAGCAGAACATACCCAGCAGCGGTGCCGCATCCGGCAGGAACAACACCACGGCAATCAGCACCACCATCGGGAAGAAAATCTTCTCCTTGCGGCTGACCGGACGCAGCTGGTTCATCTTGATGGCGCGCTCTTTCTCGGAGGTCAGCGCCTTCATGATCGGCGGCTGGATCATCGGCACCATCGCCATGTAGGCGTAGGCCGAGACCGCAATGGCACCAATCAGGTGGGGAGCCAGTACGCTTGAGACGTAGATGGACGTGGGACCGTCCGCACCACCGATAATACCGATGGCGGCGGCTTCCAGGATGGTGAAGTCCAGAACGCCGGTCCAGTCCAGCAGGGCCGCGCCCAGAACGGTGCCGAAGATACCGAACTGTGCGGCAGCGCCCAGCAGCAGGGTTTTCGGGTTTGCCAGCAACGGACCGAAGTCGGTCATGGCGCCCACACCCATGAAGATGAGCAGCGGGCCGACGGTACTGCCTATCACCACCTGGTAGAAGTTGTACAGCATGCCGTGGCCGTAGCCGAAGTCAGAGGCCAGGTTGTTGGCCATGGCGATTTCCGCCGAGCTGGCTTCCTTGAAGGCGTGCTTGAACGTTTCCATCACTTCCGGCGTCACCGCCTGCCCGGCCTGGTAGGACACATCCAGGGCGCCAGCCAGGGCCGCCAGCACTTCCGGCTTGGCAAAGTGGATCGCGTTCTCAGCCGCAGACAGGGCCAGCCCTGCCTCCGGGATGTTCGCCAGGATGCCACCGAAGCCAATCGGCACCAGCAGCAATGGCTCAAAGCCCTTGCGGATCGCAAGGAACAGCAGCAACAGGCCAATGGCAATCATCACCACCTGACCCAGTTCTATGTTGAACAGGCCACTGCCTGTCCACAGCGTCATTAATTTATCCATGGAATGCTGGCCCTTATGCGATTGTCAGCATTTCATCATCAACAGCGACGGCATCACCGACCTTGATGAAGATTTCACCCACGGTGCCGGCTTTCGGCGCCCGCACTTCGGTTTCCATTTTCATGGCTTCCAGGATGATCAGCACATCGCCTTCCTCAACCTGGTCGCCCGGCGATACTTCCACTTTCCAGATGTTACCGCCCAGAGGCGCCTTGACCGGCTCGCCTTCACCCGCCGCCGGCACAGCACCGCCGGCAGCCGGAGCGGCGGCCGCACCGCCCTGACCTTCAATCTGGGTAATCTCGCCGCCTTCGCTGACAGCCACCACGTACTTCTGGCCGTTGACTTCCACGGTGTAGGTTTCGGGACCTTCGGATTTCCTGGCCGGCAAGGCATCATCGGCGCTCGGCACCGGCTCGAAGGCATCCGGGTTGCCCCGGTTTTCCAGGAACTTCAGGCCAATCTGCGGGAACAACGCGTAGGTCAGAACGTCGTCCACTTTCTGGTCCGCCAGTTCGAAGCCTTTTTCCTTGGCCAGCTCGTCCAGTTCACCGGTCAGTTTGTCCATTTCCGGCTCAATCAGGTCGGCCGGACGGCAGGTGATCGGCTCGGCGCCGTCCAGAACACGGTCCTGCAGTTCCTTGTTGAACGACGAGGGCGCGGAGCCGTATTCGCCTTTCAGAATGGCCGAGGTTTCCTTGGAGATGGACTTGTAGCGCTCGCCGGTCAGTACGTTCAGTACCGCCTGGGTGCCGACAATCTGGGAGGTCGGGGTCACCAGCGGGATGTAGCCCAGGTCTTCGCGCACTTTGGGAATTTCCGCCAGCACGTCGTCAAACTTGTCGATGGCGTTCTGCTCTTTGAGCTGGCTTTCCATGTTGGTCAGCATGCCACCGGGTACCTGGGCGGTCAGGATGCGGGAATCCACGCCGCGCAGGCTGCCTTCAAATTTCGCGTATTTCTTGCGCACTTCCCGGAAGTAGCCAGCGATTTCCTCCAGCAGGTGCAGGTCCAGGCCAGTGTCGCGGTCGGTGCCTTCCAGGATGGCCACCACAGATTCGGTGGGCGAATGGCCGTAGGTCATGCTCATGGAGGAGATAGCGGTGTCCACGTTGTCGATGCCAGCTTCCGCCGCTTTCAGTGCGGTGGCGGTGGACATGCCGGTGGTGGCGTGACACTGCATGTGCACCGGTACTTTCAGTTCTTTCTTCAGCTGGCTAACCAGGTCGTAGGCCACGTAAGGCTTCAGCAGACCGGCCATGTCCTTGATGGCGATGGAATCAGCGCCCATGGACTCGATTTCTTTCGCCAGATCCACCCACATGTCGATGGTGTGCACCGGGCTGGTGGTGTAGGAGATGGTGCCCTGGGCGTGCTTGCCAGTCTTGCGCACGGCTTTGATGGCAGTGTCCAGGTTGCGTGGGTCGTTCATGGCATCGAAGATGCGGAACACGTCCACGCCGTTTTCGGCGGCACGATCGACAAACCGCTCTACCACATCATCCGCGTAATGGCGGTAGCCCAGCAGGTTCTGGCCGCGCAGCAGCATCTGTTGCGGGGTGTTGGGCATGGCCTTCTTGAGTTGGCGGATGCGGTCCCAGGGGTCTTCGCCCAGGTAACGGATACAGGCATCAAAGGTAGCGCCGCCCCAGGATTCCAGTGACCAGAAGCCCACCTGGTCCAGTTTTTCCGCGATCGGGAGCATGTCGTCCAGTCGCATGCGGGTGGCAAGCAGGGATTGGTGCGCGTCGCGCAGAATTACGTCCGTAATCCCCAGCGGTTTTTTGGTGTCAGTCATCGTGTCAGCCTTCTGTTAAAAGGTTCTAATCGGTTTACCGTCACTTCTTGTGGCGCGAGCGGTATTTAGCAATCGCCTTCTTGATCGCCTCGGCGGTGTCGGGATCAACCGACGCAGGCGCCTTGGGCTTGGCACGCTGGGTGCGGGCCGGGGTCACCGGCTCTGGCGGCGCAAACCGCAGAATGAGTTTCGACATGAATGTGGTTGCGAAGACCAGAATCACCAGGAACGCAAACACAAAGCCCATGCCGGCAATCATCAGATCCACGGCTTGTGACATCAGCTCATTCATAGCGAACAGCTACCTGTAGTGATGGATGTAATTTAACCAAAAGTCTCGTTCAATCTACCGGTTTACTACCCCTCCGGCAAGCAGGATAACCGCATCCATACGCAGTTACCGAAGGCATTTTACCCGCAGATTGTTAACAATAAAACACTCAGGCATACCGAACAGGGATTTTTCTGCCTTTTATTCGTCCACTTTTCAATCGATTCAGCGCCTGATGTGCATATTCCGCCTCAATTGCAACGAATGTCTGGAACTCGAACCGATCAATTTTGCCAACAATCTTTCCAGGCAATCCGGCATCCCCGGTTAATGCCCCCAGAATATCGCCCGGGCGCACTTTGTCTTTGCGGCCACCGGCAATGCACAGCGTTCTCATGGCGGGCTTCAACGGTGACAGCGGAGTAGCCAGCAATGCTTCGGAATCGCCCCACTCCACCGCTTGCTCACGACTGCTCTCCAACTGGCTAACCTTGTGCCCCCTGGCGGGGGTACACAGCGTCACCGCAAGCCCCTGCTCCCCAGCCCGGCCGGTGCGGCCGATGCGATGGGTATGCACTTCCGGGTCCCGGGCGAGCTCGGCGTTGATAACCAGCGGCAGGGCCTTGATATCCAGCCCCCGCGCGGCCACATCGGTGGCCACCAGCACCGAACAGCTCTGGTTGGCAAAGCGAACCAGCACACTGTCCCGCTCCCGCTGTTCCAGATCGCCATGCAGCGCCAGGGCGGAGAACCCGGCCTGCTTAAGGGCCTCGGCCATGTCGTCGCAATCCCGCTTGGTGGCACAGAACACAATGCATGACGCCGGCTGCCATTTGGACAACACCGACATGACTGCCTTTGTTTCCTGGCCGGCGGCAATCTCATAGAACAGCTCCCGGATATCCGGGTTCTGCTCTACCGCCTCCACGCGAACATCGACCGGCTCCCGCTGGTACTGGCCACTGAGCTTACGAATCGCCGCTGGCCAGGTGGCCGAGAACATGAGCGTCTGCCGCTCGGCAGGGGCGTGGGAGAGGATGTCTTCCATCGCTTCCTGAAAGCCCATGTCCAACATGCGGTCGGCCTCGTCCAACACCACAGTGGATACTTTATCGAGCTTAAGCGTGCCTTTGCGCAGGTGATCCTGGATGCGTCCCGGCGTTCCCACCACAATGTGTGCGCCATGGGCGAGCGAACCAATCTGCGGGCCAATGGCGACACCGCCACAGAGTGTCAGCACCTTGATGTTGTCCCGCGCCCGAGCCAACTCGCGCAGGGATTTGGCCACCTGGTCCGCCAGCTCGCGGGTCGGGCACAGCACCACCGATTGCACCGCAAACAGTTTTGGCCGCAACGCTTCAACCAGCCCAATACCGAAGGCGGCGGTTTTGCCACTGCCGGTACGCGCCATGGCGATCACGTCCCTCCCGGCCAGGCAATGAGGCAAGGCGGCAGCCTGAATATCGGTGGGCTGACTGAAACCCAGTTGCTTGAGATTGACGGTCATGGCCTTCGATAGGCCAAATTCGTTAAAGGAAGGCATAAAAGAGAATCCTGGGCAGCCGCATGGCTGGTTATAGAGGCTTGGATGTGCGGGTATACTACACCATGTTCCAGACACACATTGAGTGGAGTTACTGATGTCATCCCTGCAGGATCAGTTATTGAAAGCCGGCCTGGCCGATGAAAAGAAGGCCAAGGCCATTCGCTCGGAAAAACGCAAAAAGCGCAAACAACAGCCCAAGGGCCACGTGGAGGTGAACGAGGCGGAAATCCGCGCCCGCCAGGCTCGGGAAGAAAAAGCCGAGCGCGACCGCCAGTTGAATCTGGAGCGGAAGAAAGAGGCCGAGAAAAAGGCGATCCAGGCCCAGATCCGTCAGCTGGTGGAAACCAATCGGCTGGACCGCAGCCGGGGCGAAACCTCTTACCAGTTCGTCGATGGCAAGAAAATCAAGAAGATCCTGGTGGACGACACCATGGTGGACCAGCTATCCCGGGGCCGTCTGGCAGTGGTCGCCTTTGGCGAGAGCTACGAAGTGGTGCCCGAAAAAGTCGCCCGCAAGATCATGGAGCGGGATGAATCGGCGGTGGTCTCGCTGCACGATCGCCAACAGGACGACGTGGGCGAAGACGACCCTTATGCGGGGTATGAGATTCCCGACGACCTTATGTGGTAAGCCTGGCGAGCGCCACGCGTCCAGGACCCGGTAATTACCTGACTCTCTGCTAATCTCTTTTTGGAGAGTCGGGTAAAACCATCAGGGTGGATGGACATGAACATGGCCTCGCCAGCGAATCATCTGGGCACCATCACAGCCGTGCGCGGCAATGTGGTGGATGTGTGCTTTGCCTCATCCCTTCCTCCCCGAAATTCCGAACTGAGAACCGGCAAGGACTGGCAGGTTGTCCTGGAGGTTCAATCCCACCTTGATACCACCACTACCCGCTGCATCGCCCTGACTACAACGCGCCGGCTGGCCCGTGGCATGCCGGCAAAATACACCGGAGCCGGCCTACAGGTACCTGTGGGTACCGCCCTGCTGGGCCGCATGCTCAATGTGTTCGGCCAACCCATTGACGGGCTGTCAGCCCTGGACCTGCCCGAACACTGGCCGATCCACCGCCCGATACTTCCGCTTTCCGAACGCACCACCAGCACCGAGATCTTTGAAACCGGCATCAAAGCCATTGACCTTCTGGCACCCCTGGAGCGTGGCGGGAAATCAGGCATGTTTGGCGGAGCCGGGGTTGGCAAGACCGTGTTGATCAACGAGCTGATCAACAACATGGCCGAACAGTACGAAGGGATCAGCCTGTTCTGCGGCATTGGCGAACGCATGCGCGAGGCGGAGGAAATGTACAACGCCATGCGGGAATCCGGGGTTCTTGAGAAGGCCGTGCTCATCTATGGCCAGATGAACGAGCCTCCCGGCGCACGATTTCGGGTGGGCCACACCGCCATGACAGTGGCCGAGTATTTCCGGGACACCGAGAAGCGCGATGTGTTGCTGCTGATTGATAACGTGTTCCGCTTTGTGCAGTCAGGCACCGAGGTGTCCGGGCTGATGGGCCGCATTCCGTCCCGTGTGGGGTACCAGCCCACCCTGGCGACGGAGCTGGCCGAACTGGAAGAACGCATCTGCAATTCACGCAACGCCGGCATAACCTCGGTTCAGGCGGTTTACGTGCCGGCGGATGACCTGACCGACCCTTCCGCCACCCATATCTTCTCTCATCTGACTGCATCGATTGTGCTGTCGAGAAAACGCGCCAGCCAGGGGCTTTACCCCGCCATTGACCCATTGCAAACCGACTCAAAAATGCTGACTCCCGCCATCGTGGGGCAAAGGCATTATCAAACCGCCCAACAGGTTCGGAGCACACTCGCAGAATACGAGGACTTAAAGGACATTATTTCCATGCTTGGCATGGAGGAGCTTTCCCGGACAGACAGGGCAACGGTCACCCGAGCCCGCCAACTGGAACGGTTCCTGACCCAGCCCTTTTTCACCACCGGCCAGTTTACCGGCAAAGGAGGCCGCCTGGTGCCGCTGGCAAAAACCATCGATGGCTGTGAGCGGATCCTGGCCGGCGAGTTTGAAGGCGTCCACGAAGCCGCGCTGTACATGATCGGCGACATTGATGAAGCCGACGTTCCGGAGGCCAGCCATGAATCCTGATACCCCGGACACCTCAGCCTTCATGAACCTCCGCCTGCTGCTGCCAACCCGGATCCTCCTTGAGCAGGCCACCACAAAGATCATCGCCGAAGCCGACAATGGCGAATTCTGCCTGCTGCCACGACACGTGGATTTTGTGGCAGCCCTGGTGCCCGGCGTTCTTTCCTTCTTTACCACTGACGGAGAAGAACGCTTCGCTGCCGTGGACCGGGGCATTCTGGTGAAGTGCGGCAGGGACGTGGCCGTGTCCGCCTACCAAGGTGTTATTGGTGACGATATTGGCGAGCTGCAGACCCTGATTGATGAGCAGTTCCTGCAGCTGGATGAATCCGAACGCAAGGCCCGAACCGCGCTGGCACGACTGGAAGCCGGCACCCTGAGGGGCTTCCTGGATCTGCGGGAGCAGTTCCGTGGCTGAACACAAAGGCCCGGGCAGCGGGGGCCAACCACCCGCTGATCTGGGCAAGACCGTGGGCCACCGGGCAAAACGCAAACAGAAAGCCCGTGCCCGGAGGCAGCGTTCGGCCTGGTTCGGGCTGGGCATGTTCGGGCTGGTGGGGTGGTCTGTCGCCATTCCCACCCTGACCGGGATTGCACTGGGGGTGTGGGCAGACAGCCGATGGCCGGGCGCCCACTCCTGGACACTGACGTTTCTGATTATCGGGGTCGCACTGGGTTGCCTGAACGCCTGGTACTGGATCAAACAGGAGAGCGGCAATGATCGAAAGTAATGTCTTTTCTGGCCCGCTGCCGGGCTATATTGCCAGCCTCGGGCTGGGCATAGCGCTCGGCCTGTTCTTTCTCTGGGGATTGTGGCTGACCGTTCGCACCCTGCCTGACAGCAACCGACCGGCGTTATTAATGCTGGCCAGCCTGGTACTGCGCTTTGGCGTGGTGGTGGCGGGCTTCTTCCTGGTGGCGCGGTATGGCCAGTGGCCGCACCTTATGGTCGCAGCCGCAGGCTTCACCCTGCCCCGGCTGTTGATCACTCAGCGCGGACCTGCGACTGAGCCCCGAGGAGGAACGGGGCCATGACCATCACACCCGACAGCGTTATTTACGGGCAATGGGGGCCGCTGGTCCTGAATGCCACCATTGTCTTTACCTGGCTGGTGATGGCCATCCTGACCGTTGGTTCGTGGCTGGTCACCCGCCATTTGTCAGACGGCCCTGAGCTTTCCCGGTGGCAGAACCTGCTGGAGGTGCTGGTGACCGGCATCCGGGACCAGATTGCCCAGGTCAGTCACCAGCAGCCGGGCCCTTACCTGCCTTTCGTAGGCACCCTGTTCCTGTTCATTGCCCTGTCCAACCTGCTCAACGTGGTGCCCGGCTACCTGGCGCCGACCGGCTCACTGTCCACCACAACCGCCCTGGCGATCTGCGTGTTCGTGGCGGTGCCGCTGTTCGGCATAACCAGCCAGGGCGCGGGCCCGTTCCTGAAACACTACATCAAACCCACGCCGCTGATGCTGCCGTTTAATGTCGTGGGCGAGCTATCCCGGACCGTGGCCCTGGCGGTCCGGCTTTACGGCAACATCATGAGTGGCACCGTGATCGTCGCCATTCTCCTGAGCCTGACCCCCTATTTCTTCCCGGTGGTCATGCAGTTGCTGGGGCTGTTAACCGGCATGATCCAGGCCTACATCTTCGCCATCCTTGCCATGGTCTACATCGCTTCGGCAACCAGCGCCCATGAGCGCGGCAATGGCCAGGAACAACCACCAACACCGAATGATTCCCCGTGAAGGAGCCACCCCATGGACAGCATCTCTCTGATTGGCATGATTTCGGTCTTTACCGCCGGGCTCACCATCGCCGTGGGCTCCGTTGGCCCAGCCCTGGGCGAGGCGCGGGCTGTCGCCCAGGCCCTGGCCGCCATCGCCCAGCAGCCCGATGAGTCTGCCACCATCACCAGAACCCTGTTTGTCGGGCTTGCGATGATCGAGTCCACGGCCATTTACTGTTTTGTGGTGGCCATGATCCTGATCTTCGCAAACCCGTTCTGGGATTACGCTACGGCTGCTGCGGGAGGCTGATCCATGGCCATTGACTGGATCACCGTATCGGCCCAGGTCGTCAACTTTCTGAACCTGGTCTGGCTGCTGAAGCGCTTTCTCTACCAGCCGATCATCCGTGCCATGGACAACCGGGAAAACGGCATCCGTAAACGCATGGCTGCCGCAGCCGACCGGGAAGAAGCAGCCACCGGCACCAGACAGGCCTATGAACACAAGCAGGCCGAGCTGGAGCAGGAACGCAACGCCCTGCTGGAAGAGTCCAGACGCGAGGCGCGGCATACCCAAAAGCGGATGCTCGACCTGGCCCGGGAAGAAACCACGCGGGTACGACACCAGTGGATGCAGGAAATTCAGGAGGAAAAACACGCATTCATTGATAGCCTGCAGCAACAATCCCTGGAGGCGGTCGAAACCATTACCCGCCGGGCCTTTGCGGATTTGGCGGACGAACAACTGGAACACGGGATTGCGCGCCTGTTCCTGCGCAAACTCGGGGAAATGGAAAGTGGACTGCCGGCCCCATCCCACAGCGCCGACGAGCCGGTGATCATCTACAGTTCATTCCCGCTGGATGAAGAGCTTCAGGGCGAGCTGGCTCAGGCGGTGCGGGAGAAAATCGGGAATGACGAAGTTCCCGTGCACTTCCAGCAGTCTCCAGAGCTGATCTGCGGCATTGAACTGGCACAGGGTGGTCAGGTGATCAGCTGGAACCTGGCGGACTATCTGGATGAAACAACCGCCGCCATCAAGCAGGCCTTCCGACCGCTCGAAACCGACGGTACCGGAGGGTAATGCCATGCTCACGGCGATGCTCGATGACACTATGAACACCATCCGAACGGTGATTCGGGATACCCGCCCTACCCTGAAGCGCCAGGAAACCGGCACGGTTCTCCAGGTCGGTGGCGGCATCGCCCGGGTCAGTGGCTTGGCCAGTGTGGCCTCCGAGGAACTGGTGCGATTCCCGGACGGCGTGTTGGGCGTGGCCATCAACCTGGAGCCCGACGTAGTGGGCATCATGCTCCTGGGTGACAGCGACCGGCTCAATGCCGGCATCCGGGTCACTGCCACCGGTCGGGAAACCGACGCCCCGGTAGGCGATAGTTTGCTGGGCAGGGTCATTGATGCCACGGGCCGGGTTCTGGATGGCGGAAAACCCATAGATATCCATGAACGCCGGCCTATTGAGCGCCCTGCGCCGGAAATCATTGAGCGCTCCCCGGTTACCACTCCGCTGGAAACGGGCATCAAGGCCATCGATGCACTGATTCCGGTGGGGCGAGGGCAACGGGAGCTGATCCTGGGTGACCGCCAGACCGGAAAAACCTCCGTGGCCATCGACACCATCATCAACCAGCGAGGCAAAGGAGTGGCCTGCGTATACTGTGCCGTCGGTCAGCGGGCTACGTCGGTCGCCAAGGTGGTGGAGACCCTCCGCCAGCACAGAGCACTGGAACACACACTGGTGGTGGTTGCCTCTGACGATGACCCACCGGGGCTGCGCTACATTACGCCCTATGCGGCCACCACCATGGCCGAATATTTTATGGAACAGGGCCGGGATGCCCTGATCGTCTACGACGACCTGACCCGACACGCCCGGGCCTACCGGGAGCTGTCATTGCTCCTGCGCCGCCCACCGGGGCGCGAGGCATACCCGGGCGATATTTTCTTCATTCATTCCCGATTACTGGAACGCAGCACTCACCTTCGCCCAGAGTTCGGTGGCGGTTCACTGACGGCGCTGCCGATTGTTGAAACCCAGGCCCAGGATATTTCGGCTTATATCCCGACCAACCTGATCTCCATCACCGATGGCCAGCTCTACCTGTCTCCCACCCTGTTCCAGAAGGGCCTTTTGCCAGCCATCCACGTAGGCAAGTCTGTCTCACGTGTAGGCGGCAAGACCCAGCATCCCTCCCTCCGGGCGGTGGCCAGCGATCTTCGCCTGGCCTACTCGCAATTTGAGGAGCTGGAGACCTTCGCGCGATTCTCCACGCGCCTCGACAAGGAAACCAGGGCCACCATCGAACGCGGACGGCGGGTCCGGGAGGTGCTCAAACAAACCGAACATCATCCACTGCGCGCCAGCGAGCAGGCCGGGATTCTGTCTGCGGTGAATGCGGGCTTACTGGATGATTTGCCCGTGGACAGGGTGGCGGAGGCGGAACAGTGCGTCCAGCAGGCCCTGGTCGCCAAACTTCCCGAGCTTTGTGATCGCATGGACCGGGGTGAAAAGCTCCACAAAGAACAGTGGGAAAAGATCCACGGGGTTATCCGCCAGGCCCTGGCCGGCATGCAGCCCCGGGAAGGGAGCCCGGGCTGACATGGAAACCCTCGAGCAGTTGCAGAAACAACTGGGCAGCCTTGAAGAGCTGCAGGGCATCGTTAAAACCATGAAGGCCCTGTCCGCCGCCAACATTCATCAGTATGAGCAGGCCGTGAAAGCGCTGACCGGTTATTACCGAACCATAGAAATGGGCCTGCATGTGGCCCTCAAAGACTTCGCGCCGTCTTCATTTCCGGCCCAGACCACCGGACACGAGCCCGCCACAGCCGCAGTGGTGTTCGGCACAGACCATGGCCTGTGCGGTCGTTTTAACGAGGAGATTGCGGGCTATACCGTGGAGCACCTGAACACGGTTGCCCCCTCGCCTGCCGGGAGAAAGATCCTGGCGGTGGGTTCCAGGCTGGCCGCAAGCCTGGAACAGGCCGGCCAACCGGTCGAAAAGTTGTTTCAGGTACCCGGAGCTGCCAGCCTGATCACCAAAACCGTGGAACGCATTCTTCTGTACATCGATTACTGGCAGGCACAGGAAGGATGCCGTGACATCTACCTGTTTTATAACCACCACTCGACACTGCAGGGTTATCACCCGACCGTCGTCCAGCTGCTGCCGGTAGACCTGAAACAGTTCCACACCCTGGAACAAGAGCCCTGGCCTTCACTTGGGCTGCCGACGTTTTCCATGGATCGGCAAACACTGTTTCGCCGATTGCTCGATCAGTATCTGTTTGTGCTCATTTTCCGCGCCTGTGCTGAATCACAGGCCAGTGAGCATGGAGGAAGGTTGGCGGCCATGCAGGCGGCAGAGCGAAGTCTGGATGAGAAAGTTGGGGAGGTGACCCAGGATTATCGCCGGGCCCGGCAGTCGGTGATTACTGCGGAGCTTCTGGATTTGGTGTCGGGGTATGAGGCGATTGGTTCAGACAAAAGGAATTAAAAATCCAGCGGCAAATGCGGAGGAAGGTATCGAGGGAGGATTATTCGGGCCTGCGGCCCTCACCCCTTCGGGGCCGCCTTCGCTTCGCTCCGGCGTTCCTCAACCCGCGTTGCGGGTTTCGGTCGAACCTATTTCGGTTCAAATTCTCCCAGCTATACAACGCAAAACGCCTCAGCCTGTGGGGTGCACAAACTGAGGCGCTTTGACTTTAATATGGCGCGGCTGGGAGGATTCGAACCTCCGACCGCCTGGTTCGTAGCCAGGTACTCTATCCAGCTGAGCTACAGCCGCTTAAAACTGATTGTGGCGAAAGTGGCGCGGCTGGGAGGATTCGAACCTCCGACCGCCTGGTTCGTAGCCAGGTACTCTATCCAGCTGAGCTACAGCCGCGCATTCTTTTTCGCTGTGGTTGAAGGCTAATTCAACCGGCTCTCTATTTCCTGAAAGGAAAATGGCGGAGAGGGAGGGATTCGAACCCTCGATACGCGCAATGCGTATGGTTCCTTAGCAGGGAACTGGTTTCAGCCACTCACCCACCTCTCCTTGAGAACGGGGCGTATACTACCACAATATTTCTGTTTTCATAGGGTTGACACGAACTTTTTCGAATCGATTTTCCCCTGAAAACAAAAAATCCGCTCAGGTTGCCCGTGAGCGGATTTTTATTGATCAGTAGTTGCCCGGTTCCGGCTCCTCACTACCTTTTTCGGACTGGATGCGCTGGTAGATCTCTTCCCGGTGAACAGCCACATCTTTTGGCGCGTTAACACCGATGCGAACCTGATTGCCTTTTACACCCAGTACGGTCACGGTAATTTCATCACCGATCATCAGGGTTTCGCCAACGCGGCGAGTCAAAATCAACATATCCCTTTCTCCCTAATCCAAAGCTACCTGTTCCGACAGCGTTTGTATTTACTTGTACTTTTATAATGTGATCATCGATCACACTAAAGCCGCAATAATACTTATTTAGCCAGATTATTCCATAGCGATAATCAATTACCCACAAAATGCACCATTTAGGTGCGCATCAATAAGCTACTGACCACCGGCTGCGGGGTTCTCCAGCTCGAAAGCACTGTGCAGCGCACGTACGGCAAGCTCCAGATATTTCTCGTCAATCACCACCGAGATTTTGATCTCGGATGTGGAGATCATCTGGATGTTGATGCCTTCGTTGGA
Source organism: Marinobacter persicus (assembly GCF_002934325.1). Taxonomy (GTDB): domain Bacteria; phylum Pseudomonadota; class Gammaproteobacteria; order Pseudomonadales; family Oleiphilaceae; genus Marinobacter; species Marinobacter persicus_A. Next base: position 25,401 of record NZ_PTIV01000011.1, read on the forward strand.
GAGGGCCTCAAACATGCGAGTGGCTACCCCTGCGTGCGAACGCATGCCAACACCAACAATACTGACCTTGGCAATCTTGGTATCGCCACCCACTTCCCCGGCACCGATCTCGGCGCTGGTGCCACGTAACACTTCCTGGGCACGTTTAAAATCATTGCGATGCACGGTGAAGGTGAACGCGGTTTTGTTATCTTCGCCCACGTTCTGAACGATCATGTCTACTTCAATATTAGCGTCACTGACCGGCTTGAGAATACGAAGCGCGCTGCCCGGGGTGTCCGGCACGCCGGAAATGGTCAGTTTGGCTTCATCGCGGTTGAACGCAATGCCGGAGACAACGGGTTGTTCCATGGCGTTTTCATCCTCAAAAGTAATCAGGGTGCCCTCGCCTTCCTGGAAGCTGGAAAGCACCCTCAATGGAACGTTGTATTTACCTGCAAACTCAACGGCCCGGATCTGGAGTACTTTCGACCCCAGGCTGGCCATCTCGAGCATTTCCTCAAAGGTGATCCGATCCAGACGACGGGCACTGTCCACCACACGCGGATCGGTGGTGTAGACACCGTCCACATCCGTATAGATCTGACACTCGTGCGCCTTGAGCGCCGCCGCCAGCGCGACAGCCGTGGTATCGGACCCGCCACGGCCCAGCGTGGTGATGTTGCCGGCTTCATCGATACCCTGGAACCCGGCCACCACCACTACGCGCCCCTGATCAAGATCTTCACGCATGCGGTGTTCGTCGATGTCCTTGATGCGAGCCTTGGTGTGGCTGCTGTCGGTCAGGATACGAACCTGGCTGCCGGTGTAAGAGCGGGCATCGCAGCCGCGTTTTTTCAACGCCATCGATAAGAGCGCAATGGTGACCTGCTCGCCGGTGGAGACCAGGACGTCCATTTCCCGGGGCACCGGTTCTTCCATAATTTCGTTGGCCAGACCAATCAGGCGGTTGGTCTCACCACTCATGGCCGAGACCACCACGACCACATCGTGCCCTTCCCGGCGGAACCGGGCCACTCGTTCGGCCACCGCCTCAATCCGCTCGGTTGTGCCGACGGACGTACCTCCAAACTTCTGAACCAGCAGAGCCATGCTTTCGCGGCCTCCGACAATAAATGTTTATCCGATGTTTTGCTCAACCCAGGCCGGCACGCCAGCCAGGGCATCGGCCAGTTTGGACGGATCGTTACCGCCACCCTGGGCCATGTCCGGCCGACCGCCGCCTTTGCCATCCACTTCAGCGGCCAGGTGCTTCATCAGGTCACCCGCCTTGATGCGGTTGGTGGCAGACTTGGTCACACCTGCTACCAGTACGACCTTGTCACCGTCCACGGTAGCCAGCACAACCACGCCCTCACCCAGCTTGTTCTTCAGCTGGTCAGCGGTTTCCATCATGGCTTTACGATCAGCCCCTTCCATCTGGGCGGCCACCACTTTCAGGCCGGCCACTTCGACGGCGGAGCTGGCCAGATCGTTACCGGCTGAGCTGGCAAGCTTCGCTTTCAGGGCATCCACTTCTTTTTCCAGCTGACGGTTACGCTCCAGCGTCTGCTGAACCTTGCTGACCACCGAATCCCGAGTGCCTTTTACCAGTTTTGCGGTTTCACGCAAGGTTTTTTCGGTGTCGTCCAGCCATTCCAGGGCACCAAAGCCGGTTACTGCTTCAATACGACGAACGCCGGAGGAGATGCCGCTCTCGGAAGTAATGCGGAACAGGCCGATGTCGCCAGTGCGACTAACGTGGGTACCACCACACAGTTCCACCGAGTAACGGTCTTCGCCCATGCTCAGCACCCGGACCACATCGCCGTATTTCTCGCCAAACAGGGCCATAGCACCTTTGGTCTGGGCGGTTTCCATATCGGTGATGTCGATATCGACCGGGGTGTTCTGCAGGATCTGTTCGTTCACCTGGCGCTCGATCTCCTGCAACTCGTCAGCGGTCACCGCTTCGAAATGGGAGAAGTCGAAACGCAGCTTGTCCGGGTCCACCAGGGAGCCCTTCTGGCTCACATGTTCACCCAGCACCTTGCGCAAAGCGGCGTGCAGAAGGTGCGTGGCGGAGTGGTTGCGCTTGATGCGTTCGCGGCGAGCGTGATCAATGCGGGCATCCACTTCCAGGCCCGGGAACAGCTCGCCCTCAATCAGCGTACCTACGTGCAGGTGGTTATCGCCTTCTTTCTGGGTGTCCGTTACCTGGAAGCGGCCACCGCTCCAGGTCAGCAGGCCGGTATCGCCCACCTGGCCACCGGATTCGGCATAGAACGGAGTGCGCTCAAGCACCACCACGCATTCATCGCCCGCTTCGGCGTTGCGCTCTTCGCCACCGACCAGCACGGTGCGGATGCGCTCGTGGCCGTCGATGTGGTCGTAACCGGTGAATTCGGTCTCGCCTTCAATGGTGATGCCGGCGGCGTTGTAGTCGATACCAAACTTGCTGGCCGCCCGGGCGCGCTCGCGCTGGGCTTCCATGGCTTTTTCATAGCCCACGTAATCCAGGGTCAGGCCACGTTCGCGGGCGATGTCGTTGGTCAGGTCCACGGGGAAACCGTAAGTGTCGTACAGGGTAAACACGGTCTCGCCCGGGATTTCCTTGCCCTTGAGTTCGGCGATGTCCTGCTCCAGCAGGCGCAGGCCCTTGTCCAGGGTCTTGGCGAACTGCTCTTCTTCCTGCAGCAGCACCTTTTCAATCTGCTTGCGGCTGCTGACCAACTGCGGGAAGGCCTCGCCCATCAGCGCCACCAGCGCACCGGTGAGCTTGTAGAAGAACGGCTGGGTGGCGCCCAGCTTGTTGCCGTGGCGGGCTGCCCGGCGAATAATCCGGCGCAGTACGAAACCACGGCCTTCGTTGGACGGCATCACACCATCGGAGATCAGGAAGGCGCAGGCACGGATGTGGTCGGCCACCACGCGCAGGGAGGCTTCGGTGGTGGGCACGCCGCCCAACAGCTCAGACGCTGCTTTCAGCAGGTCCTGGAACAGGTCGATTTCATAGTTGCTGTGCACGCCCTGCAGTACTGCGGTGATGCGCTCAAGGCCCATGCCGGTGTCCACAGACGGCTTGGGCAGGTTGAGCATCTCGCCGTCGGCGGTGCGGTTGTACTGCATGAAGACCACGTTCCAGATTTCGATGTATCGGTCGCCGTCTTCTTCCGGGCTGCCGGGAGGTCCACCGGCCACGTCCGGACCGTGGTCGTAGAAGATTTCGGTACACGGGCCACAGGGACCGGTGTCGCCCATCTGCCAGAAGTTGTCGGAGGCGTAACGGGCGCCTTTGTTGTCGCCAATACGCACAATGCGCTCAGCCGGAACGCCGATTTCCTGGTTCCAGATATCAAAGGCTTCGTCGTCTTCGGCGTAAACCGTGATCCACAGTTTTTCGGTGGGCAGGTTCAGCCACTTCTCGTCAGTGAGGAAGGTCCAGGCAAAGTTGATGGCCTCGCGCTTAAAATAGTCACCGAAGCTGAAGTTGCCCAACATTTCGAAGAAGGTGTGGTGGCGGGCGGTGTAACCCACGTTTTCGAGGTCATTATGCTTGCCGCCGGCCCGCACACATTTCTGTGTGGTGGTGGCCCGGGTGTAGTCGCGCTTTTCCCGACCCAGGAACAGGTCCTTGAACTGGTTCATCCCCGCGTTGGTGAACAACAACGTGGGGTCATCGGCCGGCACCAGTGAACTACTCGGAACAATGGTGTGACCCTGCTGTCGGAAATACTCTAGAAAAGCCTGTCGCAACTCAGCGGTTTTCATAACCCTTTGATACCCTCTCAGAAACCCGGCGATACCGCCGCCGGATCTGCAATTGAACATGAATGCTTACATGCGTGCGCAAATCCGCTACTCTAGCACACGCCGAGAACAGGAAAAACGAGAAACCTTACAGGAGAACCCATGCCCCGACGCTTTCATGACGCCGAGGAACTGCTTCCACCAGCAACTGCCCTTAAGCGTGCACTGGCCATTATTTATGATGGTCTGATCAGCATTGCTGTTCTGCTGGTAACCACCTGGGTCTATACCATGATTGCCGGCTGGGCAACGGGCTGGGACCGCTACGAGCAGATGGCCGAAGCCGGCCAGATTTCCGGCGATCCTGGGCTCACCTTCGTGCTGTACCTGGTACTTTTCCTGTTCTTCGCTTACTTCTGGACCCGCATCGGGCAAACGCTGGGCATGCAGGTATGGCGGGTACGCATTGAGAACCTGGACGGCACCTCGGTGAGCTGGACACAATCACTGATCCGCTACGTGACTGCGTCTTTTGTGGTGTTTCTGGCCATCCTCGGCGCCTTTTACATCGGCGCGATTACCCTGCTGTTGACCATTCCCGCCATCATCGCCCTGTTCTACCCGATCAACGGCCTGTCACTGACCGATCGCGCTTCAAACAGCGTGGTCGTGGCCCTGCCCAAGACAGCCAAGAAAAAGAAAGCCTGACCTGATCATGCCCGGGCCGCCTAACCGGCCCGGCGCATCAGAATCGCACCTACCACGGCGTTAATCGCAATCGGGGCCAGGACCGCCAGCACCGGATTGAAGCCGTACACCATGCTCATGGGGCCAAGCAGGTCCTGCATGTACTTGAACACCAGCCCCACCAGCAGACCGGTGAACACCCGGAACCCCATGGTTACCGAGCGCAGCGGGCCAAACACAAAGGAAATCGCCACCAGCACCATCACGGCGGTGCCCACCGGCATCAGCACTTTCTTCCAGAATGCCAGCCAGTAACGTGCGGCACTAAGCCCCTGCTCGCCCAGGTAATTGGCGTAAGTGTACAGGCCCGACATGGACAGGTTTTCCGGCTTGACGATCAACACGCTCAACACACTGGGCGACAAACCGGTCTCCCAGCGCACCAGCGATTCCTGCTCACGCACCGTGCGCTCATCCTCCAGGCGAGTGGAAGTCACGTTTTCCAGCAACCAGTAATCGCCCTGATAGATTGCCCGCTTGGCAAACCGCGAGACCTGCAATTGCCGCTGGTCATCAAACTTGAACAACGACACCCCATGCAACACGCCGTTGGGTTGTACGGCATTCAGGTGCATGAAGGTATTACCTTCCCGGTGCCAGACACCGTGGGCTTCCGCCACGTTACGCCCGGCACCCAGGGCCACCGCCTTGTCACTCTGGGCGATGCGCTCCGTGGTCGGCGCCACGTATTCACCAATGCCCACACCAAGCAGCACCACCAGCAAGGCGGGCTTCATGGAAGACCAGACGATGCGCTTAAGAGAAACACCGGCCGCCCTGATCACGGTCAGCTCCGAAGAACTGGCCATCGCACCCAGGCCCACCAGACAGCCCATGAAGGCGCCCAGCGGCAGGTAATCGTATATCCGTCTTGGCAGCGTGAGTGCCACATACCAAAGCGCCTGCAGGGTCTGGTAATCGTTACGGGTGTCTTCCAGCTCGGCGATAAACGCAAAGATCACATCCAGCGACAGCACCACCACCATTACGAGGAAAATGGCCCCGCCCACGGTGCGCATGACATAACCATCGATCTTATGCATGGGCACGGCCCTCCTTCTCCAGTCGGCGCCGATTCAGCCAGGCCGGGCCGAAATGCAGCCAGAGACCAAAGGCAAGAAACAGTACATGCACCCACAACATGCCGATCCACTCCGGCACTTTTTCATCCGCCAGGGCATCGCGGGCCACAATCAGCAGCCCCAGGTAGGTGATATAGACCAGCATGGCCGGCAGCAAGTGAAAGAACCGCCCCTGGCGCGGGTTCACCCGGCTCAGGCGCACCGCCAGCAACGTCACGATGGGTACAATGAGGGGCAGAGACAGCCGCCAGTGCAGCAGGGCGCGGTCTTCCGGATCATCCGAGCGCCACAATTCCAGCGTACTCACACCCTCTTCCAGGCTCTTGTCGCCCGCCTCGCCACTCTGGACCTTCAGGCCATAAGCCTCAAAGCGAGTGGCGTTGTAATCCAACTGGCCCGGCGTGCCCTGGAACCGCCCGCCATTTTCCAGGATCAGGAACCGGCTCCCGGTTTCCTCATCAATCAGCTGCGAACCAGTGTCGGCCGTAATCAGGGTCACCCCCTGGCCGTTGCGATCGTATTCGGCGATAAACACGCCCTGCAGCTGGCGCTTGTCATCACTCAGGGCCTCGGTGTAGGTCACACGATTACCGGAGGTGAAATCCTGGAACCGGCCCGGTGCCAGCATTTCGAACTCCGTGGCCTTGGCCTGTTCATTGAAAATCCGCTCCACCTGCTTCATGCCCCAGGGCGAGACAAACAGGCTCATGGCTGCCACCACCAGCATCACCGGCAAAGCGCCAATCAGGGTTTTGCCCAACAGCTGCCGGTCACTCACCCCACAAGCGAACAGAACCGTCATCTCGCTTTCCAGGTACATGCGCCCGTAGGCCAGCAGAATACCGATGAACAGCCCCAGAGGCAGGATCAGCTCCAAAAATCCGGGAAAGCGATAGCCCATGATGGAAAACAGCACGCCGGCGGCCAACTCGCCTTCAGCTGCCTCGGCCAGGTACTTGATAAAACGACCACTCATGAACACCAGCAGCAGGATGCCGGAAACAGCAAGCATGCTGACCATGATCTGGCGGATGAGATAACGGAAAACGATAGTCAAATCAGTCTCTCTGGCTGTTGCCAAGCGGAAGATGGAAGATTCACAAAACTGCCGCGTATTCTATGTAACCTTGCCTGCGAATGACAGCGCCAGGGCCATCGAGTAAAAGGATAGTAAGGATAGACCGGCGGTGATCTGGAGTTATTCACGGGCTCCCTTGATAAATCGCGCAATTACCCCAATCCTTACGTACTATCCGAAAGCCAAAACCGGCGGACGAACCACATTGAACGTAAAGGAGTTGCCATGAACTTCAGTCTGAGCAGTAAAGCCATTACCGCAACCAAAGCCGATTGCCTGGTTGTCGGACTGCCTGAAAAAGGCGACTGGCCGGAATCCACCAAAGCGGCCGACGAGGCGCTGGGCGGACTGATCGGGCAATTCAGCAAGGCCGGCGACCTGACCGGCAAAAACGGCACCATCAATACCCTGCCCCTGGCCGAACAGCCCTGGCCTCGCTTGATGGTGGTTGGTACCGGTAAAGACAGTGACCGCACCGCCGCCAATTTCCGCAAGGCGGTGAAAGCCATGGCCGCGGCAGTGAAAGATATTCCCGGCAAGAGTGCCCTGATCGCCCTGACCGACACCGAGATCCAGGGCGAAGACAGCGTTCGCTCCGAAGCAGGCAAACTCAAGCTGATTGGCCAGATTCTGGAAGAACAGCTGTACACCTTCAACGACTACAAAAGCGAGAAGCCGGACAGCCGGAAACTGAACAAGGTTGTCGTGCAGGCCACCAGCGCCACCAAGGCCCTGAAAGACGCCCTGCACCTTGGCCTGGCCACCGGCCGTGGCATGAACTACACCCGCGACCTGGGCAACACCCCGCCCAATGTCTGCCACCCGGTGTGGCTCGCCGACCAGGCCAAGAAACTGGCCAAGGACTACGACAGCATCAAGACCGAAGTGCTGGACGAAAAGCAGATGGAAAAGCTGGGCATGAACACCATCCTGGCCGTCGGCAAAGGCTCCACCCAGCCCCCGCGCCTGATCGTCATGGAATACCGGGGCGGCAAGGCCAAAGACAAACCCTACGTGCTGGTGGGTAAAGGCATCACCTTCGATTCCGGCGGCATCAGCCTCAAGCCCGGCGAAGGCATGGACGAAATGAAATACGACATGGGCGGCTCCGCCTCCGTGTTCGGCACCATGCAGGTACTGGCTGAAACCAAACCGAAGATCAACGTGGTTGCGGTTGTCGCAGCCGCCGAGAACATGCCGGACGGCGGCGCCTCCCGCCCGGGCGACATTATCACGACCCTCTCCGGCCAGACCGTCGAGATCCTCAACACCGACGCCGAAGGCCGTTTGGTGCTGTGCGACGCCCTCACCTACGTGAAGAAATTCGACCCCGAAGCGGTCATCGACATGGCCACCCTCACCGGCGCCTGCATCATCGCCCTGGGCAACCAGGCCACCGGCCTGTACGCCAACAACGACGACCTGGCCGGCGAACTGCTGGCTGCGGGCGAGCGCACCGGCGACCGCGCCTGGCGCATGCCGCTTTGGGACGAATACCAGAGCCAGCTGGACTCCAACTTCGCCGACATGCAAAACATCGGCGGCCGCCCGGCCGGCTCCATCACCGCCGCGTGCTTCCTCAGCCGCTTCGCCAAGGACTACCGCTGGGCCCACCTGGACATCGCCGGCACCGCCTGGAACTCCGGCAAAGCCAAAGGCGCCACCGGCCGCCCGGTCCCCCTGCTGGTCGACTACCTGATGTCCCATGCAGGATAACCAGCCCAACCCACCGGAACCCGGCAGCCAAGCTGCCGGCGCTTCCGGCGCTGGTTCCGACAACCAAAACCAGCGCTACTGGTTCCACATCCTCGCCCAGGGCACCCCTGCCGCCAGAAACCTCCACGCCGCCAAACTCGTGGACAAAGCCTGGCAACAGGGCGACCGCGTATGCCTGCTCTGCGACACCGAAGACCAGGCCCGGGAACTGGACGACCTGCTGTGGAACTTCAAACCCGATGCCTTCATCCCCCACAGCGTCTCCACCAGCGAAGACAGCCCCTGCGACGACCCCGTCGGCATCCTGCTCTACCCGCCGGTAGCCACCGACTGGGACACCGTCATTGTCCTGTCCGCCACCCTGCCCAAAGACGCCGACCAGTACCGCCGCCTGGCCCTGGTGGCCCATAACGATCCTGAGGTGCTTAATCAGGCTCGGGGGCACTACAAGCAGCTGCGGGCGATGGGGATTGAAGCCAGAGTTCATGACATGCGGCGGTGACCCCACAGTTCGCCGCAACCAAAGCGACCATGTATAATCGGCGCTTTCAAAATTTCTTCCGAGCATCAACAACGGTCACTGCAGAAACCCATGGAAAAAACCTACCAGCCAGAAAACATCGAGCGCCAGTGGTACGAAAACTGGGAATCCAAAGGCTATTTCCGCCCCAGCGGTGAGGGCGAGTCTTACAGCATCGCCATCCCGCCCCCCAATGTGACCGGCAGCCTGCACATGGGCCATGCGTTCCAGCACACCATCATGGACACCCTCACCCGCTACAAGCGCATGCAGGGCCGCAACGCATTGTGGACCGTCGGCACCGACCACGCCGGCATCGCCACCCAGATGGTCGTTGAGCGTAAACTGGCCGCCGAAGAAGACAAAACCCGCCACGACCTGGGCCGCGAAGAATTCATCAAACGCATCTGGGACTGGAAAGAACACTCCGGTGGCACCATCACCCGCCAGATGCGTCGCCTGGGCAACTCCGTGGACTGGGACCACGAACGCTTCACCATGGACGACGGCTTCTACAAAGCCGTACAGGAAGTGTTCATCCGCCTGTACGATGAAGGCCTGGTATACCGCGGCAAGCGCCTGGTGAACTGGGACCCGAAACTGCACACCGCCATCTCCGACCTGGAAGTAGAAAACAAGGAAGAAAAGGGCTTTTTCTGGCACCTGCGCTACCCGCTGGCTGACGGCGAGAAAACCCAGGACGGCAAGGATTACGTGGTCGTCGCCACCACCCGCCCGGAAACCATGCTCGGCGACACCGCTGTAGCCGTGCACCCGGACGACGATCGCTACCAGCACCTGATCGGCAAGCACGTGCTGCTGCCGCTGGTGAACCGTCGCATCCCCGTGATCGCCGACCATCACGCCGACCCGGAAAAAGGCTCCGGCTGCGTGAAGATCACCCCTGCTCATGACTTTAACGACTACGCCGTCGGCAAACGCAACGAATTGCCGATGATCAACGTCATGACCCAGGACGCGAACATCCGGTACCAGGCCGAAGTGTTCAACTCCGATGGCACAGAAAACACCGAGATCGACGGCACCCTGCCCGGTGGATACGCCGGCCTCACCCGCGAGGAAGCACGCAAAAAGATTGTCGCCGACATGGAAGCCGAAGGCTTAGTGGAGCAGATCGAAGACCACGTCCTGTCCGTACCGCGCGGTGACCGCTCCGGCCTGATCATCGAGCCCATGCTCACCGACCAATGGTTCGCCGACGCCAAGACCCTGGCCAAGCCCGCCATTGAAGCGGTGGAAGACGGCCGCATCCAGTTCGTGCCCAAACAGTACGAGAACATGTACTTCGCCTGGATGCGCGACATCCAGGACTGGTGTATCTCCCGCCAGCTGTGGTGGGGCCACCGGATTCCGGCCTGGTACGACGCCGACGGCAACATCTACGTGGGCCGCAGTGAAGAAGAAGTGCGCGGCAAGCACACCCTGCCCGCCGACGTGGAACTGACCCAGGACGAAGACGTACTGGACACCTGGTTCAGCTCCGCCCTGTGGACCTTCGGCACCCTGGGCTGGCCGGAAATCACCGAACGCCTGAAGACCTTCCACCCCACCGACGTGCTGGTCACCGGTTTCGACATCATCTTCTTCTGGGTTGCCCGGATGATCATGATGACCATGCATTTCATGAAAGACGAAGACGGCAAGCCCCAGGTGCCCTTCCACACCGTGTACGTGACCGGCCTGATCCGCGACGAGCACGGCGACAAAATGTCCAAATCCAAGGGCAACGTCATCGACCCGCTGGACATGATCGACGGCATCGGCCTGGACGACCTGCTGGAAAAACGCACCGGCAACCTGATGCAACCCAAGCTGGCCGAAAAGATCGGCAAGCGCACCAAAAAGGAATTCCCGGAAGGCATCACCGCCCACGGCACCGACGCCCTGCGCTTCACCCTGGCGGCCATGGCCACCACCGGCCGCGACATCAACTGGGACATGAAGCGACTGGAAGGCTACCGCAACTTCTGTAACAAGCTGTGGAACGCCGCCCGCTACGTGCTGATGAACACCGAAGGCGAAGACTGCGGCGTCAACGACGAGCCGGTGGAACTGTCCCTGGCCGACCGCTGGATCATCAGCGAGCTGCAGCACTGCGAGCAGGAAGTCACCCGTCACCTGGAGCAGTACCGCTTCGACCTGGCGGCCTACGCCCTGTACGAGTTCATCTGGAACGAGTACTGCGACTGGTACCTGGAGCTGTCCAAGCCGGTATTGAACGACGACAACGCCACCGCCGAGGCCAAGCGCGGCACCCGCCGCACCCTGGTGCGCGTATTGGAATCGGTGCTGCGCCTGGCGCACCCGATCATGCCGTTCATCACCGAGGAAATCTGGCAGCGCATCGCGCCGCTGGCCGGCAAGGAAGGCGACAGCATCATGCTCCAGCCATTCCCGCAGCCGGACGCCAGCAAGCAGGACGCCAGCGTCGCCGCCGACATTGAATGGCTCAAGGGCGTGATCGTCGCCGTGCGCAACATCCGTGGTGAGATGAACATCTCCCCGGCCAAGCAGATTCCGGTGTTGCTCAAAGGCACCAGCGCCGAGGACCAGCGCCGGATGGACGATAACCGCACCTTCCTGATGTCCCTGGCCAAGCTGGAGAAACTGGAATGGTTCGAGGGCGACAAGGCACCCATGAGCGCCACCCAGCTGGTGGGCGAAATGGAAGTGCTGGTGCCCATGGCCGGGCTGATCGACAAGGACGCCGAGCTCAAGCGCCTGGACAAGGAGCTTGAGCGCCTGAACAAGGAAATCAGCCGTGTTGAAGGCAAGCTGAACAACGAGAAGTTCACTGCCAAGGCCCCGGCCGAAGTCGTTGAGAAGGAACGTGAGAAGCTGCGCGAGGCCCAGGGCAGCCTGGAGCGCCTGAGCAGCCAGCGCGCCGACATCGAGGCCATGTAAGCGGTGATTGCGATTCTGGGTGCCGGCTCCCTGGGCCGGCTCTGGGCCGCATCACTGCCACCCGGGCGGGCCGCCTTCGTGCCCCGTCCGGGGGTTCCTTCCGATTCCATCCGCTATCAGTTTCAACCCGTCACCGGCGATGCCTTTCCGGTCGAAATCCCACCGCTCGATTACGAACAATCCCCCGACCTGCTGTTGGTGACCACCAAGGCCGGCGACACCCTGGATGCACTTTGCGCCACCCTGTCACGCATTCCCGCAAGCACTCCTACTGTGTTGTTCCAGAACGGACTGGGCAGTCAGCAGGCGGTCGCCGACACCTGGCCCGAACGAGCCATCTTCGCCGCTGTGACCACCGAGGGTGCCAACCGCCCTGCTCCCGATATCGCTGTTCATGCTGGCCAGGGAGAAACCTGGGTGGGGCCATTAACGCCCGCCGCCGAGACGCAGCTGTCGAAGGTGATTCGGCCCCTGGCCGAGAGCGGTCTTACCCTGCATGCCGAGGCGGATGTGCTGCCCCGGCTGTGGCAAAAGCTGGTCATCAACGCGGGCATCAATCCGTTTACCGCGCTTCTGGATTGCCCCAACGGTGACATCCTCAACGCTCCGTTATTCCGACAATGGATTGACCCTTTGTGCCAGGAGATCGCCACTCTCATGGTCGCCAGCGGCCAGGGCCTGACATCGCCAGAACAGCTGCGGCAAAACATTGAGGCAGTGGCACGGAAAACCGCTGCCAACACGTCATCCATGCGAGCGGACGTCCGGGCCGGACGCATAACCGAGATTGGCTACATTAACGGTTACCTGGTGAACCTGGGACAGACACTCAATATCGCCACGCCGGTGAACCAAATGCTCACCGAGCGGGTACAACAACTGAGCGATTCACAGACCACCTGCTGACTGAGTAAGGGAGTATGCCATGGGCAACCGCCTGTCGAAGATCTATACCCGAACCGGAGACGATGGCTCCACCGGCCTGGCCGATGGCAACCGCATTGCCAAGAACGCCCAGCGGGTGGAAGCCATGGGCACCGCCGACGAACTTAACTGCCACATTGGCATCCTGGTGGAAGCGCTGCCAGCGGACGATGCGCTGGTAGAGGTGCTAAGGCGGATTCAGCACCACCTGTTTGACCTGGGCGGCGAGTTTGCCATTCCCGGCAGCAAAGTGATTGGCGAGGAACACATCAACTGGCTGGAAAATACGCTGGATGAGTACAACGAAGGCATTCCGCCACTGAAGAACTTCATCCTGCCCGGCGGTTCTCCGGCCGCTGCCCAGTGCCATATGGCCCGAGCCGTGTGCCGCCGCGCAGAACGGGTGGTGGTGGCGCTGGGCCATGAGGATTCGATCAACACCAATTCCCGGCATTACCTGAACCGGCTATCTGACCTGCTGTTTGTGGTGGCCCGGGTATTGGCGCGCCGGGAAGGTGCCCGGGAAATCCTGTGGGAACAGAAGAAATCCGGTCTCTGAGGGCCGGATTCAAACCACCCCGGCAATGACCAGCAGGGCGATGACACAGATCCAGACCAGCATGCTTCGATTCAGGAGGTCCCGGATGGCCCTCAGGCTCCGGCCACCAAAATCCGGCCAGTCCTGCGGGTGGGTCTCTTCAAAGCGAGAGGGCTCCAGCGCATAGCCCGTCAGGGCACCGTCAGCCGAAGCCATCAACACCTCGTTGGTCCGTTTGCCGCGTCCCGGAATCACATCTTTGATCTTCTGGGCCCAACCGGCGAGATCCCCGGCCAGGCCAAAAGTGCACGCCAGTAGGCGAGCTGGCAGCCAAGCCGCCAGCTCCGCGCCTTTCTGGAAGCGCTCCCGCGCCGCCGCCTGGGGCCACTGCTCAGCCAGCGCCACCAGCCCCCGGGCAAGAATGGCCAGGGGAATACCACCGATCACGTACCAGAACACCACCAGGAAATAGCGCTCGAACACCGAGCCCATCAGCGACCGTGACAAAGACAGATGCATGGCTTCCGGTGACAGGGCCTCGCCCCGTTCCTCCGCTGGCAGCCGGGCCTGAACGTGGCGCCAGGCCGCCTGCATATCACCTCGCGCCCAGGCCTGGGAGTAGGCCTGCAACACCTGCTGCCAGCCTGGGGCGCCCATCAGACCGATCAGCAAGAGCAATTCCAGCGGGTAGAGCGCCAGGCGAAAACCCAGGCTCCAGAGCAGATACACCAGTGCCGCGAGCAGGACTGCGGGCAGAAGCACGCGCGCCAGTCCCTTGGTGATGGACCGTTCCTTTCCGGCGGAAACCTCAGTGCCCGAATGAAACCAGTGACGCCAGAAAACATCACCGGACCATCGATTCTGGCCATCGAGCCGGCGACGGACAACATACGCAATCAGCAGTACGACCAGCTCCATTCAGACAGTCTCCGTGGCAGATAAGGTATCCCGGAAGTAAGCCCAGTCAAACGCCGGGCCCGGATCGGTTTTACGCCCCGGGGCGATGTCGCTGTGGCCGGTAATCCGCTCCGGGGTGATTGCCGGCCAAGCCGCCATCACCTGCGATGCCAGACCCGCGAGGGCCGAGTATTGCTCGGCGGTATAGGGAATGTCGTCAGCGCCTTCAAGCTCAATGCCAATCCCGAAATCATTGCACTCCACTTCGCCCTGAAAACAGGAACGCCCGGCATGCCAGGCCCGGTCCAGACAGCTGACAAATTGCACAACCGAACCGTCCCGACGAACCAGCGCATGGGCTGAAACCTGCAGCTCGGCGATAGTGGCGAAATACGGATGGGCATCAGCCTGAAGCCGGTTACAGAAAAAGTCTTCGATGTGCGAACCGCCAAACTGGCCCGGCGGCAGACTGATGTTGTGCACCACCAGCAGGGAGATCTCCGCTCCTTCCGGGCGGGCGCCAAAGTTTGGGGACGGACACCAACGGGCTTCCGGAAACCGGCCCGTCAGCCGCAACTGCTGAATATCGTCGTCAGAGAAATGAACAACTGGGGAGACAGGGTCTGAATGTGCCAAGGCGTGTCCACGGGCGTTTGAGAATTCAATAACCTGATTGAATCACAAAGTGCTTGTGGATACCACGGAACCCGGTACCCGTCTGGTCAGCGAATGAACCAGACGGGACACTAGTCTTTGCGGTTATGGCGCAGGTTGTCGATGATGGACTCAAGCGCACGGTCAAAGATCAGCCCGTCATCGAGCATGGTAATAAGGCCGCTCTCCAGGGCTTCGGCAAGACCATCCCGATGATACTCCGCCACCTTCGCGCCGCTGCGATTCACGAAGATATACTTGCCAGTGGCACGAATAAACGCCGCCAGCTTGCAACGAACACGATGTTCCTCGCCCTGCATTTCCACCCAGGAACCAACCCGCAGTTGATCCGCCTTGGCCAGCCACTCCGTCGCAATGCCAGGAGTGGGCGCCGGCTCTGGCTCTGGCTCTGGCGTCACTACTTCAGTAGTTGCTTCCACCACTGGCGCAGCCGGTTGGTCTTCCATTGCAGAAGGCGCTGGTTCCGCCGGCGGCTGTGGAGCGGCTTTATTGACGGGTGCAGTGACCAGTTTCTGGAATACATCCACATGGGCCAGTTCCAGATCCCGGATAACCGTGTCGGTGGCAAACGGATCCCAGGAGATTTCCTGCAAAGCCCTACGCACATCGTCCACCACCTGGGGAATCGCCCGCAGGAGCTCGGTACGGGTAGTATCAGTGACCGGTGCCGGGTCCACGCTCCAGACCAGCCGCGCGGTGACGTCGCAGGCCTGTTGCCACTGCTCACTGCCCTCACCCCGGCGCAGGATCACCCATTGCAGGTACCGCATCCACGGCTCGTACAAGGCCTGCTCAACGGGCTCGGGGATATCACGGCCGGCCACCTGCGCCTGGATAGTCTCCGTGGCCAGTTGGCTGGCGCGCTCCTGCTTGGCCCGACCTTCCTCGGCATCCCTCAGACGCTGCTCCACCAGTTCACGGCGGCGACGGTCCAGGTCCATGAAATGGCCGAAATCCTCCAGCAGCTCCTCGAAGAGTTCTGTGCCGGAGGTATATTCATCCAGGATGCGGCCAACCACTTCCTCCATTTTTTCGCGCAGGGGATCACGCAGCCCCGGCCGCTTCTCGCTCCAGCCAATGGCGGCCAGCGCAAGTTCATTCAGCAGTTTGCGAACCGGATGGCCACCACGATTGAAAAAGTTGCGGTCATTGAGCGCCACTTTCAGAACGGGAATCTGCAAGCGACTGATCAGGGCTTTCATAACCGGGTGCAACTGTCGATCTTCCAGGATGAAGTCAAACAGCATGGCCACCAGATTGATCACATCGCCATCGGCCTGGGCGACCGACGCGTTGGCACCTTCGGCCGCCTGCAGCAACGGCTGCAACTGCTCGCGTAGCGGTACAATTTCGTCATTGGCCGGGGTCCGGGCGGCAACCTGCAGCTTGTCCAACTGCCCCATCAACTGTTGCGTTTCCAGCACACGACCGGTCGGCTGCCCGGTAGGCACGGCAGAGGCACCCTGCCCCTGGTGCAGCAAGGCACTTAATTCGTGGAAGGTGGCCGAGCCGCGGGTACCGCCTGGTGCCGTGGGGACATTGTCGGCCGGCTGCTCGGGCGCGGAAGCACTTTTCGGTGCCTTGACTGCTTCGCCTTCCACCGGTGGACGCTTCATGTCCGGCAACACGCCATCAGCGATGAGCACCCGATTGCAGTCCTGGTAGAACGCCTCGAGCTTATCGACCATTAACCGCTCGAACAGCTTCAGTACCACCAGCTTGGCGCGGATATCAATGTCCAGATCAGCACAGGCCTCGCCAATTGCCGCACAGATAACTTCCGGACTGAGCGGCATTTGCTCATCGCTCAGTTTCAGCTCCGGGACCAGGTGACGAATCCGGGCAGCCAAGAGGCGCACCGGTTCCTGATAACTGTTGCGCAGCCGAGTGGTGAGGTTATCGATGGCGACCTGCTGCTCCAGCTCGGCATGGTCCACCAGCCCGAGGGAGTCCTGGTCTATTTTTTCCAGCGAGGCTTGAGAACTTGCGGGCTTGAAACGCCCCAGATCGTTGAAGGCTTCACTGATGTACTGCAGCATGGACACGGTCATGGACTTGCGCCGCATCCGCAGCTCGCGCATGGCATCGAAATAAGCGGTCTGATCCTGATTGGAGCCAGCCCGGTCCGCCAACGCGAACAGGTGGTCGTCGGACTGTTCAAAAAAGCGCGCCAGTACCTGTTTGAGCGCCTGCCCGGATTTGTCCCGAAGCCGCACCAGCTCCGTCGGCATCGAAAACCGGTCCATCGGGCTCTGGCCAGAAAAACGGACGACGTTGCTATCGTGTGCCATGATCCTGCTCCGAATTTGAGCAATTTATATATTGGCTATCTTATGACCTGGCCGCGTCATCTTGTGTCAGGTTTTGTCACCATTTGTGTAAGAGAGACACTGTTCACAGTTTAGCAATGGCCGGGCATAGCGTTTTGCGAATTCACACACCGGCGGTAGAATTGCCAGCTTTGCTAAACACGCCTATTTCTTCGATTTTTGGGAAACCACCATGATCACCCCTGAACTGCTTCGCCAGGCCCGCATTGAAAACGTTGCCCAGAGTCTTCGCGAAGACATTGGCGATGGCGACATCACTGCTTTGCTGATACCCGCCGACAAAATCGCCAAGGGACGCGTGATCACCCGGGACAACTCCCGCCTGGCCGGAAAAGCCTGGGCAGAGGAAGTGTTCCGCCAGGTGGACCCGAGCGTGCGGCTGGAATGGTTTTTTGAGGACGGTGATGAGATCACCAGGAATGACGTACTGTTCCGCATGGAAGGGCCGGCAAGGTCACTGCTGACCGCCGAGCGCGCTGCCCTGAACTGGCTGCAGACCCTCTCCGGTGTCGCCACCCGCTGTGCAGGCTATGCGGCACGGGTAGCCCACACCAATGTACGCCTGCTGGATACCCGCAAGACCCTGCCGGGGCTACGTCTGGCGCAGAAGTACGCCGTTACTTGCGGCGGTTGTGACAATCATCGCGTGGGGCTCTGGGATGCATTCCTGATCAAGGAGAACCACATTGCCGCCTGCGGTTCCATTACCAACGCCATTGCCGAAGCCCATCGGGTGGCGCCGGGAAAACCGGTGGAGGTGGAAACGGAAAACCTCGAGGAACTGGCAGAGGCCCTACAGGCGGGTGCCGACATCATCATGCTGGATGAGTTTTCACTGGAAGACATGAAGCAGGCGGTTGCCATGAACGCGGGCAAGGCAAAGCTGGAAGCGTCCGGGGGAATTAACGATCAGACCCTGGTGCCCATCGCTGAGACCGGCGTGGACTACATTTCCATCGGCAACCTGACCAAGAGCGTCAAGGCGGTGGATTTGTCGATGCGTTTGATCTAACGCCCTGGCCTGGAGCACCGGCGGGGAGGTCTTTCCAGAACCGTGCGGAGCCATGGATGGCGGAGCTCGAGCGGGACAGGGATGTCTTTACAGCGTGTTTTGGAAAGACCTCCCCGCCGGTGCGACTATGTGGCACCAGACAATAAACGATCCATTTCCTCAAGCGCCCGAATCAGCCTGTCACCGGATTCTTCCCTGGCACGAAAATGCTCTTCAGCCATGGGCGCAATACCGGATACGGCCGGCAGTGGCCGATCAGTCTCAACGAGCATTTTCATACGATCCAGGAACACAAACTGCAGCCACTGGGTAAACGCCATCGTGTCCAGGCAAAACGGCTGGGTGCTCTGAAACGCCTCGTCCGGCAGGGGCTCATGCTCCCAGAGATCCAGCTCGCGGAGTTCGATTTCAATTTGCAGGAGACCGTCGGTTACCCGGTCGAGATGGGGCTTTTGCTCAGACATACCTAAACTCAAAAACAATGAACGTGAAGGCCGCGACCTACCAGGCCATAACACTTTTTACGAAAGGAATGGTCAGGCGGCGCTGGGCCTGCAGCGAATTTTCATCCAAAGTGTTCAGCATCGCCAGCAGCTCGCCGAGACGGCGTGGTGCCCGGCGCATGATGAAACCCGCGACATCATCGGACAGCACCATACCGCGCTGTTCTGCGCGCGCCACAAGAATGCGCATCCGGTCTTCGTCACGGTAAACCCGCAACTGCAATAACAGGCCGTGGGCGAGCCGCGACCCCAGGTCCGCCAGCCCAAACGGGAAAGCGCCGGGGACATCGGCCATGGAAACCACCAGCAAGCCATTCCGGTCAAGGATGCGATTGTATAAGTGAAAAACCGCTTCTTCCCAGTCAGGATCTCCCGCTACCCGCTCAAGGTCGTCAAGACACACGACCTGGTGACTATCCAGACCAGCCAGGGCCTCGGGACCGAACGGCAGCAATTCCTCAATGCTGATACAGACAGCGGACTGACCAAGCTGATCCGCCCGGTGACACACGGCCTGCAGCAGATGGCTCTTACCAGTGTCTGAATCGCCGCAGATCACGACCACGGGCAGACCACCGGGATTGGTCACCACCTGCTCCAGCCGGTGGGCCACTTCCTGGTTGCGGCTGCCGTGGAAATTGTCAAAACGGGCGTCGTCACGCAGCTTGACGCCCAGTGCCATCTGGGAGGCGTTCATTGCTCCCTGAGGTTTGGACTTCCCCTCAGCCATCCGAATCACTACCCACAATGCTGGTTGGTTGCCAGCGATAATAGAGCACCTGATACAGAGACTCGAAAGCCTGTTCGGCGTCTTTCTCATCACCGGTATTCAACGGCTGGTAAGCAACAGAGTTTGGGGTCTCGTCACCAGACCCAGTCTGCTCTGGACCGCTGCTTTCCTGGCTGCCCTGCTCCACCGGTTTCTCCGGCTGGCTGGGTTGCTCCATGGCCACAAACCTTGGGTCCAGGGCCACATACTGCTTAAGCTGGTCCAGCTCACCGGAGAAAGCCACCTGCACCGTCAAGCGATCACCGCGCACCCGACCGGCTTCAACGGAGTGCACCGGCGTAAAGCCCTTCAGGGCCTTGGTTACACCGCCATAATCGGCCAGGTTCGAAACGCCTTCCAGCACGATATCCACCTTGGGGGATTCACCAACCTCGCTGGCCGCGACGGCGTAACGGCTGGCGAACCCTTCTGCCCACTGGTTAACCAGCGCTTCAGCCAGCGCCCATGGCGTGGCTGCGCTAACTGATTGGCTCTGGCTATCCATGGCGGTGCCCTCAAAGGTCCAGTCCGCGCGCCATTCACTGCCGGAGCGCCGAATACGTACCAATGCCAAGGCATCCCGGTTCTGTCCATCAGACGCTTCCACAATGCGCTCATCAAACTGACCCCAGAGATCTGAGAGGATACCCCGGTTACCAGCAAACGAGCGCTCCGGGAAAGCGAGCGGCAGGCCCCGGTCGGCCGCAGCGGCAACCAGGTTACCCCGCCAGCCCGCTGCAACATCGGTTTGTGCCGGAGTGGTGATCAGGTACCGGCGACCACCATCCTGCACGGCAATCCACGCCAGGGTCAGCGGGCGGTTAGCCCCCCACACAGGGGCATCAATGGACGCCAGGGCCTTGTTCACCCCTACGGCACCGAACGTCATCTGCAGGCGATCCTGATCCTCGTCACGGGTCAGTTCGTAGGATTGCAGCAACGGCTCGGCGTTCTCGAGAACAGACTCCACGCCCTCAAGGTTCAATACCTCACGGCTGCCGGAAACCCGCACCATCACCTGACGCAGCCCTTGCCGGTAACCAGCCTGCAGAGCCTCTTCGCTGGAATTTTCCACGGCCACATCGGCGCTATATAGCCCCGAGACGGTGACCGCCTGGGCAGTTCCGGCCACCAGCAGACAGCTGGCCACAATGACTGCACTCAGCGCCCGGCTGATCACACTGCCCATACCTTTTCGTCCTGATTCAGTCATGTAACACCCTGCCGTTGCGATGAATCGCGCACAGGATACACCATCACCGAAGGCTAGAGTAGCAAGCGCCCGTGTCCACCTGCTAAAATCCGCGGCCTGAATCACAGGCCAACGGTTGAATCTTTCATGAGCGAACAAAAGCCCTCCCTGACCTATCGCGATGCCGGCGTGGACATCGACGCCGGCAACGATCTGGTGGACCGCATCAAGAATACCGCAGCACGCACCCGCCGCCCGGAAGTGCTCGGCGGCCTTGGCGGTTTTGGTGCCATGGTCTCCATCCCCGCCGGCTACAAAGAGCCGGTCCTGGTTTCCGGCACCGACGGCGTGGGCACCAAGCTGCGCCTGGCCATGCAGCTGGACAAGCACGACAGCATTGGCATCGACCTGGTGGCCATGTGCGTGAATGACCTGGTGGTCGGTGGCGCCGAGCCTCTGTTCTTCCTGGACTACTACGCCACCGGCAAGCTCAACGTGGATGTCGCTGCCCAGGTGGTGGAAGGTATTGGTAAGGGCTGTGAGCTCTCGGGCTGTGCCCTGGTGGGTGGTGAGACCGCCGAAATGCCAGGCATGTACGAAGGCGACGACTATGATCTTGCCGGCTTTTGCGTGGGCGTGGCCGAACGCGAACAGATCATTGACGGCAACCGCGCCCAGGCCGGTGACGTACTGCTGGCGCTGGGCTCTTCCGGCCCCCATTCCAACGGCTACTCACTGATCCGCAAGATCATCGAAGTGAGCAAGGCAGACCTTGGGCAGCCCATGGGTGATAAAACCCTGGCCGATGCCCTGATGGCCCCCACCCGCATTTACGTGAAAAACCTGCTTCAACTCATTCGCGAAGTGGACGTCCGGGCACTGTCCCACATCACCGGTGGTGGTCTGCCGGAAAACATTCCCCGGGTATTGCCGAATGGCGTGGTCGCCGCGATCGATACTGAAAGCTGGGAACTGCCTCCGGTGTTCCAGTGGCTGCAGGAAGCCGGTGGCGTGGCACGCGAGGAAATGTACCGCACCTTCAACTGCGGTATTGGCATGATCGTGTGCGTGCCGGCCGAGCAAAAGCAGCTGGCCATCGACACGCTCAACGCCCTGGGTGAAACCGTCTGGCAGGTGGGCGCACTGGAAGCCGCTGACAACGCCGACCAGGCCGCCGAAGTTCGCTATGCACCGGGGTTGTTGAAGGCATGAAGGCAGATCCAGCTCCACGCCCATCCATCGTTGTTCTTGCCTCCGGCAGTGGCTCCAATCTTCAGGCGTTGATTGATGCCAGCCGCGAGCGGGATTACCCCGGTGAAATCATTGCCGTGGGCTGCAACAAACCCGGCGCCTTTGCGCTGGAGCGTGCCGCCCAGGCCAATATCCCGACGTTTGTGGTGAACCACAAGGACTATGGCTCCCGGGAGGAATTCGACGGCGCCCTGATGGCGGAACTGCGCCGCTATAACCCGGACCTGATTGTCCTGGCCGGGTTCATGCGCATCCTGACCGATGATTTCGTGCAGGCCTTCCGGGGCAAGATGCTGAACATCCACCCCTCCCTGCTGCCGGCCTACACCGGGCTGAACACGCACCAGCGGGTGCTGGAAGCCGGCGACAAACTGCACGGCGTGTCGGTGCACTTCGTGACCGAAGAACTGGATGGCGGCCCGGTGATCGCCCAGGCGGATGTAAAAGTGAAACCGGACGACACCCCCGAAACCCTGGCCGAGCGGGTGCAAAAGAAGGAGCACCTGCTTTACCCCATCGTTGTCAGCTGGTTCTGCGAAGGCCGTATCCAGTTGGGCGCACACTCGGTCCTGTTTGACGGCGAGCCTCTGTCCCAACCCATGAGACTCACCGACGGCTGAACGGATTGTCATCCAGCCAAGGCTCTGGAGACGTTAGACTGTCGTCAGCTACCTATCGACAATCTACGAGGCTACTGGATGACACACCGGAATTTCGCTCCGCTACTTGCAACCCTTACGGCGGGCGCCCTCTTTAGCCTGGGCGCCACTGCCAACCCGGCCGAAGCAAGCTCTGGCGCCGAGCCCGAGGCCAAGGTTGAGACTCAGGCCGCTCCTGCCCTGACACCCTTTTCCGCCACTTATTCGGCCTCCATGTCCAAGGGCATCAAGCTCAATGGTGCCGGCAAGCGCGAACTGAGCCGCCAGGATAACGGCACATGGCTGTACCGCACCGAAGTGGACTCCTTCATCGCCGACATCAACGAATCGCTGGTTTTTCGCTGGAACGACGGTCAGGTGGTGCCCTTACGGTATCGGTATGAGCTATCCGGACTGATGATCTCGGACCGAAAGCAGGCCATCGACTTCGACTGGCAAGCTGGTCTGGCAACCGGCCACTACCGGGGCGAGCCGTTTGAACTGAAGCTGAAGAAAGGCGCCCTGGACCCGTTGGGCTACCAGATGCAGCTGCGTCAGGACATGAAGGCCGGCAAACGGGAGATGGCCTACCCGGTGATCGATAAAGGCGACTACGACGAAGAGCGCTTTGCCGTCCTTGAGAACGAGCAACTCCGGCTGAACGGGCACACCCTGGACACTCTCAAGGCCGAAAAAGTGCGGGACAGCGACTCCAAGCGTAAAACCCTGATGTGGTTCACCCCCTCTCAGGACTACCTGCTGGTTCGCCTTCGCCAGGTGGAACCGGACGGCAGCGAATACGAACTGCGGCTGAAAGACGCCGACCTGCGAAGCTGACTCCTTTAACCTGCTCACCCCGGCATCCCGTTACTCCCTTCAGATTACGGGCCGTTCAGAAGCCGGGGGTGCAGGTTTACGCTCTCCCAACCGCCTGCTACGTTATCAAGCTAAGGATTTCGCAATAATACATCCAACGTTCAGGAGGTATTGTGAAGACGCATACGTTTGGCAATACAGATATTCAGGTCACCCCCGTGGGCCTTGGCACCTGGGCCATTGGCGGCTGGATGTGGGGCGGTACCGATGAAGCCCAATCCATCGATACCATCCACGCAGCCATCGACAAGGGCATTGGCCTGGTGGATACCGCCCCGGTCTATGGTTTCGGGCGCTCCGAGGAAATCGTGGGCAAAGCACTCGCTGGCGGCCGCCGGGACAAGGTAGCCCTGGCCACCAAGGTCGCCCTGAACTGGAACGACGACCAGACCAAGGTCTGGCGGGACGCGACAGCTGCCCGCATTGAACGGGAAGTGGAAGATTCCCTGCGGCGCCTGCAGACCGATCACATCGACATCTACCAGATTCACTGGCCCGACCCACAGACACCCATGGAAGAAACCGCCCGGGCGATGGAAAACCTGCTGAAGGACGGCAAGATTCGCGCGGTCGGTGTTAGCAACTTCACCCCCGAGCAGATGGAGGAATTCCTCAAAATCGTGCCGCTGCACAGCCTGCAGCCACCCTACAACCTGTTCGAACGCGGGATCGAAAAAAACATCCTGCCCTACTGCCGTGAACACGGGCTGGCTACCATTACCTATGGCGGGCTTTGCCGAGGCATGTTGACCGGGAAAATGCGGGAAGACACTGAGTTTACCGGGGATGACCTGCGCAAGAACGACCCCAAGTTCCAGGGCGATCGATACCGCCAATACCTCAAAGCAGTTTCAGAGCTGGACCAGTTTGCGCGAGAGCGCTACCAGAAAAACGTGCTGGCACTGGCCCTGCGCTGGCTGATTGATCAGGAAGGCGTGACCACCGCGCTCTGGGGTGCGCGGCGCCCGGATCAGCTCGACCCGGTCAGTGAAATTGAAGGCTGGTCACTGGATGCTGAAGCGAAACAGACGATTGACGAGATCCTGGAGCGCTGCATTCAGGATCCGGTGGGGCCGGAGTTCATGGCACCGCCTAGCCGGGACGAAACCGGCTGAGTCGCGTTGTTCTCGACGGGTTCGACGTAGCTCATCAACCCGCAGCGTGGTGCCAGCGCCCGGGCGTTGGCACCACACCTGAATTATGACTGCTCCTGCCAGACCTTTTTCACTTCGTCGGCAATGATCCTGAGGCCTTCTGCCACCCGATCGTCGTCCTGGGAATAAGTCACCCGCAGGCATTCGTGCCGATGGCGCCAATCGTCTTCCGGCAGGCCTGGGAAGAAGTAATGGCCGGAGACAACCAGAACACCCCGCTCTTTCAAGCGCTGATACAGTTCCAGGCTGGAAATGGGCAGATCCGGGAACCACAGCCACAGGAACATGGCCCCCTCGGGCTTGTGGATGTACCAGCGGCAGGTGTCTTCGCCCATGGCTTCGTGGAATACCGCCACAGCCTTTTCCATCTTGGCCTTGTAGAACGGGCACACCACGTCGCGGCTCAGTGACAGGATCTCACCCGAGCGCACCAGCGGTTCCGCCAGCATGGCCCCGAAACTGCCGGTGGCCAGGTTCATGATGGCGTTGATGCCGGACAGCGCCTTGATGATGGACTCTTCGGCAATCACGATGCCGGTGCGCGCCGCCGGCAGGCCCAGTTTGGACAGGCTCAGGCACAGGATGATCTGCTCGTTCCAGGTCGGGTGTGCTTCGGTGAACAACAGGCTCGGGAACGGGGTGCCGTAGGCGCCATCGACAATCAGCGGAATATTCTGCTGACGGGCCAATTCTTCCAGGCGCGCCAGTTCCTCGTCGGTCACCACATTACCGGTGGGGTTGGTGGGCCGGGAAACACAGATAGCGCCGGTTTCGCCGGTCACTTCCACCGCGTCGAAATCCACGCGGTATTTGAACTCGTGGCCGTCGGTAAAGGAGATATCCGGGCGCACGGCGCGGAACAGTTCGGGCTCGATACCCGCATCAGCGTAGCCGATGTATTCCGGGGCCAGTGGCAGCAGGATGTGCTTGCGATGGCCGTCGCCGTAATCGCCGCCGAACATGTTGAACAGCATGAAGAACGCGGCCTGACTGCCGTTGGTCAGGGCGATGTTTTCCGGTTTGAGGTCCCAGCCGTATTCCCGGTTGAGCAGTGCCGCCAGCGAGGCGATAAATTGCTTTTCCCCCTGTGGCGGATCGTAGACACCCACCAGCCGGCGCATGTCTTCATCACTTTTGGTGATGCCGGCCAGCACTTCCTGCACCCGTTGCTGAATTTCCGGAATATGGCCGGGGTTGCCGCCCCCCATCATGATCATATCGTCGCCGGAGGCCATGGCATTACCCAGATCGTCCATCAGGGAGGTAATACCGGCATCGGCGGTGAATTTGCGTCCAAATGCAGAAAGTTTCATGACGTTATCCGTTCACAAGCGTTCAACAGGTGTGGAAGGTAAAGCTAAGGTTAGAACAGAACGCGGGCGTCAGCCTTCGAGGGCAATGCCCAGATTGCTGACGCCGCCATTGGCCGCCTGCTCCCGCAACTCGGTGATGAAATCCTCCCGGGGCACTCGCTGGCGCTTGAGCGCAAGCACCAGGTCCCGCTGGAAGAGTTTGTCATCCTTGAGCAGCGGATGGTGCTCGAACAGGTTAACCAGCTCGCTCTCTTCCAGTTCTTCCCCTTCGGACAGCTCAACAAAATCCATCACGGTCTTGGTGGCCAGGGCTGAAGCTTCCGAGGCCCGGTGCTTGTCCGGGTTCAGGCGATTAAGCAGTGCCTGCTCCAACAGCTGGCAGAAGTCGAAGGCGGGATACACACCATAGGCGTCGTAATCGTCCACGTTCGGGCACAGACCCTCGAGCTTGGTGAGCAGTTGGGGAATGGCGGCTTCGCTGGTGTCTTTTTGCAGCGAGTCCCAGCCGAGGTCAAGCAACTGGCGCATTTTGGCGCCGGTTTTCAGGCCTACGGCATCGGCAAACAGGGCGTAGTTGGGAAACGCCCGCTCGGCCAGGGAAAGCAGGAAGGCGCATTCGCGCCAGCCCTGCAGTTGAGAGACGGCTTTGAGAAACTGGTTGGCGTTCATGTCCGCGGCAGGGTCACGCCGGTCTGGCCCAGGTATTTGCCGCCCCGGTCTTTGTAGCTGGTTTCACACTGCTCGTCGGATTCAAGGAAGAGCATTTGCGCCACGCCTTCGTTGGCGTAGATTTTCGCCGGCAGGTTGGTGGTGTTGGAAAATTCCAGGGTCACCTGACCTTCCCACTCCGGCTCCAGCGGGGTGACGTTAACGATAATGCCACAGCGCGCGTAGGTGCTTTTGCCCAGGCAGATGGTCAGTACGTTACGCGGGATGCGGAAGTACTCGACGGTGCGCGCCAGGGCGAAGCTGTTCGGCGGAATGATACAGGTATCGCCGGTGTAGTTGACGAAGCTGTTTTCGTCGAAGTTCTTTGGGTCGACGGTGGCGCTGTGGACGTTGGTAAAGATTTTGAATTCGTCGCTGCAGCGTACGTCGTAACCGTAGCTTGAGGTGCCGTAGGAGATGATGCGGCCCTTTTCGGATTCACGGACCTGGCCGGCCTCGAAGGGTTCGATCATGTTGTGTTCCGCGGCCATCCGGCGGATCCACTTGTCGGATTTGATGCTCATTGGCGGGTTCTCGTTTCCAGCTGGGAAAATTGGGGCGTAGTTTACCCTAGTTGTCAATGCTCAGTCACGGACACACTGGAAATCGTCCCGCCCAGATTCCGCTCTCTGGTGGACAGCTCCGCACCGACCCGACGGGCGATGTCGCGGTAGCGACGGGCCACTTCGGAGTCCGGTTCGGCGACAACCGTCGGCTGGCCGCTGTCGGTCTGTTCGCGAATGGTCATGTGCAGCGGGAGCTGGCCGAGCAAAGTGGTGTCGTAGTCGTCGGCGATTCTTTCGCCGCCACCGTGGCCAAATAGCGGTTCTTCGTGGCCGCAGTTGCTGCAGATGTGGACGCTCATGTTTTCGACCACGCCCAGCACGGGGATATCAACTTTACGGAAGAGCTCGATGCCTTTTTTACCGTCCAGCAGGGCGATGTCCTGCGGGGTGGTGACGATGACCGCGCCAGTGACGGGAACTTTCTGGGCCAGGGTGAGCTGGATGTCGCCGGTGCCCGGCGGCATGTCGACGATGAGGTAGTCGAGTTCGTCCCACAGGGTCTGTTCAAGCAGTTGCATGACGGCGCCGCTAACCATGGGGCCGCGCCAGGCCATGGGGGTTTTGTCGGTGGTGACAAAGGCCATGGAGTTGGCTTGGAGGCCGTGAGCCTGCATGGGCACGAAGTATTTGTTTTCACGCACGTCCGGTCGTTTGCCTTCGGGGACGCCGAGCATCATGCCGACGCTGGGGCCGTATATGTCGGCGTCGAGGATGCCGACCCGGGCACCTTCGGCACTCAGGGCCAAAGCCAGGTTAACGGCGGTGGTGGATTTGCCCACGCCGCCTTTGCCCGAGGCGACGGCGATGATGTTTTTCACGCCTGCCACGGGGGAGATGTCTTTGTTGATTTTGCAGGCGTGGATTTTCTGGCCCACGTGGACGTCAGCGCCTTTCACGCCCTCAACCCCTTCCAGGGCGTTGGTGACGATTTGTTTCAGGCCGCCGGCGATGCCTTTGGACGGATATGGCAGTTCCACCATCATGGTGACCTGGCCATTGTCGTCGGCATTCAAGGATTTAACCGCGTTCAGCTCGAACAAGTCTTTGTCCAGGTAAGGATCACGGTATTCTTTGACTGCCGCTTCGAGGGCCTGCTGGGAAATCTGTGTCATCGATGGCTCCGGAATATGCTCATAAGCACGTATGCAGGTGAAAAATCATGCTTTGGAAGGTATCATCTGCGCCTGTTTCTGACCATATGGGGTCTTCACCCGGGGCAATCAATGCCAGTTGCGCCCCGCGCCCCGTTTTTGACATTCCAACCCTTACTGACAAAAGGTTCGGACATCATCATGACGCAAGCGAGTAACCAACAGCGCGATATTCTGATTACCAGCGCCCTGCCCTATGCCAACGGGCCTATCCATCTGGGGCACCTGCTGGAGTACATCCAGACCGACATCTGGGCGCGCTACCAGAAAATGCGTGGCCATAACTGCTACTACGTTTGCGCCGATGATGCCCATGGTACAGCGATCATGCTGCGTGCCGAACGCGAAGGCATTACTCCGGAGCAGTTGATCAAGCGCATCAGCGACGAGCATCAGGAAGACTTTGCCGGCTTCCACATCAAGTTCGACAACTATTACTCCACGCACTCGGAAGAGAATCAGTATTTCTCCGAGTACATCTACCGCCAGCTTCAGGAAAACGGGCACATTGCCACCCGCAAGATCACCCAGTTTTTCGACCCCGAGAAGGAAATGTTCCTGGCGGACCGTTTCATCAAGGGAACCTGTCCGAAGTGCAAGGCCGAAGACCAGTACGGCGATAACTGTGAAGCCTGTGGCGCCACTTACACCCCAGCCGAGCTGATTAACCCGCGCTCGGCAGTGTCCGGCGCCACCCCGGTGGAGAAGGAGTCCGAACACTATTTCTTCACCCTGCCGGATTTCCACGATTTTCTCGCCAACTGGACCCGCAGTGGTGCGCTGCAGCCGCAGGTGGCCAACAAGCTCGCCGAGTGGCTGGATGCAGGCCTGCAGGAGTGGGACATCAGCCGCGACGCCCCCTACTTCGGGTTTGAGATTCCGGATGCCCCGGGCAAGTACTTCTACGTCTGGCTGGACGCGCCCATCGGCTACCTGGCCAGCTTCAAGAACCTGTGTAACCGCGAAGGCATCGATTTCGAGCATTTCTGGAAGGCGGATTCCGAGGCCGAGGTGTACCACTTCATCGGCAAGGACATCATCAACTTCCACGCGCTGTTCTGGCCGTCCATGCTGCACGATGCCGGTTTCCGCACACCGAGCGCGGTCTGGGCCCATGGTTTTGTGACCGTGAACGGCAAGAAGATGTCCAAGTCCCGTGGCACGTTCATCATGGCCCGGACCTACCTGGACCACTTGAACCCGGAGTACCTGCGTTATTACTTTGCCGCGAAGCTCACCAGCGGCGTGGACGACATGGATTTGAACCTGGAAGATTTCGCCGCCCGGGTGAATTCGGATCTCGTGGGCAAGGTGGTGAACATCGCCAGCCGCAGTGCCGGCTTCATTACCAAGCGTTTTGACGGCAAGCTGGGTACGGTCACCGAATCTGAAAAGCTGCAGGAATTCATCGATGCCGGCAAGGAAATCGAGGAATTCTACGAGGCCCGGGAATTTGGCCGCGCCATGCGCCGGATCATGGAACTGGCGGACGTGGCCAACCAGTATGTGAACGATGAGCAGCCCTGGGTGATCGCCAAGCAGGAAGGCCAGGAAGCGAATCTGCAGGCTATCTGTACCAATGCCATCAACATGTTCCGCCTGCTGATGACGTATCTGGGCCCGGTACTGCCGAAAACCGCCGAGGCCTCCGAGTTGTTCCTGAACAGCCGCCTGGACTGGAACAACCGGGCCGCGCTTCTGGAAAACCACGGTATCGACAAGTTCAAGCCGCTGATGAGCCGGGTGGACATGGCCCAGATCGAGAAAATGTTGGAAGCCTCCAAAGAAGAGCTGCCAGCCGCCCAGGGCGATAATGCCAAGAAAGAAGATAAAGAAGAGCCAGCTTCAGACCTGGAGCCACTGGCGGATGAAATCGAGTTTCCAGATTTCGCCAAAGTGGATCTTCGAGTGGTAAAGATTGTCAAAGCAGAGCATGTGGAAGGCGCCGATAAGCTCCTTCGCCTGACTCTTGACGTGGGACATGGCGAACGTAACGTGTTTGCTGGTATCAAGTCCGCCTACAAACCGGAGGATCTGGAAGGCCGCTTGACCGTGATGGTGGCCAACCTGAAACCACGCAAGATGAAGTTCGGTGTATCCGAAGGCATGGTTCTGGCGGCCGGCCCCGGCGGCAAGGACATTTTCATTCTGTCTCCGGATTCCGGCGCCACGCCCGGCATGCGGGTCATGTAAGTACCAACAGGCAGAGACACTCCGATGACCGAGTATTTGCTGATTCTGGTCAGCACCATTCTGGTGAATAACTTCGTGCTGGTGCAGTTCCTTGGGCTGTGCCCGTTCATGGGGGTTTCCGGGAAGCTGGAAACCGCCATGGGCATGTCACTGGCGACCACCTTCGTGCTCACCCTGTCATCGGTGTGCAGCTACCTGGCCTACACCTATCTGCTGGAACCGCTGGACCTGACCTTCCTGCGAACCATCACCTTCATCCTGGTGATTGCGGTGGTGGTACAATTCACGGAAATGGTGGTTCGCAAGACCAGCCCGCTGCTCTATCGGGTTCTGGGTATTTTTCTTCCCCTGATCACCACTAACTGCGCCGTACTGGGCGTGGCACTTCTTAACCTTAACAAAAACAACAACTTCGTTGAGTCTGTCCTGTATGGCTTTGGTGCGGCAGTCGGCTTCTCTCTGGTGCTGGTGCTGTTTGCCGCCATGCGCGAGCGGATTGCCGTGGCCGATGTACCGGTGGCTTTCCGGGGCGCCGCCATTGGCATGGTGACCGCCGGGCTGATGGCACTCGCATTCCTGGGCTTTACCGGCCTGGTTGCGGTCTGACGGAGCGATTGTTTTATGTGGACAAGCATTATCATCGCCATCCTGGTGCTGCTGGGCCTGGCGATTGTATTTGGTGGCCTGCTCGGGTTCGCCGCTGAAAGATTCAAGGTTGAAGGCAATCCCCTGGTGGACCAGATTGACGCCCTGCTGCCGCAAACCCAATGTGGCCAGTGTGGTTTCCCGGGCTGCCGCCCGTACGCCGAAGCCATTGCCAACGGTGAAGCCATCAACAAGTGCCCGCCGGGTGGCGAAACCACCATCAAGGCCCTGGCGGACCTGCTGGATGTCGAACCGGAACCGCTGGATGCCGAGCACGGCGTGGAACAGGCCAAGCGGGTGGCCGTGATACGCGAAGACGAGTGCATCGGCTGCACCAAGTGCATTCAGGCCTGCCCCGTGGATGCCATTCTGGGCGCCGCCAAACACATGCATACGGTAATCGAAAGCGAGTGCACCGGTTGCGATCTCTGCGTTGAACCCTGCCCCGTGGATTGCATCGACATGGTGACCGTCGAGCCGGACATTCGCACCTGGACCTGGACACCCCCGAAATCCGGGCTGATAGCCACTGACCGCCAGGGAGCCAGCGCCTGATGACACAACTTTGGGATTTTTCCGGCGGCATTCATCCGCCCGAGAACAAGCATCAGTCCACCAGCCGCCCGTTGCGGCGGGCTTCCCTGCCCGAATGGCTGGCCCTGCCGTTACAACAGCACATTGGCGAGCCCGCTGAGGTGGTGGTTGAAGTCGGCCAGCGTGTCCTTAAAGGCCAGAAGATTGCCGATGTCACCACCGGCATGGGCGTCCCCGTACACGCCTCCACATCTGGCACGATTGAGGCCATCGAACATCGGCCCGTGCCTCATCCCTCCGGCATGGACGACTGGTGCGTGGTCCTGAAAGCCGATGGCCAGGACGAGTGGTGTGAGCTTGATCCGGTGAGCAATTACAAGCAACTGGAGCGTGACCAGGTTCTGGCCCGCATCCGGGACGCCGGCATTTCCGGCATGGGCGGCGCAGGCTTCCCCACCGACATCAAGCTTCGCACACCCCGTGACCGAAAGGTGGAAACGCTGATTCTCAATGGTGCCGAATGCGAGCCCTACATCACCGCCGATGACATGACCATGCGCGAGCAGGCCAGCGAGGTGGTTGCCGGGATGGAGGTCATGGCATGGATTCTTCGCCCGGCCCGGTGCGTGATTGCCATTGAAGACAACAAGCCGGAGGCGATCGCCGCCATGCGGGCTGCGGTGGAAAACACCCAAATCGAGGTTGTTGCCATCCCCACCAAGTACCCCTCCGGTGGCGAGAAGCAGCTGATCGAAATCCTGACCGGCATGGAGGTGCCCAGCGGCGGCATTCCGGCCGACATTGGCGTGATGTGCCAGAACATCGGCACCGCCGTGGCGGTGTCCCGGGCTGTATTCAAAGGGCAACCGCTGATTTCCCGGGTTATGACGATCACCGGCGATGCGGTACAGGAACCGTGTAATTTCGAGGCCCTGATCGGCACCCCGGTCTCTAACCTGCTGCAGGAGGCGGGCCTGGATACCGGCAAGCTGGATCGACTGGTCCAGGGTGGACCCATGATGGGGTTCACCCTCACCACCGATGCGGTGCCTGTCACCAAAACTTCCAACTGTGTGATTGCCGCCACCGCCAGCGAGCTTCCACCACCTCCTCCAGAGCAACCGTGCATCCGCTGTGGCCAGTGTGCAGAAGTCTGCCCCATGGAGTTATTGCCCCAACAGTTGTTCTGGTACTCGAAATCCACTGAATTCGAGAAAGCCGAACATCTGAACCTGTTCGACTGCATTGAGTGTGGCGCCTGCTCCTACGTGTGCCCCAGCTCGATTCCGCTGGTGCAGTATTACCGGTTCGCGAAGGGCGAAATCCGCCAGCAGCAAGCCGAACAGCTGAAGGCAGACCGGGCCCGGGAACGGTTCGAAGCCCGTCAGGCGCGCCTTGAGCGGGAGAAGCAGGAGAAAGAGGAACGCCGGAAGGAGCGGGCTCGAGCCGCCGCCGAGGCACAGGAAAAGAAAAAGGCCGAAGCGCAGAAAGCAGCCAAGGAGGGAGATGCTTCCGATGAGCGTTCCGCCAAGGCTGCGCTGGTTGAACAGGCCCTGGCACGGAAAAAGGCAAAGGCCGAGCAGGCACCTGCCAGCAGCGATCAAGGCGAGAGCGGCCAGGTGGAGAAACCGGACATCGAAGCGCTGGAAAAGCAACTGGCACAGGCCGAAGGCAAGCTTGCCACCATGGAGGGCATGCTGGAGGAAGGCCGGGAGCAGCAGGCCGATAACGTCGAAAAACTGGAGCGGGCCGTGGCCAAGAACCATGACCGGGTGAAACGGGCCAAGGAAACCCTGGAAAAAGCCCGGGAACAACTCTCCAACGAACCCACAGCAGGCTAAACGTTCATGGCATTAGTTCAACAGTCGTCTCCCCATGCTCATAACGCCCGCCCCACCTCGCGGGTCATGCTCTGGGTGATCATTGCCACGCTGCCGGGCCTGCTGGCCCAGACTTTGTTCTTTGGCTGGGGCAACCTGATCAACGTGGTCTGGTGTGTGGCCCTGGCATTGACCGCCGAGGCCGCTTTTCTCAAACTGCGCAACAAACCGGTCACGTTCTTCCTGAAGGACAACACGGCCGCCGTCACCGGCCTGCTGCTGGGCCTCTCACTACCCCAGTTCGCGCCCTGGTGGGTATCCGGTATCGCGGTGATTTCCGCCATCATCCTGGCCAAACAGCTCTACGGTGGCCTTGGCGCCAATCCGTTCAACCCGGCCATGGTTGGCTATGCCCTGGTACTGATTTCTTTCCCGGTGGCCATGACTACCAACTGGGCGGAGGCTGCCGGTCTGGCCAACGCGCCGGGCCTGGGGGAAACCCTGGGCCGGATTTTCTCCGCGAGCCAGACCAGCGTAGATGGCTGGACCATGGCCACGCCTTTGGATGAATACAAACACAAGGTGGCCAGTCATACCGCCACCGAGATACTGAAGCATCCCACCTTCGGCGACATGGTGGCCCGCGGCTGGGAATGGGTGAACCTAGCGTTCCTGGCCGGAGGCCTGCTGCTAGTCGGCCTGCGCATCATTACCTGGCACATTCCTGTCGCCGTGCTCGGTGGCATTGCCATCATGAGCCTGGCCTTTGGCAATAATCCCGACATGCACGCGCCGGTACAACTGCACCTTTTGGCCGGGGGCACCATGCTGGGAGCCTTCTTCATTGCCACCGACCCGGTATCGGCAGCCACCAGCCATCAGGGCAAACTGATCTACGGTGCCGGCATCGGTATCCTGATCTATGTCATTCGCACCTGGGGCAACTACCCGGACGCGGTGGCCTTCAGTGTATTGTTGATGAACTTTGCGGTGCCGTTCATTGATTACTACACACCCCCAAGAACCTATGGCCACCACAAAGCCCGTCGTGGTGTGCCCGGCAGGAACGGAGGCTGATTCATGAGCGCTCTTATTACCTCCATCACCCGCAGCGCCATTGGCCTTGGTCTTTTTGCCGTGATTACCGGCGGCACCATTGCCATTACCCAGGCGATGACCGAAGACCGAATTGAGGAGCAAGCCGCCAAAGCCGAGGCCAGCGCCCTGTTTGAAATCATTCCGGAGTCCGAGCACACCAACGACATGCTGAGGGATACCGTTTCCCTGCCCGCCAGCGATGTTCTGACCCAATCCGGAACCATTGAGGCATGGGTAGCTCGTCGCAATGGTGAGCCGGTTGGCCTGATCCTGCCCGCCATTGCACCGGACGGTTACTCGGGTGATATCAACCTGTTGGTGGGCATCGACCTGCAGGGCACCATCCTGGGGGTGCGAATCACCAACCACCGGGAAACACCGGGACTGGGTGACCGCATTGAGGCCCGGAAATCGAACTGGATTGAAAGCTTCGCCGGAAAATCCCTGGGCAATCCCCCACCCCGGCAATGGAATGTAAAAAAGAACGGTGGTGTCTTTGACCAGTTCACCGGTGCCACCATTACGCCCCGGGCCGTGGTGAAATCCGTACAGAAAACCCTGAAGTATTTCCGCCAGAACCGGAGAGCTATTCTCGCCCGGGTCCACGCGGCACCTTCACTTGAAAGCCAGGCGGTCACCCCCTTGGGTGATGCCGGCAAATCCAGACCAGAGGAGCAACTCTGACATGGCCACCAAAACCTCCGCTGAGATCATCAAGGACGGCCTCTGGAACAACAACCCCGCCCTAGTCCAGGTACTCGGGCTTTGCCCACTGCTGGCCGTTACCAGTACGGTCGTCAACGCCGTTGGCCTTGGCCTGGCGACCCTGCTGGTGTTGATTGGCTCGAACCTGTCGGTATCCATTATTCGCAACTTCGTCAGCGAATCGGTTCGCCTGCCGGCCTTTGTGATGATTATCGCCTCGTTTGTGACCTGCGCCGAACTGCTGATGCAGGCGTTTACCTACGAGCTTTACCAGATTCTCGGTATTTTTATTCCCCTGATCGTCACCAACTGCGCCATCCTTGGCCGCGCCGACGCTTTTGCCTCCAAGAACCCGCCAATACCGGCGGTACTGGATGGCGCCATGACCGGCCTGGGCTTTCTGGGGGTTCTCATCGTTCTGGGCGGCATGCGGGAACTGGTGGGCCAGGGCACGCTGTTTGTCGACATGAATCTGCTATTTGGCCCAGAGGCGGCAGACTGGGTTATTCATCCTTTTGCCAACTACCCGGATATGCTGTTCATGGTACTGCCACCGGGCGCATTCATTGGCCTGGGCCTGTTGATCGCGCTCAAGAACAGCATTGATACGCACCTGGCTGAACGCCAGAAAGCCGCGCAGCCCGAACCTGTTAGCACGGGCAGCAAGCGTGTGCGGGTCACCGGCAATATTTCCTGAATCTGACTGCAATGAACAAACAAAAGCGCATCGAGATCTTTTCCCGGCTGCGGGAAGACAACCCGGAGCCAACCACCGAGCTGAACTACAGCTCGCCGTTCGAGCTGCTGATTGCCGTGATTTTGTCGGCCCAGGCCACGGATGTGGGGGTCAATAAAGCAACAGCCCGGCTGTTTCCTGTTGCCAATACGCCCGAAGCCATCCTGGCCCTCGGCGTCGACGGGCTCAAGGAATACATCAAAACCATTGGCCTGTTTAACAGCAAAGCGGAAAACGTCATCAAAACCTGTCGGCAGTTGATCGAAAAGCACGATGGGGAGGTGCCAGACCGGCGAGAGGATCTGGAGGCGTTACCGGGCGTGGGCCGAAAAACCGCCAACGTGGTACTCAATACCGCGTTCCGGCAGCCGGCAATGGCCGTGGACACTCATATTTTCCGGGTTTCAAACCGAACCGGCATTGCGCCGGGCAAGAATGTGCTGGAAGTGGAAAAGCGCCTGATGCGCCTGGTGCCCAAGGAATTTCTGATGGATGCGCATCACTGGTTGATCCTGCACGGGCGCTACACCTGTACGGCCAGAAAGCCCAAGTGCGGCGCCTGCATCATCGAAGACCTGTGCGAGTTCAAGCACAAACGGGATTATCTCTGACCCAGCAGCTCGGATTTCAGGTCGTCGTCCACCGGCGTCTCCGCTAACCAGATCCCGAACAGGGCCTGCTTGAATGCCAGGTCACCGATGGTGTCCTGGTACTTGCCATTTTTGAGCACATTGACGCCCTTCCCTGGTACATACACCAAGCTAAACTCATCCCCTTCCTTGATGGGCTCATCAAAGACCCCGATGAAACGGTCGATGTCCGGCTGAATAGGCGCCGTATTACCACCGGTCGAGGTTTCGAAGCCTTCAAGTACGGCTTCGGTCATCCGCTCGCTGGTGATCATGCCCGAGGTGATCTGCAGGGCGATGCGTTGCGGCTCGTCCGCTTCGAGGATAGCCTTGGCTTTGCCTGACTCCTCCGTGAGGTAAAGCCCTGCCACGTACAGATCCATAAACCACTTGGAACGGGTTCCCGCGCCCATCAGTTTGAGTTCCTTGCCCTCCCAGGCATAAGTATCTGGCATTTCCACATCGTTAATGGTCACTGCCCCGCAGTAGAGGGGAAGGATCAGGGCAACAAGGGCAAATAGATGCTTGGCTACGGTTGTTTTACGCATGTTCCGGAAGGCTCCGAGGTTAGACTTGGAAAACGAATACTCAAAGAAAAAGCTGGCTAAACATCAGCCAGCTTTTCGATCGCAGTACGTGGTTTACTGGAACAGCAAAGTTCCAGACAGGCCTTCCTTTTCCATAATTTCCCGCAGGCGGCGCAGTGCTTCCACCTGGATCTGACGAACCCGCTCACGGGTCAGGCCGATTTCCTGGTCCACTTCCTCGAGGGTGCAGATCGGGTAGCCTCGCAGGCCAAAGCGCCGGGACAATACTTCCCGCTGCTTTTCGCTCAGCTGGTCAATCCATTGTTCCAGACACGAGGACATGTTGTTGTCCTGCAATAGATCGGCGGGGTCGGAGGCGCCTTCATCGGCTACCGTATCAAGCAGCGATTTTTCGCCGCCAGCGCCAATGGGCGTATCCATGGACGCCACGCGTTCGTTCAGACCCAACATGCGCTTCACGTCCGCCACCGGCTTGTCCACCATCTGGGCAATTTCTTCGGCAGTCGGTTCGTGATCGAGCTTCTGGGTCAGTTCACGGGCGGCACGCAGGTAGAGGTTAAGTTCCTTCACTACGTGAATAGGCAGACGAATGGTGCGGGTCTGGTTCATGATGGCCCGCTCAATGGTCTGGCGAATCCACCAGGTAGCGTAGGTGGAGAAGCGGAAACCGCGCTCTGGATCGAATTTTTCCACCGCGCGAATCAGCCCCAGGTTCCCTTCTTCGATCAGGTCAAGCAGGGTGAGGCCACGGTTGACGTAACGGCGGGCAATTTTGACCACCAGACGCAGGTTGCTTTCGATCATGCGCTTGCGACCGGCATCTTCCCCTTTCCGGGCAAGGCGGGCAAAGTACACTTCTTCTTCTGGTGTGAGGAGTGGCGAGAAGCCAATTTCGTTGAGGTACAGCTGCGTGGCATCCAGCTGTTTCTGGGTGGCGTAATACCTTCCCCTGGAAAGGGAGCTTTCTTTGGCACCGGCGAGCGTATCGTCTGAGGCTACCTTCTCAACACGATCTTCCGCCAATACCTGATCGTCTGCATCTTCCACATCTGCAACACGATCCATAATGAGGTCTTCTTGCTCTGCTGACATTGGTACACCTCGTCTCTGAAAATCCTGTTGTCCCGGGTCGTTATTATTATTTCCGGGTCCCTACTTACGTTGTTTCAGGACATTGTCTGGCCGGCGTTGCAACCGTGCCATTATTGTTGTTGGTTAGCAGTTTTCTGTCAGCCCTCAGGTAATCCTTGCTCGGAACGTCCTGTTTTCCGAGTTTCAGCGCCTTGGGAGGTAGCGGGAGGGGTTCACCGGGTTGCCATTCTTACGAATCTCAAAATGCAACATCGGCTTATCTGTGCCCGTACTGCCTAACTCGGCAATTACCTGTCCGGCTTTTACGTCTTCTCCCTCTTGCACCAGAATTTTCCGATTATGGGCATATGCACTGAGATAGTGCTCGCTATGGTTCACGATAATCAGGTTACCGTACCCTAACAGCCCGTTTCCGGCATAAACAACACTGCCTTTCGCAGCCACCTTTACGGGGTCACCGGCATTTCCGGCAATATCAATACCCTTATTGACTTTCCCGGATGTTGAAAAACCTGCAATTACAGTGCCACCGTGCGGCCACTGCCAGTCGATGTCGGAAGCCACTGGCGTATGGCTTGTTACCGGTTCACGCGAAGATTGTCTCGTCTCCGTTCGCCTCGAAGTTGTCGATTTCGGGCGGGATGACGACACGCTCGCCGTGCGTCGTACAGAGCCTTTTTTGTCCAGACGCAACACCTGTCCCGGATGAATGGTCCAGGGAGGCTCCAACCCGTTGGCGTCCCCCAGCTCGCGGTAGTCGCGGCCATAACGCCAGGCAATGCCGTACAGGGTTTCCCCCTTTTTGACGACATGGCTTCCCCAATACACCGGTGGGTTATAAAGATGATCCTGATAGATGGCACTGGTGTTACAGCCACCAAGAAAAGCAACAAAGAGCAGAATAAGCGCTGGAGCTCGCCAGCAGCGCGGCGTGAAACGCCGCTGGTGTAGAGGAGTCACCGCGGCCGGCGTCCTGGGGGGCAAGACTGATGAATAACGGCCTGTGAAAAGAGTCACGTATAAAAATTGCCTGATTATGATAAATCCATCTAAGAAACTGCCTGGCTACCCTGCAATTTCTCACGTTTCAGGACTAATTTCCTAATAGGTTGTCTACATCGTAATACCGGTAACGGTAACCAACTGACCCCAGCTGTTACCTCTGGGAACAGTCACCCTTGCCTCCGGTAACACTTGCTCATTTTGTAATCGAGCCGCTGGAAATATTGTGCGACCGTCGACCTACCATATCCAGTATCACCACCAACGCAAACCCTGAAAAGGCCATGGCAACAGCGAGAAATACCTGAGCATCCTGTTGGTACAGGGCGGTCCAGGTTTCAGGACTGACGGGCATCTGACTCACTGGCACCTGCTCCCCGGCGCTGTTCGTGCGCCAGGTCAGTGTTTCCTGCCAGGGCCAGACCTTGGTCAGGGCTCCCAGCATAAAACCGGTCAGCACCGCCAATACCGTGTCGTGGAAATGCCGGAATGCCAGGGTAATAAGCTTGGCAGCCGACAGCAGGCCAGCCACACATCCCACGAGGAATAACCCAAGGTGCACGACCTGAAAATCCTTGATCGCGACCAGAATGGGCTCGTACATGCCAATGATCAGTAACAGGAAACTACCTGACACGCCCGGAAGAATCATCGCGCAGATGGCCAATGCCCCGGCTCCCAGGAAGGTAAGGCCTGTAGGCGCGAGTTCCGAAGCCGGCAGGGTGGTGACCCACCAGGCAACCGCTATACCCACGACCAGGGGAATCAGCAGTGCTGGCGAGAATCGCCGAACCTGCAGACCAATGTGGCCTACCGACGCCAGGATCAGCCCGAAGAAAAAGCTCCAGATGAGCACGGTGTGCTCAGCCAGCAACCAGGTAATCAACGACGCCAGTGAGACAACGCTGGTCAGAATGCCCGCCAGCAGTGTCACCAGGAAATTGCCATCAATGGCCCGCCAGAAGCCGGACAACTGGCCCTTTAGGAGGTGGCGGAAAAATGCACCAGGCGCAGCGCTGATCGCTTCAAGCAAACGAAAATAAACGCCGGTGATGAAAGCGATGGTGCCACCGGACACGCCGGGGACGATATCGGCAGCCCCCATGGCCATGCCCCTCAAAAACACGGTCACAGGGTGCCGGTTAGAAGGAGAAACTAGATGGGGGTCGGACATCAGCGAATTACCCCGGCCAACAATGGCACAAAGCGCACAGGCTCCAGCTCCCGGCGCTCAAAATGCTGGCCTCGACGCACCACTTCCACCAACACTTGCTGTTCCTCCCCCACCGGGGCAATTAAAACCCCACCGTCTGCCAACTGGTCAAGCAGCTCCCGGGGCACATCCACGGGTGCGGCGGTCACAATTATGCCGTCAAATGGCCCACGCTCAGGCCAGCCCATGCCGCCATCCGCGTGCTTGAGCAACACGTTGCGCATCTGCAGCTGTCGCAGCCGGTCCCGCGCCCGGTCCTGCAACGGACGGATACGCTCAACGCTGTAAATACGCGGAAACAGGTGCGCAAGTACAGCAGTCTGGTAGCCCGATCCTGTGCCCAGTTCCAACACATTCTCCGGGCCGTGGGCCAGGAGCAATTCAGTCATTCGGGCAACAATGTAGGGTTGGGACAGGGTCTGGTTATGGCCAATGGGCAGAGAGGTATCTTCGTAGGCACGATGAGCCAGGGCTTCATCCAGAAAAATGTGGCGGGGCACCTGGGCAACGGCGTCCAGAACCGGTTCGGACTGGATGCCGGCGTCCCTCAAACGCTGCACCAGGCGCATTCTGGTGCGCCTGGAGGTCATCCCGATACCTTCAAGCATCGCTGTCATGATGTCCCTCCAGGCCGGTCAATCCGTCTACCCAGTCCCGGAGAGTGCCCAGGGCTTCGTGACGGGTCATATCCGTGTGTACCGGCGTTACCGACACATAGCCCTCACGCACCGCATGAAAATCCGTGCCAGGGCCAGCATCTCCACCCTGCCCAGCAGCACCAATCCAGTAGCGTTTCTTGCCTCGCGGGCAGGTCATGGGCACGGCACCTTCGGCACATTCTCGATGCCCCAGCCGGGTCACGCGCACACCCTGGAGCTCTTCCCAGGGCACATCCGGGACATTGACGTTCAGGATCGAGCGGGGCCCCAGGGACAGGGCCAGACGGTTTTCCAGCAACATGCGAACAACCCGGGCCGCCGTTTCATAATGAAAATGGCCGTCGTTCACCAGTGATACCGCAATCGCCGGCAGGCCCAGATGACGACCTTCTGTCGCTGCGGCCACGGTACCGGAATAGATAATGTCGTCCCCCAGGTTGGCGTGGGTATTGATGCCGGATACCACGCGATCAAAGGGCTGATCAAAAAGGCCGTTCACAGCGAGGTGGACGCAATCGGTCGGGGTGCCGTCGATGGAATGGAAGCCGTTAGGGTGTGTTTCCACCGTGAGTGGCCGGTTCAGGGTCAGCGAGTTACTGGCCCCGCTGTGGTCCCGGTCGGGAGCCACCACTTCCAGCTCACCGACACCCTGTAGCCCTTCGTACAGGGCCACCAGCCCAGGTGAATGCACGCCATCATCATTGGACAACAAAATTCGCACAGTGCTCTCCACTAGCCTTATTGTTTATTATTGCGGCCGAGGCTCATGTCCTCGAGCTCGAAAATATCGGCAAGAATCGTTGTGGCGTACTGGCCGGGCAACAAAAAGAACGTCAAAGACAAGGCGCTGCCATCTTCCAACCATTGCCAGGACAAGGATTCCGGGCGGGTAACCAAAGCCCGACGCTCCGGTTTCATGCGGGTTGCCTTGAACAAATGGGCCAGTTCAGGGTGGGCATCGACAATATCTCGCTCCATTGAGCCCTGCTCTCCGGTGGCCGTAGTACCACCATCCCCCCACAACGGACCGGTCGGCAAGCAATCCTGTGGAGAGGGTTCCCCGGGCAATACGGTGAGCCAGTTTCCCTCTTCAACTCTTGCCGCCAGCACCTCATTGAACAACCACGAACGTGCCGC
This sequence comes from Marinobacter persicus, assembly GCF_002934325.1. Lineage (GTDB taxonomy): Bacteria > Pseudomonadota > Gammaproteobacteria > Pseudomonadales > Oleiphilaceae > Marinobacter > Marinobacter persicus_A. Next base: position 67,706 of record NZ_PTIV01000011.1, read on the forward strand.
CGAAAAATACAATACGTTTTTCGAAGCGTTTCTGCCACCGCGCCCACGCTTTCGGTTCAGGCGCGTCGGGTCCAGATTCACGGCCCGGTCCAGATTCCCGCCACCAAAACCAAAACGCTGGGGGCCGAAGTAGTTAGGAGCACCCCGCTCCCGGAGTTCCGTTAAGGCCTGATCGAGAGCCGACCGGTCAGCACTAACGTCTCGCAAAATCAGCTCAAAGCCATTCCCCTGATGGTCCCCCGGCCGAAGTTTACGGGCATGACGTCGGCTGGCCAGCACGGGCCAGCGAGCGGCAATAGCCTCCAACAACGCCTGATCCTCGCCCTCCTGTCCTGGCCGGTACAGGCTGAACCACTGGACAGTCACTGCATGACGGTCTTTCAGGCCACAGAATCCCACTTCGTAATGCCGGCAACCGGCCATCGCCGCCAATTCCCGGGCCACGTACTCAGTATTGTCACCGTTTTTCTCGAGACGCACGCACAGGTGCTCCCCCGCCCCCGCGGCCGTTTCATTAGCTTCTGGGTTCGCATCTTCCGGCCACAAGTATTCCGTTACCCGAAAATCTTCCGGTTGGACCTTCAGCTTGGCCGAGCCCACGCGATGGCCTCCCGAAACCGGCCAATCCAGACGCCACTGTGTCCCGGACTCTGTTGAACTCATGACTTTACCGGCTCCAGCAGGCACACCGCCTGGCAGGCAATACCCTCACCCCGACCGGTAAAACCAAGTTTTTCGGTAGTCGTTGCCTTCACACTAACCCGATCAACGGCAATCCCCAGATCCTCGGCAATGTTCAGGCGCATGGTTTCAACATGGGGCGCCATTTTCGGGGCCTGGGCGATGATCGTGGTGTCCACATTCACCACCGAATGGCCTTCCTCAAACACCCGTTGAACCACATGGCGCAACAACACCCGACTGTCTGCCCCGGCCCACTCATCGCTGGTATCCGGGAAAAGATGCCCGATATCGCCAAGCGCCGCCGCCCCAAGCAGGGCATCCGCCAGGGCATGCAACAACACATCACCATCCGAGTGCGCCTTGAGTCCCTGCTCATGGGGAATCTCCACGCCTCCGAGAATGACTGAGCTGCCTTCACAAAAGGCGTGGACATCAAAGCCCTGACCAATACGCATTCGCGCCTCCGAAAACTGAATTCATGTGCGGATGGTGATTACTGACGACCAAGGATGAACTCCGCCAGCCCCAGATCTGAGGGCACCGTGATCTTGATATTGTCCGGCCGCCCCTCCACTAGAACCGGCATATTACCGGAAAACTCCATAGCCGAGGACTCATCGGTGACCGGCTGCCCGTCAGCCAGGCACTCGGCCAGCGCTTGCCTGAGCGCGCCAAAACGAAACATCTGCGGCGTCAACGCCCGCCACAACCGGCTACGATCCACGGTCAACTCCACAGAAGGCGGCTGCTCACCACCGGCCTGCTTCAACGTATCCGCCACCGGTGCCGCCAGCAGGCCACCCACCGGATGCTCCGCCAGCGAATCGATCAGGTTGGCAAGATCGTGAGGATGCAGACACGGCCGCGCCGCATCATGCACCAGCACCCAGTCCTTATCAGCAGCCTGCCCGTCCAACGCATCCAGTGCCGCCAGCACCGAATCCGCCCGCTCCGCGCCACCGGTACAGGTCTGAACCCGTTCATCCCGAGCCGACTCACTGTCCGGCCACCAGTGATCACGAGGGTTCAACGGCACCATACAGCCATCAAATTGGCCATTATCCAGAAGACGGGAGAGCGTGATATCGAGAATAAAGCGATTATGAAGCTTGAGATACTGCTTGGGGCATTCGGCCCGCATACGCTGGCCAATGCCGGCGGCGGGGACAATTAACCAGAATCTGGGATTTACCATAGGAGGGCCTGCACAAAGCTTGAAGAGTGGCGGGGTCGTCCTTTCCAGGACTGTCTGTGGCCATGGATGGCCACAGTCAAGCGTACAGGGAAGTACTCGCAGCGTGTCCTGGAAAGGACGACCCCGACGCTCTGGATGCCAGTATCAGTTTTCAACCACCAGGAAAAACGTCTCGTCCTCACGAATCAACCCAAGGTTCATCCGCGCCCGCTCTTCCACAGCCCCCTGCTCATTGCGAAGATTCCGCACCTCCGCATACAGCCGCTCATTACGGGCCGCTAGCTGGTCATTCTCTGCACGCTGCTCGGCCACCGCTTCCTCCAACGACCACACCTGGGCAAAACTGCCCTCCCCTGCCCACAGGCGCGCCTGTAGCATCAGAGTCACTATGATCAGAATGGCCCAAAGAGTTTTCATTCCGAGTCCGCACAGAAAACAATCAATTTAAGGGTGTTGCTGAAGGCTAAGTATAGACCTTAGAGTAAATTAACAACAACTTTCAGTAACCCACTGTTTAAAAAGGCCATCGAGCACCGGACTCTCCGATACGCGATGGCCTTTACAGTCTGGCCGGCCAAAACCGGGCCGACCAAGCGGTTACTTAAGGCGGATGTTAACCCTGGCCTTTGATTTCAACCAGACCACGATACGGTGCCTTACCGTCCAGCGCTTCTTCAATACGCAGCAACTGGTTGTACTTGGCGACGCGGTCAGAGCGGCACAGAGAGCCGGTCTTGATCTGGCCGGCGCAGGTGGCGACCGCGAGATCAGCGATGGTGGTGTCTTCGGTTTCACCAGAGCGGTGGGAGATCACAGCGGTGTAGCCGGCATCCTGGGCCATCTTGATGGCGTCGAGGGTTTCGGTCAGGCTGCCGATCTGGTTGAACTTGATCAGGATGGAGTTGCCCACACCCTTCTCAATGCCTTCCTTGAGAATGCGGGTGTTAGTCACGAACAGGTCGTCGCCCACCAGCTGGACCTTGCTGCCCAGCTTGTCGGTCAGCACTTTCCAGCCGTCCCAGTCGCTCTCGTCCATGCCATCTTCAATGGAGACAATCGGGAAGCGGTCACACAGGCCTGACAGGTAATCGGCGAAGCCTTCGGAATCAAAGCTCTTGCCTTCACCAGACAGCTGGTACTGACCGTCTTTGTAGAATTCGGAGGAAGCGCAGTCCAGGGCCAGGGTGACGTCTTTGCCCAGCTCGTAGCCGGCGTCTTCGACCGCCTGTTTGATGGCCGCCAGGGCCGCTTCGTTGGAGGGCAGGTTCGGCGCAAAGCCACCTTCGTCGCCCACGGCGGTGTTCAGGCCCTGGGCCTTGAGTACTTTTTTCAGGCTATGGAAGATCTCCGCACCTACGCGCAGGGCTTCGGCGAAGCTCTTCACTGCAACCGGCTGGACCATGAATTCCTGGATGTCGACGTTGTTGTCGGCGTGTTCACCACCGTTCAGGATGTTCATCATCGGTACCGGCATGGAGAATTTGCCGGAGGTGCCATTTACATCGGCGATGTGCTCATACAGGGGCTTGCCCAGAGAATCTGCAGCCGCTTTGGCGGCGGCCAGGGAGACGGCCAGGATGGCGTTGGCGCCCAGGTTGGCCTTGTTGTCGGTACCGTCCAGGTCGATCATGATCTGGTCGAGGCTGCGCTGGTCGGCGGAGTCTTTACCCAACAGAGCCTCGCGGATCTGGCCATTGATTGCGTCAACCGCTTTGCGGACACCTTTGCCCAGGTAACGGGATTTGTCACCATCACGCAGTTCCAGCGCTTCGCGGGAACCGGTGGATGCGCCTGAAGGGGCGCAGGCGCGGCCCAGGGTACCGTCTTCCAGGATAACGTCGGCTTCAACGGTGGGATTACCGCGTGAATCCAGTACCTCACGGCCTTTGATGTTGGCAATCTTGGTCATGCGAAAATGTCTCCAGATTTTCTTTATCTAAACGCTATGGTGGCTATAAATCAGTGCAAGAGCGATCAACTGGAAAGGCTTTGCGAAAACCGCTACGAGCACATCCATGTGCGCTTCTCTCAGGCCATCCATGGCCTTCGAAATTTTCGCAAAGCCTTTCCAGTCGCCCGCGCCCGAGCTTTTCAGTCTGCGATCTCTTTAAACACCAACACCGCCAATCAGGCGGTGTCGATGGGTTTGAAACTTTTCACCAGGTCGTCCACGGCTTTTACCCGTTCCAGGAACGGTTCCAGCTGGCTCAAACGGAGGGCACAGGGGCCGTCGCATTTGGCCTGGTCCGGGTCCGGATGGGCTTCCAGGAAGAGGCCCGCCAGTCCCTGGGACATACCGGCCAGCGCCAGATCCGTGACCTGGGCGCGGCGGCCGCCGGCGGAATCCGCCCGGCCACCCGGCATTTGCAGGGAGTGGGTGACGTCAAAGAACACCGGCACGTTCATCTGTTTCATGATGCCGAAGCCCAGCATGTCCACTACCAGGTTGTTGTAACCGAAGCTGCTGCCCCGCTCACACAGGATCACCTTATCGTTGCCGGCTTCTTCGCACTTCTTGATGATGTGCTTCATTTCCTGGGGTGCCAGGAACTGGGCCTTTTTGATGTTGATGACGGCGCCGGTTTCGGCCATGGCCACGACCAAGTCGGTCTGTCGGCTCAGGAAAGCGGGCAACTGGATAATGTCACAGACTTCCGCCGCTGGCCTGGCCTGCGCGGGTTCGTGAACATCCGAGATAATCGGCACGTCGAACTTGTCTTTGATATCGGCCAGGATCTGCAGGCCTTTCTCGAGGCCGGGGCCACGGAAGGAATGCACCGATGACCGGTTGGCCTTGTCAAAAGAGGCCTTGAATACGTAGGGGATGCCGAGCTTACCGCACACATCCACGTATTTTTCCGCCACTTCGAAGGCCAAGTCCCGAGATTCGAGGACGTTCATGCCCCCAAAGAGCACGAACGGGCGATCATTGGCGATCTCGATTCCAGAGACGTTCAAATTACTCTGAGCCATGGATCAAGCCCCTTTTTTAGAAGCCAACGCAGCTTCTACAAAGCCACGGAACAGCGGATGGCCATCACGCGGCGTGGAGGTGAATTCCGGGTGGAACTGGCAAGCAACGAACCAGGGATGTTCCGGCGCTTCAATCACTTCCACCAACTTACCATCACCGGAACGGCCGGAGATGATCAGGCCAGCGTCTTTCAGGTTCGGCAGGAAGTGGTTGTTCACTTCGTAGCGATGACGGTGCCGTTCACGGATGGTTTTCTTGCCGTAGCAGCCCGCGATGGTGGAACCTTCAGACAGTACGCAGTCCTGAGCGCCCAGACGCATGGTGCCACCCAGGTCGGATTCTTCGGTGCGCTCTTCGCGCTCGCCACTGGCGTCGAGCCATTCGGTGATCAGGCCAACCACCGGCTCGGGGGTATGCTCGCGGAATTCGGTGCTGTGGGCATCCTTCAGACCCGCCACGTTGCGGGCGTACTCAATGACAGCCACCTGCATACCCAGGCAGATACCCAGATAAGGCACCTTGTTTTCACGAGCGTACTGAACGGTGCTGATCTTGCCTTCGACACCGCGCTCGCCAAAGCCACCCGGTACCAGGATGGCATCAGCGGATTTCAGGGCATCGGTGCCATTCTGCTCGATGTCTTCGGAGTCGATGTAATTGATGTTGACCTTGGTGCGGGTCTTGATGCCGGCATGCAACAGAGACTCGATCAATGACTTGTACGCGTCGAGCAGTTCCATGTACTTGCCGACCATGGCGATGGTGACTTCGTTCTCCGGGTTCATCAGAGCATCTACTACACCGTCCCACTCCGACAGGTTGGCCGGGTTGGCATCGAGATTGAATCGATCGATGACCAGTTGATCCAGCCCGTATTCGTGCAACATCCGAGGAATCGCATAGATGGACTTGGCATCCTTCATCGGGATGACGGCCCGCTCTTCGACGTTGGTGAACAGAGCAATCTTCCGGCGGGAACTGGCATCCACTTCATGCTCGGAGCGACACAGCAGGATGTCCGGCTGCAAGCCGATAGAACGCATTTCCTTTACCGAATGCTGGGTCGGCTTGGTCTTGATTTCGCCCGCAGTGGCAATGTACGGAACCAGTGTCAGGTGCATGAACAGGGCACGCTGGGGACCCACTTCAACCTTCAACTGACGGCAGGCTTCCAGGAACGGCAGGGATTCGATGTCGCCCACGGTGCCGCCAATCTCGATCAGGGCCACGTCCACACCGGCTGCGCCTTCAACCACACGACGTTTGATTTCGTCAGTGATATGCGGAATCACCTGAACGGTACCACCGAGGTAGTCGCCACGGCGTTCCTTGCGAATCACCTCTTCGTAGACTCGACCGGTGGTGAAGTTGTTGCGGCGGGTCATCCTGGTGCGGGTGAATCGCTCGTAGTGGCCAAGATCCAGGTCGGTTTCAGCGCCGTCCTCGGTGACAAAGACTTCACCGTGCTGGAACGGGCTCATGGTGCCGGGGTCTACGTTGATGTAGGGATCCAGCTTGAGAATGGTGACCTTTAGGCCGCGTGCCTCGAGGATAGCTGCCAGCGAGGCGGACGCAATGCCTTTCCCCAAAGAAGACACAACACCGCCGGTGACGAAAATATAACGCGTCATGCAGATTCCATGATTATCTGGTTCGGTAAAGGAGGGAGATTGTTCATCTCAAGATGGGTCGCCAGACTACCAGAAAGCCCCCTTCTACTCAATCAAAATCCCTCGCCACAATCAGCCGCCAGCCGGCGGCAGGAGCGCTTCCCGAGTATCGGTCAGAACACCACAAATTGCCAATCGCGATCAGCTCCTCACTGCTCCGTGAAACCTCGAAAACCAGCGGCAGCGCGGCCCGCTCCCAGGGTGGCACGCCCTGCTCCTGCAGCCAGGTTTTCAAGGCACGTGACGGCCCACCGGCATTCGGCCGGACCCGTTCACCACCTCGCCTCGTAGATACCCTTATTGTCGGCACCCCGCTGCTCGAGGTAACGGAGCCCGGCACAAGGGAAAGCTGCCAGTCGCCCCACTGCAATGGCTGACCGGGAACCAGGACTCGAGACGTTTGCGGCAATTCCCGCTCCGGCACCAGGTAAAGACGGGACCGGTATCGGCGAATACAAAAGCCATCTCCCCGAATTTCTGGCGCACGGTCATCAGCAGCCTCGACCAGTTCGGACACAACCTGGTCCCAACAGGACAACCCGGGAACAGCGTAACCACGAGCATGGATCCACCAACGCAACAGGTTACGTCGCTCCAATCGCCCAAGAGTCCGGAATGCATCAAGGTTCAGGCGCACACCATCCTCGGCGCATTGCTGCCACTGCAACTCAGCCAACCGCCGATTCAACTGATCACTCTCTGCGCAGGCGCGGGCGCTACTGGCCACCCGCTGCAGCAGGCCCGGCCAACGCTGCTTCAGGCCCGGCAGGATGCTGTGGCGCAAATAATTCCGGTCATACTCCTGGCTTGCGTTACTGGGGTCTTCCTGCCAGCACAGCTGATTTTGCCTGGCAACTTCCTGCAGCCGATCGCGACTGATACCGAGCCAGGGACGCAGCAGTTGCCCAGCACCCAGGGCTCTGTTTTTTGGCATGCCGGCCAGCCCACGGATGCCGGAGCCACGCAACAGGCGAAACAGGACCGTCTCCACCTGGTCGTCACCGTGATGGGCCATCAACAGAAGATCCCCGCGCCCCTGCAAGCGATGAAAGACCTCATAACGAGCATGGCGGGCCGCCTCTTCAACACCCGTTTCCGCATCCCGGCCCACGGCAACGGTCACGCGCTCCACCACAATCGGAATCGACAGGGTGGCGCAAACGGCCCGGCAGAAATCTTCGGTTTCTTCGTGGTTAGGCTGAAGCTGGTGATTGACGTGAACGGCGATCACATCGGGATGACAGGCTGCAACGGCGCGCAGGAGCAATAGAGAGTCCAGGCCGCCGCTGAAGGCGACCCGGAGAGTCTGGTATTCGGGAAGGGAACGCACTGGCCCAAGCAGATCGTCGGGCCAGTCAATATCCGGAGCGGCGTTACCGCCCGTTTTCATACTTGGTCAGGCGCTCGTAACGACGGGCGATCAGGTCGTCCATCGACAGGCGGCCAAGCTCTTCCAGGCTTTGAACCAGACGGGCTTTCAGGCTTTCGGCCATTTCCTCGGGGTTCCGGTGTGCACCACCCATAGGTTCCTTGATGACGTTATCAGCCACACCAAGCTCTTTCAGGCGTTCAGCGGTTACACCCATGGCTTCCGCCGCCTGGGAGGCGTAGTCGGCGCTCTTCCACAGGATGGAAGCACAACCTTCCGGCGAGATAACCGCATAGGTGGAGTACTGAAGCATGTTCAGCTCATCGCCCACGCCGATAGCCAGCGCACCACCGGAACCGCCTTCGCCAATCACGTTACAGATGATCGGTGTCTTCAGGCGCGACATTACCGCCAGGTTGAAGGCAATAGCCTCACTCTGACCACGCTCTTCGGCGCCGATGCCGGGATACGCGCCCGGGGTGTCGATAAAGGTCAGAATCGGCATATTGAAACGCTCGGCCATTTCCATCAGGCGCAGGGCCTTGCGGTAGCCTTCCGGGCGCGGCATGCCGAAGTTACGGCGAACCTTCTCTTTCACCTCGCGACCTTTCTGATGGCCAATGACCATCACCGGCTGGTTATTCAACCGAGCGGTGCCACCAATGATCGCCAGATCGTCGGCGTAGCGGCGGTCGCCGTGAAGTTCGTCGAAATCCTCGAACATCATCTCGATGTAATCCCGGGTATAGGGCCGGCGCGGATGACGGGCCAAACGAGCAACGTCCCAGGATTTGAGGTCCGAAAAGATGCTCTCAGTCAGGCTGACGCTTTTCTTTTTCAGACGGGTGATTTCATCGGTGATGTTGATGTCGGTGTCATTGCCAACCATGCGAAGCTCTTCGATTTTGGCTTCCAGGTCGGCGATCGGCTGTTCGAAATCCAGGTAGTTAGGGTTCATGATGTTCCATCATTTTGCTTGCTTGGCAGGCGCATAGCCCACCATAACCAGAATTTGAGGTAAAGATAACAGCGCCGCAACAGCAGCTAAAGCGGACATTGGTATAAGTCCACCTGAACAATCCTTAATCATAGACCAGCGCAACGGACTGATCGCCCACCAGGTGTTTCAGCTCAAACAACAGGCTGTCATCCGGTTGCACCCGCCACGATTCGCCCAGCTCGATCCGCGTGCTGGCCTGCTCCCCGCAGTACTCGATCCAGACCGGACTGCCCTCGCAACGGAACGGCTGCAGCGTCTCGCCCAGCTTATCCAGAAGGCCATTCTGCAACTGTTTTTCATGCAGGGAAAGTCGGAGTCCCCGACTGAACTGCTGACGGGCAGTAGCCACATCCATGACCGAGTTCACGCGCATTTTCATCTGCCCGGAGTAGTCATCATGACTGACCTGGCCTTCCACCACAATCACCTGGTCGGACTGTAACAGCTCCCGGTTCTCAAAAAACGCTTCGGAAAAGAGCGTTGCTTCGATACGGGCACTGCGGTCGTCCAGGGTAATGAAACACATGGTGGAGCCGGTGCGGGTTTTCATGGTGCGCTGCGCCACTACCAGCCCCGCCACCCGCTGGGGCGACTTATTGGGCTTGAGGTCGGCAATGGAGGAGCGAACGAACTGGCGCACCTCTTTTTCGTATTCATCAAACGGGTGGCCCGTCAGGTACAGCCCCAGCGTATCTTTCTCACCCTTGAGCCGCTGTTTTTCGGGCCACTCCCGCACATCGGCCACATCCACATAAGGATCTTCATCTTCTCCGCCGGCGTGGAGCATCTCACCAAACATGTCGATCATGCCGGCGGCATCGTTCTTGGATTGCTGGTCCGCCTGCTGGATGGCTTTTTCGATGCTGGCCATCAACTGAGCGCGACCGGGGCCCAGCTTGTCCATGGCACCGGAGCGAATCAGGGCCTCCAGGGCACGCTTGTTGACCTTCTTCAGGTCAATCCGGCGGCAGAAATCAAAGATATCCTCGAACGGGCCGTCTTTGGCGGCGGCCACGATACTGTCGATCGGCCCCTCACCCAGGCCCTTGATGGCGCCCAGGCCATAGACGATCTGACCATCGTCATTAACGGTAAAGGTGTAGGCGGAACGACTGACATCCGGCACGAGCAGATCCAGCCCCATGGCCCGACACTCTTCCACCAGCGTGACCACCTTGTCGGTGTTCTGCATATCGGCGGTGAGCACTGCGGCCATGAATTCGGCCGGGTAATGAGCCTTCAGCCACAGGGTCTGGTAAGACACCAGCGCGTAGGCGGCGGAGTGGGATTTGTTAAAGCCGTAGCCGGCAAACTTTTCCACCAGGTCGAAGATGTTTTCCGCCAGGGTCTTGTCGATGCCGTTTTTCTCGCAGCCATCGAGGAAGATCTGCTTCTGCTTGGCCATCTCCTCGGGCTTTTTCTTACCCATGGCCCGGCGCAACATGTCCGCGCCACCCAGGGTGTAACCGGCCATGACCTGGGCGATCTGCATGACCTGCTCCTGGTACAGGATGACGCCATAGGTGGGCTCCAGTACCGGCTTCAGGCCTTCGTACTGGTAATCCGGGTGCGGGAAGGACACCGGCTGGCGCCCGTGCTTCCGGTCGATAAAGTCGTCCACCATGCCCGACTGCAGCGGGCCGGGGCGGAACAGCGCCACCAGGGCGATCATTTCTTCCAGGGAGTCCGGCTGCAGGCGACGGATCAGGTCTTTCATGCCCCGGGATTCGAGCTGGAACACGGCGGTGGTTTCCGCCTTTTTCAGCATGTCGAACGAGGGCTTGTCGTCCAGGGGGATGGTGGCAATGTCCAGCTCCCCTTCCCCGCGCTTCTCCCGGCGCGGGTTGATCATGTTCAGGGCCCGCTTGATGATGGTGAGCGTCCGCAGGCCCAGGAAGTCAAACTTCACCAGGCCGGCGTCTTCCACGTCGCCCTTGTCGAACTGGGTCACCAGGCTGCCGCCCTCGTCGTCGCAGTACAGTGGCGAGAAGTCGGTGATCTTGGTAGGTGCGATGACCACGCCCCCGGCGTGCTTACCGGCGTTCCGGCACACCCCTTCAAGCTTGAGAGCCATTTCCCAGATTTCCTGGGCTTCCTCGTCCTGCTCCAGGAAATCCTTGAGCTGGGGCTCCTCCTCTATGGCCTTATTCAGGGTCATGCCCGGCTCGAAGGGAATCAGCTTCGATAGTTTGTCCGCCAGGCCGTAGGACTTGCCCTGCACCCGCGCCACGTCACGCACAACCGCCTTGGCGGCCATGGTTCCGAAGGTGATGATCTGGGACACCGCTTCCCGGCCGTATTTCTCGGCGGTGTATTCAATGACCCGGTCGCGGCCTTCCATGCAGAAGTCCACGTCGAAGTCTGGCATGGAAACCCGTTCCGGGTTCAGGAAGCGCTCGAACAGCAGGTCGTATGCCAGCGGGTCCAGGTCGGTGATCATCTGGGCGTAGGCCACCAGTGAACCGGCACCGGAACCCCGGCCCGGCCCCACCGGCACGCCGTTGTTCTTGGCCCACTTGATGAAGTCCATCACAATCAGGAAGTAGCCTGGAAAACCCATCTGGATAATGATATCCAGCTCGAAGTTCAGGCGCTTATAGTAGGCTTCACGCTTGGCGTCGTATTCCGGGTCGTCTTTACTCAGAGTGACAGCCAGGCGCTCTTCCAGCCCCTCTTCCGAGACTTTCCGGAAGAACTCGTCCATGGTCATTCCATCCGGGATCGGATAGTCAGGCAGGAAGTATTCACCCATGCGCACCTGTACCGAACAGCGCCGGGCGATTTCCACGGTATTTTCGACCGCCTCCGGGATGTCCGAGAACAGCTCGATCATTTCCTCGGGACTGCGCAAATATTGCTGATTACTAAACCGTCGCTCCCGGCGCGGATCGTCCAGGGTGCGGCTCTCCCCAATGCAGACGCGGGCCTCGTGAGCCTCGAAATCCTCCGCCTCAAGGAAATGCACGTCATTGGTGGCCACCACCGGCAAACCCATTTCAGCCGCCAGCTCCAGGTTCAGGTGCAGGCAGTCCTCGTCGCCGGGGCGGCCGGTGCGTTGGAGTTCCAGGTAGTAGCTATCGGGGTACAGGTCACGCCAATAGTCCGCCCGCTCCCGGGCCAGCTCCGGCTTGCCGGCCATGAGCGCCTTGCCCACATCGCCCAGTTTTGCCCCGGAAAGCACAATCAAGCCATTTGCGCGGGACTCCAGCCACTCGCGCCGGATGATGGGTTTGCCATGGTGCTGACCATCGGTATAGCCCAGGGAGATAATTTCGGTGAGGTTCAGATAGCCATCGTTATCCTTCGCCAATAAGGTCAGACGGAACGGATTGTTGGGCTCCTCCGGATTTTCCAGCCAGATGTCGGCGCCAATAACCGGCTTTACACCCGCGCCCAGCGCCGCTTTATAGAAACGTACCAGCGAGCACATGTTGGACTGCTCGGTCAGGCCAACGGCAGGCATTCCCAGCTCTGCGGCACGACTGACCAGTGGCTTTACCCGGACCAGGCCGTCGACCATGGAGTATTCGGAATGTACGCGAAGGTGTACGAAAGTTTGCGCCATAACTGGAGGCTAATCCTGCGTTTGTTCATTTCAGGCGGGCAGTTCTGTAACACCAAGAGGGTACTGCATCCTCCTGGCGCCTGTTAAACTGTCGGCTCGATTTTTATCGCCATCCATCAGAGAATGCCCGATCAGACGATGACTGAACCAACCCGCATTTACCACAATCCCCGCTGCTCAAAATCGCGCCAGACACTGGCCTTATTGAATGAGCGGGGAATTGAGCCGGAGATTATACGCTACCTGGAGACGCCGCCGACAGCTCAGGAGCTCACAGATATCCTGAACAAGTTGAGTTGCGAGCCCAGGGAGCTCATGCGCACCAAGGAAAGCGAGTATAAGAAACTGGGGCTCGACAACCCGGACCTGACCCGCGATCAACTGATTGAGGCCATGGCGCAGACTCCAAAGCTGATCGAGCGCCCCATCGTCATCAATAAGGGTAAAGCCGCCCTTGGCCGACCACCGGAAGCTGTACTCGATATTCTCTGATCCTGTCGCGCCCCGCGCAACAAAAGGAAAACCTCATGCTTCGAAATGATAAAGCACGGACGACGGCCCGAACGACGGCCGTTCTCTATGTCGCCCTGCTGGTAACCCTGGTGGCAACAACTTTTCTACCCAAGCCGGTGGAAGGCGTCTCGATCGCCCTGATGCTGGCGGTGAAACTGCTGCCCCTGCTGCCCTTTGCAATCCCGGTTTTCCGTGGCAACAACCGGGGGTACATCTGGCTGTCGTTTGTGGTGATTTTCTACTTCACCCAGTCAGTGGTCTCTGCCTGGCTCAGCCAGGGCGCCGTTGGACCGGTGATTCTGATGCTGCTGTCACTGGCCCTGTTCATCGTCGCCATGGCGCACTTGAAAGTGAATCGTCGACCGGCCGTTTAGGCCATCATGCCTAAGGCCGCAGCCCGCACTGGCCCAGTAGTTGCTGCCAGTGCCGGGTATGCCGGGCCATGGCTTCATCCAGTTCCCGCCAAAGGCTGCCCTCCGCCTGCTGTGACAGATATCGGTGATACCAATCCTGGAAAGACGCCGGCATAACCGAGCGCTGCAACGCCGCCAACTGCTGCAACCCAACAATAAGTTCATCCCGGGCGCGGCTCACCTGGCTCATATAGGGCTGTATCCTTTCGATGTAAATATTGAAAAAGAAATTCTGAGCAATATCAGACTGATTGTTGGACTTGCCGTTCAGGCACAGCGGACGTTCGCCAAGGCGGGCTTGTAGCGTTTTCGTGCCAGCATTCAGGGTTTCTATCAGCAATCGGGCACTATTGATGAGCTGGCCCGCCTTGAATTCTGCCTGCCAGCGTTGATGGATGGCGCCAAGATCGTCCAGGGAAACGTCGAGCTGCTGGTTATTCAGGGCTCGGACAATGCCGTTCAACTGGTTGAGGTCCCGCAACAGATCAGATGTGGCGCCTGCTTTTTCCTCGACGGGATAGAAGCCCTTTGACAGGGTGACCAGCCGTTCGATCTCCTCGGTTCCCCAGGTTGCATTCCAGACAGCAATCGGAAGAGCATCCCGCTTTGTCTTGATCGCCTGCACAAGTGATTCCCTAAGCTCCTCATCGTCGATTTCCGGCAGACAGTCCTCGGCGGCCCGGATAAATCGAACTTCGTACCTCAACCGGTTGACCGGCTGCATGACGCGCCCCAACACCGAGGTCTTCTCGCCCACGACAAACTGAAGCTCACAGCCATAGAGAGACAGGAAATCGAGCAAACCCAGCTCAAGCTCGGGAAGCGCAAGGAACCGCTCACGTCGGCGAGGCAGGGAATCGGCGGGCGGTAGCGGTTCGCTATCGACCTGCTCCACCTCGAGCACACGGGACAGGCGTTCAAGGTATTCGTTCATCATGGGGCGAGCTTCCGAGAAGGAATCACAGCCCGCTAAAGCCCACACAAGTATTCCGGCAACCAGGAATCTCTGCATCATGCCCTCCGATTCCATAAGGGCTACGGGTCAGTGCCCTCCGTGGATCTCACGGTTGCGTTGTTTGTCCCGGTCCCCTTTCCGAACCATTACATACACCGCACCGGTGCCGCCATGGTGTTTTTGGGCCGAATGAAAGGCCAGTACGTCGTCCAATTCCGGCAGCCACTTGGCAATATGGCTTTTGATGTGGGCAATTCGATCCGGATTACGCTCACCCTTGCCGTGGAGGATGATGACCGAGCGCAGGCCATAACGGACACAGTCATTGATGAAACCAAACACCTCCCTCCGGGCCTCTTCCACCGTCATGCGGTGCAGGTCCAGGCGGGCCTCAACCGGATATTGGCCCAGACGCAGTTTCTTGAAGACGCCATGCTGAACACCAGGACGCTGCCAGCTCAATACATCCTGGGCGGTCAGTGGTTCCACCATATCCGCCGTCAACGGGTTTCGATCCTTGACCTGCTGCTCCACCGCCGAACGCTGACGCTCAAGATGTCCAGGCGTCAGTTCGCGCGGAGTGGAGACCTCCGCCCGGTTGGGCTTTCGAATGCGTTTGACGTCCTGCATCTCTTCAAGAAACGCCAGGCGTTCATCTTTGCTGGTCATGGCACAAACTGTTTTCCGATTGACGAATATCAGAACTTTACCACCGGCGGGATTTACCATAAAGCTAATCCCTGCGACCAAAATCGTAGGGTAAAACAGGTAACCGCTGATACACTTCTGGCGGATAACAACAATGACCCGGCCGTTGGCACTCTTACCAACAGGTCGGGAAAAGGAATGGATGTCACTATGGCTGCAGCAAACCCGGAAAACACGCCGCAGAATACCCGCGCGATCATGACCTTCCTGAGGCAACACGCCCCTTTCTCCAGCATGGATGACGCCCACCTGGCGCATTTTGCGGAGCACTCACAACTCAGCTTTTATGCCGACGGCGATGTGGTGCTGTCTCCTGAAGACGGCATGGTCCAGCGCTTCTATATTGTGAAACAGGGACTGATTCGCGGCGAACGACTGAATAAAGATACCGGCCGCACCGAACCGACGTTTGAAATCTGCCCGGGTGAATGCTTCCCGCTGGCTGCGCTGGTTGGCGAGCGCCCCACGCGCACACTGCACCGCTCCGCCGGTGACACCTTCTGCCTGAGCATCGATCACGATGCCTTTGTCACCCTGTTTTCCGAGAGCGACCCCTTCCGGGATTTCTGTCTGCGAGGCGTTAGCAGCCTGCTGGATCAGGTTAATAAACGCATCCAGTCCAACGCCATGGCTTCCATCGGATCCAGCAATAGCCTGGACACGCCCCTGGATCGCTTCGCCCTGCGCAACCCCATTGTCTGTACGCCGGACATGCCGGTACGCAAAGCCGTGGCGAAAATGCATGAAGCCGATGTCGGCAGCATCATCATCACTGACGACAGCCGTCAGCCAAAGGGTATATTCACCCTTCGGGACCTGCGTACCATGGTGGCTGAAGAGAAAGCCCCTCTGGACACGCCCATCAGTCAGTTAATGACCGCCAACCCGAAATCGCTGCCTACCACAGCCGATGCGTTCGAAGCCGCGATGCTGATGGCGGAATTCCATTTTGCCCATCTGGTGGTGGTTGATGAAGAAAACCGTCTTGCCGGCGTTGTGTCCCAGAGCGACCTGTTCAGCCTGCAGCGGGTGGACCTGGTTAACCTGGCCCGGACCATCGGCACAGCGCCCAACCTGCAGGCACTAGTCAGCTTCCGCACCGACGTCTCACGGCTGGTGGACACCATGCTCGCCCACGGCGCTGATTCCGGGCAGGTGGTCAAAATCATCACCACCCTGAACGATATTACCGTTCGCCGGGTGATCGAGCTGAATCTGCGGGACAATGATCCGGGCATCCCTTTTACCTGGCTCACCTTCGGCAGCGAGGGACGACAGGAGCAGACACTGCTAACCGATCAGGACAACGGCATGTTGTTCGAAACGCCGGAAGGCATGACCGCTGACGAGGTTCGGGAAAAGCTGCTGCCATTTGCCCGCAAACTCAATGATGACCTGGCAGAGTGCGGCTTCACGCTGTGCAAGGGCAATATCATGGCCAGCAATCCCAAGCTCTGCCTGAGCGAAGAGGAATGGGACGACTGGTTCCAGCGCTTCATTGAAGCGTCGACGCCGCAGAACATCGTCTATTCCTCCATTTTCCTGGATATGCGCTCCATTTTTGGCCCCGAGGAGCCATTGCACCGCCTGCTTGAGAAAGTCCTTGAACGGATACGCAAGAATGCGCTGTTCTAGAAAATGCTGGCCGCAAACGCTTTCGAGCGAAAGCCGCCACTGACCATGTTTAATAATTTCCGCTACTTGAACGACGAAAAGAAACATTCCCTGGATCTCAAGCGCCAGGGGCTGGCACCGTTCGTTGAGGCGGTCCGGGTATTTGCGCTCGCCAACGGTGTGGAACAGGGCAACACCCTGGAACGCATGGAGGAACTGGCAAACAAGGGCGTATTCAACCCCAAGGATGCGAACGCCTGGCAGGAGGCCTACAGCCTGATCCAGGCTATCCGTATGCGAGCCCACCAGGAAATGCTCAACAACGGTGAAGAGTTGACCAATTACATTGATCCTGACGACCTCAACCCGCTCGACCGCCGGATTCTGAGAGAGTCTTTCCGTCAGGCCCAACGACTCCAGCAAAAGCTGGAAGTCACCTATCAACTATAAGGTCACCCAACCCAGCATGTTTGACTCTATAAAACAATGGCTCTCTGATCGCCGGGGAGGCTCCCTCGGCGATCACGACACAGACAACCTCCCCACGCCCAAAAGCGCGGGCGACCAGCCACTGTCAAAGTGCCGCCTGATCGTGCTGGATCTCGAAACCACTGGCCTGAACCCTCAAAAAGATGAGGTCATTGCCATTGGAGCGGTGGCCATTGAAGGCGAGGCCATCCACCTGAACGACCAGTTCGATCTCATCCTGCGCCGGCCGGACCTCGATATCCGAGAAACCGTGCTGATTCACGGCATCGGCACCGAGGCATTGACTCATGGCCACGAGACCGAGGATGCTTTGCTGCACTTGCTTGAATGGATGAACGGTGACCCTATCCTTGCGTACCATTCGGCCTTCGACCAACGGTTTCTGGAAAAGGCCCTCAAGTCACAGCTAGGATATACCGCTTCCCATCTCTGGATGGATGTGGCCGAACTGCTGCCGGCATTTTTTCCGAAAGCCGAGATCAAGGGCAAGGGACTGGACCACTGGTCGGAATATTTCGGGCTGGAAGCCAGTGAACGGCACCATGCAGCCGCTGACGCCCTGGTAACCGCGGAGCTGACACTTATCGCCCTGAACCAGGCCCAGAAAAATGACGTCAAGACACTGAAAACCCTGGTGGACAAACTGCGCTATCAGCGCCGTTTGCAGGACATGAAGCGCTTTCAGTAACACCAAGCCATTGGTCAAAAATAAGGCAAGTTATTGAGAGTTAGACTATTTGCCAATATCTATAAATTCGCCCAACGGTAAAGTCGGAGGTGACAATAAGGAGAAAAACTTACGTGAATAATAAATTCTCTAGAAATACCTCACCCAAAATCCACCCAACCTCCACAATAACAATGCAGGAGTGATGACTATGTCAGGTCACAGCTACGACGCTGAAAACTACTGGAAGGCGAATCTACGCCTTATCTTCGGGAGCCTCGTTGTTTGGTTCCTGGTGTCTTGTGGCGCCGCAATGATCTTCCGCCCTATGCTTTCGGGCATCTCCGTTGGCGGTACAGACCTCGGCTTCTGGTTCGCCCAGCAAGGCTCCATTCTTACCTTCATTGTTCTGGTTTTCTTCTATGCCTGGCGCATGAACAAGATCGATGAACAATTCGGCGTAAGCGAGGAGTAAGAACCCATGAGCCAATTTGCAATTAACATACTGTTCGTCGGGGCCTCCTTCCTGCTCTATATCGGTATCGCGATCTGGGCCAAGGCAGGTAGCACCAAGGACTTCTACGTTGCCGGTAGCGGCATTCACCCGATTACCAACGGTGTGGCAATCGGTGCGGACTGGATGTCTGCGGCATCCTTCATCTCCATGGCGGGCCTGATCGCCGCTGGTGGCTATGCCAACTCCACGTTCCTGATGGGCTGGACTGGCGGTTACGTACTGCTCGCCATGCTGCTGGCTCCGTACCTGCGGAAGTTCGGTAAGTTCACCGTTCCCGAGTTCATCGGTGATCGCTACTACAGCGATAACGCCCGTATGGTGGCCGTTATCTGTCTGATCGTGGCATCCGTGACCTACGTAATCGGTCAAATGGCCGGCGCTGGTGTTGCCTTCTCCCGCTTCCTGGAAGTTGACTCCACCATGGGCCTGATCATCGCGGCTGTTGTTATCTTCTTCTACTCAGTAATGGGTGGCATGAAGGGCATCACCTACACTCAGGTAGCTCAGTACTGCGTACTGATTGTGGCTTACACAATCCCGGCAGTATTCATCTCCCTGCAGCTGACAGGCAACCCGATTCCGGCTCTGGGCATGTTCTCCAACCACGCCGACTCCGGCATTCCGCTGCTGACCAAACTGAATCAGGTCATCATGGACCTCGGTTTCAGCAAGTATACCGCTGACGTGGACAACAAGCTGAACATGGTACTGTTCACGCTGACCCTGATGATCGGTACAGCTGGTCTGCCGCACGTAATCATCCGCTTCTTCACCGTTCGGAAGGTTACTGATGCGCGCTGGTCTGGCGGTTGGGCTCTGGTATTCATCGCCCTGCTGTACCTGACTGCTCCGGCTGTTGCTTCCATGGCTCGCCTGAACATCATGACCACCATCTACCCGGATGGCACTGACGCGGCTCCGATCCTGTACGAAGATCGTCCAAACTGGATCAAAGAGTGGGAAGTGACTGGTCTGATTCAGTTTGAAGACAAGAACAACGACGGACGCATCCAGTACTACAACGACTCCGAAGCCTTCGCGCCTGAAGCAGAAGCCCGTGGCTGGGAGGGTAACGAATTCAGCTACAACCGGGACATTCTGGTACTGGCCAACCCTGAAATCGCCAACCTTCCGGGTTGGGTTATTGGTCTGATCGCTGCCGGTGGTCTGGCTGCGGCACTGTCCACTGCGGCAGGTCTGTTGCTGGCTATCTCCTCTGCAATCAGTCATGACTTGATCAAGGGTCGCTTTAACCCGAACATCAGTGACAAAGGTGAGTTGCTCGCGGCGCGTATTTCGATGGCCGTCGCTATCGTGGTTGCGACGTATCTGGGTGCTAACCCTCCAGGCTTCGCCGCACAGGTAGTAGCACTGGCCTTCGGTATCGCGGCAGCCTCGCTGTTCCCGGCACTGATGATGGGTATCTTCTCCAAGCGGGTGAACAACGTTGGCGCCATCGCCGGCATGCTGGCTGGTCTGGTGTTCACACTGTGCTACATCTTCACCTACAAGGGCTGGCTGTTCATCCCGGGCACCAACAACCTGGCAGACACCCCGGAAAACTGGGTAATGGGTATCTCCCCGCTGTCTATCGGTGCCATTGGTGCAATCATCAACTTCGCGGTAGCCTTCGCGGTATCTCGCGCGACTGCTGAGCCGCCTCAGGAGATTCAGGAACTGGTCGAAAGCGTCCGTTACCCACGTGGTGCCGGTGCAGCTCAGGACCACTAACCTGACTAAAAGCCTGAATCATTGCATAATGATGCAGTGAAAGGTTGAACCAGACGGGCTTCCTCACCGAGGGAGCCCGTTCTTTTTTTTGAGGAAAGCATTATATGTTCTGGAACTTATTAGCCACGGTCATTTGCGGCCTGGGTGCAGCCGGCTTTGCCCTGGGGATTCGCGCGATCACCGCCAAACGCGCTCCGAAGTGGCTGATCCCCGTATTTGCCGGACTGGGCATGCTGGGCTATCTGGTGTATAGCGAATACACTTGGTTTGAACACAAAAAGTCGCTACTGCCGGAAGAGGCCGTTGTGGTATCCACCGAAGAGGAAGGCGTTTACTTCCGTCCCTGGACTTTCATTTTCCCTTACGTCACCGCATTCTCAGCCGTTGACGTCAATGGTATTAACCCGGTTCCAAACAGCGAAGGCGTGAAGCAGTTTGTCCTGTACCGGTTCGAGCAGACCTTTACGGATTCCGTGTCTCACCGGCCCCACCTGCTCAATTGCCAAACCCGGGAACTGGTTCCGCTCAGCCCCGACGGCAAGCCAAACGTTGACAGTCTCAAGGTGATATCCACCGGCGACTCTCTGTACAAGACGGTGTGTGGCTCCTGAATCCCCAACAGAGGGTAATCTGCCGGTATGATTAGTGTCTGGCTGCTTGTAGTAATATCCATCAGCTACATTTCAGTGTTGTTCTTTGTAGCCTGGGCAGGCGACCGACACCCCGGACTGTACCGACAAAGAACAACACGAGCCCACATCTACGCGCTGTCACTGGCCGTTTACTTCACTTCATGGACGTTTTACGGTGCCGTTGGGCGCGCAAGCCAGGAAGGCTTCGCGTTTCTGCCCATCTATCTGGGGCCATTGCTCGCATTTCTCTTCTTTGCTCCCCTGTTGCGTCGAATTATCTTCATCAGTAAACGCAACAGCAGTACCTCCATTGCCGACTTCATCGCTTCCCGGTACGGCAAGTCTCAGCTACTCGGGGCCATGGTGGCGATTTTCGCGTTGTTTGGCAGCGTTCCCTACATTGCCCTGCAGCTCAAAGCCATTGCCATGGGCTTTAACGTCCTGTCGACCTCAGAGGCAGGCCACCTGGAACTCAGTCCAGCTGCCTGGAATGACTCGGCCTGGTATATCACCCTGGCCCTGGCGGTATTCACCGTCCTGTTCGGCACCCGGCACCTGGAATCCACCGAGCATCATCGGGGCATGATCCAGGCGGTTGCCTTTGAGTCGCTGATCAAACTGGTGGCCTTCGTGGCCGTCGGCTTGTTTGTTGGCTACGGCCTGTTCAATGGCTTTGGCGACCTTCTCAATCGCGTCACCCAGGCGGACCTGCTGGGAACATTAACCTCCGACGGGGTTGAAGCACCGGCATTCATTACCCAGACCCTGATCGCCATGCTTGCCATCATCTGCCTGCCCCGGCAGTTCCACGTCATGGTGGTGGAAAACACCGATCATCGGGATTTCCAGGTCGCCCGCTGGGCCATGCCAATCTATCTGTTGATCGCCAGTGCCTTTGTGCTGCCCATCGCAGCTGCAGGGCTTCTCAGTCCAGGGTTGGCCGGCATTGATCCGGACATTATTATTCTTCAGCTTCCCATTATGGCCGGCCAGGAGTGGCTGGCCGTACTGGCCTTCCTTGGCGGCGGCTCGGCCGCTGCGGCCATGGTTATCGTGTGTTCGGTGGCCATCGCCACGATGATCAGCAACGAGATCGTCATGCCCGGGTTGCTGAAATTCTTTCGCCCGCGCATGAACCGCCGAACGGACTTGAGTTTCCTGCTCTTGACGATCCGCAGGGTCGCCATCTTTGTGGTGCTCCTCACGGCCTATGGGTTCTACCGCATGGCGGGTGCGGATTACAGCCTCACGGCTTTCGGCCTGCTCTCGTTTGCCGCAGCAGCACAATTCGGCCCGGCCCTGGTGGGTGGCATACTTTGGCGCGAAGGCAACCTCACCGGCGCCACCTGGGGGCTGGGTCTTGGCTTTCTGATGTGGTGTTACACGCTCCTGCTCCCCGCACTGGCCGCCACAGGCTGGATCCCCGGCGACATTATCGAGCAAGGCCTGTTTGGCTGGGAATGGACCCGCCCTACTGCCCTTTTCGGCTCCCAACTGGACCAGCTCAGCCACGGCATTCTCTGGAGCCTGGGCGTTAATACCATGGTGTACATTTGCCTCTCCCTGGTGACGCGCCAAAGCATCCGCGAAAAATTCCAGGTAGCGGCGTTTTTCCATGAACCACAGCCCAAAGGCGAAAGCCCCCAACAGCAAAGCTGGCAGGGCCAGATCCGCGTTTCCGATTTACAAGCACTTGCCGACCGTTTCATGGGCGAGGAACGTGCCAAGAGCGCCTTCCGACATTATGAAAGGCGCAATGCCACACGGCTGTATGCCCATCGACCTGCCTCCACCCACTTGATGAAATACGTGGAACGCCAGCTGGCCTCGGTCATTGGTGCGTCGACGGCCCGCGTCGTCCTTGAATCCACGCTGACTGGTCGCGACATGCAGATCGAGGATGTGGTCAGCATTGTCGACGAGGCATCCCAGGCCATGACCTTCAGCCGTGAGTTGCTGCAGTCGGCCATCGAAAACATCAGTCTCGGGGTGTCGGTGGTCAACCATCGGCAGCAACTGGTGGTCTGGAATCACCATTACCTTGAAATGTTCAATTATCCGGAAGGGTTTGTGCGGGTTGGACGCCCGGTCGAAGACCTGATGCGCTACAACCTTACCAGCGCCAACATGCCGGCACGCCGTATCGACCAGATCATCAAGAACCGGTGCGACAGCATGCGCAACGGCGAAGCAATGTCCTACGAACGTCAGCGCCCGGACGGCATGGTGGTGCGTATTGACGGCAACCCAATGCCCGGTGGCGGCTATGTAACGACGTATCAGGACGTCACCACCATGCGGCGCACGGAACAAGCGCTGAAAGAAACCAATACGTATCTGGAACAGCGGGTTCGGGAACGGACGCAGGAGCTGCAGGTCATCAACGAACAGATGCTCAAGGCCAAGTCCGTTGCCGAACAGGCCAACCAGAGCAAAACCCGGTTCCTCGCCTCGGCGAGCCATGACCTGCTACAGCCCTTGAACGCGGCCCGCCTGTTTACATCCGCACTGGCTGGCAAGGTTAATGAAGGCGAGACCCGGGAACTGGTTGACCATATCGACAGCTCCCTGGGCGCCGCCGAAGAAATCATCAGCACACTGCTTGATATTTCAAAGCTGGATGCCGGTGCACTGGAAGCTGACATCAGCACGTTCAATATCAACGATCTATTGCGTCACCTGGCGACTGAATTCTCCGCCATTGCCAAAGATCAAGGCCTTAAGCTACACGTTGTGCCAAGCTCTGCATGGGTTCGGTCAGACGCGAAGCTTCTCCGGCGCGTGATCCAGAACTTCCTGTCCAACGCCATTCGCTATACCGAAACCGGCAAGATTCTTCTAGGCTGCCGGCGACTGAATGGGTTCCTGCGAATCGAAGTTCTGGATACCGGCCCAGGCATGTCCGATGACCAACTTACCCATATTTTTGAGGAATTCCGCCGGTTCCAGCACGGGCGGGACCAGAAGGGGCTGGGTCTCGGGCTCGCAATCGTTGATCGCATCAGTGGCATGCTGAACCATCCCATCAGTGTTCATTCTATCCAGGGCAAGGGCAGCACTTTTGGTATCACCGTGCCACTGGCCGTTGGCGATCACCCAGCCATGATTAACAGCACACCCAGCAGCTCCCGCCGGGTATCCAGCCTCGGCGGCCTGCACGTGCTTTGCATCGACAATGACGCGGCTATACTGCAGGGCATGGTGGCCTTGCTGGGTAACTGGAAATGCAACGTCACCGCTGCACAAAGCCTTGAAGACGCCCTGAGCAAGCTTGAGGGGCGCCAGCCAGACATGATTCTGGCTGACTATCAGCTTGATGATGACCGAAACGGTCTCGATGCCATGGACGCCATCCGAGAAGCCTTGAACCCGGACATTCCGGGCATACTGATCACCGGTTACATGGCGCCGGAAGTCAGGGATGATGCCATGAATCGCGGCTATCAGGTCCTGTACAAACCGGTAAAACCAGCCGCCCTCAGAGCCCTTGTTAACAAACAACTGAAGCAGAAACGCCCATGAATCGATCTGAACAAAGCGAGCTGGCAAATCCCTTTGGCAAATTGAGCTTTCTCGTTGTCGATGATTTCGAGAACTTTCGCTTGTCCATGCGCCAGATGCTGCGTAGCTGTGGCGCCGAAGACATCCAGCTGGTGGCCCATGCCACTGCCGCTATTCAGCATTGCAGCTATAACCATGTTGACGTGGTGCTTTGCGATTACAATCTGGGCGAAGGCAAAAACGGGCAGCATATTCTCGAAGAATTACGCCATAAAAAGCTGCTCAAACGTTCCTCGCTTTTTCTGATGGTCACCGCCGAAACGTCCAAGGAAATGGTGATGGGTGCGCGCGAATACCAACCTGACGCCTACCTGACCAAACCCATCAACCGCGCGGTACTTGAGAAGCGACTGGGCAGCCTGATTCGTCAGCGCAATACCCTGTTACCCATCAACCGGGAAATCGACCGCGAAAACTATCCAAAAGCCATCACCCTTTGCCTTGAGATGCTGAACAAGCACCCAAGGTACAAAACCTGGCTCATGAAAACCCTGGGGGAACTCTATCTCGAAGTTGGCGACCTTGCCCATGCCCAGAAAACGTATGAGGACGTCCTGGCTCAGCGGGAACTGTCCTGGGCGCGCCTTGGCCGCTGCCGCGTACTGCTGGCAAACCGCCAGTTTGATGAGGCTATCAATGACCTGAGGGCCCTGATTGAAAAGCATCCTGACTACATGGAAGCCTACGACCTGCTCGCTGAAACGCTCGAGAAACAGGGTAAGACGCCTCAGGCCCAGCGAATCCTTGAGAAAGCCTCAGAGCACTCGCCCAATGCCCTGCTGCGCCAGAAACACCTGGCAGAGGTGGCCACCAGCAACCAGGACGTGGACACCGCCTCGGAGGCTTGGCGTCAGACGGTAAACCTCGGAACCTATTCGATCCACGATGCACCTGACCACTATCTCTCACTGGCACAAAGTCTATCGGACCTGAGCGAGGGCGATCTTGACGCCGAAGGCGCCGAGCGTGCCAATGAAGCGCTGAGTGTGTTGTCCAAAATGGAAAAGCGGTTCGCCGAGGATGAAATCCTTCCGCTCCGTAGCAAGATCATTCAAAGCCGTGTCCACGCAGGCCAAGGCCACAACCGGGAAGCGGAGAAGCTATTGAAGGAAGTCTCCACGGAAATGGAAAACCAACAGAACATGTCTGCGGACATGGGGCTGGACTATGCCAAGACATTATTCCGGCTCGGTCGTGACCAGGACGCCAAGAGCCTGCTGGGCAAACTGGCGGCACAGTTTGATAACGACAGCGACGTTTTACAGCAAATTGAGGGTCTTCTCGACGAGCCCGTTGGCTTCCGCCAAAAACTCAAAGCCAGGGAGTTTAACCGCGACGGTATCCGGGCGTTCGAGGAAGGCAACCTGGATGCTGCGATAAAGACGTTTGAGAAGGCGCTTGAGATCGTCCCTGACCATGCTTCTCTGAACCTCAACCTGATCCAGGTCCTATTAAAAAAGCACCAGCAGGAGCCTTCTAACCGCGCTCTTCTGGCCACCTGTCAAAAACGACTCAAACGGCTTGAGGGACTACCAGAACAACATCGCCAATATCGCCGATACATTGCTTTGAGCCAAAAACTGAAAGGACTGACCGCATGACAGACCAGAACATCGATTTTTCAATGGTACTGGCTTCCGCCGTGCATGACATGAAGAACTCCTTGGGGATGTTGATCAACAGCCTCGACGAGCTGCGGATGGATCATAAGGAAGCCCTGGCCCACTCCAATCAGTTCAACATGCTTCAATACGAAGCTGAGCGCATGCACAACGACCTGGTTCAGCTTCTTGGCATTTATCGGCTGGGCCAGGACAACCTGGTCGCCAACGTTGATGAGCATTTTGTGCCTGACTTTCTGTCCGAACAACTGGCGCGTCATGTCCCCCTCCTCGACGGCCTCGGTATCCAGTATTCGATTGAAGCCGATGACATCAACGGTTTTTTTGACGAACACCTTCTTACCGGCGTTCTGAACAACACCATTAACAATGCCATTCGCTATACCAAAAGCCAGCTCAGGTTAACGGCAAGGGACGAAGATGGCTATCTGGTGATTGGAGTAGAGGACGACGGTGCGGGCTACCCCGAAAGCATGCAGCATACAGGAACGCTTAATTTCAAGTCGCTGGACTTCAAAGGCGGAAGCACCAGCCTGGGGCTGTTCTTTGCCTCATCCATTGCCGCGATGCATAACGAAGGGGAGCGCATTGGCTCTATCAAGCTTCACAATGGTGGTGAGCTTGGGGGTGGGGTGTTTGAGATCTGGTTGCCTTAGGCAACCTCTTTTTTGTTTATCGCAGCTAATAAAAAACCCCCGTCGGCGAACCGGCGGGGGTTTTAGGTATTAAGAGCCTGACGATGACCTACTTTGCTCAGGCCTGTCGGCCTTCGGCCCTTCGGGCCCGCCGTCGCTGCGCTCCCGCGTCCTGCGGCGTGCAAGGCACGCCTTGTCACATGGGGGCCTTTGTAGTGCACAGCAGGGCCTCGATCCAAAATAAAAAAGCCCCGGACGCTTACGCGACCGGGGCTTTTGTATTTAGGAGCCTGACGATGACCTACTCTCACATGGGCGAACCACACTACCATCGGCGCAGGTCTGTTTCACTTCTGAGTTCGGGATGGGATCAGGTGGTTC
>NZ_PTIV01000012.1 GCF_002934325.1 Marinobacter persicus
CAATTGATGCGCTGGGGCTATGGCGCCAGTGGCCTTAGCGGTGAGTTCAACCCCTTTCAGGGCAAAGCCTCCATCAAGGCCAGTGGCCACGCTGAACTCATGCTGGCCCAGGCAAAAGGCACCATCGACTGCTATGAACCGCCCGGCGGCTACATGATGGCCTTTGCCGGTGTGAATCTCGGCATGCTGCGCAGTCATACTCTGCTAAGCGTTGCCGGCAGCCTGGGTGCCAGTGTGGCCATTGAACTTAATCTTGAGGCCGAGTTTACCGGCCAGGGGGCGAAAGCCAAGGGCATTCCAGGCTCCTCCCGCGAAGCGGGTGTTCCGGGACAACAGGTCGTTGATATGGCTGACCCTGAACCGATTCAGGGCGCGGAACTCAAAGCGTTTGCTGGCGGTGAGCTGGGAGTCACGGTGGCCGGCCAGGTGGAGTGGAAAAACCCGGAGACCGACGAGTTCGCGCCCTTTGCGAAGATTGCGCCGGCGCTCATGGGGCAGGTTGGTGTAGGGGCGGAATCAACATTCAAAATAAATTATGCAGCAGGCAAATTTCGCATCGTGGCTAAAGCGGGGTTTTGCTTCGGCATAGGCGCCAAAGGGAAGCTGACTTTGGAAGTCGACGCCGACCTGATCTGGGAATTCGCCCAATGGGTGGCCTACCAACTCAAGAACATCAATTACGAGCGGCTGGAGTTTATTGATGATGAGGCCTTTGAGGCGTTGTCTAACATCCTGGTTATTGCGCTGCAAAATGGAAGAGAATTGAAAGATTATATATATGACACCGCTCAACAAGCACAAGATGCCTTGGTTGACTTCTGGGATGGTCTGAGGGATGAGATGGCTGCTGCGGAGGCTCGCAGTATTTTAGTTGAACGAATTAACACTAACCCGGATGTGCTCCGGTATACCACTCCAGATGCCAAAGGAGCTCTACTCTACCGCTTAATGCAGGTCAACGCCTTTGACGCATTGGAGCCTGAAAATCGCACCTGGGACTGGGAGGACATCAACTTTTGGCGCTTTGGCTTTATGACAGAGCGCAAGCGGGCCATTATCAGCATCTTTGCCTGGGCGCAGTCGCAGTCGGAATACCGCAACATTATGCAGCGCATTAAACCGAAAATCAGTGATGATAATACCACCGTGGATGAGGGCGAAGCGGCGCTGCTTGAGTTTCTGGGGCGAGGTGAGAAGTCCTGGCTGTCCAGTGATTATCCAGGCAATCTCCAGCGCTTTTACCAGCAACTAAAGCCAACGGCCTCCAAGGGAACCCCGATAGTCCGCAACGACATGGCAGACTATCTGACCCAGTATGACGTTGAGCCAAAGTTTCACCGCGCCTGTTTCAATTACACCGAATGTTTGCCACCTCCCCACAAAGAAAATGTTTAGGTCATCATGGAATGGCGGGGATTAGGCTTCCCGCTGAGCTATTTAGTCTCATTGAGCACACAGCGTGCAGTGCTCATGCTATATCGCTGCTTCCTTGTTGGGTCGATTTCCACATCACTATGCTTTGGTGGAATCTCCGTCAGGTCTGGGTTATACGGCGTTCGTATAACCGTGACCATGCCCAAGAAGCTTTCTCCTGTGGCCCCCCCACGACGCACTTTGAGTGTCCCCGATTTGGGGCCGGTCGGATTCTGTTCCTGCGAGTGTTTGTAATAGTCTTCGCTGTACCAGTCGCTGACCCACTCATAACCATTAAGTCCCATCTGATGGATGCCCAAAGGATTTGGGGGATACTTTTTTGCGATTGTGTACGGTGCGTATGGAGAATTGCCTGAAGTAGCCTGCCGTCGCTCTTCCCGAGTGGGATAGTTTTTCCCTTTCCGCAAAATGCCATCATCCGTGGCATAGGGCATCATTTGTCCTCGGCTACGGGCGGCATACTCCCATTGTGCTTCGGTCGGCAGCGCGAAGGGCCGGCCGGTTTGCTCGGCCAGCCACTGGCAATAATCCCGGGCCTGATACCAGTCCACGCCTGCCGGCACATTCGGGGCTCGTGTGGCACTACTGCGGTTATCAGTGTTGATCCTGAGCTGGCCGGTGGCTTCTGTGTAGGTGTCGTAGTCCGCGTAGGACACCTGACGGTCCATGATGTAATAGCCGTCCAGTGTGACCTTGTGGAGGTGTTTGTCGTCCTGCTTAAAACTCCAGGGTAAGTAGCCCCGGGGGTCTTTCGGCCCGAAATCACCCATCTCAAAGCTGCCGCCTTTCACATAGACTAAGTGTTCCTGGGTTCTCTTGAGCAGCGCCTCCACGGCCTGATGGTTATCTGGGGTAGCCTTGCCCGAAGTACAGGCAGGGAGGGTAAACGCCGAGAGGGCGAGCAATACAATTGCTGGCTTCATGGTACATCCTTGTTCTATGAAACGTTTTTCGCATTATGCCACACCTGGCCTGGATAGGTTATGACGTGCAGTTTTACGCACTTGGCTTTAAGAACTAGCACCCATCAAGATCAGTGGCCATGCCGAGCCCGTCCCGGCTTTTGCTTCGGGGTAGGGGCTAAAGGCAAGTTGACTTTGAAAGTCGATGCTGAGCTGGTCTGGGAATTCCCCCAATGGGCGGTCTAGCAGCTTAAGAACATCAGCAACAAGCGGCTGGAGTTTATTGATGATGAGGCTTTTGAGGCGTTGTCCAATATTTTGGCCCCTTATCGCCCATGGTCCTGCGTCGCGCCATGTGGCTAGGGCGGGCCATCCATGGCCTTCGAAATTCCCGGAAAGGTCCACCCGCTGGCTCCCGGCTCCTGTGAAACCTCATCCGTGCATATTGTTTATTGCCGTTCGAGCCACTGCCGAACATGAGCAGCATGGCGGCGGCTGACCGGTAACCGGGCGTCGGTTTCTTTCAGGGCCAGTACCGGACGGCCTTCGCCGTCTCGTTTGAGGGCCTGGATGAACGCTACGCCGGCCAGGGTATGGCGGTGGATGCGCAGGAAGTGGGCCGGGTGGGCCTGTTCCAGTTCTTTCAGGCTGTAGTCGCACAGGGTCTCGCCGTGGCGATGCACCAGGGTGACGTATTTCTGGTCGGCCTGGCAGTAGAGGATGTCGGCGAGGTCGATCAGTTCGGTGCCGCGCTGGCTGCGAACGGTGATCTGCTCGGGTTCCGGGCTCTGGCGGTTTTCCAGGGCCTGGTTTTGCAGGCGGTTGGTTTTCTCCGCCCGGGCCAGGGCGTCGGCCAGCGCTTCCCGTCGGATCGGCTTGAGCAGGTAGGCGGTGGCATTGACGTCAAAGGCTTCGAGGGCGTGCTGGTCGTGGGCGGTGCAGAATATCAGGGCTGGCGGGTTGGGCTGCTGCATCAGGTGTTTGGCGGTGGCCATGCCGTCCACGCCGGGCATGTGGATGTCCAGCAGGAGGATGTCGGGCTGCAGGGTTGCCGTTTGGCTCAGGGCCTGTTCGCCATTCACGGCTTCGCCGCACACGGTGTAGCCAGGCAGGGCATCAATCAGGCGGCCCAGGCGCTGGCGGGCCAGTGGTTCGTCGTCGGCAATAAGGACGTTCTTGTCGATTCTATCCATGGTGTTTCACTTCCTGGCCATGATGTCCGGAATCCTGGCGGAGGTTTTGCCGGGGCAGTCGCAGGGTGACGGTATGGGTGCCATTATGGCGACTCTGTTTGAGTACGGCGGTGTCGCCGAAGACCGCGGTCAGCCGTGAACGGGTGTTGCTCAGGCCCACCCGGTGACCCTGGTGTGAACCGCCGTGGGGGCCTGGCTCCGGGTTCTGGATCATCACATACACAAATGCGCCCTTGGCGTAAGCCTCGATCCGGATGGTGCTACCGTCGGACCGGTGCTGGATACCGTGGTGCACCGCATTTTCGACCAAAGGCTGAAGGCTCAGTGGCGGTATGGCCTGGCTCTCCAGGCCCGGGGCAATGGCCCATTCCACATTCAGACGTTCACCCAGACGCAGGCTTTCGATGGCCAGGTAGCGCCGGCACAGGTCGAGTTCCCGGGCCAGGGGCACTTGCTGGTCGTCGGTGCGCAGGCTGGCGCGGAACAGCTCGGACAGGTCCAGCACCGCCTCTTCGGCCTTGTCCGGGTCGCTGGCAATCAGGCTGGCGATGCTGTTCATGCTGTTGAACAGGAAGTGGGGCTGGATTCGGGCCTGCAGTGAGGCCAGGCGAGCCTGCATTTGCGCCTCGCGCTGCTGTTGCCATTGGTGCTGCAGGTAGAAGTACCTCAGCACCATCAGGGTGATCAGTGCGCCGAGCAGCAGTTTCTTGGCTATGCCCTGCCAGTCGGGACCGCCGGGGGCGGGGTGCAGGACCCGGTCGGCAAACAGGCTGAAGGCCAGGACATCGAGCAGCACAATCGCCAGGATCGCCAGGGTGGCGCGGCTGGTGGTCAGGCGCGCGAGCCGCGGGCGCAGCAGGCAGACCAGCGCGGCGCTGGTCAGGGTGGTCCACTGCACGAACAGCGACAGCAGGCCGAAATAGCTCCAGTCAATCCAGCCCTGTGGGGCCTGGACGATGGCCAGCACCAGTACCAGCAGTTCGCTGGTGACCAGCATCAGGAAGACCGCCCGCACCCGGCACAGGTCCGGCACGTAGAATTCCCTGGCGTTAAGGCGTTTGTCGGTGTTCAGGGGTGTCTCCTTAATGGTGGCCACAATGCTATACTGCGACCACTTTTTGCTCATCCATTCATTTACACATCGCCGGTGGCGCGACACTGGCGTGACAGCAGGAAAGATAGACCATGACGGATCAGAAAAACTCTGACCAGGCCGCATCCTCCGAAAAACCCTGGGGCGGACGTTTCAGCGAACCCACCGATGCCTTTGTTGAGCGCTTTACCGCCTCGGTTGGCTTTGACCAGCGTCTTTACCACCACGATATTACCGGTTCCATTGCCCATGCCACCATGCTGGCGAAAGTCGGCGTGCTGACCGACGAGGAGCGTGACCAGATTATCGAGGGGCTGAACGGCGTCAAGGCGGACATCGACGCCGGACGCTTTGAGTGGTCCGTCAGCCTGGAAGATGTGCACATGAACATCGAGGCGGCGCTGACCGAGCGCATCGGCATCACCGGTAAAAAACTGCACACCGGGCGCAGCCGCAACGACCAGGTGGCCACCGACATCCGTCTGTACCTGCGTGACGAAATTGATGTGATCACCGAAGAGCTGACGCGCCTGCAGAATGGCCTGCTGGACCTGGCCGAGCGCGAGGCCGACACCATCATGCCGGGCTTTACCCACCTGCAGACCGCACAGCCGGTCACCTTCGGCCACCATCTGCTGGCCTGGTACGAAATGCTGGTGCGTGATGGTCAGCGCCTGCAGGACTGCCGCAAGCGGGTGAACATCATGCCCCTGGGCGCCGCCGCTCTGGCCGGCACCACTTACCCGATTGACCGTAACCTGACCGCCGAGCTGCTGGGCTTTGACCGGCCGACTGAAAACAGCCTGGATTCGGTCAGTGACCGGGATTTCGCCATCGAGTTCTGCAGCTTCGCGGCATTGCTGATGACCCACCTGTCCCGCTTCAGCGAAGAGCTGGTGCTGTGGACCTCGGCCCAGTTTGACTTCATCGACCTGCCGGATCGTTTCTGCACCGGCTCCTCGATCATGCCGCAGAAGAAAAACCCGGACGTGCCGGAGCTGGTTCGCGGCAAGACCGGCCGGGTGAATGGCCACCTGATCAGCCTGCTGACCCTGATGAAAAGCCAGCCCCTGGCCTACAACAAGGACAACCAGGAAGACAAGGAGCCGCTGTTCGACACCGTCGATACCGTCAAGGGCTGCCTGAAAGCCTACGCCGACATGATCCCGGCCATTCGCTCCAAGGCCGACAACATGCGCGTGGCGGCGAAGAGTGGCTTCTCCACCGCCACCGACCTGGCGGATTACCTGGTGAAAAAGGGCGTGCCCTTCCGCGATGCCCATGAAATCGTCGGTAAATCCGTGGCCTTTGGTGTCGCCGAAGGGCGCGACCTGTCGGACATGACCCTGGAAGAGCTGCAGCAGTTCTCCGATTTCATCACCGAAGACGTGTTTGACGTGCTGACCCTGGAAGGTTCGGTGCAGGCCCGTAACCACACCGGCGGCACGGCGCCCGACCAGGTGCGGGCCGCCGTGGCCCGCGCCCGCGCGGCAGCGAAGTAACGCCGGGGTAATGGCAGGAAGTAACGACAGGTTGGAGGTCATTTGACGGTTCAGGCGCTGCCCATTGTCCTCGATTTCGAGGAAGGCATTGACCGCAAGACGTTGCAGCGTCTGCGTGACCGCTTTCTGTTGGTCAATCGTCAACGCTGGGAACGCGCCTGTTCCGCCCTGACCTGGCGCCAACAGGTGGTACTGGAAGTGCTGCCGCTGGTGTTCCATCTCAATCATCCTTCCCTGCCCGGGTACCTGGACGGCAGCTGTCCCATGGGGCTGTCCGGGTACACTCCCTCAAAGTCCACCCTCAATGCGGCCCGCCGCGTGGCCCGGAGTTTCTGCTACCGGGATAAAGGGCTACGCCACCCCGATATCGACAGCCTGTTTCTGATGGGTAGTCCCGGGACTCTGGGTCACTCGGTGGCCAGTGACCTGGATGTCTGGCTGTGTCATCGCGCCGATTTGTCCGCCCAGGGTGTTCGCAGCCTCGAACGCAAGGCGGATAAGCTCTCCGCCTGGGCCGCCACCCTGGGCGTGGAGCTGCACGTATTTGTGTTCTCGGCCAGTGACTGGCGCGCCGGCCGGCAGCAGGCGGAGGTGACCGGTGAGAATTGCGGCAGTGCCCAGCATTATCTGCTGCTGGATGAGTTCTACCGCACCAGCATTCACCTGGGCGGCCAATACCCGATGTGGTGGCTGGTGCCGGTGGAGTCTGAAGCCGATTACGACGAATGCCGGCGCCGACTGGTGGACTGCCGCTTCATCAAGCCCCACGAATACATTGATTTCGGGCCGGTGCCCGCCATTCCCCCGGAGGAATTTCCGGGGGCAGGCATCTGGCAGCTGT
Source organism: Marinobacter persicus (assembly GCF_002934325.1). GTDB lineage: Bacteria > Pseudomonadota > Gammaproteobacteria > Pseudomonadales > Oleiphilaceae > Marinobacter > Marinobacter persicus_A. Next base: position 6,966 of record NZ_PTIV01000012.1, read on the forward strand.
ACAAGGGGATCGACGCCCCGTGGAAAGCGATCCTAAAACTGTTGCTGATCGAGTGTTACGCCACCGACCGGGAACAGTCACTGCTGTCTGCCAACTTCAAGCAGGCAGTGCACCAGGGACACCTGGATGTAGATTCCCTGGATCCGTACGTCATGATGTACCGGCGCCTGGAGAACTGGCTACTCAATCAGGATGCGGGAAGCCGGCTGGAACTGGTGCGCCGCAGCCTGTATCTGAAAACCGGTCTGCCGTTGAGTCGTGCCGGTATGGTGGGCGACCAGTGGCGCATCGACATGCTGCGCCGGCTGGTTGAGCACTGGCAGTGGGATGACAGCCAGCTGCGTTCCCTCGACGACCGTCAGAACTGGCGGGCCGAGGAGGTGATTGGCCTGCGTCGTATCATTGTCAGTGAGCTGACTCACAGCTATCGCCTGTTATCACGCATGGCCCGGGAACAGGGCACGGACGCTGCCATCAGCCCCCATGACATCAACCTGCTGGGTAGAAAACTGTATGCGGCATTCCAGCGCAAGGCCGGCAAGGTGGAGATGATCAACCCCGGTCTGGTGCCTTCCCTGGCGGAGGAAAACCTGTCGTTTCACCACCAGTCGGAGCAGGGCCGTGACGGCGAAGGTTGGTTGCTGTTCCGGGATCTGGAAGACCCCTCCGATGCGTTCTGGAAGCCGGTTATCCGTCGTTCCGGGAACCTGGCCGAACTGCTGGTCTGGTGCTACTGCAACGGCCTGCTGGGTCGCGCCACTCGGCTGAACGTGCGGGCCGGTACCAGCGTTGCCAACGTGCTGGAAGTTCGCGAAATCCTGGATGTTATGCAGGCCTTTCTACCCATGCCTCTGCCCCCGGCCTCGCGTCAGGCGCTGTCCCGTGCGGTGCGCCCCTTGAAGAATCTGCTGCTGGTGAATGTGGCCACCGATCCCCAGGCGCACCTGTCGGAAAAGGGGCTACACAAGCTGTCGGCCCGTAACGATTCCCTCGGCTTCAGTGGCGGCCATGACAATCTGGTGTCCACCATCGATCAGGTCGCCCTTAACAGCTGGCAGGAAGTCAGCGTGCAGCACTACGCGGCGGGCGACACCCTGATCCAGTGCCTGAAAAACGTATTGGCTCAGGTGGCCCAGAGTCCGGCGGAATTACCTGAGATCCAGGTCTTTGCCTCCAGTCGGGGGCACGGCGCGGCCATCGCCCGGCGCCTGCAGGAACTTTTTGGTGATGTGCTGCGCCAGTTCTTTGCCGGGGGCCACGGCCCCCACCCGGTGCGCTACCTGATTGAAATGGACCGGCGCTATTTCCTGCTGCAGTTCAATGGCCTGGAGCCGAGCTTTGCGGTATTGAACAATCGCCAGGCCCTGATGGACGCGTTGCTGCAGCCTCAGGAACGTTATCTTCCGATGGTCCCGGATCGTCACGCGTTGCGGGACGAGCCCGAGCTCAAAGCGGTGTGCGAGGCCTCGGAGCCGGACAGTCTGCAGGTGTTCTGGTCCCTGAGGGCTGGCATTGGGCGGCTCTGGGTGGTGGATGAGTGTGGCAGTATCTGGAGTCGTAGCTTGCGTGTTCAGCGCCGTAGCCACCTGCTCAGCCCCCTGCTGCGTTTCCTGGACAGCTTGCTGGAGCGCCGCATGCTGAGACAGCTGGATATGGCCGGGCCGCTGGGCGGCATTCAGTGCCATGAGCTGGTGCGCCGGGGTGGACGCTGGCAGGCCGTTGCCAGGCCCGACCAGCAGGCGGGCATCGCCTTGCCCGGTTTTGAGGTGCAGGGTGTGGGGGTGCGCCAGGGTGATGGTTCGCTGAAGTTTGATATCTACTGCCAGGACCGGGAGTTCACCGCCGAGGAATACGGGGAGCAGCTCATTCCCGCCGTGGCCCACTACATCCGTTCGCTGCGTCGCAGTAACGAACCTTACCCCATTTACCTGACTGACCTGCACCTGCCGCACGATCTGGAACCGCAGCAGTACCAGCGCGATATCCAAACCTGCCAATACCTGCATTACCGCAGCCTGCTGGAAGACGCCCTGAACCGTCAGCTGCGTTAGCGGTGCGCCCCGGCTGTCGGTTATACTGCCGGCATCAATCATTCAGGGGTAGGGATATGCAGGTTGTAGCAAGGTATCGCCCGGTTGTCGTCGCCGTCACCATGCTGTCTTTGATGTTGGCCGGTTGCGGCCAGAAAGGCCCGCTGTACCGGGATGCCGGCGCGCAGGCTGGATACGCCAGTGAGGCACAACCGCAAGCGCCGCGTTAACGACGTCTGTCCTATCTCGCCCCGGCCGGAATTTCAGGAACAACATGGATCATTTCAATTACCGCGATGGCGAACTGTTCGCCGAAGACGTGCCTGTCAGTCGCATTGCCGAGCGTTTTGGTACGCCCGCCTATATCTATTCCCGTGCCACCCTGGAGCGCCATTACCGGGCCTACGACCAGGCCCTGGGTGAGCACCCGCACCTGGTGTGCTATGCGGTGAAGGCCAACAGCAACCTGGCGGTGCTCAACGTGCTGGCCCGCCTGGGAGCGGGTTTCGACATTGTCTCGGCCGGCGAGCTTGAACGGGTACTGCGTGCCGGTGGTGACGCCGGCAAGGTAGTGTTCTCCGGTGTTGGCAAGCAGGAATGGGAAATGAAGCGGGCCCTGGAAGTTGGCGTGCGCTGTTTCAACGTGGAATCCGACACCGAACTGGACCGCCTGAACAAAGTGGCGGGCGAGCTGGGTGTGAAAGCGCCGATTTCCCTGCGGGTGAATCCGGATGTGGATGCGGGCACCCACCCCTACATTTCCACCGGCCTGAAAGAAAACAAGTTCGGGATCGACATCGCCGAGGCGCCCGAGGTCTATGCCCGGGCGGCGGCGATGCCGAACCTGGACATCCACGGTGTGGATTGTCACATCGGCTCCCAACTGACCTCGGTATCGCCTTTCCTGGATGCCCTGGATCGTGTGTTGGCGCTGATCGACACCCTGGCGGAACAGGGCATCAGCATTCGTCATCTGGACATGGGTGGCGGCCTGGGCGTGACCTACGAGACCGAGCAGCCACCGCAGCCGGCGCAATACGCCGAGGCGCTGATCGAGCGGCTCGGCGGCCGCAAGCTGGAACTGATCCTGGAGCCGGGGCGCTCCATCGCCGCCAACGCCGGCATTCTGGTGACGCAGGTGGAATTTTTGAAGTGCACCGAGCACCGCAATTTCGCGATTATTGACGCCGCCATGAACGATTTGATCCGCCCGGCCCTGTACAGCGCCTGGCAGGCCATTATCCCGGTCAAGCCTCACCAGCACGGCGAAGAAAAGAACTGGGACCTGGTGGGTCCGATCTGCGAAACCGGGGATTTCCTGGGCAAGGATCGCAAATTGCGCCTGCAAGCCGGTGACCTGCTGGCGGTACGCTCCGCCGGGGCCTACGGTTTTGTGATGGCCTCCAATTACAACACCCGCAACCGCCCGCCCGAACTGATGGTGGATGGTGATCAGGTGCATGTGGTGCGTCGCCGGGAAACCCTGGAAGATCAACTGGGGCCGGAAAGTTGCCTGCCGGAATGAAGGGGAGCCAAGCATGAGTCAGAACAGACGCAATGCCGGCCCACTCCTGCGCTTCACCAAGATGCATGGCCTGGGCAACGATTTCATGGTGGTGGACGCCATCAGCCAGCCGTTCCGCTTGCGCCCGGAACGGATTCGTGAGCTGGCGGACCGGAACTTCGGGATCGGGTTTGATCAGTTGCTGGTGGTCGAACCGCCAGGGCTGCCGGACGTGGATTTTCGCTACCGCATCTTTAATGCCGACGGCTCGGAAGTGGAACAGTGTGGCAATGGTGCCCGATGCTTTGCCCGTTTCGTGCGTGATCAGCGCCTGACCAACAAGCGGTTGATCCGGGTTCAGACGGCCAAGGGCGTGATTGAACTGGAGGTCGGCAAAAACGGCCTGGTTCGCGTCAATATGGGCGTGCCCGAATTGAACCCGCCCGCCATTCCGTTCGCTGCAGACTGCCGCAAGGACGTCTATACCGTGGATGTGGGGGAGCAGGTGGTGGAACTGTCGGCCATCTCCATGGGCAATCCCCATGGCGTGCTGGTGGTTGATGATGTGGATTCCGCGCCGGTCAGCACCCTTGGCCCCGCGCTGGAAAAACACCCGCGCTTTCCCTCCCGGGCCAATATTGGCTTCTTGCAGATTATTGACCGGGGCCACGCCCGGCTCCGTGTTTTCGAACGTGGGTCCGGCGAAACCCTGGCCTGCGGCAGTGGCGCCTGTGCCGCCGTGGTGGCGGGGCATCTGCGCGGTTTGCTTGATAGCCGGGTGGAAGTGGAGCTCCGTGGTGGCCGGCTGATCATCGAATGGTCGGGTGAGGGCACCCCTGTTATGATGGAAGGCCCTGCAACCACGGTGTTTGAAGGACAATTACGCCTGCCCGGGGAGCCCCATTCGCGCCGCCGGAAACCCTCAAAAAGGTCCTGACAACTCAGGAGAAAACAATGACAGAATCAACGGCCCGCCAGAAGGTCGAGGAACCAACCCGGGAGCAGGTGGTGGAATACCTGCGTAACCACCCGGACTTCTTTGTCGATCAGGATGAGCTTCTGCGCAGTCTGACCCTCCCCCACGACAGTGGCCAGGCCATTTCCCTGGTGGAGCGCCAGGTGCACCTGTTCCGGGAGCAGCGCGATACCCTGCGCCGGGAGATGGTGGAGCTGGTCTCCATTGCCCGGCATAACGACCGCCTGTTTGAGAAAAGCAAACGTCTGTTGTTGCAGGTGATCGAGGCGAAGACCCTGAACGAAATGGCAGCCGCCGTGGACGACAGCCTGCGGGGCGACTTTGGCCTGGATGCCGCGTCTATCCTGCTGTTCAGTGATACGCCTGATCGGGTCCGCGCCGGGCAGGTCCAGGGTGCCCTGCACATTGTGGATGCCAGCGAAGCGCAGCGTCGGCTGGGAACCCTTCTGGAAGGTGACCGGGCCATTTGTGGCCATTTCCACGAAGAGGAGCGCAGCTTCCTGTTCCCGGACCGTGATGAACCCATTGCCTCCGTGGCCATCATGCCCCTGCGCCATCAGGGGTTGGTCGGCGTGTTTGCGGTTGGCAGCTGCCAGTTAGGCTATTTTGACCAGAACATGGGGTCGCTGTTTCTCAGCTACATCAGCGATACACTCAGCCGGTTACTGCCGCCCATGCTAAAGCAGCATGACACCGCCGCGCCGGTGGCTGGCCTGGCCTCGGAAAGCGACCCCGCTTGAGGCCGGCCATGGTCACCGCCCAAACGTTGCCGGAGACGCTGGCCGCACCACTGGCCGGCTTCTTCCGCTACCTGGCCTCGGAAAAGCGCTATTCGCCCCGTACCTGCGAGCATTATCAGCGGGACCTGGGGCGCCTGGCGGCCTGGCTGGAGCAACAGCAACTGACCGCCTGGGCGGACCTTTCCATCCACCATGTCCGCCGCTACGTGGCAAACCTGAGTCGGGGTGGGCTCAGTGGTCAGAGCATTGCCCGTCACCTGTCCGCCATTCGCCGGTTCTATGATTTCCTGTTGCGTGAGGGCATGGCCCGGGACAACCCGGCGCTGGACGTCCGTGCCCCCAAATCGGGTCGTCGCCTGCCAAAAGTGGCGGATGTGGATCAGATCCAGCAGCTGCTGGATGCGCCCCCGGAGGATCCGCTGGAAATACGTGACCTGGCGATGTTTGAGTTGATGTATTCCTCCGGCCTGCGACTCGCGGAGCTGGCATCGCTGGATCTGTCTGCCCTGGATCTGTCTGGCAGAGAGGTCCGGGTGCTGGGTAAGGGCAGCAAGGAGCGTTTGGTGCCGATTGGCGGCAAAGCCGTGGATGCCCTGAAACGGTGGCTGGCCGTGCGTGGGCAATACACCGGCGAGGCCGAACCGGCAGTGTTTGTCAGTCAGCGGGGCGGACGCCTGAGCCGGCGCAGCATACAGGACCGGTTGGCACGCTGGGGGCTGCGTACCGGGGCCGACCAGCGCCTGCACCCGCACCTGCTGCGCCACTCCTTCGCCAGCCACATGCTGGAATCCAGCGGCGACCTTCGCGCCGTGCAGGAATTACTGGGCCACGCAGACATCGCGACCACACAAGTCTATACTCACCTTGATTTTCAGCACCTGGCCCGGGTTTATGACAGAAGTCACCCCAGGGCGCGCCGCCGGTCTGGCACAATAGAACCCCGCAAATCACCCGACCCGAAGGGTCACTGACGGAGTGCTTCATGGCATCGGAAGAATCCTGGAAGGATAAATACCTTCGGGAACTGGATGAGTCAGAACGCAAGGAAAAACAGTGGCAAGCCGAGCGTAACGTGCTTGAGCGCATGCTGGTGCGTACCAGTCTAGCGTCCGAGGGGCAGTCCGATAAGCTGGATGATCTGTTGGGGCAACTGCGGGACGATTTACGTAAGCAGCAGGTAGACGTCGAGCGCTGGCGCACTCTTCAAGATGAGATTGATCGCCAGATTACCCTGCTGGATGAAAGTCAGCCCCGCTCCTCCCGGCCACCAGAGACGCCGAAAGAGCAGGCAGATGAAGGCCTGGAGCTCGCGGCTGATAGCCAGCATCTCCGGATTGCACGGCGGGTCGGTCAGCTGGTGGGGCAGTTGCTGCACCAGGTGTCCCTGGAACCCAAGGTGGAAGCCCACGCCCGTGGCCTTCAGAAAACGTTGCTGGGCAGCAATGACTGGTCCGTGTTACGGGAGGGGCTGGACCAGGTGGCGAGCCTGGTGATCGAGGCGGTCACCCGCAGCCAACGAGAATTTGAAGCCTTCCTCAAACGTCTGGACGAGCGCCTGGAAACTTTGCGCCAGCACTTCTCTGAACAGACCCAGATGCACGAGTCCCGACAAGACGATACCGCCACACTGGACCGTGAGATTCGTGATGAGCTGGACCGGGTGGGGCGGGATATTGCTAATAGTCAGGACCTTGGCACCCTGAAGCAGTCGGTCAGCCAGCGGTTGGAATTCATTGGCAACGCCATGGAGCGCTTCCGCAACCGAGAGCTGGAGCGGGAGGAAATGCTGGCGGGCCAGTTGGAAGCCATGCAGGAAAAGGTCGCGGCCATGGAGGCCCATTCCGACCAGATGCAGGCACAGGTGCGTAAGGAACGGGAACGGGCCGTGACCGATCTGCTCACGCAATTGCCCAATCGGGAGGCCTGGCAGGAACGGTTGATGTTTGAGTTCAACCGCTGGCAGCGATACCAAAAGCCGCTCACAATTTGCGTGATTGATATTGATCTGTTCAAACGGGTCAACGATTCCTACGGCCATAAGGCCGGTGACAGGGTTTTACAGTTGGTCGCGCGGGAATTGCGGACGCGCCTGCGCGAGACGGACTTTATTGCCCGTTATGGCGGTGAAGAATTTGTTCTGTTGTTGCCGGAGACCGAAGTCGAAACCGCCCGGACAGTTGTTGACCAGCTGCGTGAGCGGGTGGCCGGGTTGCCTTTCCATTTCGGGGGCGAGCCGGTGAGTGTGACGTTCTCGGCCGGGCTGACGGAGTTTCGGGATGGCGATGCGGTGGAGTCGGTCTTTGATCGTGCCGACCGCGCCCTCTATCAGGCCAAGGACGCGGGGCGGAATCAGACCACCAGTGCCTGAGCGGGTTTAGTGGCGTAGCTGAGCATCCAGCTCATCGATGATTTCAGCCCAGTCACTGTCGTCTTCCAGGCCTTCCTCCAAAAAGTGCGACTGACTTTCCGACCAGAACGGGGCATCCTGAATCGCGATCTCTCTGGGCAGTGGTGAATGCCGGCCAATAAAGTCATCAATACTGGCTTTGTCGGAAGCCATGCCGAGTTGTTCGAACAGAGTGCTCAGAGTGTGTTTGCTTGTGTCCATAGAAAAGCCTCCTTTGGCTTTGTCACAAAATGAAATTTTCCGTGCATGCAGGTATCGTTTGCTGAAACTGTAGTAAACCCGCCGAGGATATCCAGTGCCTTTCCGTTCTTACTTACTGTATTGCCTGTTTTTCCTGATTTTTCAAGGGCAGGCAATGGCTCAAGCTCCCCAGGACACACCGCCCCCTGAATCTGGCGAAGTGTCGGAGGCCTGGCTGCCCGACAGGGATGCATTGCGGGTTGGGCTCTCCCAGCAGCAGGTGCCGCTGGTCTTTGAGGCCGGAGACAATGGCCTGGCCGGTATCTGGATTGATTACCTTCAGGCTCTGTCAGAGCAACTGCCCGTGCCCCTTGAACCCTACGTCGAGGACAATCCGGAAAGTGCCGGGGTGATGCTGACCACCCGCTTTCCCGGTGCCGAACCGCCCTCTGGCATGCGTCATACCCGGCCGCTGATGACCCTTACCTATGGTGTGTTCGTGCGTGTTGGCGATGCGGCCGTGCGTAGCGTGAAAGACCTCGAATCGGCCCGGGTCGCGATCGTTGCGAATGACCCCAACCAGTTCCCACTACTCAAGGCCGTGGACAGCTTTACGCCGGTGCCCGTAAACAGCGTCAGCGAGGCGGTTGGTCAACTGCAGTCGGACCAGGCGGACGCCTTTGTCGGGCCAATACCCGTGGTGGCGGATTACCTGGATTCCGCCTCGATGAAAGACATTGGCCTGGCGCTGGATCTGATTAAACAGCCGGTGGATGTGGTTCTGCAGGTGCCGGAAGACCAGCCGCGCCTGTTCCGGATGCTGGACCAGGCGGTGGTCTCCCTCAGTGAGCAGGCACACCAGAGCATTGAATCCTCCTGGTTGCAGGGGGAGGTGCCGACACTGGACAACCAGGCCATGGCTCTGGACCTGTCGGACGAGGAGTGGCTCCGTAACCATCCAGACCTCAAGGTGGGTCTGCGGCGGGACTGGCCGCCTTTCGAGTTTGAACAGGATGGCGAGGCAGCCGGACTGGTGGTGGATCTGGTGGGTCGTCTGGAGAAGGACATGGACATCCGTTTCAAGCGCGTCCCGGTGAACAGCCGCTCCTCGGCGGAGGAAATGCTGAAATCCGGGGAAGTGGATGTGATTCCCGGTATGTCCCGCACCCCCCGGACCGAGGAGGATTTCCTGTTCTCCCGGGCCTATATTACCGTACCCATTGCCCTGGCCACCCGGGACACCGGGCGTTTTATCGGTGACCTGCGAGAGGTTCGTAACGAACGGGTGGGCGTGGTGAACCGCCAGGCCAGCCACGATTACCTGCTGATCAACCACCCGGAACTGGATCTCTACCCCCAGGAAACCGTGGAAAAAGGCTTGTTGGCCCTGTCCAACGGCGATCTGGATGTGATGGTGACCCACATCCCGGCCGTGAGTTACACCGTCGCCCGCCTGGGCCTGTCGAACCTGCGCATCACCAGTGTCACCCCCTACGAGTACGACCTGAGGCTGGCGGTGCGCAAATCCAGCCCGGAGCTGCATCGAATCCTGAACAAGGCCCTGAACAGCCTGCCGGATTCAGAGACCGAGGCGGTCTACAACCGCTGGATTGACCTGGATATCGAACAGCGCACTGATTACACCGTGGTGCGCCGCATTGTCCTGATCGCCATCGTGGTGGTGCTGATGTTCCTGTACTGGAACCGCAAGCTGTCGCTGGAGGTGGACGAACGGATCCGCTCGGAGAATGCCCTGCGCCGGAGTGAAGATGAGCTGCGCGCCGCCAAGCTGGAGGCAGAACGACTGGCCCGACAGGCTGAGGCGGCCAGCCGGGCCAAGAGTGAATTCCTGGCCAATATGTCCCATGAAATCCGAACCCCGATGAACGCGGTGATCGGCTACAGCGATTTGCTGTTCAATAGTGTGAAGGACCCGCAGCAGCGAAACTATCTGAACGCCATCCGGGCCGGCAGCCGAAGTCTGCTGATGCTGATCAACGACATCCTGGACCTGTCCCGGATCGAGGCCGGCAAGATGCGTCTGGACTTCACCCCGGTCTCGATTCGTCGCCTGCTCAGCGATGTCCGCCATATCTTTGATCTGCGGGCCACGGAGCAGGGGATTTCCCTGGAGGTCAGCGTCGTCTCCGGCATGCCGGATGCCATGATCCTGGATGAAACCCGGTTGCGACAGGTGCTGTTCAACCTGGTGGGCAATGCCATCAAGTTCACTCATGAGGGCGAAGTGACCGTGAGGGCCCAAGCCGAAGAGCTGGAGCACCCTGGCGGGGAAAGCGACGAGGCCGGGGAGACCCGGCACTATCGCCTGGTCATTACGGTTTCCGATACCGGTGTGGGCATTGCCCCGGACCAGCAGGAACGCATTTTCGATGCCTTCGAGCAGCAGGAGGGGCAAAGCTCCCGCCGTTACGGCGGAACGGGGCTGGGCCTGGCCATCAGCCGTAAGCTGGTGGAGATGATGGGCGGTGAACTGACGGTCCAGAGTGCCCAGAGCGAGGGCTCCACCTTCACATTGGTATTGCCCCGGGTCGAAGCCACCGTCGAGCAGGCTGAGGACGAAGGTGCCCCGAAAGAATCCGATCGCCTGTTGGCCCAGACCATGAGCCTGCGTGAGCGGGGCTGGCTGCGGGAGAAGCTGGCCCAGGACTTTGGCAATGAATGGCAGGAAGTGCGCGAGAGCGGTGACCCTGAAAAGATGAAGGATTTTGCCCTGCGGGTCATGGAGTGGGGCAAACAGTACCGCTCGTCCTCCGCCACCCGTTACGGTGAGAAACTGCTGGCGGACGTGGAGGCGTTCAACCTGGATGCGGTGAACGCCGCGCTGGACGCTTTCCCGAATTTGCTGGGGCAGCGCTGACCGTTATAGACAATCAAACTGGGAGCGGCGGTCGAAGGCCACCGAGACCATGTCGTAGCCGGAGTCGGAGAGTGAACGGATCAGCTCCCGGTTTTTCAGCAGAGCCGTGCAGACTTCATGGATGCTGGCCTGCAGTTGCTGGCCGGTGGGCTGCTTCTCGGTGAACCGGAAATCCACGATCAGGTATTTTCGTTCCACCGCCGCGGACTCCGGAATGTCTTCACGCTCGATGCTTTCGTAGCCGATGTAGTCAGCCGTGCCCGGTTCAAAGACCTGGCTCATCAGCAGGTCCAGGTTTTCTGCGCGGGCCTGTGCAGCGGGCCAGGTCAGTGCCATCAGGGTGACAAGCAGTGAAGTTGTGATGCGCATGATGTCGTCCTGTGAGGGTGATGGGGCCCTGTGTAACTGTGTGTAACGTCTCTGTCGTAAGTATGGCAGAGAGTGTCGTATTTTGCTGCAGATTTTCAAGTAGTTTTTCACCTCTGTTTCGCCCGTGTATTTCAGCTATCATGGGAACAGAGCCACCGCTTAACGCGAACGAGGAAGAAGCATGTTCCAGCTTGTGTTCAAGGGCGAGTGCACGTCCGGCACCGAGACCCAGACCGCCCGCCGTAATGCCCAGGCCCTGTTTAAAGCCAGTGTCGAGCAACTGGATCGCATGTTCAGTGGTCAGCCGGTTGTGATTCGCAACAAGCTGGAACAGGCCCAGGCGGAAAAGTACCGCGCGGTGCTGGAAAAGCACGGTATGGTGGCCTATGTGCAGCCGATGCCAGGCACGGAGGCGGAAAAAGCGCCCGAGCCGACCCCAAAACCGGCGCCAGCCCCTGCCCCTTCAGCGGAGTCAGCACCCCCAAGCGCGCGCCCGGAGTCCTCGCCAGCGCCTGCTGCCAAAGGCAAATCGGTGGAGGTGGAGCCGGGCGACCGTTTGCCGGTGGCCGGTGAGAAGGTGGACGACATTCTCGCCGGTTCGGGCCTGACCCTGGACCCTGCCGGGGTCACGCTGGCCGAGGCGGAGGAAGAACAGGCACCCATGTTCGAGCATCTGGATGAGTGGAGTCTGGCCCCGGCCGGTTCCGATATCGGCGTGGAGCGCGACTTGCCGCCGCCAGTGGTGCCCGACGTTTCCCATCTTTCCCTGGCTGATGATGATTCGAAAAACAGCTGAGTCTGACGGTCTCTTTTTCCCTGCTTTTTCTTTCTGGTTGCTGGTGTGCCTGGTCTCTTTTCTCTGGGCACCGGCAACCTCTGCCCAAAATCATGAGCGCCCGACTGTTGGCCTGGTCCTTAGCGGGGGTGGCGCCAAGGGGATGGCCCATGTGGGCGTACTCCGGGTGCTGGAGGAAATGCAGGTGCCAGTGGACCTGATTGTCGGCACCAGTGCCGGGTCCGCCGTGGGCGCGCTGTATGCTACTGGCATGTCGGTGGACGACATCGAACGCCGATTCCTGGAGCTGGACTGGCTGTCCAGTTTCCAGGACGACCCCGGGCGGGTTTATAAGCCCGTGCGTCGTAAACAGAACGACTGGCGCCTACCCCTTATCCCGGGGCTTGGGGTTCGTTCGGATGGCTTTCACATGGGTGGGGGGCTGATCGCCGGCCAGAACCTGGGCCTGATCCTGAACGAGCTCACTCGCAACGCTGCCCTGGTGAATGACTTTGATCAGTTGCCGATTCCTTTCCGGGCGGTGGCCACGGATCTGGAAACCGGGGTGGAGGTGGTGATTGCCCAGGGCAATATCTCTGAGGCAATTCGCGCCAGCATGAGTATTCCAGGAGTGTATGCGCCGGTCCGGCGTGGTGGACGGCTTTTGGTGGATGGCGGCGTTGCCAATAACCTGCCCGTGAGCGTAGCCCGCGACATGGGCGCGGATGTCGTGATTGCCGTGGACATCACCGACCCCTTGATGAGTACCGAGGACATTCAGGAAGCCTTTTCCGTGGTGGGGCAACTGACCACCCTCCTGACCCGCCGTAATACCGATGATCAACTGGCCTTACTCACGGATCGGGACATTCTTATTCGCCCGGAGCTCAAAGGCTACAGCTCGGCGGATTTCTATGATGGTCCGGAATTGTTTGAGATTGGCGCCACGGCGGCCCGGGAGCAGGCCGTGGCCCTTAATCGCCTGAGTGTCTCCGATCAGGAGTGGCAACAAGAGCGCACGACGCTGACAACCGAGCAGTGGCGGCAGAAACCGGTGGTCGCCATCCGCTTCCACCAGGGCGAGCGGCTGGCCAGTGAATTCCTGCGCGAACGCCTGCGCCAGCGAATCGGCGAGCCCCTGGACATCGCGCAGCTCGAAGCGGACCTGAAGCGCATCTACGGTCTGGGGTATTACGAGAGCGTGACCTGGTCGCTGGCCCCTTCGGAAGCTGGCGCGATCCTGACCATCCAGGCCCGCGAGAAGAGCTGGGGCCCCAATTACCTGTCGTTCGGCCTGAACTACGAAGACAACTTCAATGGCGATACCCGTTTTAACCTGGCGACCGGTTTGCGAATGACCGAACTCAACCGCCTGGGTGCCGAGTGGCAGACCGGGGTGCAGTTGGGAACCCAGCCCTGGGTGCGAACCCAGTGGTATCAGCCGCTGGGCTACGGCTATGACCAGTTCGCCGTGGCGGGGCTGGAGTACAACCGCGACGATTACAGCATTTACGAGAACGGTGAACGTATTGCCGAAATAGACGTCACTTTCCGGCAGTTCGATCTCGCCCTGGGAACCGAGCTGGGTGGTAATGCCGAGGCCCGCCTGGGCTATGTCCGTGGTATTGCCTCGGTGGAGGATAATATTGGCCAATTTGTGGCCCCCTCCGACGATGTGCACCAGGGCTATTTAAGCCTTCAACTGGTGCATGACTCACTGAACGATACCTTCTATCCAACCGCCGGGGCGTTCGCCGGTATCCGGGGCCGCATGGAGCGCCCGGGTCTGGGGTCTGACCGGAACTTTGATGCGGTTCGTGCCATGGCGCTGGGTACCGGCAGCTGGCGGCGTTTTAATCTCACCGGGCTGCTCTGGGCGCGCAAGATCACCAAGGGGGAGGCCGGGCTGGAAAACCTGGCCCGGCTGGGAGGCTTCCGCCAGCTCTCGGCCTACGCCCCTGGCGAGATTACCGGTAACGACGCCGCCCTGCTGTCCGTCTATGCCCGCCGGGAGTTTGGGGGTCCGGTGGTGCCCTGGTTTGCGGGAGTGGGATTTGAAACCGGCAATGCCTGGGATAGCATGGACCAGGCCAAGTGGTCCGGCCTGGTTCGCTCCTGGAGCCTGTTTGCCGGTGTCGATACCTTCCTGGGGCCGGTGCAGTTGTCCGGTGCCTACAACAACGAGGACGAGTGGACCGCCTATCTCAATATCGGCTTCTCATTCACCCAGTTGTTCTACTGATCACAGCAGTGGGGCCAGTAGCCGGACGGCCCGGCAGCCCAGCCGGAAGAGCAGGGAACGTTCTTTGTAGTCCCCCTCTGTCATCAGCTTGGCGTGAGCCAGGTCTTCTTTGAGCATGCGCTCGACATCCCCGACAAACGCTTCACTGGTGGTGACGGCGGTAATCTCGAAGTTCAGTCGCATGGATCGGTTATCCAGGTTGGCGGTGCCGATGGCGGTGTAACGGTCGTCCACCAGTACCACCTTCTGGTGCATGAAGCCGGGCTGGTAGCGATAGATGCCGATGCCGGCCTGACAGGCCTGTACCAGATAGGAATAGGCGGCGATGCGTACCAGCTGGCTGTCGGCCTTTTCGGGAATGAGGATGCGCACATCCACGCCCCGAAGGGCGGCCAGCTGCAGGGCGTTCATGATCTGGAAGTCGGGAACAAAGTAGGGCGTGGTCAGCCAGATCCGCTCCCGGGCATTGTTAATGCAGTTGAGGAAGAACAGGCTGCAGGTTTCCCAGGTGTCCGCTGGCCCGGTGGGAAAAATCAGGACTTTCTCGCGCCCGTGGTCACTCGGCCGGGGCGACCAGTCCAGTTCCGGGCGCAGGTCACTGGCCCAGTTCCAGTCTTCCAGCCAGGCCAGTTGCAGGCCGGTAACCGCCGGCCCCTCGATGCGGCAATGGGTGTCGCGCCAGGGTTCCTGATCCATGGCAGTGCCCAGGTATTCATCGCCCAGGTTAATGCCACCCACGAACCCCACCTGACCGTCACACACCAGCAGCTTGCGATGGTTCCGAAAGTTGATCTGGAAGCGGCGCGTGCGCAGGTTGCCCGCTCCGAACGAGGCAATCTGGGCACCGGCGGCGGCCAGTTCTTTTAACCAGCGCCGGGACAGGAACACACTGCCAATATCGTCATAGAGCAGCCAGACTTCCACCCCCTGGGCCAGTTTGCGCTCGAGGATCGATTTGATGCGGTGCCCCACCCGATCGGCTCGGACAATGTAGAACTCCAGCAGGATGTAATGCCGGGCGTCCTCCATGTCGTCGAACAGTGCCTGGAAGGTGGCTTCACCGTCCTTGAGCAGGGTGCAGTGATTGCCGTCGGTGAAGGGTTGGCGGTTGAGCTTGCAGAGCACATCGAGCTCGTCACTCAGGGTGCCCCGGGGCTGGCCCCGAATGGACGTGGTCTGCTGCTCAAACTGGTCAATCAGGGTACTGATGGCACGATCGCCCATGCGTCGGGCTTTGACGTAGCCACCAAACCGGTTGCGCCCGATCAGCACGAACAGCGGCACAGCGACATAAGGCAAACCCAGCAGGGCAATGATCCAGGCCAGGGCGCCCTGGGCGGTGCGATAGGTCAGCAGGATGCGGTAGATGCAGGCCATCGCGGCCAGGTAAAGGCCGGCAACAAGAATGGCAATGAATGAAAAATCCCCAAACATGGACCGGGTTCCCGCAGTGATTGTTAGGTCTGCAGTCTTTGTACCCCAAGGCTGGCCGGTACGCAAAGCCGGGCAGCGCGACAAAGGCGGATTTCCCCTTGCCAGCGGGACTGGCGGTGGTAGTGTAGCCGTTTCCATTGTTTGACCGGAGATTTCGGCCCATGAGTGTTGAACTCAACTACCGTATTACCGGCGAGGGCGAGCCACTGATTGTCCTGCACGGGTTGTTTGGTTCCCTGGATAACCTGGGCGGTATCGCCCGCCGCCTGGAAGATGGCTGGCAGATTCACGCCCTGGATCTGCGCAATCACGGCAACTCCCCCCATACCGAGGATATGAGCTATCCGGCAATGGCCGACGATGTGGTGGCGTACATGGATGCCCAGGGCCTGGAAAAGGCCAGCATCCTGGGCCACTCCATGGGTGGCAAGGTGGCCATGCAGGTTGCCCTCGCGCATCCGGAGCGGGTGCGTTCGGTGATCGCCGCCGATATCGCGCCGGTTGGCTACGCGCCACGGCACGATGAGATCCTGGACGGGCTGAACAATCTGGATCTGTCGATTGTCGCCAGCCGCAGGGACGCCGACCGGCAACTGGCCGAGTACGTTGAGACACCCGGCGTTCGCCAGTTCCTGCTGAAGAACCTGGAGCGCATTCCCGACGATGAGCAAAGCGACGGCCAGCAGCGCTTTCGCTGGCGCCTGAACCTGCCGGTCATCGATGCCTGTTACGCGAACATTGCGGCGGCTCCGGAGGGAGCGGGGCCGTTTGAGGGGCCCGTGTTGTTTATCAAGGGCGGTGACTCACCCTATATTCAGAAGAAGCACGAGCAGACCATCCGGTCCCTGTTCCCGGCCGCCGAACTGCGGGTGATTATCGGGACCGGACACTGGCTGCATGCGGAAAAGCCGGACACTTTCGCTGCGTTGTGTCGCCGTTTTCTGAGTCATTGAGGCCTAGTGGGGGCGGGGCCAGCAGTGTCAGTGGACAGGCCTTATCTGCTAAGGTGAAGACACCCGCAAACGGTCTACGGACTCGCAATGCATAAACAGGTCAGGCGCGCATGATGAAATGGTTGCTGATTGGCTTGCTGGTGGTTTTCCTGCTACTGGGAAGCTTCCTGCTGACGCCCTCGCCGGTGGATAGCCAGGCCTGGAACCCACCGTCTCCACCGGCCATGACGGGGGTGTTGGCCCCCAATGAACGCCTGCGTCTGGCCGACCTGGTTGCGCGCGGGCAACTGACCGGCCCTGAAGATATTGCGGTTTCTCCCCGGGGTGACATCTACACAGGTATGGCCGACGGCCGCATTGTTCGAGTCAGCCAGGATGGCCGGGCCCAGACCTGGGTGGAAACCGGGGGGCGGCCACTAGGCCTGGCGTTTGACCGGCAGGGGAATTTGATCGTGGCCGATGCCGACCGCGGGCTGCTGTCGGTTACGCCGGACGGCGAGGTGACCGTCCTGGCCCGGGAGGCCCGGGGCACTCTGTTTCGCCTGACAGACGGGGTGGATGTCGGCCCCGACGGGCAGATCTATTTCACCGATGCCAGCTCCCGTTTCCCGATCTCGGAATACGCCTACGACCTGCTGGAAATGCGCCCCCATGGCCGGTTGCTGCGTTACAACCCCGAGACCGGAAAGGTCAGTGTCCTGCTCGATCACCTGCATTTCCCCAATGGTGTGGTGGTCTCGCCAAACGGCGACTATCTATTGGTGGCGGAAACCTGGAAATACCGCATTCTGAAATACGGACTGAAGGGCCCACACGAAGGCCAGGCGGAAGTTTTTGCCAGTAACCTGCCCGGTTTTCCTGACAATTTGGATGTCGACAGTGAGGGGCGGTATTGGGTGGCCTTTCCCTCGCCCAGGCATCCGGAGATCGACGCACTGCACCGCAAGCCCTGGCTGAAAGACCTGGTGGCCCGGCTGCCCGCATTTC
The DNA here is from genome assembly GCF_002934325.1 of Marinobacter persicus. Classification (GTDB taxonomy): domain Bacteria; phylum Pseudomonadota; class Gammaproteobacteria; order Pseudomonadales; family Oleiphilaceae; genus Marinobacter; species Marinobacter persicus_A. The sequence continues at coordinate 24,441 of NZ_PTIV01000012.1, forward strand.
TGCAGCCGGGCATGGACTCCTACGGTCTTGTGATCGCCTACAATGAGGCGGGGGAGCCCCTGATCAGTTTGCACGACACCCGGGGTACCCACCTGCGGACGGTGACGTCGGTAACGCCCAACGGCGATACGCTATACTTTGGGTCCCTGGACAATGACCGAATCGGCCGCTTGCCGTTTAAAGCCATTCCCGGCCTTGGAGACTGAACAATGAGCCATGCAACGGAATCAAACCGAATGCGCCATGTGGTTTACGACCGCTTCGGTGGTCCGGAAGTCCTTCAGACAACGGAGGGGGACGTGCCTGAACCCGGCATCGGTGAGGTGCTGATTCGGGTCCATGGCGCTGGTCTGAATCCCATTGACTGGAAAACCCGGAAAGGGCTGGGCTTTGCCGCCCGGCAGATTGAATCAAACCTGCCCTGGACGCCGGGTTATGACGTGGCTGGTGAAGTCGTCGCCGCAGGCGAGGAAGTCACCACCCTGGCACCTGGTGACAAGGTGATGGGGCTGATTGGTTTTCCCACCGGGGGTGGCGCCTGTGCCGAGTATGCCCTGGCCCAGGCCGATGAGCTCTCCATTGTGCCGGAGGAGCTGGACCTGGTGACTGCCGGTGCCGTGCCGCTGGCCGCACTGACCGCCTGGCAGGCGCTGTTTGAAATGGCCCGTCTGGAATCGGGACAGAAAATCCTGATCCTGGCCGGCGCGGGTGGTGTCGGGCATTTTGCCGCTCAGTTTGCGCTGGAGCGGGGTGCCCACGTGATTGCCACGGCGTCGTCGGCCAACCGGGATTTTCTCGCGGAGCTGGGTGTTCATGAAGTGATCGAATACCACACCACCGATGTTGCCGACGAATGTTATGGGCTGGACGTGGTGCTGGATCTGATCGGGGGGGATACCGGCAAACGGGCCTTGCATACCCTGTCGGAAACCGGCGTTCTGGTTACGGTGCCAACGGTGACCGCCGATGACGTCGTCAGTGAGGCGGAGGCCATGGGGCTTCGGGCCCACGGCATGACCGTGCGCCCGGACAGCTTCCACCTGGATGAAATTGCCGAGTTGATCGAGGACGGCGATGTGAAGATTCACATTGAGGAAGTCTTCCCCCTGGCCGAGGTGGCGGCCGCCCACGAGCGCCTTGAATCCGGGCATGTGCGCGGCAAGCTCGTCCTCGACTGCCGTTAATCAGCCGGCTTTTCCGTGCTTTCCGGGGAGGGGGCTGATGATTCCGGCTTCTTCTCCCGTTCTTTTTCCTTCTCTTTTTCCTTACGTTCCTTCTGAGGCTGGGGTGGGACCAGGCTGATCAGTTTCCAGTCCTCTTCCGGCTTCAGGTCTTCCATGTCCCGCACGGCCTGGATGTGTTTCCGGCCATCAATGGCAAACAGCACCAATGCCTGGTTGTGGTACTGATCCAGGAATTGCTGGTAGCTGAATTCTTCCCGCAGGTTGGTGGTTTTCACGGTATAACCCTGGCTGACGAGGCTCGCAAGCTTGGCGTAACTGACGCTATTGAACAGGCCCCGGGTACGCTGGATCTTGCCGGCGGTCTGCAGGCGCGCGCGCTGGTCCTGGTCGCCCTCGGAGAGGCTGAATACCGAATCATCGCCAAACCAGTCCAGGAAATGATAGGTGGCCAGGGAGTTAAGCTGCTTATAGGGCGACAGTATCAGTACGTTGCCAATGCCGGTCAGGTCCATGTGGGTGGCGGCGTGTTCTGATACCGGGTTGCCGAAATACACCGGCATGTTCTTCATGCGCGCCTGGCGCACGTTTTCCCAGTTGGTATCGGTGAGCATCACCGGAATTTCGTGCTTGCCCAGGGCTTCGGCAATCAGTCGTGCCACCGGGTTGGCGCCCAGGATCAGGAACCCGTGGGCCGGCGGCTCCTGGACGTTCAGCAGTTTGGCAATGGGGCGGGCGGTCAGGCTTTGCAGGGTCACGGTGGCAATGATCAGCATGAAGACCAGGGGGACCAGGGTGTTCGCCCCGGCAAAACCCGCACGCTCCAGTTGCAGGGCGAACAGGGCGGAAACCGCAGCCGCGACAATGCCCCGGGGTGCAATCCAGCTAAGGTAGAGCTTCTCACGCCAGTTCAGCTTGGTGCCAATGGCTGAGAGGAAGATGCTGATGGGGCGGGCGATCAGGATCAGGCAGGCGAGTACCGACACCAGTCCCCAGCCCAGCCCGGCAATTGAGGCAAAATCGACCCGGGCAGCCAGGATAATGAACAGCGCGGAGATCAGCAGTACGCTCAGGGATTCCTTGAATTCCAGGATGTCCTCAACCGGCACCTGCTTCATGTTGGCCATCCAGATGCCCATGACGGTCACCGTAAGCAGGCCTGCTTCGTGGGCCAGCTCGTTGGACAGCACATACACCCCCAGCATGAAGGTGAGCGTACCGGCGTTGTGCAGGTATTGTGGGAGCCAGTGTTTACGTAGCGCCAGCCCATTGAGGTAACCGGCGGCCGCGCCAATCAGGAAGCCCACCATCAGGGTCTTGCCGAAAATATAGAGCGCGTGGCTGAAGACGTTGCCCTGGCCCCAGGACACAATGCCCTCAAACACCAGCACGGCCAGCAGCGCGCCCAGGGGGTCAATGATGATGCCCTCCCAGCGCAGGATGTTGGCGATGGTGGAGGTGGGTCGAACCGCGCGCAGTAGCGGTGCGATAACCGTGGGGCCGGTCACCACGGAAATGGCGCCAAACAGCAGGGCCACTTCCCAGGGCACTTCAAGTATCCAGCGTGCCGCCAGGGTGCCAATGGTACTGGTCACCAGCGCGCCTACCGGAATCAGGTTGCGCACCATCTTGCCGTGGCTGCGTATTTCCTCGGCCCGCAGGGTCAGGCTGCCCTCAAACAGGATGATGGCCACCGCCAGGGAGATCATGGGGAAGAGGATGTCGTCAAAGACCGCTTCGGGGTTGAGGAAGCCGGTCACTGGTCCGGCCACAATACCGCCAATCAGCAGGAACAGGATGGCCGGCATGCGCATACGCCAGGCCAGCCATTGGCAGAACAGGGAGATCACGCCGATGCTGGCGAGTATCATTGCCGTACTCACAGCCATAAATCAGGTTCCGTGTTGATGTTCTATGAGTTCGCCCGCCGGGCAATACGGTTCAGCAGCCGGGCAGCGGCAAAGAAACCAAAACTGGCGGTTACCGGGCTGGCAGCGCCAAAGCCGGAGGCGCAATCGAGCCTCACCGGCCCGTCGGTTGCAGGCTTCTGGTGACAGACCTCGCCATTGCCAGCCGGATAGGTCAGCTGCTCCAGGGAGTATATCGCCTCAATACCAAAACGCCGCTTCGGATTGCGGGAGAAGCCATACTCACGCCGCAGGGTGTTGCGCACCTTGGCCAGCAACGGGTCCTGGGTGGTTTTGCTGAGATCCGCCACCTGGATCTGGGTCGGGTCCATCTGGCCGCCCGCGCCGCCGGCGCAGACCACCGTGATTTTCCGCCGCTGGCAATGGGCCAGCAGCGCCGCCTTGGCTTTGACGCTGTCGATGGCGTCCACCACCCCGGTCATATCGTCGGTAATCAGTTCCTGAACGTTTTTGACGGTCAGAAAACCGAAATGCACTCGAATATCGGCGTGCGGGTTAATCGCCTTGAGCCGCCGGGCCATGGCATCGGTCTTGGTCTGGCCGTACTGGCCGTCCAGGGCGTGTAGCTGGCGGTTGGTGTTGGACACGCAGATATCGTCCATGTCGATCAGGGTGAGGGTCCCTATGCCGCTTCGGGCGAGGGCTTCGGCGGCCCAGGAACCCACGCCGCCCAGTCCGACAATGGCAATGTGAGCGTTGCGGAAGGCCGTCAGTGCCTGGCGGCCATAGAGTCGTTTAATGCCGCCAAAACGGAAGTCATAATCATCGGCTGTCATGCAAGGCTCGTACTCTCAGGATGCAAAGCGCCCATTGTAGCAAGAGTGTGATGCATTACCGTAATCCGGGAAGCAGGTTGAGGCGATATGGCCAGAAGAATGACGGTCGCGGCCCGACTACCGGTGGTAGCCAGGACGGGACCATCAGAAGGGGTTTAGCGGATAAACGGGTTGAGCAGTCGGGTGAAAGTGCCGGTGAGCTTCACCGGAGCACTCAGAACCGACAGGGTGATGCAGTCTTCGTTGCCGACCGCCACAGGGCGGTGCTCGTCGTGCTCGTCGAGCGAGACAAAATCCCACTGGTTGAAGACCCCGTTCTGGTCACTGAACGCGCCCTGGAGGATCACCGTGGTCTCGTCGCCCTTGTGGGTATGGGCGGGCGCCTTGCCACCGGCAACCAGCTTCTGAAGCACCACCCGGTCATGCTGGTCCGGAAACTTGTCGGTGATGTCCAGCACACTCACATCCCCCAACTGGCGTTTCCAGGGCAGATCGTTGATGTCCTGGCCCAGCAATTTCTGCAGGGGGCTGACCTTTGGGGCTTCGGCCACCGGGCTGGTGTCTTCAGGCGCCTCGTCGATGCGTGCCATCAACTGCTCAAAGCTGGTATCGGATACCGAAACCTTGGGCTGCTGGTCCATCATGACCGCGCCCAGGCTGTCGAGGGTGTCCACCCGGCCACGGCACTCGGGGCATTGCTCCAGGTGCAGCCGGATGCACAGCGCCCGCGGCTCGCTCAGGTTGCCTGCGCTGTATTCCATCAGGGTAAGGCTGTCAGGATGATGCCGGGTCATACGTTCTGGTCCTGCAAGATCACTTTCAGTTTGTTCAGTGCCAGGCGCACCCGGCTTTTCACGGTGCCGAGTGGAATGCCCAGCTCGTCGGCCACCATCTGGTGGGATTTATGTTCCATGTACACTTTTGCGATGACGGTAATCTGTTCTTCGGGCAGCTGGCCCAGGGACTCCCGGATACGGCGCTCAGACATCAGCCGGTGCAGTGAGGTGACCGGTTCGTCTTCATTTTCGCCGGGAATCTGCCACAGATCCTCGGTTTCCACGGCCATCTCGGCGTTCCTGCGCTGCAGCTTGCGCAGCATGTCGATGCGCTGGTTCCGGGCGATGGTGAATATCCAGGTGGAGGCCGCAGCCTTGCGCCAGTCATACAGGCAGGAGCGCCGCCAGATGGAGATGAACACCTCCTGAACCAGCTCCTCCGCGTGATTGGCGATGCCGTTGGAGATCGCGTAATACTTGATCTGCGGGGCAAAATGCTCGAACAGGGCCTGGTAGGCGGCCCGGTCCTGATGCTTGCCAACTTTCTCCAGCAGCACACCCCAAGGGTCTTTACGGCCCTCGGCTTTGGCTGGTTTCTGATCCAGTGTGGTCACCGGACGCTCCTTGACGGTCGCGTGTGTTGAGCGCTTTATAGCAATCATTTTATTCACTCATCGCAGATTTGTCAGTGCAGGGATTTACGCCCTGTTGCAATAAGTGGATTGCTCTTGCGTACGAAAAAAATAATCGAGCGGTGAGGAATTGCCTCACTGCTCGAGATAGGTGTAGCCATCCAGGCCCTCGGCCAACTCGGCCAACAGGGTCTGGCTCAGTGCCGTGGGAAGCTCGCTGTGGGCAAACTTTTCCCGGTAGGCGGTGAGCAGAGTTGCCGGTTCGAAATTCACATAGCGCAGGACCCGGGCCACGGTATCACCTTCCACGGTTTCGGTGACGGCGTAGTGGCCGTCCTTGTTCAGGCGCACGTCCACGGAATGGGTGTCACCAAACAGGTTGTGCATGTCTCCCAGGATTTCCTGATAGGCGCCGGTCATGAAAAAGCCCATGAGCAGTGGGTCGTCTGCCCGTTCCTCGGGCAGGGGTAGCGTGGTTTCGATGCCCTGGCCATCCACGTACTGGTCGATCCGGCCGTCGGAATCGCAGGTGATGTCCTGGATGACCACTCGCCGGTTCAGCGGGCGGGTCAGGCCATTAATCGGCATCACCGGGAAAATCTGGTCAATGCCCCAGACATCGGGCAGGGACTGGAACAGAGAGAAATTGACGAACAGCTTTTCGGCCAGCTTTTCATTCAGCTCATCGAGGATTTCCCGATGCACGCGGTTGGCGGTATCCAGTTCGCTGTGCAGCAGACGACAGCCCACGGTGTACAGGTTTTCCGCCTGAGCCCGGTGGGCCAGTGATAGCAGACCGTGAGCAAACTGGGCATGGACATCGGCCATGGCGTGCAGAATGTCATGGTAGATCTCCGCCAGCGAGCGGGAGGAGTGCTCGTCGCGCAGGCTTTGCAGGTCGCGCCAGAGATCGTGCAGCGGTGCGGGAGCATCCGGGGATGGCTGTTTCGATGGCCGTTGATCGGGCTTTTCCTGGTCGATCACGTTGGTGACCAGCACCGAATGGTGGGCCGTCAGGGCGCGGCCGGATTCGCTGATCAGGTCCGGGTGGGGAATGCCCTGGCGGTCGCATTCAGCCTGCAGCACGTGCACCACGTTATAGGCGTACTCGGCCACGCTGTAGTTCATCGAACAGCTGCTGCGCGAGCGGGTACCCTCGTAATCCACGCCCAGGCCACCGCCAATATCCACGGTGCCAATCGGGGCGCCGAGTTGACGCAGTTCGGTGTAGAACCGGGCGCATTCCCGCAGGCCGGTCTGGATGTCCCGGATGTTGGCAATCTGCGAGCCCAGGTGAAAATGCAGCAGTTGCAGGGCATCCAGCGCGTTATGGCGGCGCAGGGTTTCGACCACATCCAGCACCTGGCTGGCGGACAGGCCGAACTTGGATTTCTCGCCCCCGGTATTCTGCCAGTTGCCCTTGCCGATGGTGGCCAGGCGGGCGCGCACACCAATCAACGGGGCCACACCGAGTTTGTCCGCCTCCTCCAGGATGACGGGCAACTCGGACTGCTTTTCCACCACAATGAACACGCGGTAGCCCAGCTTCCGGCCAATCAGTGCCAGACGGATGTATTCCCGGTCCTTGTAGCCGTTGCACACGATGGTGGAGCCGGCTTTGCCGGTCAGTGCCAGCACGGCCATGAGTTCCGGCTTGCTGCCCGCTTCCAGGCCGACCTGACCGGCGGAGGCGGCTGGTTCGGCCGCCAGCAGTTCTTCCACCACGCGGCGCTGCTGGTTGACCTTGATGGGATAGACGGCGGTGTACTTGCCCTGGTATCCCTGCTCGGCGGTCACCTTGTTGAAGGCGTTGCACAGGCGATTGACCCGGTCATGCAGGATGTCGGTGAAGCGAATCAGTACCGGCAAAGCCACGCCCTGTTCGGTCAGTGTCCGGGTCAGGGCCGGCAGATTGATGTGGGCGTCCGTTTGGCCCCGGTCCGGTCGGATTTCCACCTCGCCGCTGGCGTTGACAGAGATATAACCGTCGCTCCAGTGGGCAATGTTGTAGACCTTGTGGGCAGGCTGGGCTGCGGAGTGGGGCATGGTTGCTATCCTGTTCATTGGAAACCGGGCGCGCGGTGTTTGGCTGCATTGTAGGAGCTGGCCGCTGGCCCTACAATACGCCGCCCGCAAACGGCCGGGCCCGGCGGTAATCGCACACACTGAGAGGCAGACATGACAGCATTGAACGACGGTTGGTTTACCGAGGTTTTCCAGGATCAGGGCACCGCATTTTCCCTGCAGGTCAAGCGTAAGCTCCATGAGGAGCAAACGCCGTTTCAGAAGCTCGAAATTTATGAAACCGAAACCTTCGGCAACCTGATGGTGCTTGATGGTTGTGTGATGCTGACCTCCCGCGACAATTTTCTCTACCACGAGATGATGACGCATCCGGCCTTGTTTACCCACAAGAACCCGAAAAAGGTGGTGATTATCGGCGGGGGCGATTGCGGCACCCTGAAAGAGGTGTTGAAGCACCCGGGCGTGGAAGAAGCCTGGCAGGTGGAAATCGATGAGCGGGTAACCCGGATGTCCGAGAAGTACTTCCCGGAACTGTGCGAAAGCAACGATGACCCCCGCGCCAATTTCTTCTTTGGTGACGGTATCCAGTGGATGCGGGATGTTGAGCCGGGCAGCGTGGATGTGGTGATCGTCGACAGTACCGACCCGGTGGGCCCGGCGGAAGGGCTTTTTGCGCTCGATTTTTACCGGGACGCCATGGCGGCGTTGGGTGAGGGCGGCATCATCGTCCAGCAGAGTGAGTCGCCCTTGCTGCACACCGACACCATTATCAAGGACATTCATGGTGACATGCGCCAGGCAGGCCTGGACCATGTACAGACTCTGGCATTCCCGCAGCCGGTCTACCCCACCGGGTGGTGGAGCTGCACCATGGGCAGCAAGGAAAACCCACTGAAGTATTTCCGGGAAGAGGATGCCGTCAATCGTCCCTTCGTGACCCGCTATTACAACCGGGGCGTTCATCAGGGCGCGTTGGCCATGCCCCAGTTCATGGTGGATGCACTGGAAGATGAGGTGCGCCCGGAAGAGGGCTGATCATTGATTTGAGTCCGTTTCCGAGGCAGGCCAGTTTCGGGCTTGCATAAAAAAGGGGTGCCGATATCGGCACCCCTTTTTGTTTGTCTGTTTGCCAGCGATTTACTTGCTGGAAACAAACTCCGGATAGGCTTCCATACCACACTCGGACAGGTCGACGCCTTCGTACTCGTCTTCTTCGGAAACCCGAATGCCCATCACGGCTTTCAGGATTGCCCAGACGATCAGGCTGGCCACGAATACCCAGATGAAGATGGTCAGGGCGCCGATGATCTGGCCGCTGAAGGTCGCGCCCGGGTTGGTAACCGGTACCAGCAGCAGACCCAGCAGGCCACACACGCCGTGCGCGGAGATGGCACCGACCGGATCGTCAATGCGCAGCTTGTCCAGAGTCACGATGCTCAGTACCACCAGCAGACCACCCAGGGCACCCCACAGAGTCGCTGTCAGAGCGCTCGGAGTGGAAGGCTCGGCCGTGATCACAACCAGACCGGCGATGGCGCCGTTCAGCAGCATGGTCAGGTCGGCCTTGCCAAACATGGCGCGAGCGGTAATCAGGGCCGCAACGGCACCACCAGCAGCGGCAGCGTTGGTGTTCAGGAATACCATGGCCACGGAGTTGGCGCTGGCGATGTCGCCCAGTTTCAGAACGGAACCGCCGTTGAAGCCGAACCAGCCCATCCACAGGATGAAGGTACCCAGAGCCGCCAGCGGCAGGTTGGCACCCGGGAAGGCGCGGATTTCGCCATTCGGGCCGTACTTGCCCTTACGCGGACCAAGCAGCAGCACACCAGCCAGGGCGGCAGCAGCGCCAGCCATGTGCACGATGCCGGAACCGGCGAAGTCACTGAAGCCCAGGTCGCCCAGGTTGAACATGCCGAACACGTCAGCACCGCCCCAGGTCCAGGCGCCTTCCAGCGGGTAGATAAAGCCGGTCATGAACACGGCGAAGATCAGGAAAGACCACAGCTTCATACGCTCAGCCACGGCACCGGATACGATGGACATAGCGGTAGCGACGAAGACCACCTGGAAGAAGAAGTCGGAAGCGGCAGAGTAGATGGAACCACCCTCGAAGCCACCGTCACGGGCGGCGAAATCACCCAGAATGCTTTCGACATTGATGCCGGCGATGCCGGAGAGGAAGTAGCTGCCGCCGTACATGATGGCGTAACCGCACACCAGGTACATGATGCAGGAAATGGCAAACAGGGCCACGTTCTTGGTCAGGATTTCAGTGGTGTTCTTGGCGCGCACCAGACCGGATTCCAGCATGGCAAAGCCTGCTGCCATCCACATAACCAATGCACCGCACACCAGGAAATAAAACGTATCTATAGCGTACTGCAGGTGAAAAAGATTACTTTCCATGGGAAGCCCTCCGCACAAGGCTTGTCAAATCAGAAATTTTTGCGTTGGCTGAGATTTATTATGTCTGTTATCAGACTGCTTCTTCGCCGGTCTCGCCAGTCCGGATCCGGATGGCCTGAGCCAGCTCGGTCACGAAAATCTTGCCGTCACCGATCTTGCCGGTGTTGGCCGCTTTGGTGATGGCTTCGATGACCTGGTCCAGCAGGTCGTCGCCAATGGCGATTTCCACCTTCACTTTGGGCAGGAAGTCCACCACGTATTCTGCGCCACGATAGAGCTCGGTATGGCCCTTCTGCCGACCGAAGCCTTTCACTTCGGTGACCGTCACGCCCTGTACGCCAATCTCGGAAAGTGCCTCACGGACATCATCCAGTTTGAAAGGCTTGATGATTGCTGTCACAAGTTTCATTGCTGTCTCCTTGATAAAGCCGTCCCAACAGGTGGGCCCTTCGGCCAGTTGTTGAGTTCGGGATGCTGCTACCTCGCACGTCAATTGTGCGGATTGCGTACGTAGGCTTTAGCATCGGGTGTGCCAACGCAAAAAAGTTCTTTTAATACAGTTGCTTGACCTAAAGCGGTTCTATTTTAGCGCAGTTGCGCGCACCAATGTGGGGCGCGGTGTCAACCGCTGGCTTAAAATAGAGCAGCCCGCGCGGTCCCGAGCTACTGCAAAGCTATGTGTTGACAGTATGGCACCGGCACCGCTGTGATACACTGTAAAAACATGATGTTGTCAGCTTCAATCTGTGGCCGGCAACGAACGCATACCGACAGAAACCCGCAATAGAGGTGTCTCATGAAAGGGCCGCAGGATATTTTTGCCCAGCTACAGGGCCAGTTCGGACAGTTTGTCCCTGACATGGCCCGGGCTGCCCGGGACGATGTGGAAACCCAGGTCCGTGCCAGTGTGATGGCGGTGATGTCCCGTCTGGAACTGGTCACCCGGGAGGAATTCGATGCCCAGCAGGCCGTTCTGGAAAAGACCCGTGAGAAAGTCGATCTGCTGGAAAAACGGGTAGCCGAGCTGGAAAGCCGCACCTCCTCATCCTGATCGTCAACGCACGTTGAAGGCCGGGCAAAGGAATGGTGCCCGGCGCTATCTGCTCATCACCACGGAAGGTTGTCATGCTTGCCATTGTTCACTCCCGCGCCAGCGTCGGGGTCAGTGCCCCTGCGGTCACCATTGAAGTGCATCTGTCCGGCGGATTGCCGGCACTCTCTATTGTCGGCCTGCCGGAGACCGGCGTCCGTGAATCCAAGGACCGGGTCCGCAGTGCCCTGTTGAACGCCGGCTTTGATTTTCCCGCCCGTCGTATCACCATCAATATGGCGCCGGCCGACCTTCCCAAGGAGGGTGGGCGCTTCGACCTGCCTATCGCTCTCGGTATCCTCGCTGCTTCCGGACAGATCCCGGCGGAATCCCTGAATGATCTGGAATGCATCGGTGAACTATCCCTGGATGGCGCCCTGCGCCCATTAAAAGGCGTGCTGCCGGCGGTATTGGCCGCCCGGGAGGCTGGTCGCTCATTGCTCCTGCCCCAGGACAATGCAGCCGAAGCGGCCCTGGCCAGCGACGGTGACGTGCTGGCGGCGACCCACCTGCTGACGGTTTGTGAACACTTGTCGGGGCGCGCAAAGTTGGTGCCTGTGCCCCGTGCTGAGGATGCCGCTCTGACGGCCTCTGGGTCTTCAGGCCCGGATCTCGCGGATGTGCGGGGCCAGCAGGTGCCGCGCCGGGCACTGGAAGTGGCGGCGGCCGGCGGACACAACCTGTTGTTTTTCGGCCCTCCAGGCACGGGCAAGAGTATGTTGGCGAGCCGGCTGCCCGGCATTCTGCCCACGCTGGCGGATGAGGCCGCAATGGAAGTGGCCAGCGTGCACTCGGTTGCGGGGCATGCGGTCGAGGCCGGTGCCTGGCGCCGACCGCCATTCCGGGCGCCACACCATACGGCCTCGGCGGTGGCGCTGGTGGGTGGTGGGAGTAGTCCCCGGCCCGGAGAAATTTCCCTGGCCCATCGTGGGGTGCTGTTCCTTGATGAGCTGCCGGAGTTCGACCGCCGGGTACTGGAAGTGCTGCGCGAACCCATGGAAAGTGGGGAAATTGTGATCAGCCGGGCTGCCCGGCAGGTGACCTTTCCCGCCCGCTTCCAGGTGGTGGCTGCCATGAATCCCTGCCCTTGCGGTTATCACGGGCATCCGACCATCGAATGCCAGTGCACACCGACTCAGGTAATGCGCTACCGCGCCAAGATATCCGGCCCGTTGCTGGATCGATTCGATTTGCATGTGGAAGTGCCCGTACAGACGGGCGATGTCCTGCTGGCCAGTGGGGAGCAGGGTGAATCCAGTGTCTCGGTACACGAGCGGGTTATGGCGGCTCGTGCCGCCCAGGATGCCCGGGGCGTGCTGAACGCTGCCCTGTCCGGGAAGGCTTTGGATAGCGCCTGTGCACTGGATGCGGACAGCCAGCAGTTGCTGTCTTCGGCCATGGAGCGCCTGGGGTTGTCGGCCCGTGCGCTGCACCGGATCCTGCGTGTGGCACGCACGCTGGCGGACCTGGAAGGTCATGGTCACCTGCAGCGCCAGCACCTGATGGAGGCCCTGGGCTATCGCCAGCTGGATCGGCAGCAGGGCCAGAGCTCGGTGATTTCAGCCTGACCGGCGGGACTCTGTTAAACTGTCACCAAATTCCAGACAAGACCAACATCCGCTGTGGCAGTTGAGGATGACAGATGACCGATCAGACAGATAATCGAGAGTCTTCCGGAGAAAACCCGGTAACGACCCGCCGTGGTGTTCGCAGCTTTGTGTTGCGCCAGGGCCGCATGACCGAAGGCCAGAAAAAGGCCTATGACCGGCTGTGGCCGGAATACGGCTTGACCCGTGAGGACGGCATGATTGATCCGCGCCAGGTATTCGGGCGTGACAACATGTTGAACCTTGAAATCGGCTTTGGCATGGGCCGCTCTCTGGCGGACATGGCCGAGGCAGCGCCGGAGCAGGATTTCATCGGGGTGGAAGTGCACCTGCCGGGTGTCGGCGCCCTGCTCAAGGAAGTCGAGGAGCGCGGGCTCAAGAATGTGCGTGTGTACAGCATCGATGCCAACGATGTGATCGACCTTTGCCTGCCGGAAGCCTGCCTAGACCGGGTCATGGTGTTCTTCCCGGATCCCTGGCCGAAGAAAAAGCACCACAAGCGTCGTCTGGTGCAGCCGGAGTTCGTCCAGCGCATCCGCCACAAGTTGCGGGTTGGCGGTGTATTGCACTTGGCCACGGACTGGGAAAACTACGCCGAGCACATGCTGGAGGTGATGAACGAAGCCGAAGGTTTCGCCAACACCCAGGAGCAGGGCGGTTATTCGCCTCGCCCCGAGGAGCGACCGATCACCAAGTTCGAGAAGCGGGGTGAGAACCTGGGTCACGGTGTCTGGGACCTGCTGTTCTACCGCACCAACTGATTCGCCGGCAGGGCCACTCCAGGCCGAAAGACTGGGGTGGCGACCGCTGAACGTTTTACTGGCTGTGGCTGAGAGGGTGCCGCCGCGCCGCCCGGATCACCACCAACCCGGCTGCGCCCAGTACAAACCCGGTGTATTTGAGTAGCGCCAGGATCGCAGCGGTCAGGCTCAGGCCATCGGAGGGCGGGTTGAAGTTGTTCAGCAGCACGATGTTCTCAATGACATCGCTCAACCCGGCCACGACAAACAGGGTGCGTACGCCCCGGGCAATCATGCGCTCGCGAATGCCGGGCCGATCCCGGGTGAAATGCCGGGTCAACTGCAACAGGGCCGCCAGGTAGGTAACCACAAACAGGAAATCCAGCCACAGGGCCACTTTCGCCAGGGTGAGGGTGTCGCGAGGCCAGCTGAGGAGGATGGCGTGGGTCTGCTCGGCGCTGCCAGCCAACTGGAAGCTGATCAGGCCTTGAGGCGCTGCCGCGGTCTGCAAAGGCTGGTTGACGACCGCCATGGCGATCAACAGGGAGGCGGCCAGAACCATGGAGATCTTCATGGGCAGGCGCATGGGCAGGTTGGGCAGCCAGGTTGGTCGTGGATGGTCCTTCACAGAAAACGCTCCAGCAAACTGTTCAGATAGCGCTGACCCTGCTCCGTGGCCTGAATGCGGTCCCGGGTCAGCAGCCCTTGATTCCTCAGTTCTTCAAGTTTTACCGCAATGGATGATAGCGGTAAACCCGTACGTTCACAGTATAGTGACTCCTCCACGCCTTGCCTCAGGCGCAGTGCGTTCATCATGAATTCCAGGGGCCGGTCTTCCGCTTTAATCTCCTCTTTGCCAGCGGTACGGGAGCCGATTCGGTTCAGGTAAGCGTCGGGCTGGCGGGTTTTCCAGTAGCGCAGGAGACGTCCGTCTTCCAGGCTGACTTTGCCGTGCCCGCCTGCGCCCAGGGCGAGGTAATCGCCAAAGGTCCAGTAGTTCAGGTTGTGGCGGCTCTCACGTCCGGGCAGGCTCCAGGCCGAGACTTCATAATCGCAAAAGCCCTGGCGGTGGAGATACGCCGCGCCCGCCTCGTAAATATCCCCCAGGCGATCATCGTCCGGGATCTCGGGCGGTCGGGAGAAAAATTCGGTGTTGGGTTCGATGGTGAGCTGGTACCACGACAGGTGGGTGGGCTGATAGCTCACCGCAATCTCAAGATCCCTCAGCGCCTGCTCCGGTGTCTGGCCTGGCAGGCCGTGCATCAGGTCGATGTTGAAGTTGTCGAAGCCGGCGCTCCGCGCGCTTTCGATGGCCTTGCGCGCGGCCTCGCTGTCGTGGATCCGCCCCAACGCCTGTAAATGCTCGGGATTGAAACTCTGAACGCCAATGGACAGTCGGTTTATGCCGGCTTCCCGGAATTCACGAAAGCGGCCGGCTTCCAGCGTGCCGGGGTTCGCCTCCAGGGTGATCTCGGGGTCTTTGCGAAAATCCAGCCGTTGGCGCAATTGTTCGAACAGTTGTCGATAAAAGTCCCCGGACATCAACGATGGCGTGCCCCCGCCGATGAATACGCTCTCAATGGGTCGTCCGCGTACCAGTGCCAGATCCTGGTCCAGGTCCTCAATCAGCGCGGCCAGGTAGTCGGATTCGGGGATCTCGCCACGGATGGCGTGGGAGTTGAAGTCACAATAGGGGCATTTGCGCACACACCACGGCACATGGATATACAGGGACAGGGGAGGACATACCACCGCCGGATCGCTGGCCTGCGTGGTCTGGGGATCAGGCATCGGCCTTCAACTGCTCCAGCAGGCTGGCCAGTGCCCGCCCACGATGACTGATGCGGCCTTTCTGTTCACGGGTCAGTTCGGCGGCACTCCGGAAGTATTCGGGCACCAGGAAAACCGGATCGTAACCAAAACCGCCATCGCCCTTGGGCTCGAACAGAATTCGACCGGGCCAGCGACCGTGGCAAATGATCGGTGTGGGATCATCGGCATGGCGCAGATACACCAGCACGCAGTGGAACTGGGCCGTCCTTTCTTTATCGGGTACGTCTTTCAGGGCAGCCAGCAGGGCCTGCACGTTATCGGCATCGCTGGCCTGGGGGCCGGCATATCGCGCGGAGCGCACACCCGGTTGACCATCCAAGGCGTCCACGGCCAGGCCGCTGTCATCGGCCAGGGCCGGCAGACCGGTCTGGCGGGCGGCATTCCGCGCCTTGAGGATGGCGTTTTCCACAAAGGTAACGGCCGGCTCCTCCGCCTCGGTCACACCCAGTTCGCCCTGGGCCACGGGCTCAAGGCCCAGTGGGGAAAGCAGGTGGTCCAGTTCGGCAATCTTGCCGGCATTATTGCTGGCGATAACGAGTCTTCGGCTCATGGGGTTAGTCTTGGAACAGTGTGTGGGTAAAGCGCACGGGCAGATCATCTTCAGAGCCTGCCGGCTGTGCGGTCACGTTGAAAGTCATCATACCGCCTGACTGGTACTGGTATTGGGCGATGAAGTAAACGGCATCTCCTTCCTTGATCCGGCGGAATCCCAGGAAGGTGGTTTGCTGGATGTCGTTGGAGACGCTGCCCTCTACCTGACCATTGACCGGTTTAAGCTGGCCATTCTCCGCCTCACGCATGATCGCGATGTTAACGACGCCTATGCCGTTGCCCCGTTGCAGATCATTGGCCTTGGCGACTTCTGGCGCCAGGAAAGTACTGGGGAACACGCTCCAGAGAACCGTGTATTCACCGAAGTCCTTCTGATCGGCGTGTGCCTGGACGCTGGCAAGTAGCAAGGCGGTCAGGGTGAATAGCAAAGCCGTGGCGTGACGAGTGATCATCATGATTCCTCCCGTGTAATGCGATAAATGGCAATTTCACCGAGCAGGTTGGGCCAGGCCCTGGCCAGCCAACTATTCTGGTGCTGGCCGTCCACCACGCGTCGGGTCTTGATCCGAATGCCTTTTTTCCGGCACAACGCCTCGAAATCCTTGAACGTACACAGTCGGATGTTTGGCGTGTTGTACCATTTATAAGGTAGTGCATTTGATTCGGGCATTCGACCTGAGAGCGCCAAGCCCCAGCGCAGGCGCCAGTGGGCAAAGTTCGGGAAGGTGACGATGCCTTCCCGACCGACCCGCAACATTTCCTCGATCACCATGTCGGGCCGGCGAACGGCCTGTAGCGCCTGGGTCATCAGGACGATGTCGAACATGCCGTCGTCAAAGTTCTCCAGGCCTTGGGTATCCAGGTTCTGCTCGATAACGCTGACGCCGCGCCCCATACACGTTGTGATGTGGTCCGGGTTGATTTCAAGACCAAAGCCGGTGGCGTTGCGCTCGCGCTGCAGGTAATCCAGTAGCGTGCCGTCGCCGCAACCCAGGTCAAGTACGTGCTGGCCCGGGCCCACCCATTGCTGAATGATTTCAAGATCCGGTCTCATGCGCCTACCTCCCGTGCAACCCGGTCCATGTAAGCGGTGAAGATGTCGGTGTACCTGGGGGTGGGAATCAGGAAGGCATCATGACCCCAGGGGGCATCAATCTCCGCGTAGCTGACTTTCTTGCGGGCCGAGATCATGGCGTTCACCAACTCCTCCGAACGGGCCGGGGAGAAACGCCAGTCGGTGCTGAACGACAACACCAGGAATTCACAGCGCGCCGGCGCCAGGGCCTTGGGCAGATCCCCGTGGGTGTCCCAGGCGGGGTCGAAATAGTCCAGCGCCCGGGTCATCAGCAGGTAGGTGTTGGCGTCAAAGCTTTCTGAAAACCGCTCACCCTGATAGCGCAGGTAGCTTTCCACCTGGAACTCGGCGCCAAAGCCGAATTTGTAGGCTTCGTCCCGCAGTTCCCGGCCAAATTTTTCGCCCATGGAAGCATCGGACAGGTAGGTGATGTGGCCCACCATACGTGCCAGCATCAGGCCACGGCGGGGAACCGTGTCAAAATCGTAATAGCGGCCTTCGTGGAATTCCCGGTCGGAGGTGATTGCCTGCCGGGCCACCTCGTTGAAGGCAATGTTCTGGGCGCTCAGTTTTGGCGTGGAGGCGATCACCACCGAATGGCGCAGCCGGTCCGGGTAACTCAGGCTCCACTGCATTGCCTGCATACCACCCAGGGAGCCGCCAACCACCGCGGCCCATTGTTCAATGCCCAGGCGATCGGCCAACCGGGCCTGGCTTTCCACCCAGTCGGTCACGGTAATAACCGGGAAGTCCGGGCCATAGGGCTTGCCGGTGTCTGGGTTTATCGAGGCCGGGCCGGTGCTGCCATGGCAGCCCCCAAGGTTGTTAACGCTGACCACGAAAAAACGGTCGGTGTCGATGGGCTTGCCTGGGCCAATACAGCTGTCCCACCAGCCGGGTTTGCGTTCATCCATGCTGTGGTAACCGGCGGCGTGGTGATGGCCGCTCAGGGCATGGCAGATGAGGACAGCGTTGCTGGCGTCGTCGTTCAGCTCGCCGTAGGTTTCAACCACCAGGTCGTAGCTGTTCAGGGTCTGGCCGCAGGCCAGTTCGATCGGTTGATCAAAATGCAGGGTTTCGGGGCTGACAAGGCCCACGGAATCCGGGGGCAGGGAATCGGGCATGGGTGTGATGGGTTCCTGGTCCGGTCCACGAATATCTGGCCAACGGCCGTGAAGTTGCGCGAACGTGCGCGAGCCGGTCAGTTTAAAGCCGGCTGCCGGTGGCTGCAACCGGCAACCGCTGGTGTTAAACCGCCCCGGAGAGGTTTACCACCTTCTGTTGTACCGTGCTGGGTGGCGGCTTGCGGATCTGTCGGCTCATGGCGTTGGTCATGGCCAACTGCCGTTGCAGGCCGGCGATGGTCTTGTCCAGCCGCTCCCGTTCAGTGCGGCTGTTGCGGTCGGTCTCCACCATTTCACGCAGACGGCGGATCTGGTGTTCCAGCATCTGTTTCTGTTCCAGGGAATACTGCATTACCGGCAACAGGGCCTGCTGTGGCCACCGTTCGACGTCTTTCCTGGCGCGTTCATGCAGTTGGCGCGCCTCGCTGACCATAACGTTGAAGAAGCGCCGAACCAGTACGGATTGCTCGGTCAGCACGTTCTTGGGACTGATACGGAAGCGCCGGGCCTTTTTGCGCAGGTCCCGGACGGCGATCATGTGCCGTCCCACTCGCAGTGGTGTTGGTGCCAGATGGTGGGTGCCATGGTGTTCGTTGTATCGGCTGTAGATGCCGGTGGCCATTTTCTCGGCCAGATGGGCTTCACTCAACAGGTTTGCCATGTCGTTTTCGATCAGCTCGAAGAACTGCTCCATGGCCCGGTTCATGCCGGCGGTGGTCCAGCTTTTGGACATCATCTTGCGGACTTTGTCGGCGTGGGCCTCGAACCGGTCCTCGTCAAGGATCTTGGCCAGGATGTCGCCCTGGGAGTCCATCAGCCGTCGGGAAGAGCGAAGGGTAATGAGCTTTTTGTTGTAAAACTCATAATCCTTCTGGGCGCGTTCGGCCAGGCGCCGAAGGGTGGCTTTATCCGTGGTTGCGCCGCTAAAGGCCTCCCGCTCCTGCTCCAGGCCATCGAGGCGGGCCTTGAGGTTGGCCTGGCTGTTCTGCAGCATGCCCAGCAGGTCGCTGATCAGGTTCTGGGTGATCAACTGCTCTTTGTACGTGAGAATGCGCTGGACAATCAGGTTTTCCAGTTGGTCCAGGTTGGAGCGTGCAAACAGTGCGTCGTCCTGGCGAACACGACCCAACAGGGCCTGCTTCGCAGACAGGGGAATGACATCGCGATGGTTGATGCCCAGGTGATCCGCGGTCTCGCCACGGATGCGTTCAATGGCGGCGGCCGTGTATTCCTCGCCCTGAAGGTCGTCCCACAGCACGTCAATCTTGTTCAGGACCGCGAAGCGACCGGCGCGGTGGTCGGCGTCCCGGGTATCGATGTGCTCGCTCCACAGCGCCATGTCGCTGGCGGTGACACCGGCGTCGGCGCTGAGGGCAAAGATAACGGCGTGGGCCCGGGGCAGCATGCTGTAGGTCAGCTCCGGTTCCGAGCCAAGGGCGTTGAGGCCCGGCGTATCCAGGATACGCAGTCCTTGTTCAAACAGGGGATGGCGGATGCTGATCAGGGCATGTCGCCAAGCCGGTACAAGCACCTGGCCCGGGTTTTCCCGGTCCTGATCCAGCATGGCTTCGTTGAATCCCAGGTCCCGGGCGTAGTCCGGTGAGACGCTTTTGGTGCGGGCGACTTCGGCCAGCACGTCCCGCATGAGGTCGGGTTGGTGCTCGTCCAGCTCAAAGCGTTGCCAGCGTTCGGGCTGTTTGCGCAGTTGCTGGAGTGACAGCTCGCCTGTCCGGGTTTCAATGGGCAGCAGGTTGAGGTAGTTCTGTCCCTGCTCCCGGTCGAAAAACAGCTCGGTGGGGCACATGGTGGTGCGGCCCGCCTGGGAAGGCAGCATCCGCTGGCCATACCCGGAGAAGAACAGGGCGTTGATCAGCTCCGTTTTGCCCCGGGAGAATTCGCCCACAAAGGCAATGGTCAGTTCGTCTTCGAGCAGCAGTTCCACCCCGTTGCGGATGCGCTGCCCGATGTCATCCGAAAACAGGTCATTGTTCTGCAGCCAGAGTCGATAATGCCCCATCTGCCGGATCAGGTCTTTTTTCCACTGATGGTAGGCCTCAACCTGCCGTGACAGTGTTCCCTGTTGTTGCATCGGACGTTCCTTCTTCTATTTCGACATTGCCCCGGATTACATGCCCAGGCCAAGAGAACCCATGCCTGCCGCGATTTTCATGTGATCGATAGCGACAGTAATCACGTTCAGGATCAGAAAAACAATGATCGGGGACAAGTCCAGGCCGCCCATGGACGGCATGATGTTTCGTACCGGGCGCATCACCGGTTCGGTCAACTGTGCCACCAGTTGAATGGCCGGGTGCCCGCTCTGGGGTGCAATCCAGCTCACGATGACCACCGCGATCACGGACCAGAAGTATATCTTCACAATCAGGCTGAGAACGTTAAGTACCGCCCAGACCAGCAAGGTCAGCGGATTCACCATGGGAATGCCGCCGTTCAGGGCCACCAGAATCAGGAAGAAGGTGAGCGCCTGGATGATCACCGCCAGCACCAGGGAGGCCCCATCAATGCCTCCCAGGCCAGGGATGATACGACGCAGGGGGCGCAACGGCGGATTGGTGGCCTTCACCACAAACTGGGTGATGGGGTTGTAGAAATCAGCTCGTGCCAGTTGCAGCAAAAAGCGCAACAACACCACCGTCATATAGAAGGTGGAGGCGATCGCCAGAACGGTAATGACAATGTCTGCCAGCATTTAGCGGTGTCTCCGTGATCGGTTACTGTTTTTTGGCCAGTTCTTTGGACATTTCCTGGGAGCGCTTGAACGCGGCGCCATAGGCTTTTTTCACCAACTCGCGAAGACCACCGTCTTCGAAGGTGTGAATAGCCTGCTCGGTGGTGCCACCCGGTGACATGACATTACGCTTGAGCTGGGCCGGGTCGTGCTCGCTGCGACCGGCCATTTCGGCGGCACCGGCCATGGTCTGGATGGCCAGTTCGCGCGCGGTTTCCGGGGCAATGCCGGCTTCTGTGGCGGCGGATTCCAGCGCTTCGAGCATCAGGAAGAAATAGGCGGGGCCACTGCCGGAGAGGGCGGTGACCGCGTGCAGCAGGTTCTCATCCTCCACCCACAGCGCCGAACCGATGCTTTCGAACACCGCTTGCACCATCTTTTTCTGCTTGTCTTTCACCTGGCTGTTGGCGTAAAGGCCGGCAGCCCCTTTACCCACCAGGGAAGGAGTGTTGGGCATCACCCGAACCAGGGGCAGGCCACCGCCAAGCCACTCGTCCAGGGTGTCCGCCGTCAGGCCGGCGGCAATCGACACCATCAATGGGCGGGTATTCTGCACCACCGGGGCGATGTCCTGGCATACTTCGGCCATCACCTGGGGTTTTACCGCCAGAACCACCATGTCGGCCTGCTGGGCGCAGTAGCGGTTGTCGGTGGTGACGCTGATGCCAAAGCGCTTGCGGATAGATTGAAGGTGGTTGTCGTCAGGGGCGCTGACCCAGATCTTGTCGGCCTGGAAGCCGTTGTCGAGCATGCCGCCAATGATGGCGCTGGCCATGTTGCCGGCGCCGATAAAGGAAATGGTCGGTGAAGTACTCAAGGTTCACTCCCGAACTTGGTCGATTAATGGGTTATCTCGGCATCATAGCAGGAACCGCCGACTTCAGCCTTGTGCCTGTTTGGGTGGCCGTGCTCCGAACAGGGCCGTGCCCACGCGCACCCAGGTGGCGCCTTCGGCGATGGCCAGGTCCATGTCGCCGGACATACCCATGGAAAGGGTGTCCAGGGGGCCGGCATCCGGGTGCTGCTGTTTCAGGGCGTTCAGTGCATTGGCGAGCCGACGGAAGCTCAGGCGCAACTCGCCTTCCGGCTGGTCAGGGTCCGGGATGGCCATCAGGCCCCGGAGGCGGAGGTTGGGCAGTTCGCCGATTGCAGCCACCAGGTCCGGCAACTGATCCAGCGTGCAGCCGGATTTTGAGGCCTCATCATTAATGTTCACCTGCAGGCAGATATTCAGCGGAGGCAGGCCCTCGGGCCGCTGTTCGCTCAGCCGGCGGGCGATTTTCAGCCGATCCACGCTGTGTACCCAGGCAAAGGACTCGGCAATCTGTCGGGTCTTGTTGGACTGGATCGGGCCGATGAAGTGCCATTCCAGGTCAGGTAGGTCACGCAACGCTTCGATCTTGTCGAGCGCTTCCTGCAGGTAGTTTTCGCCAAAGGCGGTTTGCCCGGCGGTGACTGCTGCGCGAAGGTCTTCCGGCGGACGCGTCTTGCTGACTGCCAACAGGCTCACACTGCCGGGCTCCCGCCCGGCGGCCAATGTTGCTTTTTGTATGCGTCGGGTTACGCTCCCGATGTTGTCTGCTATGCTGCTCATACTGTGAGTTTGCCGCTTCTGGACCAAAAGAAAAAGCCCTCCGAGGAAACCTATGGATATTACTGAACTGCTTGCCTTTTCGGCGAAACAGGGTGCGTCGGATTTGCACCTGTCTGCCGGTTTGCCGCCGATGATTCGTGTTGATGGCGATGTCCGCCGGATCAACCTGCCGCCCATGGAGCACAAAGAAGTGCATGGGCTGATTTACGACATCATGAACGACAAGCAGCGCAAGGATTACGAGGAATTCCTGGAAACCGACTTTTCCTTCCAGGTTCCCGGTGTGGCCCGTTTCCGTGTTAACGCCTTCAACCAGAACCGTGGCGCCGGCGCGGTGTTCCGGACCATCCCCTCGAAAGTGCTGACCATGGATGATCTGGGCATGGGCCAGGTTTTCAAGGACATCTCCTCGGTGCCCCGGGGCCTGGTGCTGGTGACCGGCCCTACCGGTTCCGGTAAGTCCACCACCCTGGCGGCGATGATGGACTACATCAACGACACCCGTTATGAGCACATCCTGACCATCGAAGACCCCATCGAATTCGTGCACGACTCGAAAAAGTGTCTGGTGAACCAGCGCGAAGTACACCGCGACACCCTCGGCTTTAACGAAGCCCTGCGCTCCGCCCTGCGGGAAGACCCCGACATCATCCTGGTGGGCGAATTGCGGGACCTGGAAACCATTCGTCTGGCCCTGACCGCCGCCGAAACCGGTCACCTGGTGTTCGGCACCCTGCACACCACCTCCGCCGCCAAGACCATTGACCGTGTGGTCGACGTGTTCCCGGCGGAAGAGAAATCGATGGTCCGCTCCATGCTCTCCGAGTCCCTTCAGGCGGTTATCTCCCAGACCCTGATGAAGAAAATGGGTGGCGGCCGGATTGCCGCCCACGAAATCATGCTGGGTACGCCCGCCATCCGGAACCTGATCCGCGAAGACAAGATCGCCCAGATGTACTCCTCCATCCAGACCGGCGGGTCCCTGGGTATGCAGACCCTGGATCAGTGCCTGGAACGGTTGCTGCAGAAGGGTCTGATTTCCCGCGAAGCGGCGCGCGCGAAAGCGAAGATGCCGGATAATTTCTAAAACTTGGTCGGGCTTCTGGCTTGGTGCATGGTCGCAGGTTGGTAGCCCTTTCCGGGACACGCTGTAAATACGTCCCTGTACGCTTGACTGCAGCATCCCTGCTGCAGACAGTCCCGGAAAGGGCTGCCAACCCGCGCCTGTATACCTCGGAGTTTGCCCGCTCCATAGTATTGAGCAAATGCTGCTTCACCCTTGCACCCGGATTGGATAAACAAAGTAGGTAAAGAAAAATGGAATTCGAAAAACTGTTACGGCTGATGGTAGAAAAAGGCGGTTCGGACCTGTTTATCACCGCAGGCGTGCCGCCCAGCATGAAAGTGAACGGGAAGGTTTTGCCCGTCACCAAAAATGCCCTCACGCCGGAGCAGACCCGGGAGCTGGTTTACGGCGCTATGAACGACAAACAGCGCGCCGAGTTTGAGGAAACCCACGAGTGCAACTTCGCCATCAGTGCCCGTGGCATTGGCCGTTTCCGGGTGAGCGCCTTCTTCCAGCGCAACCTATGCGGCATGGTGCTGCGTCGGATCGAGGTGAAAATTCCGAACGTTGATGATCTTTCCCTGCCGGAAATCATCAAGGAGCTGGCCATGACCAAGCG
This sequence comes from Marinobacter persicus, assembly GCF_002934325.1. Taxonomy (GTDB): domain Bacteria; phylum Pseudomonadota; class Gammaproteobacteria; order Pseudomonadales; family Oleiphilaceae; genus Marinobacter; species Marinobacter persicus_A. Next base: position 48,214 of record NZ_PTIV01000012.1, read on the forward strand.
TGGCCTGATCATGTTCGTGGGCGCTACCGGTACCGGTAAGTCCACTTCCCTGGCGGCCATGCTGGGCCACCGGAACCGAAACAGCCGTGGCCACATCATCTCCATTGAAGATCCTATCGAATTCGTGCACCAGCACCAGGGCTGTATCGTGACCCAGCGTGAGGTGGGCATCGATACCGAAAGTTTTGAAGTGGCGCTGAAAAACACCCTGCGCCAGGCTCCGGACGTGATTCTCATCGGTGAGGTGCGGACCCGCCAGACCATGGAATACTCCGTGCAGTTCGCCGAAACCGGCCACCTGTGTTTGGCTACCCTGCACGCCAACAACGCCAACCAGGCGCTGGACCGGATTATCCAGTTCTTCCCGCCGGAGCAGCACAACCAGATCTGGATGGACCTGTCCCTGAACCTGAAGGCCATTGTGGCTCAGCAGCTCATCCCCACCCCGGACGGCAACGGCCGTAAGGCGGTTATCGAGGTGCTGATCAATACCCCGCTGGCGGCGGACCACATCCGTAAGGGCGAGGTGCACAAGCTCAAGGAGCTGATGACCAAGTCCAACGAGTCCGGCATGCAGACCTTCGACCAGGCACTCTACAAACTCTACTCCGAGGGCTCCATCACCTACGAAGACGCCCTGGCCCACGCTGACTCGGCAAACGACCTGCGTCTGATGATCAAATTGGGTGCGGATGCGAAGGGAGGCGACCAGCTGTCTTCTTCCGTGGATAAGCTTTCCATTCAGGACGATTGATTCGCCAAGCCCTTGATACAAAAGTTAACAAAAATAGTTCAAACGTTCGTTTAATTTGGTTGTGACGGCAAGGAAATGGTGCCTATACTCAGCGTGAAACCGTTTAAGGAGTCGTTATGAACAACAAGTACAATACACTCGCTAAAGCTGTCCGTTTCGCAACCCTGGCGGCCATTGCCACACCGGCTACCGTCATGGCGGGGGGCTTTTCCCTTAACGAACAAAGTGCCGCGACCTCCGGCTACGCCAACGCCGGTGCTGCTGCGCACGCTGAAGATGCCAGTACCGTTTTCTTTAACCCGGCGGGTATGAGCAAGCTGTCGGGTACCAATGTTTCCTTTGGTGCTTCTGTGTTGGATATTGATGCGGAGGCGAAGGGCGGCACAATCGTCGCCACAGACCAAGTTGGTGATAATGTTACCGGGTCTAATGGTGGTGATATTGCAGATCCTGCTGTATTGCCCAGTCTATTTGTAACTCACGAGGTGAGTGATTCGATAGATGTGGGGTTTGCACTTCATGCCCCTTATGGATTGGCTGCTGATTATGAGGATGATTTTAGGGGGCGCTACTTTGCTGATGAAACTGAGCTCTCAGTAATATCTTTTGCTCCTTCAATCTCGGCTAGCAATGGAGAAGGTTTGTCCATGGGTATCGGTATGAACATTATGTATGCCGAGGGCAAGTTGTCGAGATTTATAGATAATAGCTACATTCAAAGTCAATTAGGGCCAGCTGGTCCGCTATATCCTGATCAGGGTTACGCAAATGTTGAGGGTGACGATGTTGGAGTCACCTTCCGAGTGGGTTTCCTCTACGACCTGACGGATAAAACGCAGTTAGGATTGAACCTGCAAACAGGTACGGAGCTTGAGTTGGAGGGTGATGCTGAGTTTACCAATGTGGTGACACCGGCTAACGCAGGAGGTGGTCCCAGTGGGAACTTTGACTTTACACGAGACGCCAAGGTCCCTTTGAATATCCCAGAGAGTGCAATGCTGGGGGTTAGTCATCAATTAACGGATGACCTTACGCTATTGGCTGGGGCTACCTATGCACGCTGGAGTCGTTTTGAGGAATTGGATGTCATCAACAAACAAGATGGTAGCATCATAACTCACGTCACCGAACAGTGGAAAAATACTTGGCAGTTTAATGTCGGTGGTATTTGGCAGGCGACGTCAAATTGGAAGTTAAAAGCGGGTTATGCTTATGACGAGTCGCCAGTTGATGAATTTGTCACTGCACGAATTCCATCCCAAGATCGTCACTGGCTGACGCTCGGTACTCAATGGAAAGACTCCCAAAGTGGTTGGGCTGTTGACGCGGCTGTAGGCACTTTGATCTTTGACGGAGATGCCAAGGTTAACGAGTATAAATATGAACATGGTGGTGAGCCTGACGATAGAGCGCAGCTGGGAGGTCAAGACGATCCCAGCAACTACCAGGCCGAATACGACCTCAGCGCCTGGAGCGCTTCCCTCCAAGTCAGCAAGGCTTTCTAATCCAGCCTTGCTAAGCGGCTGACTGCCCCGGTCAGCCGATCACCTGTCCCCGGTAAATCACCTTGTTGTGCCGGGGGCGAGGTGGTTCCCCCAACGCTTCTTTCTGTATGCCGCCCTCATCATCCGCGATGGGTTGGCCCCGATACGTTTTCTTCGGTGCGTCAGTCGCCATGGACTGGTCCAGTTCCGGTACCCGCTGTTTCAAGGCTTCCCAGGTGTGAACCAGGTGACGTGATCGGGTTTTCTCAGCGTAGTCGGCCAGTTGTTCTTCCAGATCGTCCTGGTTCAAGTGCAGTTTGATGCCGAACTCGGACTGGATCAGGCGCCGGCATTGGTGAACGAGTCTCAGAAGTTCCGGCTCGAACAACCAGGTGCGTTCGTGGGTGGTGGAATTCATGACGGGCCTCGCATTGCCTCAGCTTTAAAGGGCGTTTGCCCTGATACTGTCGGCAAAGCAGGTTCCGTGCCGTTTATTGCAACCAGTGGATACTGGCGTCAGGCGGTCTGGATAGGCAGAAGACGCCCTGTTTCCGCACAAATCGGGCGATTTTGCACGGCAACAGGGCGCAGCGGGCTGGGTAAGAGGGTTTTAGTGGGCTTCGTCCCAGTTATCACCCACGCCTGCGTCCACAACCAGCGGGACGTCCAGGTCGGCGGCCGCTGACATGCGTTCCAGCAACCCTTTTCTGACTTTCTCAAGCGCGCTTTCCCGTACTTCGATGATCAGTTCATCGTGCACCTGCATGGTCATGCAGGCATCGTCCGGGTGCTCGGTGCGCAGCCAGTTGTCCACCTCAATCATGGCCCGCTTGATGATGTCGGCTGCGGTTCCCTGCATGGGGGCATTGATGGCGGTGCGTTCGGCGGCCTGTTGCAGCTGTTTGTTGCGGGCGTTGATTTCCGGCAGGTACAGGCGCCGGCCAAACAGGGTTTCCACGTAGCCGTCGTCATGGGCCTGTTTGCGAACGTTGTCCATGTACTTGAGAACGCCAGGATAACGCTCGAAGTAGCGGTCAATGTAGTTCTGCGCGGTACTGCGATCCACCTCCAACTGGCGGGACAGGCCAAAGGCGGACATGCCGTAGATCAGCCCGAAATTGATGGCCTTGGCGCTGCGGCGCTGGTCGGAGGAAACCTCGTCCAGACTGACACCGAAGACTTCGGCGGCGGTGGCCTTGTGGATGTCCTCGCCGAGTTCAAAAGCCTTCAGCAGTCCTTTGTCGCCGGACAGATGCGCCATGATGCGCAGTTCAATCTGGGAATAGTCTGCCGCCAGCAGCTTGTGGCCTTCCGGGGCAATGAATGCCTGACGGATGCGGCGGCCTTCCTCGGTGCGAATCGGAATGTTCTGAAGGTTTGGTTCGGAAGAGGATAGTCGCCCGGTTGCCGTCACCGCCTGATGGTAGGAGGTATGAACCCGGCCGGTGCGTTCATGAATCAGCTTTGGCAGAGTGTCGGTGTAGGTGGACTTGAGCTTGCTCAGGCTGCGGTGTTCCACAATCAGTCGTGGCAGTTCGTGCTCGTGGGCCAGTTCCTGCAGCACCGGTTCGGCGGTGGACGGCGCGCCCTTCGGGGTCTTCTTGATCACCCGCAGGCCGAACTTGTCGTACAGGATCGCCTGCAGCTGTTTGGGTGAGCCCAGGTTAAAAGCCTCACCGGCGACTTCGTGGGCCTCTTTCTCCAACTCGGCCATGCGCTCGGCCAGCTCCTGGCTGTGGGTACGCAGGGTGCTGGCGCTGATCAGCGCGCCTCTTTGCTCCATGCGCGACAGCACCGGTACCAGTGGCAGGTCAATGTCCCGGTACACCGATTCGAGTTTGCCGGTTTCTTTGAGTCTGGGGCTCAGAGCATGGTGCAGGCGCAGGGTGATGTCCGCGTCCTCGGCGGCGTAGGGGCCGGCTTTTTCCAGGTCGATCTGATTGAACGTGAGCTGTTTTGCGCCTTTGCCGGCGATGGATTCGTAGCTGATGGTCTGCTCATCCAGATAGACGCGGGCCAGGCTGTCCATATCGTGGCGGGTGGCCACAGAGTTATAGACGTAGGACTCCAGCATGGTGTCTTCGGCAATGCCTTCCAGGGTAATGCCATGGTTGGCCAGCACGTTCTTGTCGTACTTCAGGTTCTGACCGACCTTTTTCTGCTTGGGGTCTTCCAGTAAGGGCTTGAGCTGTTCAAGGACAGTCTCACGGTCTAACTGATCCGGAGCGCCCATGTAGTCGTGGGCCAGGGGAACATAGGCTGCTTCGCCGGCTTCAATGGCGAAGGACACGCCAACCACTTGCGCGTCGATATAGCGGAGGCTGGTGGTCTCGGTGTCGAAGGCAAACAGGGCGGCGTTTTTCAGGCGCTCCAGCCACTGGTCAAACTCTGCCTGGTCGGTGACGACGGAATAGCGCTTTTCCGGCTTCTCTGGCATGGGAGAATCGCCATTCTGCTCCGATTGCCCACCGGAACCATTGTCGCCGTCTTCCAGCTCGGCCACCCAGGTGCGGAACTCGTATTCCTTGAACAGTTCCAGCAACTGGTCGTCGTTTTGCTCCCGGTCGGTCAGGTCTTCCAGGCCGAACTCCAGTTCCACATCGGTGCGGATGGTCGCCAGTTGCCGACTGAGGGGCAGGGTGTCTTTGGCCTCACGCAGATTCTCGCCGATCTTGCCTTTGATCTCGTCTGCGTGTTCGATCAGGTTGTCCAGATCGTTATAGGTCTGCAGCCACTTAACCGCTGTTTTCGGGCCGCATTTGTTCACGCCGGGGATGTTGTCGACCTTGTCGCCCACCAGGGCCAGGTAATCCACAATCTGGTCGGCCGAGACGCCAAACTTGTCCACCACGCCGTCGCGGTCCATGGCGGTTTCGGTCATGGTGTTGATCAGGGTGACGTGGTCGCTGACCAGCTGGGCCATGTCCTTGTCGCCGGTGGACACCACCACATCGATGCCTTTGCTGGTGGCCTCGTGAGCCAGGGTGCCGATCACGTCGTCGGCTTCCACGCCCGGCACGATCAGCAGTGGCAGGCCCATGGCCTTGACGATCTCGTGGATGGGCTCAATCTGTACCGCCAGATCGTCCGGCATCGGTGGGCGGTTGGCTTTGTACTCTTCGTACATTTCGTGACGAAAGGTTTTGCCCTTGGCATCAAACACCACCACGACCTTGGAGCCGGGGAAATCCTGCTCCAGCCGGCGTAGCATGCTGATCACCCCTTTGATGGCGCCGGTGGGGTGGTTCTTGCTGGTGGTCAGTGGCGGCAGTGCGTGATAGGCGCGGAACAGGTAGGACGATCCGTCCACCAGAACCACGGGTGGGGTCTTGTTGTCACTCATGTTGAAACAGGTCCGGATTCTGTTGAAGCGTGGGTTGGCTTGTGCAACTCTGTAGCCATGGAGCTGTTCAGCGGCTCCCGACAAACGTTGGATCAAAGGGTATCACGAAAATGAAACGAATCGCCTGTTCTGCTCTGCTGCTTGGCTGTGTCTCGGTGCCGGCCTTGGCTCAGGATGAAGGTGCACTGGATACCACGCCGGTAGAGACGCCAGATGAGCCGGTGGTTATCTCGGATTATCAGCCTCCGGCCAGCGATACGCAGATCGTGATCCGGCCCGGCGAGGACAAGGTGTTCTATGAGTACCGCGTGAATGGCCAGCTGATGGAAATCAAGGTGGTGCCAGAGGTGGGGCCGGAGTATTACCTGGTGCCGGCTGAAGGCGGTGGCTGGATTGAGGACACAGAATCGGATCTGTTGATCCCCAGTTGGGTGATTTTCCGCTGGTAAGCAGCCCGGCGCGAGTCCCGGGGCCGATTACTGTGAATCGTTCTCCGGGGGCTCAAGTGGCAGTGTGCGTTCCTCGCCCGTAATTGTCTCAAGGCGTGTGATGTCCGCTTTGAACTCGTCTTTCATGTCTTCAATCTGACGGCGCTGGTTCTGGATTTCCTGTTCCACGTCGTCAATCTGCGCTTCCAGGCGACGAATCTTTTCCAGTGACGCCTCGGGCACTTCCCGGCCCGCCCGCTCCATATCGGCGGCGCGGCTTTGTTCGTTGTTCAACTGACTGGATATAACGGAGATGTTGCCCCGTTTCAGCTGAATCATCCCTTCCATTTCACGGATTTTGCGGTGCATTGCCCGCACGGCCTGATCCGGGTGGCTGTAGCGTTCCAGCAATTTCTCGTCTTTCTGACGCTGAAGTTCCGCCTGGCGCTTGCGCTCCTTTTCGGCTTCCCGGGCCGCAATTTCTTCTGCTGTTGGGGCCGGGGGGACGGTTTCCACGACCCGGCCGTTGTTGCCCAGGATGTCGTAGCCGCGCTTGGTGGCCTCCTGCGGGATTGTGTTGCTAATCACCATTCGCCCGTTTTCATCTTCGTAGCGGTACATGCCCGCCTGCGCGCCGGTTGATGCCAGCATGCCAATGGTGGTCAGCAGGGCAATGGCGGAAGAAACAATCGGGCGATGCTGCATGCCTTAAACTCCGTAACGATCCCGGTAGGCCGCCACGTTCTCCGCATGGCCGGCGAATTCCGGATTGGCCTTCAGGTAATCCAATACCTGTTCCAGACGAATAATACTCACAACTGGGATGCCGAATTCTTTTTCGACTTCCTGGATGGCGGAAAGCTCGGCATTGCCCTTTTCCTGGCGGTCCAGTGCAATAAGAACGCCGGCAGGCTCTGCGCCCGCGGCGCGGATGATGTCGATGGACTCGCGAATGGCGGTGCCGGCGGTGATGACGTCGTCAACAATGAGCACCTTGCCTTCTAATGGTGCGCCGACAATGTTGCCGCCTTCGCCATGATCTTTCTTCTCTTTGCGATTGAATGCAAAGGGTTTGCTGTTACCGTCTGTAGCGAGGGCCATGGCGGTCACGGTGGCCAAGGGAATGCCCTTATAGGCTGGCCCGAAAATAATGTCATAATCCAGCCCGCTGCGTTCTATGGCTGCGGCATAGGCTTTGCTTAACTGGAGCAGGTCGTCGCCGGTGTTGAACAGCCCGGCGTTGAAAAAGTAGGGGCTGGTGCGCCCGGATTTCAGGGTGAATTCCCCGAAACGCAGCACATTCCGCTGGATGGCAAACTCGATAAACTTTCGCTGATAGTCGTGCATGGCAAGGGTTCTGGCGGGGTTGCAACTTTAATTAGAATGTAAAAACGGTATCATACACACAAAGCGAATCAGGGAACACGTATGCGGGTAGTATCAATCAGTGTCAATGGTCTGGCCCGGGCTGTTGAAAACGGTTTTTTCGACTGGCTGGCCGACCAGGACGCGGACGTGGTCTGCGTTCAGGATCACCGCATGCGCGCCTACGAGATTGAGGACCAGAACCTGATTCCCGAAGGCTATGAGGCCTACTTCATTGATGGCGAGCTGAACGAGCACGGCGGTGTGGGCATTTACACCCGTCACTTCCCCAAGGCCATCATGTACGGCTTTGCCAATGAGCAGGCCGACCGCGAAGGGCGTTTTATCCAGGCGGATTTTGACAAGGTTTCCGTGGCATCGGTGCTGGCCCCCTGTGCCCTTGGCCGCGAAGAAGAGCTGACCGGCGAGGATGACCTGACGGTGCTGGACCACAAGGATGAGTTCATGGAAGCCTTCGGTGTTCATATGCAGAAGACGCTGCGCAAGCGTCGGCAGTTTATCTTTGGCGCTAACCTGCAAACCGCTCATCACGTGACCGACGCGAGCCCGCTGTATCACCGCATGGATTTCTCCGGTTTCCTGCCCCACGAACGTGCATGGCTGGACCGTCTGTTTGATGAAATGGGCTGTATTGATGCGTTCCGGGAGATCAACAAGCAGAGCAATCAGTTTACCTGGTGGCCGGAGCAGGTGGAGGGGCCGAGCAAGGCTGCCGGCATCCGAGTGGATTACCAGCTGTTGACGCCTGGCATCCGCAAGACCATCCAGGATGGCTGGATTGATCCGTCTGCGCGGTTCTCCGATCACGCGCCCGTGGTGATGGACTACGACATCGAAATCGGTTTCTAACTTACTGCCTAGTGTCACGCCTATCGGAGCTGGGGGAGACGCCCTTACGGGATGCCTTCCCCAGAACCGCTACGAGCACATCCATGTGCGCTTCTCTCAGGCCATCCTTGGCCTTCGAAATTCTGGGGAAGACATCCCGTAAGTGCTTATTGGACTCTGTGCAGGCGCCTAGTCTCGCATCCCGAATTTTTAAGAAGCTCTCTGATAACCTGGTTTGGCGGTATGGCGATGTCGATACCATAAACCGTTGCTTTGATAGGAGTGGCAAGTAGCGGGCCCGGGTGGGGAAACCTTTCCGGGACCGTCTCCGGCCAGGGAAGGCCGGAGTCGAGCGCACATGGGTGAGGCAAGTGTTTATGAAGCGAAGCTTCATGCGCAGCCGAACGACAGCAATCTGTGATTGCTGGCCGGACCCGCTTGCGGGTGCTTGTAGCGTGTCCCGGAAAGGTTTCCCCACCCGGGCTCGCGGGAGTCAACTCCAGAGAAGCTAACTCCCAAGTCCAGAAATCAGCCCTCCAGAGCTTCCTTCTGCACGGCAAACAAAGTGTCGCTGGCATTGCGAGCCAAAGCCAGCATGGCGTCCAGCTCGTCCTGCTGGAACGGCGCGCCTTCGGCTGTGCCCTGAATTTCGATGAAGCCGCCTTCGTCGGTCATGATCACGTTCAGGTCGGTATCGGCCTCGGAGTCTTCCGGGTAGTCCAGATCGGCAACGGGCGTGCCTTTGTAGATACCCACGGAGATGGCCGCGATCATGCGCTTGAGTGGGGATTTCTTCAGGCGGCCTTCGGCCACCAGGTAGTTCAGGGCGTCCACCAGCGCCACGCAGCCACCGGTGATGGCCGCAGTGCGGGTGCCGCCGTCGGCCTGGATGACATCACAGTCGATGGTGATGGTGTGCTCGCCCAACGCTTTCATGTCGACAGCGGCGCGCAGGCTGCGGCCGATCAGGCGCTGGATTTCCACGGTGCGGCCGCCCTGTTTGCCACGGGCGGCTTCTCGGCCCATGCGGCTGCCGGTGGAGCGGGGCAACATGCCGTATTCGGCGGTGATCCAGCCTTTGCCTTCGCCGCGCAGGAACGGGGGAACCTTGTTTTCGACGGAGGCGGTGCAGATCACTTTGGTGTCACCGAATTCCACCAGTACCGAGCCTTCGGCGTGGCGGGTGAAGTTGCGGGTAATGCGAACGTCTCTGGGTTGTTCCGGTGTTCTGCCGCTTGGTCGCATAAAATATCCTGTCATTGTTCATGGGTGTCCGGCCATGGGGCCGGGCGAATTTTGAAAGCCTGCCAGTATAACACGGAGTAGTGCCGGGGCTGAGCCTGCCTAGGTAGGCTCGCCGCTTTCCGTCCGACCCTGATAGACTGCCGTTAACTAGCCAGAATAAAGGGAGCTTTTATGATCCGCAGCATGACTGCCTTTGCCCGTAAGGAAGCCCAGGGCGACTGGGGCACCCTGACCTGTGAAATTCGCACAGTGAATCATCGGTACCTGGAGCCGTCTTTTCGTTTGCCCGAACAGTTGCGGGAGCTGGAAACCGGTTTCCGCGACCGCCTTCGCCAGGGGCTGAAGCGGGGCAAAGTGGACGTCTCCATGCGTTTTCAGCCGGTGGAGACGGAAGCGCAGAATTTTGAGGTAAACGATGACCTGACCCGGGCGCTGAACGAGGCGGCCAACCATGTGAATCGTATCCTGGATAACCCGGCTCATATCAGTGCCCTGGATATTCTGCGTTGGCCCGGCGTGCTGTCGATGCCGGAGCAGGATTTCAGCGCCGCGAAGGAGGCGGCGGGTGAGCTGTTTGCGGAGACGGTGGATGAGCTGGTATCGGTTCGCGAGCGCGAAGGCGAGCGGTTGCGCCCGCTGTTTGACGACCGGCTGAAGGAAATGTCCGCATTCGTGGCCGAGGTGCGTGAGCGCATGCCGCAGCTGCTGGAGGCCCAGGCGCAAAACATTCGTGACCGCTTCGCCAAGGCGCAGGTAGAGCTGGAAGAAGACCGCCTGGCGCAGGAGATGGTGATGCTGGCCCAGAAAAGCGACGTTGCGGAAGAGTTGGATCGGCTGGACGCTCACGTCACCGAAGTGTCTGACACCCTGCAGCGGGATGAGGCCATCGGGCGGCGGCTGGATTTTCTGATGCAGGAGCTGAACCGCGAGGCCAATACCCTCAGTAGCAAGAGCATTGATGCGGAGGTCACGCGCACGGCGGTGGATCTCAAGGTGTTGATCGAGCAGATGAGGGAGCAGGTGCAGAATATTGAGTGATGTTCTTGGGGGTTCGACGTTGTTCTTGATGGCATTATAAATCAAATAGTTATGTAATTTTGACGCTCATAATGTTCGTGTAAGTTCTGCCAAGTTTGGGTAGTGATGGGTAGTAGATTGGGGAGTATTTTCTCGCTATATTGTATCGGCGAGATTGTACTCCCCAATTTTTTTAAGGCAGGAAAGTGGGCAAGCTACACGACAAGACCGTCAAGAAACTGATCAAAGAGAAGCCATCCGTGCGGCATGCCGATGGCAATGGTCTCTACCTCATGACCCCGAAGCGCGGCGATGCCTACTGGATGCTGCGCTATACCACCCCAGCTACCAAGCTCCGGCGCGAATACACCATCGGCAAGGTGGACGACTGGTCATTGGCCGACGCCCGTGATGAGGCGGCGAAGCTGAGGTTGGCGATCAAGCGTGAGGGTGCTGACCCGGTTCAGGAGCGGCAGAAGGTCAACCAAAACCCCTTCAAAACGCTCAATGACCTGTACGCGGACTACTACGAGCTTCGCAAACGAGAAATCGCGTCCCACCATAAAGAGAAGAGCCTGTACGAGCGTGAGGTCGCCTGGCGCATCGGAAAGGTGGAACTTGAAAAGATCCGACCAGTGGATATCAGTGAAATCCTGCGGGACGTGGCCACTGGCTATGACGACAATAAGCCCCGCCCAACCCTATCAAATGATTTGATGCGCCTGCTGAGGAACCTGTTTGATCATGGCATCAAACTGGACGTCACCAGGTTCAATCCAGCCTCGCCATTCCGTCCCAGGGACGCCGGCGGGGAGGAGAAGGCCGCCAACTACCCAATGAATGAAGACGAAGTCACCGAGTTCTTCACCAAACTCCGGGTGATTCCGGCGCAGTTCAGCCGTGAAAACTACCTGGCCTGTGCTTTGTTGATTGCGACCTGTACGAGAAAAATGGAGCTGCTGGCAGCGCCTTGGTCGGAATTCGATCTGGAGAACCGTATCTGGTACCTGCCCGAGGAAAGGACCAAAAAGAGAAGGGCCATCGATATCCCGTTGGCGGAGCCCGCCGTGGAATGGCTGAATGAGCTGAAGGTACGTTCCTGCGGTAGTGAGTGGGTATTTCCAGCTCGCAGGATCAGTAAAAAAGCACGGACGCCGTTTGTGTGTGAAAACACGCTGAACCATGCGCTCAAGAAACTCTTTGAGAAAAAGTTCTTTTCGTTCGACAAGCGCCGCGTCCACGATCTGCGTGGCACGGCCAGGACGAAGCTGGGCAAGCTTGGTTTTGATGACAATCTGGCTCAGCGCTGCCTGAATCAACTGCCCGGCAACCGGACGGACCGGGTTTATAACAAGCATGCGTACTTTGAAGAGCGAAGAGCGGCTCACGAGGCGCTCTGCGAGTGGCTGGCGCCCATCGTGAGAGGTGAAGTCAGCTCTGGAGGGTAAAGGGGCCAGATCAGGCCCCTTGTTGCTCAATCCAGGCCAACAGATCCGACAGGCGCCAGGCCACTGAGTTGCATCCCAGCTTGAGTCGTGCCGGAGCCACTCGCTTTCGTTCCAAGGTCCACCACTGCGTCCGGCTGACGGCTGTAATCGCTCGACGGTCCGACTCCCGAACCAGCCGCTCACACTGTCCAGAACGAGCCAGCAGCTTGGCGCGCACCTCCTCCGAAGGCGGACTGAAGGTCTTGTTACTCATTCTCCGTTACCTCCGAATCAACACTGGGATAAGTGGGAAACTGGGAAAGTCCATCTCCATCCGGTAGCGCTTCCCAATACGCCTTGATGCGATCAGGCCACAGGGCGAAAAAACGCTCCGATCGATCCCGTAGCTTGATTTTCATGGTGCCACGGCTCTGTTCATTGGTTTCCAGGAAATCTCTCTGGATCAGCGGCTCAATTTCCCGGGTGTATCGACTTCGAAGGCCAAGCTCCTTGATAAGAGTATTTTTGGGTATCAGCCACTGCGTCTCACCGGCCACTTTGCGTCGCAGACCAATTGCTCTTCCGTAATCCCCCCGCTCTATGTCAACGAGACGGTGATTCCATTTGTAAATAGCATCGCGAAGGCGGGCCAACAGGCGGTACTCCTCCGAATTGAAGATGTGACCCCGGCTCCGAAGCCAGGCTCCAACGACTTGGTGTACTGCTCGAACCGACTCCGCTTCCGTCCAGGGGAGGAGATAGTTCCGACATGCCAGGCATAGTGCAGCGGTGATCAGTGCGAACCGCCTGATCACTCGGACGACTTGCGAAGCCATATGAGGGGTCTTCCATTGCTCCGTCAACCGGGCAACCTCATTCTGGATGTAGCTGGGTAGGTCATTCACATCTTCTGTAAGACGCTCGAGCCAGTGCCGGAACAGTGTGCCGTGGTAGTGCCCGGTACGGCTTTTCAACGTGTCCACGAACTCTTGGGCACTGTTGAATCCATGCAACTTGTCAAAGGCTCCAAACCTCCCAAAAATCGGAATCTCGACAAGTCGGGTTTCTTGGCCGGCTTTAACCGACTTGCCTATTTCCTGAAATACTTCCGATAGCCATACCTCACCGGTACTTAAAGCCAGAGTTCGCCAGTGCGTTTGTGCAGTAAGGTCCCCTGATATATTCGCACGCAACTTACTGGCACCGGTCATTATATGATACGTCGCTACATCGACATCTTCCGGGCGCGCCAGGCCAATTTCATCCAATGCCAGCAACATGTCATTGTGCTCAGCAGCCACGGCTGCCAAGCCATTGGCAGTCGATACCCAGTTCCGCACAAACGTTGGTGCACCACACACGCTCGCGGCCGCCTGCAGTAGTGTCGTTTTACCGCTGGAGCTATTGCCGCCGAAGTGAAAAGCCCCATTTTCAATCTCCGCATGCTTCAGCAGTGGTGCCGCAAGGGCTACCCCAATGCTGAACATCGCCAGCGGGTTGCCCTCACACAGCTTCCCCACTTGAGCTTGCCAATCCTGGAGAGAACCGTTTTCCTGAAGTAGAGGGGAGGTTGATAGCTGCCCGACGAAGTAGTGCTGCTCATCCGCCTGACCTGCCGTCCAGCTACTCGTCGCGAAGATGGGGCCGTGCCAACCTGTACGGTCGACGGTTGTGGCCGGCGGCGCCTTTGCCATTTCCTCAAGCAGGTAGCGTTGTAGTCGTGCCCAACTGATATTGCCAGGCTCCAGCGGATAGCCGCTGTCCACGAGCAGCTCCCGTATCTGTCGGGCGTTATCGCCGTTCAGGTTGCGCGCATACACCACCTCGCGGAGCAGGACGTTGTCCATATTTTTCCACTGCAGCAGCGCACCGTGACCGTGCTTCTTGTTGGAGAGTCGGGTTCTGGCAATAACCTCAATCCATCCACCAACTCTTTGCCATTCATCAGAGCTGAAGCAGTACAGGCCAGAGTCTCTCAATTGAAATTTCATTTGCCCCTCCGTCACAACCGATCCAGCCAGTTTCTAACATCCTGGATCCGAAACCTGACGGCTCGACCTTGCGGGTTTGGCTTGATGGGGGCGGGGAAGCGACCTGATCGGACGTATCGACGTAGCGTGGCTTGCGATAGCTGAGTGACGGCGCACACTTCTTCGTATGTGAGCAAGCGCTCGTTGGTCTCGCTAGAAAACATGTGTTTCATTATCTACTCCTGGTTCGTTGATTAACGGCAGGAGTGATTATTAGTAATCAGGAGTCAGGACCAGAACCGTGAAATTGGCCATTTTGGGCGCAAAGAGAAAAAAATTATAACTAGATGAAATTAAAGGTTAACTTCTGTCATTAAGGCGATTTTCATGGGAGCCTCATCGGTTTACGAGCAAAATCTGGCGAAATGTAAGCAATCGCTGTTACCCGCCACCATCACGGCATCATTTTGTGAAGCGGTAATGCGCATTGACTTTCACATGTGAAAGTCAATGCTGGACGTGATCAAAACAGCCTCTTAAAGAGCCTTTTCGAGGCCCTGTTATTTTACGGGGCATGTCCATATCACAACGGGGCTCCAAAAGGTCTCTTCCAAGCCCTTTGTAAGTGCCCCGAGGAAGTAGCGGGAATTGTCGTAGCGACGACAGTCAGTCCGGTTCCATCAAGCCACCGGATACCGGTGTTTTCACTGAGGTGGGAGGCCAGGGTCCCAAATAAATAATGGAGCGCGGATCCTTCAGCCCATGCGAGCTATTTCATGGCGCGTGGGAGCGCAGCGGCAAAGTCCCAAATCAGGTAGTCACGTGGACAGGAATTGGAAAGGTCCCATGGCTTGGAGGAAGGAATCTGCCTCCGCCCCCGCCTTTGTGTCCAAAAAGGACAAAAGCACATGGCAGCTCAAAGCACTCGACGGATTACGATTGTTGGCAAATCCATAGCGAGGAGCCAGCCATGAGCAAACGAATGACTCACCAGGAAATCTGCGAAGAGTGGGAGGCGGTCAGCCGAGCCCAAAATGTGAACCACCAACGTGGTATCAAAGCCGCCATAACGCAATGCCGTCAGTTTCTGACGGCGATTCACCAGCAAGCGGACGTGGAGCAAGCAAGGTACCGCTATCTGGCGCAGCGGCTCTGTGATCACTTCTGGTCCCACAACATGGCTCATCGTACCGACAAGACACCCGGCTATCCCGGGCACTTCGGCTGCCGCGTTCGACTCAGAAAAAGAAAACTGGAATTGTCCTGGTACTACAACCGCTTTATCCCGAAGAAGAGTGGCGAGGGCCGATCAGTTTTCAGTGAGTACATCCGCAAAGAAGGTCGGTTCCGCTATCACAAACCGGCCTTCACGCGGGCACAGGACTGGGAGAAACCGCTCATCATGGAAACTGAGGACGGTTTTGAAATGTTGCGAAGGCTCAATGCCAACCAGGCGGAGCTTTGTCGAATCGTGCGGAAAAGCGAGCGCCTCCTGAAAAATCTGGAGGAGCACCTCGGTGGACTGAAGGAGGCGACCAGCGGGAGTTCAAGCCCCTCCAACGAGGAGGGATGAGGGCTGTTGGCGGTAAAAGGCATGCCGCTCACACCGCAGGTGTTGATTGCGTGGGGCTATTGATGGGATCGCCCAGATTTCAGGTGGCTATATATGCCGTTCTTTGCTGGTCTATCCGGGTCAAATCGGTTGAATGCAGCGTGGTACCTCTATATATTGATCAGTCAATGTAGTGTAGGGCTGTTCCGCCCATGAGACCGTGCCGCCTCAGATAAGGTGGCAACACCATCGCCCATAGGAAGCGAAAACATGGCCGAGATGGAAGATCGCTGGTTATCCGTAGACGAAATTGGCAAGCACCTCGGTGTCAGCAATGACACCGTGTACCGCTGGATCGACAAGCACGCAATGCCCGCCCACCGCATGGGGCGATTTTGGAAGTTCAAAAAAGTCGAAGTGGATGAGTGGGTCAAGGGCGGTGGAGCCGCTGAGACGAGCAAAGGTGAGCGTTCCGAATGACCCAAGGCCGGTATCGCATCTCCTTCACGTCCGGCAGCCTGTATCACCGCGAATCGGTGAAGTTGGCCGAGCTGTACCTGTCGCTCCGTGACTGGGAAGATGTGCGGACTCAAGCTCTACATGACAACCTGCTACAGGCCAGAACAGAAAGCACGGCAAAGCGCACCTGTAGAGAGGCGATTGCACGCCTGAAGACGTTGACCGAAAGCGAACTGACTTTCCTGGCCGAGGCAAACCACCAGGACCAGGCTCACCTTCTGTGGGTTGCCGTGTGCCGCCTGTACCGCTTTATCGCGGACTTTGCGGTGGAAGTGCTACACGAACGGTTTGTCGCGATGAAGCTGGATCTCAGTTTTGAGGATTTCGATGCCTTCTATAACCGTAAATCGGAATGGCATGACGAACTGGATAATGCCAGCGCCTCAACGCGCGATAAATTGCGGCAGGTCCTGTTCAGAATGCTGCGGGAGGCAGGGTTGTTAGCTAAGGACAAAACCATAAACGCAGTTCTGCTCAGCCCCAGGCTGGTTGAGTTGCTGCGTCAGAACAATCCTGACGAGTTTTTCTACTTCCCAGTCTATGAATCCGATATCAGGGGGATGTCAGCTTGAAAAAGGACATTGCCAAAATGCCGATGCAGGAGCGACTACAGCACCTGTTTAGCGTGGTTTCCGGCCAGCGGTTCCTGAACAAACAGGGACTGGGTAATGAAGTGCCTTTCTTCATCTGTCCCTACCGGCCTGAAGAAGCGGTCGAGATGGAGCGTCTTCAGCGGCAGTTGGTTAACCGGCTGGAGCAGGCGGGCATCCGGATCCTGAGTATCAATCTGTACGACCTGGCCGTCGATATTTTGAAAGAAAGAGACATCTGGGAGCAGGTGTTGGAGCTCGAGCCCACGGTCTCAAAGGATCAGCTGAAAGAACTGCTACAGGGAGTGCTGGACCCGGAAGCCCATTTGGTGCCCGCTATTGCGGCAAAACTCCAGTCCGTTGAGTTTGACGTGCTGTTTCTCTCAGGGGTGGGCGAGGTTTTCCCCTACATACGCTCCCATAACGTGCTCAACAACTTGCAGAGCACCGCCAAAGACCAGCCAACGGTGATGTTCTTTCCGGGGTCCTATACCCACTCGCTGGAAACCGGTGCATCGCTGGATCTGTTCGGCAGGCTGCATGACGACAAGTACTACCGTGCGTTCAACATCTTTCATTACGAAGCCTGAGCGGACGATACGATTCGAGGCGTAATCATTAAGGGAAAGTACAATGACATTGAAGAATATTTTTCTAAAGCCCGTTGACCGCCCCATTGAAGGCGTTATCAAAGCCGACGATGAAGCCAGTCTTCGCCTCGAAATTGAAGAATACGTACTGACCAACGAAGTCGAGAAACGCCTCGAAGAGTTCCTGGACGCCTACAATAACTACGAAGGGGCGAACGGGGTCTGGGTATCCGGCTTCTTCGGCTCAGGTAAGTCGCACCTCCTCAAGATGCTGGCCCTTCTGCTTGAAAACCGGGAGATGGACGGTGCTACTACCCTGGACCTGTTCCTTCCCAAGTGCAGTGAGAATGAAATTCTCCGGGGCGACCTGAAGCGAGCTGTCTCAATTCCGGCGAAGAGCATTCTGTTCAACATCGACCAGAAAGCCGATGTCATCAGCAAAACCCAAATCGATGCGCTTCTGGCCGTGTTCGTTAAAGTCTTCGACGAAATGTGCGGCTACTACGGCAAACAAGGGCACATTGCCCAGTTTGAGCGCGATCTGGACGGCCGTGGCCTGTACGAACAATTCAAAGCCGAGTACGAGACCATCGCCGGCCGCCCCTGGCAGAAAGGCCGGGAGCAGGCCCTCCTGGAAGGCGCGAATATCGCCAAAGCCTACGCCGCTGTGACCGGTGGCGACCCGCAGTCGGCAGCGGGCATTCTGGACAAGTACCGCAGCGAATACCGAGTTTCGATAGAGGACTTCGCGGACAATGTGAACACCTATATCGAGAAGCAGGCAAAAGAGGGTGGCCACAAAGAGTTCCGCCTGAACTTCTTTGTGGACGAGGTTGGCCAGTACATTGCCGACAACACCAAGCTGATGACCAACCTGCAAACCATTGCCGAGAGCCTCGCCACCAAGTGTCGTGGGCGGGCCTGGATTATCGTCACCGCCCAGGAAGAAATGAAAAACGTGGTTGGCGAAATGGGCAAGCAGCAAGGCAACGATTTCTCGAAAATTCAGGCACGGTTCAATAACCGTATGAAGCTGTCCAGTGCGGACGTGGCGGAGGTCATCCAGAAGCGCCTGCTAACCAAGACCGAAGAAGGCGTCAATCAGCTGTCGGACGTCTATCACGCGCAGGCAAACAACTTCAAAACCCTGTTTGACTTCGCGGATGGATCGGCCACCTACCGGAACTTCCGGGACAGGGACCACTTCATCCACAGCTACCCCTTCGTCCCCTACCAGTTCGCGCTGTTTCAATCGGCGATCCAGAATCTGTCGCAGCACAACGCCTTCGAGGGTAAACACAGTTCTGTCGGTGAGCGCTCCATGCTGGGTGTTTTCCAGCAGGTGGCCATCCACATCGGCAACCATGAGGTGGGCCAGCTGGCCACCTTTGACCTGATGTTTGAAGGCATCCGCTCTGCACTGAAATCACAAATACAGCGGGCGATTATTCAGGCCGAGAACCATCTCGATAATGCCTTCGCTATCCGGCTGCTGAAGGCCCTGTTCCTGGTCAAATATGTCAAGGAATTCAAGCCCACGGTGCGCAACCTTTGCGTGCTGATGCTGGATGCCTTCGATCAGGATCTACCGGCACTTCGCACCAAGGTCGAAGAAGCCCTGAGCCTTCTGGAGCAACAGACCTACATACAGCGCAACGGCGACCAGTACGAGTACCTGACGGACGAGGAAAAGGACGTCGAGCAGGAGATCAAGAACACAGAGGTTGAGTCATCGGACGTTGCGGACGAGCTGGAAAAGATCGTTTTCGACTTTGTTATAAAACAGCGCAAAATCCGCTATGACGCCGGCTCCTCCCAAAACCAGGGGCAGGACTACTCCTATTCGCGCAAACTGGATGATCGTCTGCATGGGCGTGAATACGAGCTCTCGATCAATGTCATCAGCCCGTTCCACGAGCATACTGACAACGAGCAAATGCTACGCACAGCCTCGACCTACAAGGCGGACGAGCTGTTCGTGCTCATGCCGTCGGACGAGCGCCTGGTGCGCGATCTGCTCATGTTCAAGCGCACCGAGAAGTACATCAAGCAGAACATTTCCGTTACCCAGCAGGAAGCCGTTAAGCGGATCCTGAATGACAAGGGCTTCCAGAACCGTGAGCGCGAGGCCAGGCTCCGGCAGCAGGTTCAGACCCTCATGGGCAAGTCCAAGTTGCTCATTGGCGGCGCCGATGTGGAAGTGGCGAATGAGGACCCCCAGACGCGCATTATTCGGGGCTTCCATGAGCTGATTTCACGGGCTTACCCCAACCTCCGCATGTTGCGCGGCGTTTCCTACACGGAAAACGACATCAGCAATTGCCTCAACCGTACAGACGATGGCCTTTTCGGTAACGACGCCACGGCCCTGGCAGAATCCGAGCAGGAAGTGCTGGCGTTCATTCAGAGCAACAATCGGGGCGGTGTCCGCACCACCCTCAAGAGCCTGCTGGAAAAGTTCGAACACAAACCCTACGGCTGGTATTACGCCGCGATTCTCTGCACCCTGGCCAACCTTTGTGCCCGTGGCAAGGTGGAAGTTCGTCTCGACGGTAACATCCTGGAGGACAGCGAGCTGGAGCGCGCCCTGCGTAACACTCACGGCCACGGCAACGTGGTGCTGGAACCACAGATTGAGTTCACCGCCTCTCAGGTCCGAGCCCTCAAGTCGTTCTACGAGGACTTCTTCGACAGCCCGCCCCGCAGCAGCGAAGCCAAGGCCCTGGGTAA
This sequence comes from Marinobacter persicus, assembly GCF_002934325.1. Classification (GTDB taxonomy): domain Bacteria; phylum Pseudomonadota; class Gammaproteobacteria; order Pseudomonadales; family Oleiphilaceae; genus Marinobacter; species Marinobacter persicus_A. The sequence continues at coordinate 68,077 of NZ_PTIV01000012.1, forward strand.
AGAGGCCGGCGAAGCCTTCCAGGACATGTACCACGACCTGGATCGGCGGATAGCGCAGGTCGATCAGTACCCGTTTCTCAATGCCTTGAAACCTGCCCTGGTGACGCTGAAAGAGGTCGCCGGAAAGCCCTACACCTGGCACCTGACGGAATTGGGCAAGCAGGAAGACCAACTGCTGGACCTGAAAGAGGATGTCATCGATCCCATCCGCAGGCTTATGGGCGGCTCACAGAAAGACATCTACAACCAGGCTCGGTCCTTCCTGCAGAGTCAGGAGCCCAACTTCATCTATGTGTCCGGGGACGAGATCGAGCAGATCCGCACCATCCTGAACGACCCTAACTGCTACAAGGGGAATCGCATTCAGCAGCTCAAGGGCCAACTGGATAGCCTGCAGGAGCGCATCGATGAGAAAGTGCAGCAAACCCGAGCTCAGGCAGAAACCTCCCTGAAGACCATGCAGGAACGCATGCAAAGCATGGACGAATACCAGTCCCTGCCGGAACCGCGCCAGGATGAGCTCAATAAACCGTTCCGGGATCTGGTCGATTACATCGGACAGGAGCGCCTGATTGCTGTGATCAAGGACCGGACCCGGTACTTTGAAGAAGAGGGCTACCAGAAGCTGCTGGGCAAAATGGTGGCGCTGGCCAATCAGAAATCAGCACCGGCAGACGACCCCGATCAGCACCCAGGTAGCCAGAGTGAAGACCAGAGTGACGGGGGGACTCCCGAGGTCAAGGAATCGGCAGCCGACTACGTTCACACTCGCAACCTCCGTGTCGCGTTCGACAAGGCCTGGCTGGCCAACGAGGGTGATGTGGACCGGTACCTGAATGCCCTGCGCGAGGCCCTGCTGGTTGAAGTCCAGCAAGGCCGAAAGGTCCAGATCTAAGCGTGCCGAACCGTCTAACCGGTCGATGTTGGGGATAGCCATGCACGAAGCCGAACAGGAAATCCAGACGCTCATTCGCGGCGGCGAGAGCCTCGCCGTCGAGTTCAAGAGCGACGTCAAAAGCCTGCCGGACCGGGATCTGGTGGCCGCGGTGGTGGCCCTGGCCAACACCGAGGGCGGCGACCTGTTCCTGGGCGTTGAAGACGATGGCACCCCAACTGGGCTGCATGCCAACCACCGCAACCTCGCCGGCCTGCCCGCACTGATTGCCAACAAGACCATTCCCTCGCTGGCCGTGCGCGTTGAGGCCCTGGAGCTGGAGGGGCAAACTATTGCCAGGATCCAGGTTCCCAAGTCCCGGCAGCTGGTGTCGACCTCGGATGGCCTGCTGCAACGTCGGCGCCTGAGAATGGACGGCACTCCGGAGGCCGTGCCCTTCTACCCCCATGAGTTTGTTCAGCGCCAGTCCAGCCTGGGAGTAACGGACCCCTCGGCCTTGCCGGTGGAAAACCTGGCGGTTGAGGATCTGGACCCGATTCAGCGGATCCGCATCCGCAACGCCATCAAGAAATACGGCGGCGACCAGAGCCTGACGCCCCTGGCGGATGATGAGCTGGACGGCGCCCTGGGGCTGACCGTGAACGTGGGAGGCCAGCGTCACCCCACCGTGGCAGGGCTGCTGCTGCTGGGGAGCGACATGCAGCTCCGACAACACCTGCCCTCCCACGAGGTAGCATTCCAGGTGCTGCGCGGTACCGATGTGCTGGTCAATGAGTTCTACCGCAAACCGCTGCTGGAGACCTTCGAGGAGGTCGAGGTACTGTTCCGCGCCCGGGTGGAAGAAGAGGAGATTCAGGTCGGACTGTTTCGCGTGCCCATCCCCAACTTCGACCGCCGGGCCTTCCGGGAAGCCTTTGTGAACGCCCTGGTTCACCGCGACTACAGCGCCCTGGGCGCCGTACACGTCAAACTGGACGACGACGGCCTGAGCATCAGCAACCCGGGTGGATTTGTGGAAGGCGTCAACCTGGACAACCTTCTGGTGGCTGACCCTCGCTCCCGTAACCCCTTGCTGGCTGACATTATCAAGCGCATCGGCCTGGCCGAACGCACGGGCCGGGGCATCGACCGGATCTTCGAGGGTATGCTCCGCTACGGGCGCACCGCCCCCGACTACTCCATGTCGTCCGCTCACACCGTCTCCGTGCGCATGAGCGCAGCGGACGCGGACGCCGAGTTCTTGCGCATGATCGTCGAGCGCGAGGAACAGACCGGCGCCGCCATGCCCATCGACAGCCTGATCATCCTGTCCCGGCTGCGCAATGAGCGGCGTTTAAGAACGGCAGACCTGGCCAAATCCGTGCAAAAGCCCGAAACCGTGGTCCGGGGCACCCTGGAAAAGCTGGTGGAAGCCGGCATGGTGGAAGCCCATGGCACCGGCAAGGGCCGCACCTACACCTTGAGCGCCAAGGTATACCGGGGAGCGGGGCAAAAAGCCGCCTATGTGCGCCAGGCGGGGTTCGATGCCATCCAACAGGAGCAAATGGTGCTGAATTTCATCGATACCCACGGCAGCATCAAACGAGCCGACGTGGTTGATCTGTGCCATATCAGCCCGGATCAAGCCTACAAGTTGTTGGCCAGATTGAAAAAAAGGGGAGAAATCGAGCAAATAGGCGAGCGTAAAGGGGCTATTTACAAGCGCGCGCGTTAATTTATGCGCTCAGCGTAAATATATACGCTCATTTATGCGTCAGCGTATATCGCTCGGTCACGATCAAAACCAAGGCATGAATTGATGGAAACCGCAAAACTCAGAAAATTCGCCCAGTTCGCCCGCCGCAGCCTGATTGAACAGGTCGGCGCCAAGCTAAAACTGGTATTGGCCGAAGAAAGCCCCGCCCGGCGCGAAGCACCCAGTGCAGTTGCCGACATTGAAAAAGAAATTTTCGGTGTCTCAGGTAAACATACTGACAACTGCAAACTGACCGCTGAAAACTCGCTCCGTCAGGAGCGTCTCATCGAACGGGTGGCCTACATCTGGTTCAACCGCTTCTGCGCCCTACGTTTTATGGACGTGAATCGTTACAACCGCATTGGCATTGTTTCCCCTGCTGAGGGGCAGTTCCAGCCCGAGATCCTGGCTGATGCCAAAATGGGGCACATCGATGAAGACATGGTGCCCGAGACAACCCGTCAAAAGATCTTCGCTCTGCTGGACGGAAAGACACCCAGCCAGGACCCCCAGGGGGAAGCCTATTGCCTGCTGGTCGTCGCGGCCTGTAACTATTGGTACAACGCGATGCCGTTCCTGTTCGAACGCATTGACGATTACACTGAGCTTTTGATGCCGGATGATCTGCTCTCAGGCAACTCAATCCTGGCCTATACCCGCGAAGCCATGACGCCGGATGCGTGTGAAGATGTCGAGGTGATCGGCTGGCTGTATCAGTTCTATATCTCCGAGAAGAAAGACCAGGTATTCGCCGATCTTAAGAAGAACAAGAAGGTTACTCCCGAGAATATCCCGGCGGCAACCCAGCTGTTCACGCCGCACTGGATTGTTCGGTATCTGGTGGAAAACTCGCTGGGTCGTCTCTGGATGCTCAACTGGCCAGACTCAGGCCTGATTGAACGGATGGATTACTACATTAAGCCGGAAGAGCCTGAGACCGACTTCCTGCGGATCAATAGCCCGGAAGAGATCAAGATCTGTGACCCTGCCTGCGGTTCGGGGCATATGCTGACTTATGCATTCGATCTTCTTTATGCCATTTACGAGGAGGAAGGCTACGAACCTGCCGATATTCCGGCCAAGATTCTGACTTATAATCTTTACGGCATTGAGATCGACGAGCGTGCCGGTGAATTGGCCGCCTTTGCGCTAACCATGAAAGCGCGTGCAAAACAGCGCCGTTTTTTCCGAAAGCCCGTGCAGCCGAATGTTGTCATTCTGGAGAACGTCACCTTTACCGAATCCGAGGTGCAAGATATTGCTGCCCTTGTGGGTAAAGATCTTTCTACTGACGAGCTGCGCGAGACGCTTGGCCAGTTCGAGCAGGCCAAAAATTTCGGCTCGCTGATCGCGCCGAAGATCAGCAATGTTGCTGAGGTGTTGCAGGTAGTGAAAGCACAGAACGCTAGTGATGATCTGTTGCGAACCGAATTGCACTCACGACTCGTGTCCATCTTAAGCATGGCTGAGGCCCTCTCACCCAAATATCATGTGGTGGTCGCTAATCCCCCCTATATGGGCAAAGGGGGAATGAACGACAGTCTCAGCAGCTTCGCCAAGAATAATTTCTCAGGCTCTCGCTCAGATTTGTTCGCCATGTTCCTAGAGAGGTCCCTTAAGCTGTGTCGACCCTCAGGGATAATCTCCATGATCAATATGCAATCATGGATGTTTCTATCCTCTTTTGAGAGTCTCAGAGAAAAGCTTCTTTATGAGTGCTGCATATTAAATATGGCGCACATAGGGGAGCGAGGATTTGATTCAATTGGTGGCGCGGTTGTTTCAACGACCGCTTTCTCTCTTATGAATAGCAGAACAAAGCGGCACGTTGGAGAATATGTGCGGCTTGTCGACGGACGCTCTGAGGAAGAAAAGGCCCGATTATTTAACGAGGTTGTGGACGGCAAGGATCGTACGAATTATTTTCGAGTTCGAGATGAACTATTTAAACCTATCCCTGGCCAGGCAATTGCATATTGGCTTTCAACCTCTGTATTAAATTTGTTCAGAAATAAAAAACTTGGAGAAGTTTTTGATGCAAAGGAAGGTGTAGGGACTCGAAATGACGAGGCTTTCATGAGACTCCAGTGGGAGGTTTCCCGCTCGAACATTGGGAGAGAAGTGCGCTGGATTCAATCTGATAAAGCCGGTGATGCAAGACGTTGGTATATGGGCTTCAATTATTTAATGGATTGGGAGGACGATGGGTTTAGGATAAAAAACTATCGGAACGAAGACGGATCATTGCGGTCTCGACCCCAGAACACCAAATACCTTTTTCAAGGTGGTGTTACTTGGGCCAAGGTAAGTGCAGGTGCTCATGCATTCCGTTGGAGACCGGAAGGCTACGGGTTCAACGATGCTGCACCTACTCTCTTTGGTAAAGATGCATTTTACACTATTGCACAACTCAACTCCGTTATAATGAAGCCCCTCCTTGCAGCCACGGGTAACACAGTCAACATTTCAACTGGCACGCTTGGCAGCTTGCCCCTACTTGATCAAGTCTTTAGGAGTCCGGAGCTTCAATCCAATTCATTGATGCTTGTTGAATGCGCCAAATCGGACTGGGACTCCTACGAAACCTCATGGGACTTCACGACGCTTCCGCTACTTTCGCCCGACAACCGAGGCGAGACACTGAAGGCTAGCTATGCGTCCCTCCACACCCGCTGGAGGGACATGACTCAGGAGATGCGGCGGCTGGAGGAAGAGAACAACCGCATCTTTATTGAAGCCTACGGCCTGCAGGATGAGCTAACGCCAGATGTGCCACTGGAAGAGATCACCCTGACCTGCAACCCGTACTACCGCTACGGCAACAACAAAAGTGAGGAAGAGCTGGAGTCACTTCTTCTGGCTGACACCATGCGCGAGCTGATCTCCTACGCCACGGGCTGTATGTTCGGCCGCTACGCGCTAGACAAACCGGGGCTGATCCTAGCCAATCAGGGTGAGACTATTGAGGATTACTTGAAGCAAATCCCTGAGCCGAGCTTCCCGGCAGACGATGACAATGTCATCCCTATGCTCGACGGTGACTGGTTCACCGACGACATCACTGAGCGCTTCCGTGAATTCCTGCGCATCGCCTTTGGCGAAGAGCACTATGGGGAAAACCTCCGCTTTGTCGAGCAGGCGCTGGGCAAAGATATTCGCAAGTACTTCCTGAAGGACTTCTATAACGACCACGTGCGCCGTTACAAGAAACGGCCCATCTACTGGTTGTTCTCCTCACCCAAGGGCTCATTCAACGCGCTGATCTACATGCACCGCTACCAGCCCCACACCGTGGGCACGGTGCTGGAGTATCTTCGGGATTTCAAAGACGAGAAGCTAAAAGCCCGGAAAAACCATCTGGAGGCCGTGAGTATCAGCGCCGGGGCCTCCCAGGGTGAGAAGACCAAGGCCCTGAAAGAGATCGAGAAGATCAACAAAACCCTCGCCGAGCTGGATGACTACGAGCGGGATGTGCTCTACCCACTGGCCACCGAACAGGTGGAAATTGATCTCGATGACGGGGTGAAGACCAATTATCCGAAATTTGGCGAAGCTTTAAAGAAGATTACCGGCCTCTCTGGCTAGGAGCACAGGCATGCATATCAACAAACTAACCTTGCAGCGCTTTCGTGGCGCTCAAGATCTACCGCTGGATCTGGATGACAAGCTTAATGTGTTTGTCGGCATGAATGGCACGGGTAAATCCAGCATTCTGGATGCCTCGGCCATCATGCTGTCCTGGCTGGCGAATCGGATTAAGCATGCGGGTGCGTCTGGGCGTCCGATTGCCGAATCCGATATCAGGAATGGTGAATCCTCCGCCAATCTGGCCATTCAGCTATGTGATGAGGGTACTTCCTTCGGCTGGAACTTGGCGAAGGTGCGTAAGGGGTACAGCAAAAAGGACCTGGCCTCTGTTCTGATTTCTGCATCCGAAACGGCCAAGGGTATTCAGGCCGGCATCACCGAACACAACGGGAAGGTAAACATCCCCTTGTTTGCTTACTACCCGGTGAATCGCGCTGTGTTGGATATTCCACTGCGTATCCGAGAAAAGCATCAGTTCGGGCTTCTTTCTGCTTACGAGGAGTCGCTAACCAGTGGCGCCAACTTCCGTACTTTCTTTGAATGGTTCCGGGAGCGTGAAGACCTTGAGAACGAGAACCGCAAATACATAGATGATCTGATCAAGCCGGACGATTTCGAGTTCCCGGATTCGCAGCTAACGGCGGTGCGGCGGGCCCTTGAGATTTTCATGCCGGACTTCCAAAACCTGACCGTAAGGCGCCAACCGCTGCGGATGGAGGTAACGAAGAAAGGCCAGCGGCTGACGGTAAACCAGCTTTCCGATGGCGAAAAATGCTTGATGGCCATGGTTGGCGACCTTGCCAGGCGCATGGCCATAGCCAACCCGGAGCGAGAAGATCCGCTGCTGGGAGATGGCATTGTGATGATCGATGAAATTGATCTGCACCTGCATCCGAAATGGCAGCGCCTGGTGGTGCCCAGTTTGAGGGCGGTTTTCCCGAACTGTCAGTTTTTTATCTCCACTCATTCACCGCATGTAATTACCCATGTGAAACCGGAGAATCTGTTCCTTATGAACATGACAGATGCCGGGGAATTGGAGATTGTTCGCCCGAATGAGTCCTACGGGAAGACGGTGGACAGGGTACTTGAAGATCTGATGGGCCTTGAGACCACACGCCCTGACCAAGTGGAAGATGCTCTTCGAGCTATTTACGGGCAAATCAATGATGGCGAGCTTGATACTGCCAGAAAAGGCATTGCTGAATTGGAACGAGACATTGGCGAAGATCCGGAACTGGTAAAAGCCAAGGTGCTGATCAAACGCAAGGAGCTGATTGGCCGATGAAGTATGTGGAGAAGCGCCACGAACCTGAAGTTTTTACGCAATGGAAGGCTCTGGCCAATGTCAATGAAGACTGGCAGCCTACCTATGGCGACCTGAGGGGTGAGCCCAAAGCCTCGGTAAAGAGATCATTGATGCGGGAGCAGGGTTACATCTGCTGCTATTGTGAACGCCGGTTAACCGAGGGCGATTCCCACATAGAACACTTTCAGCCTCAGAGTGACCCGACTGTGGATCCGCTGGATTACGGCAATCTTTTGTGCTCCTGCCAGAATCAGATCAGAAAGGGTGAGCCCCGTCACTGCGGTAACCTGAAAGGCGACTGGTTTGACCCCGAGCTGTTGATATCTCCGCTGGATGCGAATTGTGAGCCCCGGTTTGGTTTTGAAGGTGATGGTTGGATTAAACCTGCTGACAATAACGACCGGGCGGCCTGTGAAACCATTACCCGACTGGGCCTCGACCTGCCCAAGTTGAATGAGTTGAGAGCTGGAGCAATTGAGCCTTTCCTGGATGATAGCTTGAGCCATGATGAGCTGGGTCAGTTCGTGTCGGGCTACTTAACCATGGGAGCAGACGGCCGTTTCGGTGAGTTCTGGACCACCATCAAATACCTGTTTGGGGACTATGCCGCCGCATGAGTAATCGAATTTCCCAGGCCTCTCATGAATATCCCAGGTCGCTCATGAAGGAGGGCTACCTATGAAATTGAAAGAAATTGCCGTTAAAGGCTTTAAATCCATCAGCAATCACGACTACGAGCGTATTGCCTTTAACGATGTCACGGTGCTGTTGGGGGCGAATGGCTCCGGGAAAAGTAACCTGATTTCACTGTTCCGGCTGTTGGGATTTATGACCACTGGTGCTCTGCAGCAGTACGTTGGCAGGCAGGGCGTCAGCCAGCTTCTGTTTTATGGCCCAAAGGTGACCGAATCGCTGAGTTTCAGCGTGAAACTGGAAGATGACAGCACCACGGACTCCTACGATGTAAAGCTATCGTATGGGTTGCCGGACCGGCTGTTCGTCAGCGGTGAACAGGTAAGCTATCACAAGGCCGGTCACCCCAGACCGCAGGAATACTTTCTGTCCAGTGGTGGCCCCGAAGCGGATCTGGGGCAGGATGATCGGCCCACCAGTAAAGTGCTTACCGGTCTGCTCAGAGGCATACAAACCTTCCAGTTTCACGACACATCCGACACCGCCCGAATCAAGGACCGGGTGTACGTTGATGATGTGTCCTACCTGCGCAGCGATGGGGGCAACCTCGCGGCCTTCCTCAAGATGTTGAAGGAGTCGGACAGCTATCGTCCTTACTACGAACGAATTGTCCGGCATATTCGCAAGATTATGCCGCAGTTCAACGACTTCGTACTGGATACCCTTCCTGGCAATGACCGTTTCGTGCGACTGAACTGGTCTGATACCTACCGCCAGGATTATCTTTTTGGTCCGGATCAGATTTCCGACGGGTCTCTTCGCTTCATGGCGCTGACCACACTACTGTTGCAGCCACCGGCGTTGCTTCCAAAAGTGATCGTTCTGGATGAGCCGGAGTTGGGTCTGCATCCGGCTGCCACGCTTGAGCTTGCCGGTATGATCAAACGTGCATCCCAGAAAACGCAGGTGGTCCTGGCCACCCAGTCCACACGGCTGGTGGATGAATTCCTGCCGGAGCAGATTGTGATTGTGGAGCGCGATTCAAAGACCGGCGCCAGCTCGTTCCACCGTCTGGAAGCGGAGGCGCTGGGTGAATGGTTGCAACGGTACAGCCTCTCGGAGCTTTGGGAGAAAAATGTGTTGGGAGGGCAGCCGTGATTCGACTGCACATAACCGCAGAGGGCCAGACCGAGAAAGCCTTCGTCGACCAGGTTTTGACACCCCATCTGGCGCACTTTGATGTCTACACCGACGCGCGCTGTGTGTTAACGAGCAAGGACAAACGGGCAGCCAAAGAATACCGGGGTGGCTTGATCAGTTACCAGAAGGCAAAAGCAGACATCGAAACCTGGATGAAGGAAGACGCCAACCAGGAATGCTGGTTTACCAGCATGTTCGATTTATATGCCTTGCCAGACGATTTCCCAGGATTTGACGAGGCGGAACGGCTGGAGCCTTATCAAAGGATCGAACGGCTCGAAGCTGCTTTTGGCAATGAAATGAACAAGCCGAACTTTATTCCCTATATCCAGTTGCATGAATTTGAAAGCCTGATTCTGGCTGACCCGGCCAAGCTGGATTGGGAGTACCTGGAGCACGAGCAGCCAATTGGGAACCTGGTGAAGATGGTCGGCACCCAAAATCCGGAGCTCATCAATGACGGTCGAGAAACAGCGCCATCGAAACGGATTCTCAAAGAGATACCGGAATACGACAAGGTGACATCGGGGGTATCGGTTGCGGCTCACATCGGCCTCGATGCTCTACGGGCCTCTTGCAAACACTTTGATGAATGGGTGTCGCGCCTGGAGAAGCTCGGGGGCAAAGAATGAGCCAGCAAATCAATTATGCGCTGGGCAGGCTTTTCGATAAGCACCGGGTTGTGTTCTGGTACGACACCAAGCAAGAGCTGCGCAGTGACTTCGAGGCGGTTTCCATTCCGGACGTGGAGAAGCTGGAGATCGCCAACAACGAGTACGGCCTGAAACATCGCATCCTGCGGGAGGCACCGGAACAGAAATTCTTGCTGTACAAAGAAGGGCCACAACCGGAGGATCTGGACAACTGGTTGCTGGACGTACAGCTGGCCCACGGCGAGTTCCGGACCGACCAGGTGGCCATCTGGCTGTCCGAGTTGGAGTTGGGCCTGGAGTTCGCCGAGATAGCTCAGGCCCATACGGAGTTCTTTCAGGCGATCAAGCGCAAGGAGGCACTGAAGAAGTTGCTGAAGCCGGACGATACCGCCGGCCAGCTGCGCCTGAAGATGCTGGCCGTGTGTGCCGGTAGCGAGCCCCGTATGGACTCGGTGGTGGAAACCCTGCTGCAGCAACTGGCTGAAGACCGTGATGATGGCATCCGGCTGATTGAGCGCTGTGGTCTGGGCAGCTTCCTGTGGGAGCAACTGACCCGTTTCTACGGCTACGAGGCCAGTGAACCCAGCCTGCGCGATTTCGTGATCGAGCTGTTCAAGTCCTGCTACGCCATGGGTACCGATGGCGATGTCAAACTGACCGGCGACGCCCTGGTGTTCCTCAAGCGCTGGAAAGACAGCCGGCAGTTCGAGCAGGGGTTTGAAACCCTGTCTGCCGAGTGTGCCGAGGTGCTGGGCATTGAGCAGGATCTGGGTAAGCGGGACTTCCGGGACCTGGTTGAGCTGGATTACTTCCGGCTAATCGACCAGAAGATTATCAGTGACCTGGTGCGGGCGGTGGTAGGCCGCACGGTCACTAGTGGCGATGTGGCATTGTGGGTACGGCAGCGGCGCCAGGGCCACTGGTACGGGGAGTTCCGCCACCTGTATGAAGCCATTGAGTTTGCGGCCCGTTTTGTCCAGATGCTCGGTGAGGCTCGTCTCACCATGGACAGCCTCTCCGACGGCGTTCAGCGATACAGCCGTTCCTGGTTCCAGTTGGATCAGCTCTACCGCAAATTTACCTACCATGTGCGCATGTCCGGCCAGGCATCGTTAATGGGCGATCTCAGTGAGCAGGTGGAGAATTTGTATTCCAACAACTACCTGCTCAAGCTGGGCGACGGCTTCCAGGTTCACGTGGATGCCGCGCCGCGCTGGGAGGCCTATCCGGTCGTTCAGCAAACAGCCTTTTTCGAGCACTGGGTTCGCCCGTACCTGTGCAAGGACAAACGGATCTGCGTGATCATTTCCGACGCCATGCGCTATGAGATTGGTGATGAGCTGCTGGGCCTTATCCGGCAGGAAGATCGCTACAGCGCGGAGCTTGAACCGGCACTCTCGACCCTTCCCAGCTATACCCAGCTCGGTATGGCGGCGCTACTGCCCAACAAGTCCCTGGCAATCGCCGACAACGATACCGGTACGGTACTGGTGGATGGCCAAAGCTCACAGGGCACGGTCAACCGTACCAAAATCCTGCAGGCCGCCTTGGATGGTCGGGGCCAGGCCGTCAAGGCGGAGGATTTTATGCAGCTCAACCGGGAAGACAGCCGTGAGCTGCTCAAGGGTAATGATGTGCTGTACATCTACCACAACCGCATCGATCACACCGGCGACAAGATGCATTCAGAGGGGCAGGCCTTTGAAGCCGCAGAACAAACCCTGGATGACCTGATTCGACTGATCAAGAAGCTCACGGCGGCCAACGCCAATAACCTGCTGATCACCGCTGACCATGGCTTTATTTACCAGAACCGTGAGCTGGATGAGAGTGATTTCCTGGGCGATGCCGTTTCTGGCGATGATATTCGCTACCGGGACCGTCGGTTCGTGCTGGGTAAGGGGCTGTCCGCCTCTCCGGCCTTCCATCACTTCTCGTCTGAGCAGCTTGGGCTGGATGGCGATATGGAAGTGCAGATTCCCAAGTCCATCAACCGGCTGCGTCTTAAAGGCTCTGGCAGCCGCTTTGTGCATGGCGGCGCATCCCTTCAGGAGGTTGTGATTCCAGTCCTGAAGGTTAACAAGAAGCGCCAGAGTGATGTCAGCGCCGTTGAGGTGGACATCCTGCGTGGGGCCAGCTCGGTGATCACTTCCGGCCAACTGGCCGTCACCTTGTATCAGTCCGGACCGGTTACCGAGAAAGTACAGCCTCGCCACCTGCGGGCTGGGATTTATACCCAGTCAGGGGAGTTGATTTCGGACAGTCACGAACTGTCGTTTGACCTGACCTCGGAGAACCCCCGCGAGCGGGAGCTTCAGGTGCGCTTTGTGCTCAGCCGCAAGGCGGACGAGGCCAACGGCCAGGAGGTTTTCCTGAAGCTGGAAGAACAGCACGCCGGCACCTCCCACTACAAGGAATACAAGTCGCTCAGGTATTTGATGCGGCGGTCCTTTACCAGCGATTTTGATTTCTGAGGGTTATAGCCAATGAGTACGCTTGACCAAAAGATCAACGAACACTTCCCCGGGTTGGTGGTGCGCAAAGACCTGGTGAAAACGGTCAAGGGCAACGCCATCGTTCCCTCATACGTGCTGGAGTATCTGCTCGGCCAATACTGCGCCACTAACGACGAGGCCACGATTAAAACAGGGATTGAAACGGTCAAGGAGATTCTGGCCAAGCACTATGTCCACCGGAACGAGGCCGGACTGGTGCGCTCGAATATCAAGGAAAAGGGGCGCTACAAGGTTATCGACAAGATCAGTGTGGCCCTGAATGAGAAGACGGATGCCTACGAGGCGCAGTTTTCCAACCTGGGAATCAAGAAGGTATTGGTGGATTCTGGGACCGTCAAGGCCCACCCCAAACTGCTGGTAAGCGGCGTATGGTGCATTGCGGACATCGAATACGTATTTTCTGAAGACCAGAACGTCAGCCCCTGGATTCTGTCCACCCTCAAGCCGATTCAGCTATCGCACTTCGACTACGACGCCTACGTTGCCGCGCGGCAGCAGTTCAGCACCGATGAGTGGATTGACCTGCTGATCCAGAGTATCGGCTTTAACCCGGAGATGTTCGGACGGCGCAGCAAGCTGACGCAACTGGTCCGATTGATTCCGTTCTGCGAGCGGAACTACAACCTTATCGAACTTGGCCCCAAGGGGACGGGTAAATCCCACGTTTACTCCGAATTCTCGCCCCATGGGATCCTGGTTTCCGGTGGTGAAGTCACCGTACCCAAGCTGTTTGTGAATAACTCCAGCGGCAAAATCGGCCTGGTGGGCTACTGGGATTGCGTGGCCTTTGACGAATTCGCCGGTAAACAGAAGCGAGTCGACAAGGCCCTGGTCGACATCATGAAGAACTACATGGCCAACAAGTCCTTCTCCCGTGGCGTGGAAACCCTGGGCGCCGAGGCGTCCATGGTGTTCGTGGGGAACACCCGGCACACTGTTCCTTACATGCTGAAGCATTCAGACCTGTTCGATGAACTGCCGGACAAGTTCTACGATTCTGCCTTTCTGGACCGGATCCACTTCTATATTCCGGGATGGGAGGTCGACATCATCCGGGGCGAGATGTTCTCCGACGGCTATGGCTTCGTGGTGGACTACCTTGCAGAAATCCTGCGCTCGATGCGGAACTACGATTACTCCGACCAGTATAAGGAGCACTTTACCCTTTCTTCGGATATCTCGACCCGTGATCGGGACGGTATTAACAAGACCTTTTCCGGCTTGATGAAGATCCTGTTCCCCCAGGGGGGAGCGACCAGGGAAGAGGTTGAAGAAGTGCTGCGCTTTGCCATTGAGGGGCGCAAGCGGGTCAAGGACCAGTTACAGCGGATTGATACCACCTACGGCGAAGTACGCTTTTCCTATCAGGATCAACAAGGCCAGGAAATACTGGTCACGACACTTGAGGAGGAAGAGTACCCAGGCTACTACCACCAGACGGTCTCGACTCCTGATGACGAGGGAGTAGAACCCGAGCCAACAGCGGACGTTAAAGGTGTCGAGCCAGAAGAGCTGAATGCCCCCGAGCCAGTACTGGAAGAAAAGCACCTGACCTTCCAGGAAAATCAGAAGGGCATCTCATTCGACGGCTTGTTTGGCGCATACCTGAAAGGAGCCAGCAAGATCACCGTCACAGACCCCTACATCCGGCTTTTCTACCAGATCCGCAATTTCATGGAGTTTCTCGAAGCCATCGTGAAGAACAAGGCCGAAGAAGATGAAGTGGAGGTTCACCTCGTCACCGTCAGGGACGAGTTCAAGGGTGACCTGCAAGACGAGAGTTTTGAAAAAATCCAGGAATCCGCTCGCACCGTGGGCATCGACTTCACCTGGGCGTTTGACGAAAGCGGCACCATTCACGCCCGTCATATCGTTACGGACCACGGCTGGAAGATATCGCTGGATCGGGGGTTGGACATCTTCCAGCACTACGAGATGAATGAAGCCTTCGCGTTTGCCAACCGGTTGCAGCAGTTTCGGTCTAGCAAGGCCTTCGAAATTACCTTCATCAAACAGTCATAGATCCACCCGGCAGTGCAATGGGAGGCGGTGTGTCAGGCGCTCGCTTCCCACTCCCACCAGGACTGAAACAGCTCGTCACCACCCGGCACATAGGTGTGAACCTCCCGGCCATTCCAATCCAGCGCCAGAACCTGCAACGCAGCCTGTTGCAGCTCGGCATCCAAGGCCCTCAGCCGGTTCAGCTCGAATGGCCAGTGACTCGCGTTATATAGGCCAAGCAGGAATCGCCGGATATGCCGGGCCTGGCCGCCTCCACTATGAGCGGCGTCGATCAGTATTGTGAGAGCCGGAAGCCCCGCGTCCTCCCGCAGCTGCCTCCGCTTTTCTTCCTGTTCCAGCAAAAATAGAAAGCTTTCGGGAAGCATGGCTGTTTTGTCCGTCATGTGCATAACCTCATATCGACTTCACGATTATGCTGCCATGGACGACGCAGTAGGCACGGCTCTCAAACTGCCCGTTTTGGGCAAGAACACCGGTTTGCCCCGAATTTATTTCAGATCGCCATTGTGTCGGGGTGATTTTTTTCGGAACTTTCGCTCCAGGAACGCTTCCAGCCGGTCCGCGTTGCGGTAGGCCACAACGCAGATAAAAAGTACAACTGCGACAAAGCTCAGGAATGCAATCAGTGTGGCAGATAGGTTCAGCATATTCACGTCTCCAATAGTTGACTGCCCTTTGAGGGCAGTTTGTTGGTTTCAGGCCACAGCATCGGCCTGTCTTTGTTCTTTGGCTGCGTAAACCGCTGAAGGTTGCCACCCATTCCACGTGAAGCCTGCCACCCGGACCGGAGCAAGGCTGCCACCCATCGGAGCGTAGCGACGCGGGG